>NZ_JBVJHB010000007.1:0-106821 GCF_055587045.1 Streptomyces sp. NPDC048671 | reverse complement strand
CAGCATCTCCGCCGGATATCCCGTCTTCTCCGCCACGACACCCAGGAGCGCTTCCAGTACCGCGCCATCGACAGCGGCGGCGACAGGCTCCTCAACCACAACCGGAGCAACCGGAGCAGCAGCAGGTGCGACAGCAGCGGGCGCGGATGCCGAGCTCAGGAAACCAGCGACATCGTCGAGCGTCCGCAGCTCACCCAACCGCTCCGGGTCGACATCACCCGACACCGGGAACCGCTCCTGCAACGCACCCAGGATCTGAACCCGCTTGATCGAGTCAATCCCCAGATCCGCCTCAAGATCCATACCCGGCTCCAGCATCTCCGCCGGATAACCCGTCTTCTCCGCCACCACACCCAACAGCGCCTCCAACACCGCGCCATCGACAGCGGCGGCGACAGGCTCCTCGACCACAACCGGAGCAGCCTCAACCGGAGCAACCTCAGCCACAGGAGCCGCCGCAGCAACCTCCACCGGAGCCGGCGTGGCCTCCGGCGCGACCTCCACCGGGGTCTCCGCCGCGACCTCCACCGGGGTCTCCTCGGTGCCTCGCAGTGCGTCGATCAGCAGTCGGGTGGCGCGCTCGTGGCTTGAGGCGATGGACGTGCCGTGCTCCTGGATCAGGCGCAGGGCGGCGTCCGTGTCGGGGTGGGCTCCGGAGCGGACCGAGTCCTCCAGGGACTGGACCGCCTGCCGGATCGTCGTGACGTGCGAGTCGAGGATCTCCGCCTGGAGGCCGAGCCCCTCCCGCACGACATCGCTCAGCTCAGCACCGGCAGGGGCGACGGCGGCCGGAGCCGGAGTCGGTGCCGGGACCGGGACCGGGACCGGAGCCGCAGCCGGCTGTGTCGCCGTGGGCTCGGCCAGGGCCTCTTCGTACGCCGAACGGCGCGCGTCCGTCACGTAGTTGATGCCGCGCAGCGGGATCGTCAGGCCCTTGCGGACCGGTACCACCAGCTCCGGCTCCGTGTGGTCGTCGATGCCCGTGACCGGCAGGCCGAGCACGGCGAGCTCGACGACCGCCCGCTTGAGGGCCACCTCGCTGTCCTTGGCGGGGCCGCCGTCGACCGCGAGCGACACGACGTCGTCACGGCCCTCCAGGATGCGGCCGACGAGGTCCGACAGCACCCGCTTGGGCCCGAACTCGACGAAGACGCGGTACCCGTCGGCGTACATCTGCTCGATGCGGGCGGCGAAGTCGACGGGCCGGAGGAGCTGGTCGACGAGGGTGCGGCCGTTGGCGGCCGGGTCGGTGCCGTACGTCGCGCCCGCGGTGTTGGCGTACACCGGGACGGTCGGGGTGCCGAGTCCGACGCGGTCGACGGCCTCGCGGAAGGCGTCTGCGGCGTGGGCGACGAAACGGGTGTGGAACGCGGCGGAGACCGGAAGGCGCTTCGCGTGGACGCCGCGGCCCGAGGCGTCGGCCACCAGGCGGTCGATCTCGGCGGTGGGGCCGCCGACCACGATCTGGCCGGGGGCGTTGATGTTGCAGACGCTCACGTCGCGGTAGCCGGCGACGAGCTCCTGGACGGCGGTCTGTTCGGCGCGGACCGCGGCCATCGCGCCCGGGTCGAAGCCGGTGGCGCCGGCGGGCGGCGCCATGGCGAGGCCGCGGGCGCGGGCGAGCTCGGCGAACCGGTCGTCGTCCAGCGCGCCCGCCGCCCAGAGGGCGGTGAGTTCGCCGAAGGAGTGGCCGATCGTGCCGTCGGGGGTGAAGCCGAGCTGCTTGAACCAGGCGAACTGGCCCGCCGACAGCGCGCCGATCGCGGGCTGCGCGAACTCCGTGCGGCGCAGCCGCTCCTCCTGCTCCTTGCGCACCTCGTCGGTGAAGGCGGGCGGCGGGAAGACGGTCCTGCCGAGTGTCTCGGCGCCGCCGGTGAGCTGGTTGGCCTTGTCGTAGGCCGCGAGTACCGAGGGGAGCGTCAGGGCGGCGCGGCGGCCCATGCCGACGTACTGGCTGCCCTGGCCGGCGAAGACGGCAGCCGTCTTCGCGCCCTGGGGCAGGGCGGCGCGGCGGTAGGTGATGCCCTTGGGGTGCTGCCAGGACGTGGCGTCCGGCTTGGCGCGCAGCAGCCCCACGGCCACGGTGCGCAGCTCCTCGAACTCCTCGTCGTTCCGGGCCACGATGCCGACGCGCGCGTCGCCCGCCGGGACCCAGCCGACCGGGTCGGCCGCGGCGCCGCGCTCCAGGGAGCGGGCGAGGGCCTCGGGGTCGGCGGCGTGCCAGATGCCGGTGCGGGCGGTCGGGCCGAGCACCTTGGGCGCCTCGGCGCCGTCGTGCTCCTCCAGCACCATGTGGAAGTTGGTGCCGCCGAAGCCGAACGAGGAGACGGCGGCGCGGCGCCGGTCGCGGGCCGGGTCGAGGACCCAGGGGCGGGCCTCGGAGCTCACGTAGAAGGGGGTGCTCGCCGGGTCGACGGCCTCGCTGGGCCTGTCGACGTTGATGGTGGGCGGCAGGACCTTCTGGTGCAGGGCGAGGGACAGCTTGATCAGGCCGGCCGCGCCGGCGGCCGCCTTGGTGTGGCCGATCTGCGACTTCACGCTGCCGACGGCCGCGTAGCCCAGGTCCGCGGGGGCGTCATCCGCCCGGTCGCCGGTGACGAAGGAGCCGAGCGCGGACAGCTCGGTGTGGTCGCCGACCGCGGTGCCCGTGCCGTGGGCCTCGAACAGCTCGATGGCGCCGACGGGCAGCGCCGCGTCCTCGTACGCGCGGCGCAGCGCGAGCTGCTGTCCTTCGGCGCGCGGGGCGTAGATGCTCTTGAAGCGGCCGTCGCTGGAGGTTCCGATGCCCCGGAGTACGGAGTAGATGCGGTCGCCGTCGCGCTCCGCGTCGGCGAGCCGCTTGAGGGCGAGCATGCCGATGCCCTCGCCGATCAGGGTGCCGTCCGCCGAGGCGTCGAAGGGCCGGATGACCTGGCTCTTCGAGAACGCCGGGGTCTTGCTGAAGCACATGTACATCAGGATCGTGTTCTCGGCGTCGCAGCCGCCGGTGAGCATGAGGTCGGCGCGGCCCTCGATGAGCTCGCTGACGGCGAGCTTGGTCGCGGCGAGGGAGCTGGCGCACGCGGCGTCGACGGTGCAGTTGGTGCCGCCGAGGTCGAAGCGGTTGGCGATGCGTCCGGCGACGACGTTGCCGAGCATCCCGGGGAAGGAGTTCTCCTCCCAGGGGATGTACGCCTTCTTGAAGCGGCGCGCGATCTCGTCCGCTTCGGCTTCGCTGAGTCCGACGCTGCGCACGACCTCCTTGATCACCGGGGTCTGGAGGCGCGCGGAGAGCGGCTGCGTGAGGGAGTTGGCCCCGGTCACGCCGAGGATGACACCGGTGCGCGAGGGGTCGTACCAGCCCGAGCCCTCGGTACCGGCGTCGCGCAGCACATCGCGGGCGACGGTCAGGGAGAGCAGCTGGAGGATGTCCGTGACCTCCAGGGTGTTCGGCGGCAGGCCGAACTCCATGGGGTTGAACGGGGTCTCCGGGAGGAAGCCACCGCGCCGGGCGTAGGTCTTGTCCTCGGCGGTGGGGTCCGGGTCGTAGTAGTCGTCGGTGTTCCAGTGGCTGGACGGAACGTCCTCGATGCAGTCGTTCCCGTCCACGATGTTGCGCCAGAACTCGCGCACGTTACGGGACTTGGGGAACAGGCCGGCCAGCCCGACGATGGCGATGGGGGTTTCGGCCAGACGTGAGTAGTGCACGACGGTCCTCTCGGTCAGATGCGCCGGGTGGCGGGGCAGCGCTGGTGCGGTGGTCGGTCAGGCGACGGCGGAATCGGCCGGCCGTCCGGACAGCACGGCTGCGGTACGCGGGTCCTGGAGCATCGTGTAGTGATCGCCCGCGACCGCCAGCCGACGTACGGGGCGGTTGCTGAGCAGGCTCCAGCCGAGGTCGCCGCTGTCAGGAAGCAGCGACCGTTCGGGCTTGACGAGGGTGATCGACCGGTCCAGCGGGGCCGGTTCGTACGGGGCGGTGCAGCGGTTGTTGCGGGTCAGGCCGCCGTGGTAGGCGGTGTACAGCTTCCGCAGTCCGGCGAGCTCGGTGTCGGCGGGCAGCAGGCCCTGCGCGGTGGCCGCCGCCAGTACGACGGGCAGCCCGTCCTCGGCCGCCGCGACCGGAGGCACGCTCACGGTGAACGGGCGGTCCCGCTTGGCGCCGAGGTACATCGCGAACCAGTCGAGCAGCATCCGGGGTTCCAGCACCTCGTCGGTGCGTTTGAAGGCGGGGACCGGTGCGATGCTGTCGAGCAGCACGAGCTCGTCCAGCTGCCCGGCGCGGCCCTCGGCTTCGAGCCGGGCGGCGATCTCGAAGGCCACCACGCCGCCGAAGGACCAGCCGACCAGCGAGAACGGCGCGTCGCCGGGTGCCGACGCGTCGATCTCGGCGAGGCAGCGGCCGGCCAGTTCGCTCACGGTGGCGGGTTCGGCCCGGGGGTCGAAGGCCGCCGTGAAGAAGGCCGGGATGTTGCCCAGGTCGAGCAGGGACAGTGCGGTGTCCGCCGGCAGCCGCTCGGCCAGCGGCTGCCAGGCGGCGGGCGCCAGCGCCCCCGGGTGGACGGCGTAGAGCCGGCGGGCCGCCCCGGTGTCCGGGGAGGTCAGCGGGGTCAGTACCGGGCGGCCGGCTGAGGGGTCAGGCCGCTGCGGCATGGCGGGCGTTCTCCTCGGCTATGTGCTCGGACAGGGCGGCGATGGTCGGGTGGTACCAGAGCGCCGTCGCCTCCAGTTCGAAGCCGAGCCACTTCTCCAGTTCGCCCGCGAGAATCAGTGCCTCGGTGGAGTCGAGGTCGAATTCGTCGAAGTAGCGCTCGACGTCGACCAGGTCCTTCTCCACCCCGAGCCGGACGGCGAGCTTCTCGACCAGCCAGGCCTGTGCTTCCAGAGCGGTGACACGCTGCATGGGAGTTCCCTCACTTCTTGATGTCGCGGGCAATGGACTCGGCGGCCTTGAGCCCCGAGACGTATCCGGCTTCGTGCGAGCCGATCAGGTCGTGGCCGATCTTCGGGGAGTGGAAGTACGATCCGGCGAGCTTGACCCGCCCCGTGTCGTTGACCGCGTAGATGGTGCGCTGCATGGAGCGCACGTCGAGGTCGATGATCGGGTGGGTGAAGGGGATCTCGCGGATGACCGTCTCCTCGCGCGGGACGATCGGCGAGTCGAGGGTCACGAAGTAGTCCTTCCGGGCGGTGAAGCCCTGGAGGGAGTTCATGTAGTACGCGACCCAGGTGCGCGGGGTGCCGTCTACGGTCTTGAGCCCGTAGTTCCAGCTCTGCCAGCGGGAGCGGTCCGGCGGCATGCTGGAGGGGTCGGTGTGCAGTACCGCCTTGGTGGAGCTGTAGCGGACCTTGCCCAGGATGTCGGCCTGGAGCGGGGTGGGGCTGTCCAGCAGGGCGAGTGTCTGGTCGGCGTGCGAGGCGACGACCGCGTAGTCGTAACGCTCCTCGCCGTCGGCCGTGGTGACGACGACTCCGGCGTTCTCGCCGCCCTCCTCCCGGATGCGGGTGACGGGGCTGGAGGTGCGCACCGTGCCGTTGAGGGCGCCGACGACGCGGCGCACGTACTCGATGCTGCCGCCGGAGACGGTCTTCCAGGCGACGGAGCGGCCGCCGAGGCCGCCGGGGTCGTGCGACATGAAGAAGGCGATGACGGTGGTGGCCGGCATCTCCCAGATCAGTTCGGCGGGCACCGACCAGACGGCGGTGGCGAGCAGCACGACGTATCCGTACTTGAAGGCGTCGGAGTAGCCGCCCCGGTCCAGGTACTCCCCGAGCGCCATGTCGGTGCGCTTGCGCAGGAAGTCGCGGGGCGCCTCCTTGTGGAAGCGTTCGGCGTCCCGCCACAGGGGCATGAAGTCGGCCGGGTAGCGCCGGGCGATCTCCTCCTCGGCGAGCTCGAACTCGGCGGTGCCGTAGTCGAGTCCCCGGTCGAGGTCGAAGAAGTCGAAGCCGCCGGTGTGGTCCAGCGCGGTGGCCCCCACCTCCTGGAAGAAGGAGGTCAGCTGGGGGTACGTACGGGAGTTGAAGACCACGAAGGCGGTGTCGATCCCGATGGTGCCGCCGTCCTCCTCGACCTCCACGGTCAGGGCGTGCCCACCGGGCCGGTTCTCCTTCTCGTACACGGTGACATCGACATCGTCCGGCAGATGGTAGGCGGCGGAAAGGCCGGATATACCGGCTCCGATCACGGCGACACGAGTTGTCATGAAGGGTGGCCCCTCGGGTTCGGGCAGTTCTCCGGAAAAGGAAGGAGTCGCTATGGTGCGACGGCCGCTGGAGCGCGAGGGCGAACCCTCGGAAAGCATTTGGTCGTTGGTGCATCGCTCCGATTGAGCCGGCTGGCTGCGACGTGCAAGGAAAGTAATTCGGGCCATGGCGGAGGGTCAAACACCGCATCGCCGAACATGGGTGTTCCATCGAATGCGTCGATGGCCCTCAAAGGGGGTGTCCGGATCAACGGGTACCGGACACCAGCGGCACGAACAGGCCAACCCCGCCACTCCGGAGCGGTTGTGCACCACCACATGTCCGGATCGCCGTCGCGCGTGTCTCATGTGGGTAGCGGGTATTCCCTGCTGTGATCACGCGCCCCATGCCGAAGAGGAGATATCCCCCATGCCCACCATTCCCTGGATGCCCGGGGCCGCTGCCACCGAGTCCCCCGACTCAGGCGAGGCCGTGGTCATGGCATCGAAGTTCGAGGTGAAGTCGCTGCTCAACGTGCCGCGATTCTTCCTGCTGTCGCTGGTGGTGTGGAAGCAGGTCCGTTCCGCGCCCGGCACCATCGGCGCGTCGCTGCGCGCCGAACCGTTCAAGAAGACGTTCTGGACGCTGTCCGCGTGGCAGGACCAGGAGTCGCTGGAGACCTTCTCCCGCAGCGACCCGCACGCGAAGGTGGTCGCGAAGCTGATTCCGACGATGGACCGCTCGACCTTCGTCTTCTACGGCGCCGCCCGGAGCGAGCTCCCGCTGTCGTGGGACGACGCCGCGCGGCGCATCGCCGAGAAGCGGGGCAAGTGATGAGCGCGGAGACGGAGACCACGGCCGCCGCCGCGCCCGCGAAGCCGGTCATCCCGCACGGCAAGCTGATCCTGACCGCCGCGTGCCTCGGTCTGTTCATGTCGTTCATCGAGGTGACGTCGGCGATCTCGACGCTGCGTGCCCTCCAGGTCGACATGAACATCGCCCCGGCGGACCTGAGCTGGGTGTCCAGCACGTACACCCTGGTCGTGGCGGCGTGCGTGCTGTCGGGCGGGGCTCTGGGCGAACGGTACGGACGGCGTCGGGTGTTCGTCATCGGCGTGGTCACACTCGCGGTCGGCTCGCTGATCGTGGCGACGGCGGGCGCCTTCCCCCAGGTGCTCGTGGGCCGGGCCGTCAGCGGGATCGGCGGCGCGCTGGTGCTGCCGACCTCACTGGCCATCATCACCACCACGTTCTTCGTCGATCTGCCGCGCATGCTGCGGTACATCACGGTGTGGGTGTCGGTCTCCGGCATCGGTCTGGCCGTCGGCCCGCTGCTCGGCGGGGCGTTGCTGGACGCCTTCGACTGGCAGGCGGTCTACCTGGTCAACACCCCGGTCGCCGTGGTCACGGTGGCGGTGACGCTGTACGCGGTCTCCGAGTCCAAGGTGCCGGACAGGCCGCTGGACCTGCGTGGCCAGTTCCTCTCGGTGCTGGGTCTCGGGACGCTGGTGTACGGGATCGCGACGGGTGGCCGGGCCGGCTACGACGACCCGGTCGTGCTGACCTCGCTGGTGGTCGCCGCCGTCTCGCTGTTCGCCCTGGTACGGGTGGAGCGGCAGGTGGCCGTGCCGATGCTGGACGTACGGATGATGGGCTCGATCCGGGTCTCGGCGACGCTGCTGGTGGCGGCGTCCGCGCTGTTCACGTTCGTCGGCGTGGTCTTCCTGGAGGTGCTCTTCCTCCAGCGGGTCCAGGACGTCACGGCGTTGAGCACGGGGGTACGGCTGCTGCCGGCCATGGTCTTCTTCGTGCTGTCGACGCTGGTGGCCCAGAAGCTCTCCGGGAAGATCGGCCCCGGCCGGCTGCTGGCCGCCGGTTCGCTGATCGCGGCGGTCGCGGCGGTGCTGCTGGTCCGCCAGGAGCCGGACAGCTCGTACATGGTCACGGCGGTGGGCCTGGCGCTGGTGGGTCTGGGCAGCGGGCTGGTGGTCGCGCCGTCGACCGCGGCCGCGTTCGCGGTGGTCGCGCCCGCCCAGATGGGTTCCGCGTCGAACGCGGTCACCGCGTTCCGGCAGGTCGGTTCGGTGCTGGCGACGGCGGTGCTGGGCGCCGTGCTGGCCGTCCGCTTCGTCGGGGCGCTGCCGCGGACCCTGGCGGACGCCCATGTCCCGCCGCAGATCGCCACGGCGGTGGTGGACGTGGCCCGCAGCGGCAGCAGCGGCAGCGGCCGCCCCTCGCCGCCCGGCGTGACCGATGCCATCGCCTCGGGATTCACCGTCGGTATTCACACCGGCCTGTGGGTCGTGGCCGGCGTATCGTTCGCGGCCGCCGTACTGGCTTCCGTATTCCTCTCCCGAAAAGCACCTTCCGCCTGAACAAACGATTCCGCCGGACCATGAATCAGAGTTTTCCGGGACGACCGATAACCCCTGGGAAAGGATTCACGGTTCTCCACGGATTCGATTCCATTCAGGAGAGGCGAAGGGAAATGAGACCAGAGCGAAACGGCTTCCGGCTGCGAGACGGGTAAGGGTAAGGTCTCGCAGCCGGAAGCCGTTTCGCCGCATTCCGCCGCCCGTTCACCGGGCACCTGACAGCAGGGCATCCGGCAGCCGGGCATCTGACCGCCGGCACCTGACGGCCAGGCAGCCCGGCAGCCCGGCAGCCCGTCCAGTCCACCCAGCCCGCCCAGTCCGCCCAGCCCGTCCAGTAACATCCGGAGCTTCCCGGATCTACCGGGAGCCTTCGGGCGGGGCGCCCGATCCTCGGCGATTCGTTGCGAACCCGCCTCTACGCGCGTCCACTTGGCAGATTCTTGGGAAACGCATGCCCCGTACATGAGGTGTTCCTCGCCAGAGTGTCGGATTACATGTGCACATCATTCGGCACATGCTCCGCACGCGAGACCCACATCGCAGGGGGTTGTTTTGAGAATCAGCCGCGCCGGACGACGCGCCGGGCTGAGCATGGCAGTGACACTGCCACTGCTCGCCGGTGCGCTCGCCCTCGGGATACCCAACGCCAGCGCCGACACCGCACCGGTCGGCCGGGACGCGCTCCAGGGCACCAAGCCGGCCTGGGCCACCGCCACGGCCGACCAGGGAGCCACGGCCGACAGCGGAAAGGTCGCCGTCCGGGTCCACCTCGCCGGACGGGACGCGAAGGGGCTGGCCGCCTACGCGGCCGCCGTCTCCGACCCGCGGTCGCCGTCGTACGGGAAGTACCTGAGCGCCGCGCAGGCGCAGGCGCGGTTCGGGGCCACCCAGCAGCAGATCGACCGGGTCAGCAAGTGGCTGAAGGCCGCCGGGCTGACCGTCACCGGCACCAACCAGCACTACGTGTCGGCGACCGGTGAAGTCGCCGGCACCGAGAAGGCGTTCAGCACCCAGCTGCGCAACTACCGCAAGGGCGGCCACACCTACCGCGCCCCGGCCTCCACCGCATCGGTGCCGGCCGAGCTGAGCGGCGACGTGCTCGCCGTCTCGGGCCTGGACAACGCACCGCACAAGTCCACCCACGACGAGGTGCTGCCGCCGCCGGACGCGGTGTTCCGCAACTCCGGCCCGACCTCCTCGTACTTCGGCTCGAAGACCGCCTCCACCCTGCCGAGCGCGTACGGCTCCAAGGTGCCGTACGCGGTCAAGGGCTACACCGGCAAGCAGCTGCGCGCCGCTTACGGGGCCGGGAACTTCACCGGCAAGGGCGTGACCGTCGCCATCACCGACGCGTACGCCTCCCCCACCATCGCGAAGGACGCCGCCGAGTACGCCAAGCGCAACGGCGACGCACGGTACAAGCGCGGGCAGCTCCGCCAGGTGCTGCCGGACGACTACACGAGGACCGAGGAGTGCGGGGCCTCCGGCTGGTACGGCGAGGAGACCCTCGACGTCGAGGCCGTGCACGCCGTCGCGCCCGCCGCGGACATCGTGTACGTGGGCGGCGCGTCCTGCTACGACGACGATCTGCTGGACTCGCTGAACAAGGTCGTCGACCACCGGCTCGCGGACATCGTCTCCAACTCGTGGGGCGACATCGAGGCCAACCAGACCCCTGATCTGGCGCTCGCCTACGACCAGGTGTTCAAGATGGGCGCGATCGAGGGCATCGGCTTCTACTTCTCCTCCGGCGACGACGGCGACAACGTCGCGTCCACCGGTACCAAGCAGATCGACGTCCCCTCGAACTCCGCCTGGGTGACCTCCGTCGGCGGTACGTCGCTGGCCGTCGGCAAGCACGACACGTACCAGTGGGAGACCGGCTGGGGGACCACGAACGCTCCCCTGGCGGCGGACGGGAAGAGCTGGACCGGCTTCCCCGGCGCGTACACCTCGGGCGCGGGCGGCGGCACCAGCTCCACCGTGAAGCAGCCGTCCTACCAGCGCGGCATCGTGCCGGACTCGCTGGCGAAGGCGAACGGGAAGACCCGGATGCGTACGGCTCCGGACATCGCGGCCGTCGCCGACCCGAACACCGGCTTCCTGGTCGGCCAGACCCAGACGCTGCCCGACGGATCGCTGGGCTACGACGAGTACCGCATCGGCGGCACGTCGCTGGCGGCGCCGGTCATCGCCGGTGTCCAGGCCCTGGCACAGCAGGCGCAGCACGGCCGGCCCATCGGTTTCGCCAACCCGGCGATCTACGCCCGCTACCAGTCCAAGGCGTACCACGACGTGACGGACCACCCGCTGGGCAAGCGCCATGACCTGGCCGTCGCCCGGGTGGACTTCGCCAATGGCTACGACGCGACGGACGGTCTGCTGACCTCGGTGCGGAGCCTGGGCAAGGACGCCTCGCTGTCGGCGGTGCGGGGCTACGACGATGTGACGGGCGTCGGCACCCCGGCCCCCGGATACGTGAGCTCCTACCGCAGGCACTGATCCCCGGAGCAGTGACGCGGTAGGCGAAAACGGACCGAACGGCCGTCCCGGGGCGCGAGCCCCGGGACGGCCGTTCGGCGGTCCGGAGCCGCGCACCACGGTGAACAGCGGCCGGTCCGGGCCGTTCAGTGACCAGCGAGAGGTCTAAGGCGTCGCGGGTCCGCGCGTAGCGGGCGGCCTTCTCCGAGGCGGCGATGTCCAGCACCCCGCGCGGCCGGGGCCGGCGGTCAGGCCGAGGCGCGTTTGCGCGCGGCGCTCTTCGTGCCGCTCCGCTTCTTCGCCGCCGTCGTCTTCTTCGCCGTCGTCGTCTTCTTCTTCTTCCTGGCGGCGGTGCTCTTCGCCGTCGTCTTCTTCGAGCCCGTCCCGCCGCTCGGTGTGCTCTTCTTCGCGGCCGTCTTTCCGGCCCCGGCCGGGGACTTCTTCGTCCCGGACGTCCCGGACGACTCGGGCGAGGAGCCGGTGGACTTCCGGGCCCCGGAGCCCGAACCGGAACCCGAACCGGATCTGGAACTTGAACCCGAACCGGATCCGGATCCCGAACCGGACGACGTACGCGAGCCGGACTTGCCGGCCGGGGCACCGCGGGTGGCGCCCTTGCGGTCCGCGAGCGAGGTGACCTCGGCGACCGGCGCCTCCTCGCCGTCCTCCTCCGGCCGACCCCCCTCCGGCCCGTCCCCCCGGGCCTCCTTCGCGGCCCGGACGCTGCTCTCCAGGGCCGCGACCAGGTCGAGCACCTTGCCGCCGGAGTCCTCGGGCTCCGCCGTCCGCGGCACCTCGCCGGCGGCCTTGGCGGCGACGAGCTCCTCGACCGCCTCCCGGTAGTCGTCGCGCAGCGAGTCCATGTCGACCTCGCCGAGCGTGGCCATCAGGGCGTCGGCCAGGTCGAGTTCGGCGTCGCGCACCTTCACTCCGGCGTCCGGGGCGACGCCTTCGGGGGCCCGGATCTCGTCCGGCCAGAGCAGGCCGTGCATCGCGATCACGTCATCGACGACCCGCAGCATCCCGAGGCGCTCGCGCCCGCGCAGCGCGTACTTCGCGACGGCGACCTTCCGGCTCCGCTTCAGCGCCTCGCGCAGCAGGGTGTACGGCTTGGCGGCCGGGACGCCGTTGGCGGAGAGGTAGTAGGCCGCGTCCATCTGGAGCGGGTCGATCGAATCGGCCGGCACGAACGCCACGATCTCGATCGTCTTGGCCGTCGGCAGCGGCAGTGAGCCGAGGTCCTCGTCGGTGATCGGGATCATCGAGCCGTCGGCGTCCTCGTAGGCCTTGCCGATCTCGGCCGCGGGCACCTCTTCCCCGTCCAGCTCGCACACCTTGCGGTAGCGGACCCGGCCGCCGTCGGTGAGGTGGATCTGGCGGAAGGAGACCGAGTGGTTCTCGGTGGCGTTGACCAGCTTGACCGGGATGCTGACCAGCCCGAAGGAGATGGCGCCGTTCCAGATGGACCTCACCGGTCACCCCTTACAGCCCTCATATGCCTATAGATCCGTTTTGCGTGTGATTCTTATCGTATGTCGCCAATCACCGAAGTGGAGGGGCGGCGCCTGACGCTCAGCAATCTGGACAAGGTGCTGTATCCGGCCACCGGCACCACCAAGGGCGAGGTGCTGCACTACTACGCGGCCACGGCCGCCGATGCGCTGCTGGCGCATCTGCGGGAGCGGCCCGTGTCCTTCCTGCGCTACCCGGACGGGCCGGA
Source organism: Streptomyces sp. NPDC048671 (assembly GCF_055587045.1). Classification (NCBI taxonomy): domain Bacteria; kingdom Bacillati; phylum Actinomycetota; class Actinomycetes; order Kitasatosporales; family Streptomycetaceae; genus Streptomyces; species Streptomyces sp. NPDC048671. The sequence continues at coordinate 94,080 of NZ_JBVJHB010000007.1, read as the reverse complement.
CGGACAGCGTTTCTTCACCAAGAACCCGCCGCCCGGTACGCCGTCCTGGGTACGGACGGCCACGGTGCCGCACCGCGAGAACGAGGGGGCCCGGCAGATCGTCGTGGGGGATCTCGCCTCGCTGGTGTGGGCGGCCAACCTGGTGGTGGAGTTCCACACCCCGCAGTGGCGGGCCGGTACGCCGGGGGTGGCCGACCGGCTGGTGTTCGACCTGGATCCCGGGTCGCCCGCGAGCGTCGTGGAGTGCTGCGAGGTCGCCCTCTGGCTGCGGGAACGCCTGGCGGCGGACGGCCTGGAGGCCTACGGGAAGACGTCCGGGTCCAAGGGGCTGCATCTGCTCGTCCCGCTGGAGCCCACGGCGTCCGAGCGGGTGTCGGCGTACGCGAAGGGGCTGGCCGTTCAGGCGGAGCTGGAGCTTCCGGATCTGGTGGTGCACCGGATGAGGCGGGCGCTCCGGCCGGGAAAGGTGTTCGTCGATTTCAGCCAGAACGCCGCGGCCAAGACGACCGCCACCCCCTACACCCTGCGCGCGCGGGCCGAGCCCTCCGTCTCCGCCCCGGTCACCTGGGCGGAGATCGGGGAGTGCCGCGACCCTGGGGAGCTGGTCTTCCTGGCCGGTGACATGGCGGAGCGGCTGGGGCGGTACGGGGATCTGCTCGGGCCGCTCAACGAACCGGGCCGGGGGCGTCCGATTCCGGACACGGCATAGCCGCCGGGCCCTCCCGCCGCGGGGCATACCGCACCGCCGCCTTTGTTGTCATGCCCAAAGGCAAAAGGCCGCATGCGGCGGGTGGATTGTCAGAGCGGTGGTGCACACTCTGCGCAGACACTGCTTCGTGGTGACGCGTGGGGAGGCGATGACGTGTTCGCGGGGATCGACGAGGTCGACTGGGCCTCGATGGAGCATGCCTACGGGCCTGCCGATGATGTGCCCGGCCTGCTCCAGGGCCTCGCGTCCGCCGATCCGGCGGAGCGCGAGGGAGCGCTGGACGGGATGTACGGGGCCGTGCACCACCAGGGTGACGTCTACGCGTGCACCCTCGCCTGCATTCCCTTCCTCTTCGAGCTCGTCGTGGATCCGGCGGTCCCGGACCGCGGAGGCATCGTCGAGCTGCTCACCAGCATCGGCGGCATCGACCTCGACGAGGACGACGAGGACGAGATCGACGAGGAGGAGATCGAGGGCGCGGCGAACTACGCGATGGCGGCGGCCGCGGTCACCGCGGGCGCCGGGGTGTTCTTCGCCCTGATGGCCGACGACGACCCGGGCGTACGGGTCTCCGCCCCGCTGGCGCTGGCCACCCTGCACGGCCACCCCGCGCGGGTCCTGACCCTGCTGCGGGAGCGGCTGGCGGTCGAGCCGGACGACGAGGTGCGGCTCGCGCTGGTCGAGGCGGCGGGGCGGGTGGCCCTGCGCCACCGGCCGCTGACCGACCAGATCGCCGACTGGCTGAGCCGGCTGGCCGCCGAGGCGTATCCGCCGGGGCTGCGGCTGGCGGCGCTGGCCCAGCTGGCGCGGTGCGCCCCGCAGGCGCTGCCGGGCGATGTGGTGCGGGTGGTGGCGGGGCTGCTGCGGCAGCTGCGCTCCTCGCCGGTGGCCGCGGAGCCGGGGCCACGGCCGGCCGAGGCGCTCAGCGAGCCGGAGCCGGCCGGGGTCGAGGAGCGGGCCGCGCCGGTGACCCTGGTGGGGCAGCTGCGGGCGCTGTCGGCCGAGGAGAGCGCGGGGCGCGCGGCGCCCTGGACGGCCGATCTGCTGCGGACCCTGCATGTCGGCCTCGACGACCGGGTCGCCGAGCGGACGGCGCTGCTGACCGATCAGCTGTGCAGCCCCGACCGCTGGCAGCGTATCGACGCGGTCCGGATGAGCAGCGGGCTGATCCGGGCCTGGCGCGGTTCCTACGGGGAGCTGGTGCGGCTGGTCGGCGAGCAGCTCGGCGCGGCCGAGCCGAGGCTGGCCGAGGCCGCCTCGCATGTCCTGGAGGAGCTGTTCGGCCTGGCCGCACCGGCCGCGGACGCGCTGGCGGCCCGGGTCGCGGCGGATCCGGGGGCCTGGGTGAAGGAGTGGGCGAGCGGGCCGCCGGGGCTCGGCAGCGCGGTGAAGGCCCTGTCCCGGCTGGGCGACGCCCGCGCCGTGCCCGCGCTGGCCGCGGCGCTGGAGCGGCCCGAGGTGCCGCACGACGTGGGGTTCGCCATCGGCTATCTGGGGCAGGCGGCCCGTCCGCTGGCCGGTGCGCTGCGGCGCAGGCTCGGCGAGGTGGGCCTCGACGAGGCTGCGTACGACCGGGCGAGCCCGCTGCTGGCCGGGCTGACCGCGCTGCGGGCGGGCGAGGCGGCACCGGAGGTGCTGCGGGTGCTGCGCGGGGCCCCGGAGTACCGCGGTGAGTGGCTGCGCACGGCGGCGCTGCGGGCGCTCGGCTCGTTCGGGCCCGCGGCGCGCTGCGCGGTGCCGGAGCTGCGGGCGCTGATCCGGCGTCCCGGCACCGCGGCGGCCACGGAGGCCGCCGAGGCGCTCTGGGCGGTCGACGGGGACGCCGACGCCGTGCTGCCGGTGCTGATCGAGGGACTCCAGGCGGAGCACGCGCACGAGCGGCGGGCGGCGGCGAGCGCGCTGGGCCGGCTCGGTGCGCGGGCGGTGGTGACCGCGCCGCGGCTGCGGGCGCTGCTGGGGCACGAGGAGCTGTGGCTGCGAGTGGACGCGGCGATCGCTCTGTGGGAGGTTTCCGGGCGGGCCGGGGAGTCCGTTCCGGTGCTCCTGGCGGCCTGGGAGCAGAACCGCCATGTCAGGGTTCGGGTGGCCGGATGCCTGGCGCGGATGGGGGCCGCCGGTGCGGGGTCGGACGCGGTACATGTGCTGCGCGCCGAGCTCGCCTCCGTACGCCGTCACAACGCGATGGACGGCGGCTACGGCAGCCATGACACATACGAGGACGAGAAGCTGCTGGCGCTCTGCCGCCGGGCGCTCACGGGTAATCCGGGGAAGGGACCCACGACATGATCATTTTCGGTACGCGAGGCTATCTCTACCAACTGGCCGTCATGACGATGGTCTGCGGCTGGTGCGGGAATCCGTCCGCGCACACCCTGCGCAAGCGGGTCACGAAGTTCACGCTGTTCTTCGTGCCGCTGTTCCCCTTCTCGACGAAGTACGCCACCCAGTGCACGTTCTGCGGTGGTGAGCAGAAGATACCCAAGGAGCAGGCCGAACAGCTGCTGGCCCAGCACCTGGCGTCGCAGGACGGCAACCCGTTCGGGCAGTCGCAGCAGCAGCCGGGCTTCACGCCGGGAGCGCAGGGCCAGGGACAGAACCCGTATCAGCACTAAATACGCATAAGAGACTTCCGTCCGAATAAGGTCTACGGAGCCGGGGCCGTGCGCGAGCCCGCCGGCTCGACGGACCTCGGGAACGGAGAGAGCCATGCGTCCGCAGCACCGGGCGGGGCCCCGCGCGGCGGCCCTGCTGGCCGGCGCCGCCCTGCTGGCCGGATGCGGCACCGGTGGCGGGCTGAAGAGCACCGGGCCGGCCCCGGCCGCCATCGGGCCCGCCCACCTCTGGCCGGAGCTGCCGCCCGCCTCCGCCGCCCCGTACGACTACGGCGAGGGCGAGACCGCGCACATCCCCGGCATCACGGTCCCGGGCGGCGATGTGCGCCGGCTGGACCCGGTGGCGGTGGTGCAGGCGGGGCTGAGGGCCCGCCCCGACCGCTCCAGCGGTACGGACGAGCTCCCGGACTCGGCGGTCCGCGCGATCAACGCCTGCCGGACCGCGCCGGACGACTGCCCGGTGCTCGCGCCGTACTACCGCGATCTGACGGGTGACGGCAAGGACGAACTGGTCCTCGCCATCAAGCTGGCCGACCGCCAGCTCTCCGTACGGGTCTACATGCCGGAGCCGAGCGGGCTGACCCGGATCATGTCCACATCGGACGCGGTGATCAGCGTGGAGCTGGCCGGCCGGGACCTGATCATGCGGGCGCCGTCGGCCATCACCGGGTACGAGTACCGCACGGCCTGGTCCTGGGACAGCAGGCAGCGCGCCATGCTGCCCACCCAGGACGGGATCCTGCGCATGACCCCACAGCCGAAGCCCGGCCGGCGGCAGCCCCCGAGCGCGCGGCCCTCCGAGCGGCCCAGCGAACTGCCCTCCGCCGCGCCGACGGCGCCGCCGCCCACCGCGCGGCCGACCGCCGCACCCACCGCGGCGCCCTCGGCCGCCGTGTCCGCGGAGCGCCGGTGAGCCGCCGGCCGCCGAGGGCCTCGTGGGGCCCGCGCGGGCTGCGGATGCCCGCCTGGACCGCCTCGCTGACCTGGAAGGCCGCGGTCTTCATCACCGTGATGTGCTGCGTGCTCGCCGCCCTGCTGGGCGTGCTGGTGCACACCGCGGTCACCCGTCAGACGGTCGGCCACGCCCGCGAGAAGGCGCTGACCCGGCTGGCGGACGTCACCGCCGCCTACGAGGCGGGCGCGGCGCTCCCGCCGCGCTCGGGTCTCGATCCGCCGGGGCTGCCCGAGTCGCTGCGCGCCCTGGCGGCCGGCGGGGAGCGGGGCACCATGGTCTCCGACCACCTCGGCCGGCCGACGATGTGGGCCGCCACCCCGGCCGACGGCCACGCGCTGGCGACGCGGATCGACTACAGCCAGAGCGCCCGCACGATCAACGGCCTGGACGGGGCGATCATCGGCTCCTCGCTGCTGGCGATCGGCGCCACACTGCTGGCCGGCGGGTTCGCCGTCACCCGGGTCACCCGGCGGCTGCACCAGAGCGCGCGGGTGGCCCGCCGGATCGGGGCCGGCGATCTCGACGCCCGCGTCGCCGACCCCCGTACGGCCGGCCCCGCGCGCCGGCAGGACGAGGTGGCGATCGTCGCCGGTGCGCTGGACACGATGGCCTCGGCGCTCCAGCGCAAGCTGCTGACCGAGCAGCGCTTCACCGCCGATGTGGCGCACGAGCTGCGCACCCCGCTGACCGGCCTGTCGGCCGCCGCCGAACTGCTGCCACCGGGCCGCCCGTCCGAGCTGGTGCAGGACCGGGTCCGGACGATGCGCGCCCTCACCGAGGACCTGCTGGAGATCTCCCGGCTCGACACCCGTACCGAGCGGGCCGATCTGGATGTGCACGAACTGGCGCCGCTCGTCGAGCGAGTGGCGTCCGCCTCGGGCACCGGCACCGAGGTCGCGGTCGTCCGGGACGGGCCGCCGGTACGCGTCGAGACGGACAAGCGGCGGCTGGAGCGGGTGCTCGGCAATCTGATCAGCAACGCGCACCGGCACGGCCGCCCGCCGGTCGTGCTGACGGTCGACGGGCCGGTGGTGACCGTACGCGATCACGGCGAGGGCTTCCCGGAGTATCTGACCGCCGGAGGTCCGCAGCGCTTCCGCACCGAGGGCGGCAGCAGGGGACACGGTCTCGGGCTGACCATCGCCGCCGGGCAGGCCCGGGTGATGGGCGCCCGGCTGGTCTTCGAGAACGCGGCGGACGGCGGGGCGGTGGCCCGGCTGACGCTGCCGGAGTACGTGGGCCGCGAGGAGGATCCGCCACCCGGCCCCCGGCCCTGACGGCCCGCCACCGGAATCCCGCGAACCTCCGCACTATGACATAAGGGAAATACCCCCCGCCTCTTGCTACGTTGCGTGGCATGACCGCAACGACAGCGGACGCACCCCCGCCCGAGCTGCGCCTGCCCAAGCGGCGCGGCGTGGAACTCTCGCTCCTCGTCGGGGCCGTCCTCATCTCCGTCTACGGCTACGCCGCCGTCGGTCTGGCCAGGAACGACGCGGTCCCGCCCGATGTCGCCGGGTACGGCGGCGGTCTCGGGCTGCTCGCGCTGCTCGCCCATCTCGCCGTCCGCTTCCGCGCCCCGTACGCCGATCCGCTGCTGCTGCCCATCGCCGTCCTGCTCAACGGCCTCGGCCTGGTGCTGATCTACCGGCTCGACCTGGAGACCCCGAAGGACCAGGCGGCCCCCACCCAGTTGGTCTGGTCCACGCTCGGCGTCGCGTTCTTCATCGCGGTGGTGGTGTTCCTGCGCGACCACCGGGTGCTCCAGCGCTACGCGTACCTCTCGGTGACCACGGCCCTCGTCCTGATGATCGTGCCGATCTTCTTCCCCGCCGTGAACGGCGCCAAGATCTGGATCAGGGTCGGCGGATTCTCCTTCCAGCCCGGCGAGTTCGCCAAGATCCTGCTCGCCGTGTTCTTCGCCGCCTACCTCGCGGCGAACCGCAACGCCCTCGCGTACACCGGCCGCAAGATCTGGAAGCTCCAGCTCCCCACCGGCCGGGTGCTCGGCCCGATCGTGGCGATCTGGCTGTTCAGCGTCGGAGTGCTGGTCCTGGAACGCGACCTGGGCACCTCGCTGCTCTTCTTCGGCCTGTTCGTGATCATGCTGTACGTGGCGACCGGCCGCACCGGCTGGATCGCAGTCGGGCTGCTGCTCGCCGCCGTCGGCGCGTTCGTCGTCGGCTCCTTCGAACCGCATGTGCACAGCCGGGTACGGGACTGGATCGACCCGTTCGCCTCCATCGACGCGGGCCGGGGGGCCGGCCAGCTCGCCCAGTCGCTGTTCGCCTTCGCGGCCGGCGGGATGCTCGGCACCGGCCTCGGGCTCGGGCACTCCATCCTCATCGGCTTCGCCGCCAAGTCCGACTTCATCCTGGCGACGGCGGGCGAGGAGCTCGGCCTGACCGGGCTGACCGCGGTCTTCATGCTGTACGCGCTGCTGGTGGCGCGCGGCTACCGGGCCGGGCTCGCCCTGCGCGACTCCTTCGGGCGGCTGCTCTCGATCGGCCTCGCCTCGATCCTGGCGCTCCAGGTGTTCGTGATCGCGGGCGGGGTGATGGGGCTGATCCCGCTGACGGGCATGGCGATGCCGTTCCTCGCTCAGGGCGGTTCGTCCGTGGTCACCAACTGGATCATCGTGGCGCTGCTGATCCGGATCAGCGACCTGGCCCGCAGACCCCACCCCGACCAGGTGGAGACCGGAGTCATCGCGCCCATCCTGGAGGACGAGCTGTGATCCCGTACGCGCCGACCGTGCGGGAGGCCCGGCCGTGATCCGCTACATCCGGCGCGCCGCCGCCTTCTGTCTGCTGCTGCTCGTGGCGCTGCTGGTGAACGCCGCCCGCGTCCAGGTCTTCGAGGCCTCCTCCCTCGACGACAACCCCGCCAACCGCCGGAACACGATCGACCGTTACGACCAGCCGCGCGGCAACATCCTGGTCGACGGCAGATCCGTCACCGGCTCCAAGGACACCGGCGAGCAGCTCGCGTACGAGCGCACCTACCGCTACGGCCCGCTGTACGCCCCGGTGACCGGATACGCCTCGCAGACGTACGGCACCACCCTGATCGAGAACGCCGAGGACCCGGTCCTCTCCGGCACCGACCCGATGCTCGCCCCGCTCCCCTTCTGGAACGAGATCACCCGGAGCCGGCAGCCCGGCGGCGACGTCGTCACCACGATCAAGGACTCCATGCAGCGCGCCGCGTACGAGGGGCTCGGCGGCCGGCGGGGCGCGGTCGCGGCCGTCGAGCCGACGACCGGCAAGATCCTGGCGCTGGTCTCGACCCCCTCGTACGATCCGGGGCGGCTGTCCGGTACCGGTTCGTCCGTCACCGACGCCTGGCGGCAGCTCAACTCGGACCGGAGTCAGCCGATGCTCGACCGGGCCATCCGGCAGACGTATCCGCCCGGCTCCACGTTCAAGATCGTGACGGCGGCGGCCGCGCTGGACGCCGAGGTCGTCACCGACCCGGACGCCGGGACCGACACCCCCTCCCCCTACGTCCTGCCGGGCACCTCGACCACGCTCCCCAACGAGGCGAGCGGCTGCGCCAAGGCGTCCCTGGCCGAGGCGATCCGGGTCTCCTGCAACACCGTGATGGCCCACCTCGGGGTGCGGGTCGGCCTGGACGGCATGGTGGACGCGGTCGGCAAGTTCGGCTTCAACGACACGGGGCTGAAGATCCCGTCCGGGGTGGCGAAGAGCAACTTCGACACCGACATGAGCGACGATCAGCTGGCCCTCTCCTCGATCGGCCAGTTCGACACCACGGCGACCCCGCTGCAGATGGCGATGGTGGCCTCCGCCGTGGCGAACGGCGGCGAACTCATGTACCCGCACCTGGTGGACCGTACGACCACGCACAGCGGCTCCACCGTCCGCACCACGGGGTCGCGCTCCTACCACCGGGCGATGAACCCGCAGACGGCGACGTGGCTGCGCCGGATGATGACCGACGTGGTGGAGGACGGCACCGGCACCAACGCGGCCATCGACGGGGCCACGGTCGGCGGCAAGACCGGCACGGCGCAGCACGGCATCGACAACACCGGCACGCCGTATGCCTGGTTCATCTCCTGGGCGCAGGCGCGGGACTCCGCCCGGCCGGCCGTCGCGGTCGCCGTGGTCGTCGAGGACGCCGCCGCCGACCGGGCCGACATCAGCGGCGGCGGCAGTGCCGCGCCGATCGCGCGTTCCGTCATGGAGGCGGCGCTGGGAGACTGAGCGCATGACGGCTTCCAGTCGGGTGCCCGCGGCCCTGGCCGCGATCGAGCGGGCGGACCCGCGGCTCTGTGCCTTCCTCGATGTCTGGCGCAAGGAGGCGCTGGCCCGGCTGCCCGGCGCGTCCCGGCTCCCGCTGGCCGGGCTCCCGTTCGCGGTGAAGGGCCGCGCCGGAATCCGCTCGTACGCGGCCCGGCGGCTGATCGCGGCGGGCGGTGTCCCGGTCGGCTCGACCTCCGTGCCCGGCCCCGGCACGCACTGGCAGACCTGGGGTCTCGGCGCCCACGGCCGGACGGTCAACCCGTGGCGGCCGGACCGGACTCCGGGCGGTTCATCGGCGGGCTCCGCCGCGGCGGTCGCGGCGGGGCTGGTGGAGCTGGCGACCGGGAGCGACGGGGCCGGGTCGGTGCGCATCCCGGCGGCCTGGTGCGGGGTGTTCGGCCTCAAGACGACCAGCGGTCTGCTGCCCTCCCCCGACCGCTCGGGGCTCGCCTCCGCCGGGGTGCTGGCCCGGTCCGCCGCGCACGCGCAGCTGTATCTGCGCTGTGTCCTGGACACGTACGAACCCGCCGTGGCGGAGCTGCCGCTGCGCGCCGTCTACAGCCCGGACCTCGGGTACGCGGACGTCGACCCGGAGGTCGAGGCGGTGGTGCGGGGCGCGGTGCGGCGGCTGGCGGCGGCCGGGGTGATCCGGCTCGCGGACACCGGCTGCGAACTGCTCGACCCGGCGGCGGTCTGGCAGGCGGTACGCGACGGCCGGGCGGCGGCGCCCGACGAGGAGCTCCGACGGGAGAACGACCGCAGGCTGGACGCCTTCTTCGCGGACGCGCCCCTGCTCCTCACCCCGGTCACCCCCAACCGCCCCCACGGCCACGAGGGACCGGGCGAGCTCTTCTCCACCGCCCTGACCTGGGCGTTCAACCTGAGCGGGCATCCCGCGGCGAGCGTGCCCGCCGGATTCACCCCGGACGGCTGCCCGGTCGGGCTCCAACTCGTGGCGCGGCGCGGAGCCGATGTCCCGCTGCTCGCCATGGCCGGTGCGGCACAGAGGGCGCTGCCCGGTGTGCGGCCGTGACAGCCGCCGAATCCACGGCGCCCGGCGCCCGGCGCGACGAGCTGATCAGCCGGCCTGGGCGGCGCCGATCGGCTTGCGCGACTCGGCCCTGACCCGGGCGGTGTCCAGCGCCGCCTTTTCGAGGTCGACCTTCTCGGGGTCCTGGGCCGCGGTCTCGGGCGTGACGACGGCGACGAAGGACGCCGTGTTGTCGTCTCCCCAGGCGCACATCGGGATGGTGCTGGTGATCGCGCCTTCCTTGGACCGCACGACCTGGCAGGAGACGGTGATCCCGTACCCGTCGGGAGTGAACTCCCTGGCCGGTACGGCGATGGTCATGCCTTCCGTCTGAGCGGCCCCCTCCAGGATCTTGCCCCGGGTGAACGCCGGTCCCTTGATCCGTCCCCACATACCGGAGATGACCAGGGTGCCGCCGGCGGAGGAGGTGTACTGGGTGACGACGGCCTTCGCGTCGCGGATGCTCGGGTCGTAGGTCTCCTCGACCTCCCGCCCCTCGGTCGCCGAGGAGTCCTCGAACAGCGTGTACTCCTCGTCCAGCAGCTTCTTCGGCACGGTCAGCCGGTACTCGGCCGCGGGAAACTCACCGCTGACCGCCGACGCCCCGGCGTCGGCCAGCCGCGAGACCCCGAACGCGATGCCGCCGGCCACCACCAGCGCGCCGACGACAATCCCGACGATCAGCCCGGTCCGCTTCTTCCGGGGCGGCGGCGGTCCTTGCGGGAACCCGAAGGACGGCGGCGGCCCCTGCGGATACCCGAAGGGCTGCGGACCGGGAGCCAGCTGCTGGGCGTACGGGCTCGGCTGCCCGTAAGGGCCCTGCTGGAACTGCGGGTTCTGCTGCCCGTACGGGTTCTGCTGGGGCTGCGGCGGCGGTCCGTACGGGCCCTGGCCCTGGGGTGCTCCGTACGGGCCCTGCGGCGGCTGCGGCGGCGTGGTCATGGCGCCCAAGTTACGTCATGGGCACGAACACCCATTCGACAGCACCGGGCCGCCGCCCTGGCATGACGTCGAGCACGCCATCACCCGGACCCTGCTCAGTAGTTCCACGCCTGGTAGCCGTTGTTGAAGCTCGCGCTGCTGCAGGGCCGCCGACCGGCGAGCTCCAACAACCCTGGCGTGGACCGGAGATCGATAGCTGCGACACTTTTGGCCATTTCCTGGTTCCGGCACCCATTCCGTGAGGCCGGTCTACGGCGTTCCGCCGCAGTGACGTCACGTCACATGGGGCCGTGGTGCGGTGTGATGACCTCGTAGCGCCGACGCAGCCGCGGCCCGGTCGATCCCGGCCGCCGGATAGGGCGTCCGCTTGCTCACGGTCAGCAGGCGGCGGTGGAAGCCGTCCAGGACGAGGGCGGGCGCCGCGTGCCGGTCGAGGACCGCGGCGGCCCCGGACGGGACGCCCCCGGGCCGGTCGCCCGCGATCCAGCCGCGCAGGAAGGCGGCGTCGCACACGTCGTCGAACAGGTGGTGGCGGACCAGATGGCCGGCGACGTAGTGGCGGTCGTACGCGAGGTGCCCGGCCAGGAACGCGGACTCCTCCGGGGAGAGTTCGAACGCGGAGCTCAGGGCGAGGCCGAAGTCCGCGAAGCGGACCGAGCTGCCGTCGGTCAGGATGTTGTGGAAGTGCGCGTCGAAGTGCACGAACCCGCGGGAGCTCATGAAGTCCGCCCCACGGGCCAGGGTCTCGTCCAGCCACGCGTACGGCGGGCTCTCCCCGCCCTCCCTGGCCGCCGCCCGGCGATCGCCCAGCCAGGCCGCGAGGGTCTGCGGCACATGTTCCAGGAAGAGCACCAGGCTCGCCGGGGACCGGCCGACGGCGTCCAGCCGGGCGCGTACGGCCGGGGAGCCCTCCCAGTGGGCGACCGCCCCGTCGACGCCCCCGAACTCGTCGGCGAACCCCTGCGGAGCGGAGTCCGGCAGGACCCGCCAGTGGTACATCAGCGGAAAGTCCCCGTACGCGTCACCGAGGACCCAGCCGGTGGTGATCGTGTGCGCGGCCAGCTCGCGCCAGGCCCCGAATCCGGCCGAGCCCGCCCCGTACTGGTAGAACGTCGGCAGCCCGAAGAGGTTGGCCGTCGACCGCACGTTCTCCGGCCGCAGTTCGAGGTCCGTCAGCGGTACCCGTTTGACGAAGACCCGGGTCCCGCACACCTCCAGCTCCGCCGACCTGCCGCCCATCCCGGATCCGAGCGGGGTGGCCGCGCGGACGGCGTCGCCCAGCCGGCGGTCGCTCAGCAGCGACAGGTGGGTGGACACGGCCCCGTGGGCGGCCCGGCGGGCGAGCCGCCGCCGGTCCGGGTGGTCCGGCACCGGCCCGGCGGCGACCGGACCGGCGGCATCATCGGTCTCACTCATGCTCACTCATGCGGCCGACCCTACTCAGCGCTCTCCGCCCCGCCGTCCGCGATCGCATCCGCGACCTCCGCCACCCGCGCCTGCTCCTCGGCCTCGAAACGGTCCCGGTCCAGCTGTTCGGCTATCTCCTCGTCCTGGGCCATGAGCAGGTCCAGGCTGGAGTCACCGAGTTCGAGGACGCCCATGTCGACGTACGCCTTCTGCAGCCGCTCGCCCCACAGCCCGATGTCCTTGACGCACGGGACGATGCGGCTGAACAGCAGCTTGCGGAAGAGCTGGAGGAACTCGGAGTGCTCGGAGAGCTCCTTGGCCTCCTGCTTGGCGATGCCGAAGTTCTCCAGCACCTCCACTCCGCTGAGCCGGTCGCGCATCAGGTAGCAGCCCTCGATGACGAACTCCTCGCGCTCGCGCAGTTCCGCGTCGCTCAGCTGCTTGTAGTAGTCGCGCAGCGCCATCCGGCCGAAGGCCACATGGCGGGCCTCGTCCTGCATGACGTACGCGAGGATCTGCTTGGGCAGCGGCTTGGTCGTGGTGTCGCGGATCATGCCGAAGGCGGCCAGGGCCAGCCCCTCGATGAGGACCTGCATGCCGAGGTAGGGCATGTCCCAGCGGGAGTCGCGCAGGGTGTCGCCCAGCAGGCCCTGGAGGTTGTCGTTGACCGGGTACAGCATCCCGATCTTCTCGTGCAGGAACCGGCCGTAGATCTCCGCGTGCCGGGCCTCGTCCATGGTCTGGGTCGCGGAGTAGAACTTGGCGTCCAGATCGGGGACGGACTCCACGATCCGGGCCGCGCAGACCATCGCGCCCTGCTCACCGTGGAGGAACTGGCTGAACTGCCAGGAGGTGTAGTGCTTGCGCAGCTCCCCCCGGTCCCTCTCGGTCATCTTCGCCCAGTGCGGGGTTCCGTACAGGGTGAGGCCCTCGTCGGGGGTGCCGAGCGGGTCGGTGGGGTCGACCTCCAGGCTCCAGTCGATGCGCTTGTTGCCGTCCCACTGCTTGTCCTTGCCCTTCTGGTACAGGGCGAGGAGGCGCTCGCGGCCGTCGTCGTAGTCCCAGCTGAAGCGGGCGGCGCCCGAGGCGGGCACCGTCCACAGCGGCTGGTCGGGGGCGGTGGTGTAGAGGTCGTGGGTCGACATGGACGGCTCCTTCGCCTCGCATGCTCCGACAAGTCACCTGTCGATTGGCTCAGTTGGCAGGTTCACACGTTGGTAGACGCCGGGTCAACAAGTCGTGCGCAAGGGATTGACGGGCTTGCTGACAGACGGTCTCATAAGAGATGACCGCCGGTAACCCATGTGTGAGGTGCCTCCAGCCATGACGTCAGCGACCGAACACGATGTACAGCTGCTCCGCGACGCGCTCGGCCCGCTCCGGGACCGCGAGCAGATCGCCGAACGGCTGCTGGAGGCCTCGGCCAAGCACTCCTTCGACCCCGACAAGGAGCTCGACTGGGACGCGGCGCCCGAGGACGGCAAGTGGTTCTGGCCGCCCGAGCTGATCTCCCTCTACGACACCCCGATGTGGCGGAGGATGTCGCAGGAGCAGCGACAGGACCTGGCCCGGCACGAGTCGGCCTCCCTGGCCTCGCTCGGCATCTGGTTCGAGATCATCCTCATGCAGCTGCTGGTACGGCACATCTACGACAAGCCGGTGACCAGCAACCACGTCCGCTACGCGCTCACCGAGATAGCCGACGAGTGCCGGCACTCGATGATGTTCGGCCGGATGATCACCTGGGGCGGGGCGCCCTGCTACCCGGTCCCGCGCAGGTACCACAACCTCGCCCGGGTGCTGAAGACCGTCTCCACCACACCCGGTTCGTTCGCGGCCACCCTGCTCGGCGAGGAGATCCTCGACTGGATGCAGCGGCTCACCTTCCCCGACGAGCGCGTCCAGACCCTGGTGCGCGGCGTGACCCGCATCCATGTGGTCGAGGAGGCCCGGCACGTCCGGTACGCCCGCGAGGAGCTGCGCCGCCAGATGGTGACCGCGCCCCGCTGGGAGCGCGAGCTCACCCGGGTCAGCTGCGGCCAGGCGGCCCGTGTCTTCTCCGTCTGCTTCGTCAATCCGCAGGTGTACGGGAGCGTCGGGCTGGACCCCCAGGAGGCCGTGGCCCAGGTGCGGGCGAGCGGGCACCGGGCCGAGGTCATGCAGTCGGGCGCCAAGCGGCTGACCGACTTCTTCGACGACATCGGAGTCCTCAACGGAGTGGGGCGCAGGCTGTGGAAGAGCTCGGGCCTGCTCGCCTGACGGCCCCGGACACGGCACCAGCGCTTACGACCTGGTGCGCGACAGGGAGCGGGCTCCCTGTCGCGCACCAGTTCGTTACGCTGGCCGGTATGACCCCTGCCGCAGCCGCGACGCCGAACCGCGCGTACCGAAGGCTCAGCGTCGAGGAACGGCGCGCCCAGCTCCTCGGTGCGGCGCTCACCCTCTTCGCGCACCGGGCCCCCGACGAGGTCTCGCTCGACGAGGTCGCGACGGTGGCCGGGGTGTCCCGGCCGCTGGTCTACCGCTACTTCCCCGGCGGACGGCAGCAGTTGTACGAGGCGGCGCTCAGGTCGGCCGCCGAGGAACTGATCCTGTGCTTCGCGGAACCGGCCGTGGGCCCGCCCACGGAGCGGGTGACGCGGGTCCTGGACCGCTATCTCGCCTTCGTCGACCAGCACGACGCCGGCTTCAGCGCACTGCTGCGCGGCGGCAGTGTCGCGGAGACGTCCCGTACGGGCACGATCGTCGACGAGGTACGGCGGGCGGCGGCCGACCAGATCCTGCTGCACCTGGGCCGGGGCGCGGGCACTGATCCCGGACCGCGGCTGCGGATGATGGTGCGCACCTGGATCGCGGCCGTCGAGGCCGCCTCGCTGATCTGGCTGGACGAGGGGAAGCAGCCCGCCGCCTCCGAGCTGCGCGACTGGCTCGTCGACCAGTTCATCGGACTCCTCGCGGTCACCGCGGCCACGGACCCGGCGACCGCGGCCGCCGTGGCCGAGCTGCTGCCCCTGGAGACCGCGGCGGGCCCGGCCGGCCGGCTGGCGGACCGGCTGATCCCGGTGGTCGGCGAGGCCGCGCATCTGCTGCCGCCGGGCTGATCGGTCAGACTGGGGCGGTGAGAAGCGAGAACACCCCCTTCACCGGCGGCCCGCTGGACGGACGGGTCCTGCCCGTACTCGTCGGCGCGACCGGCCACCCGCCCAAGTGGTACGAGGTCCCGGTCCCGGACGCCGACGGCGGGCCGGCCACCGTGTACGCGTACCGGCGGGTCCCCGCCGGACACTCCAAGCGGCTGGGGATCCAGCGCGGCTGGTTGTACGAGTACGCCCCCGGCGGCCGTGAGCGGCACAGCCCCAAGTGGCCCTGGTCTAAACCGCGATGACGCATATGGGGTGAATCGGGGCGATGCTCCCGGCCTCGGGGGAGACCGTAAGATCGACGATCCGGTCCGAGGAAGGTCACACAGGGGGTGCGCCATGGAAGCGCTGCGTCAGGACGATCCACGCCGCTTCGGCCCGTACGCGACGCTGGCACGGCTGCGTGAGACAGCCGCGGCGGTGCAGTACCTGGCGCGCGGCACGGCCCCGGGGGATCTCGCCGTGATCACCGCGGCGCGGCCCGCGCTGGCCGCGCTGCCCGCCTTCCGGCGGCGCTTCGAGGCGGAGGCGCGGACCGCGGACCGGCTGGCCGGCGGCTGGGTGGCGGCGCGGCTCGACACCCGTACGGACGGGTCGGGGGCCGACGACCCGCTGTGGACGGCCTCGGAGTACGTGCCGGCGGTGACCCTCGCCGAGGCGATCGAGACCGCCGGGCCGCTCCCCGAGCGTGCCGTGCGGATACTGGGCGCGGGCGTCGCCGAGACCCTCTCCCGCGTGCACGCCACCGGGGCCGTGCTCCAGGGTCTCGCCCCCAGGACGGTGCTGCTGGCCGGGGACGGGCCGCGGCTCACCGCGTTCGGCCCGCTGGGTGCGGCGGCCGACGCCGAGGCGCGGCCGGGCGGGCAGCTCTCCGTGCGGCTCGGCTATCTGACCCCGGAGCAGGTCGAGGGCAAGGAGGCCGGTCCGGCGTCCGACCTCTTCGTGCTGGGCCTGCTGCTCGCGTACGCGGCGACCGGCAGCACCCCGCTGGCGGACGGTCCGGCGGCGGAGGCCGCCGAGCGGATCGCCCACACCGACCCCGAGCTGGCCGCCGTGCCGGACGCGTTGCGCGATCTGGTCGCCCGCTGTCTGGCGAAGGACCCGGCCGACCGGCCGACGGCGGGTGCGGTGGCCGCGGAACTGGCCCTGGAGGGCGCGGCCGGGCTCGCGAAGGGCGGCCAGTGGCTGCCGGCTCCACTGTCGGCGGCCGTGGCCGAACAGGGCGTACGCGCCCAGGCGTTGGAGGCCGCACCGCCCGCCGTCGAGGACTCGGCGGGCGCCCCCGCCACCGATGCCCCGGACGTGCAGGACGTGCAGGACGCCGTGGTGCCCGCCGCCGGGTCCGAGGCCCCCGCGCCCGGCCGGGACACCCGGACCGCCCAGTTCGGGATCATCGACCACCGCGCCCCGCGGCCCGATCTGGCGACGGCCCAGCTCTCGATGCCGCGTGAGCTGCCCGGCCCCCCGGCCGCCCTCCCCGCCGGGCCGCCGGCCCCTTATGCCCTGCCCGCGCCCGCCCCCGCCGCACTCCTTCCCGCCGCCCCGCTCCCGCTCCCGGCCGCTCCCGAGCGCGCCGCGGCCGACCGCCGGACCCTGCTGATCGCGGCCGCGGCCGGGGCCGCCGGGCTCCTCGTCGGGGGCGGCGGGGTGCTGGCTCTCGGGCCGGGCGACGACGCGAAGTCCACCGACGACGCCAAGCCCGCCCCGAGCAGCAGCCGGCCCGTCATCGCCGGGCTGCCTCCGCAGCCGCGCTGGATCCATACGCACCCGGAGTCCGAACCCGCCCCCCTCACCGCCGCCGTCTGGAACGACCGGCTGCTGGTGGTGACCGACGAGACCCATGCCTCCGCCCTCGACCTGCGCACCGGCCGCCGGGTCTGGGAGAGCGCGGACGGCGCGAAGGGCCAGGCCGCCCTGCCGGCCGGCAAGGAGTTCTGTTTCATCGCGGGTCCGGCCGAGTTCCTGTGGCTGTCGGCGAAGGACGGCCGGGTGGCCCACCGGGTGGCGTACGCCGACGAGTTCGAGGGCGCCCCGCACCTGACGGTGCCCGAGCTGGTCGGCGCGTCCGGTTCGACCGTCTGGTTCACCGGCTCCACCAAGAGCACCGTGAAGGCCCCCAAGCCGAAGAAGGGCAAGAAGCGCGGGAAGGACAAGCAGGTCGTCACGTCGTTCCTGTTCGGGTACGACATCGAGCAGCGCAAGGAGCTGTGGCGCACCCCCGTGCCCAACGGCCGCGGCCCGGCCGCGCCGGTGTACCGGCTGATCGCGGTGCGGCCGGACGACATCGTCGTACGGCAGAGCCAGGTGTCGCTCACCCCGGCGGACGTGAAGGCGGCCAAGGGCAAGGGCAGGTTCCGCGGCTTCGACCGGAAGACCGGAAAGGCGAAGTGGACCGAGACGTTCGGCGGCGTCACACCCGGCGGCGGGGCCGTGGGCGATGCGGACGGCCGGCTGTACGCGGCGGTCGGTGACGACCTCCGGGCCTTCGGGACGTCCGACGGAAAGCCCAAGTGGACGCTCAACGGCAGCCGCGGCTCCCACTTCGGGAACTCGGTCGAGGCCGGCGCACTGCTGCACACCACCAACAGCAACCAGGAGGTGGGAGCGGTCGACCGGGAGACCGGGCGGCTGCGCTGGCTGCGGTCGACGGAGGGGCCGCGCACCGACGTGACTCCCGCGATCACCGTCAGCGCCACCGGCGCGACCCTGCTCGCGGCGAGCTCCGGCCAGGTCACCGCGTTCTCGGCGGCCGACGGGCGGCGGCTGTGGAAGTTCCAGGACATCGGGGAGCAGGACCCGAAGGGCGCGACGGCCACCACCAAGTACCAGGTGCTGGCCTCCGGGAAGAGCGCCGTCGTCCGGCGCGGCCGGGTGTTCTACGCGTTCCCGGTCGACTGACCGCGGGGCCGGGAAGGCGGCGGATCCGCCGCCTTCCGGGGGATCGGGCCGCCGCCACGCCGCCCGGTCCTTGAATCACCTGACGGCAGGTGAGCGTATGGAGGAATTGCGCTCACTTATGGGGTAGTCCGACGATTCACCCCGCTATCGGAGGTGATGTCGTGCCGGGCAGCGTCTTGCGCTCCATCTGTACGACGGCGCTGGCAGCCGTCGTCGTGACCTCACCGGCCGCCGCCGTGGCCGCCCCCTCCCCCGTACCCGCGGACCCCGGCAACGGAAGCGCGGGCGCCGCCGCCCCGGAAGCGGCCGCCGGCAGTCCCGCCGCGCTGCTGAGCGAGCTCCAGAAGCTGTACCAGCAGACCGAGGAGGCCACCGAGGCCTACAACGGGACGGTGGCCGAGCTGAAGAAACGGAAGGCGGAGGCGGAGAAGCTGGACGCCGCCCTCGTCACCGCCAGGCTCTCGCTGTCCCGCGGCCGCGACGCCGCCGGGCGGCTGGCCCGCGAGCAGTACCAGGGCCGTTCCGACTTCTCCTCGTACCTGCGACTGCTGCTGTCCCGCGACCCCGGGCAGGCCCTGGACCAGGGGCAGGTCATCCAGCGGCTGGCCGCCGGGCGGGTGGCGGCCGTGAAGCGGCTCACCGGCGCCGAGAAGCGTGCCGACGAGCTGGCGAAGGAATCCCGCAAGGTGCTCGACCGGCAGCAGGTGCTGGCCGCACGGCAGAAGAAGGAACGCGACGCGGTGGACAAGCGCCTCAAGGGGGTCGAGGCGATGCTCGCCACGCTCTCCGCCGGCCAGCTCGCCGAGTTGTCCGGCCTCGAACAGAAGGGCACCGCCGCGGCCCAGGGCGCGCTGGCCGCCTCGGGCGCCCTGTCCTCGACCCGGCCGCCGTCCGAGGAGGGCGGCGAGGCGGTCCGGTACGCGGTCCGGCAGATCGGCAAGCCGTACGTGTGGGGCGCCGAGGGCCCCGGCTCGTTCGACTGCTCCGGACTCACCTCGCAGGCCTGGGCGAACGCCGGGCGCCCCATTCCGCGGACCTCGCAGGAGCAGTGGCGCCAGCTCCGGAAGGTCCCGGTGAACGCGCTGCGCCCGGGTGATCTGGTGATCTACTTCCCGAAGGCCACCCATGTGGCGCTGTACATCGGCAACGGCCTGGTGGTGCAGGCGCCCCGGCCGGGCTCCCGGGTGAAGGTCTCCCCGCTGGCGTCGAATCCGCTGCTGGGCGCTGTCCGGCCGGACCCGGAGAGCGCCCCTCTGCGTACGTACAAGCCCCCGGAGCTCCCCCAGGGAGCCTCCGGGGGCTCCGACGAGGGCTACAGCGTCTCCACGGCCCCCACCGGGTAGCGGCCGCCGCCGCACGCGCGCCGGCCGGGCCGGGGACCGCCGGCGATGGCGACGGGCCCGGCCCGGCCGGTTCGTTCAGGCGGTACGGGGCGCTCAGGCGACCGGACCCGCGACCGAGGCGAGGTACGCGTTCGTCTTCTCCGGCTCGAAGAAGAAGTTGTCGAAGTCCGCCGGGTCGTTGAACCCGTTGGCGAAGCGGTCGGCGACCGGCTGGAGCTGGCCGGCGGCACCGATCAGGTTCAGCACGTGCTCCGGCGGGGCGCCGAGCATGGCGTTCGTCCACCTCGTGACGTGCTGGGCGGTGTCCCAGTAGCGGTCGAACGTGGACTGCATCCACGCCGCGTCGAACTCACCGTCGCCGTGCTCGATGATCGAGTCCAGGTAGGCGTTCGCGCACTTGGAGGCCGAGTTGGAACCCTGTCCGGTGACCGGGTCGTTGGCGACGACCACGTCCGCGACGCCGAGCACCAGGCCGCCGCCGGGCAGCCGGCCGATCGGCTTGCGGACGGTCGGGGCGTAACGGCCCGCCAGGGTGCCGTTGGCATCGGTCAGTTCGACCTTCGTGGCGCGTGCGTACTCCCACGGGGTGAACCGCTCCAGGAGCTCCAGCGTCTTGGCGAGGTGCTCCGAGGGGTCCTTGATGCCCTGGAAGGCGTCGATCGGTCCGCCCGGAACACCTTCCCAGAACAGGATGTCGGCGCGGCCGGACGTGGTCAGGGTCGGCATCACGAACAGCTCGCCGACGCCCGGGACCAGGTTGCAGCGGACCGCGTCGAACTCGGGGTGCTCGGGGCGCGGGCCCATGCCGTGGACGTACGCGACGGCCAGGGCGCGCTGCGGGGCGTCGAACGGCGAACGGGAGGCGTCCCGGCCGAACATGGAGACCAGCTCGCCCTTGCCCGCCGAGACCATCACCAGGTCGTACGTGCGG
Organism: Streptomyces sp. NPDC048671; assembly: GCF_055587045.1. Classification (NCBI taxonomy): domain Bacteria; kingdom Bacillati; phylum Actinomycetota; class Actinomycetes; order Kitasatosporales; family Streptomycetaceae; genus Streptomyces; species Streptomyces sp. NPDC048671. Next base: position 73,845 of record NZ_JBVJHB010000007.1, on the reverse strand, counting down.
GAGAAGTAGTCCAGGTCCGAGACGGCCGCGCCGTGGATGACGAGCTGTCCGCCGCGCTGGGCGAAGGTGTCCATCCAGCCGGCCATCTTCACGCGCTGGTCCACGGACTGGGCGAAGCCGTCCAGCTTGCCGACCCAGTCGACGGCGCGCGAGGAGTCCGGCGCGGCGACCGAGACGCCGAGGCCCTCGATGCGCGGGGCCTGGGACTCCCAGAAGTTGAGCTGGTAGTCCCGCTCGTACTGGAGCGCGGTGTGGAACATGCACTGGGTCGACATGACCCGGCCCGAACGGATCTCGTCGGCGGTGCGGTTGGACATCAGGGTGACTTCGTACCCTCTGGACTGCAGTCCCAGAGCGAGCTGGAGCCCGGACTGACCGGCTCCGACTATGAGTATCTTCCGCATCGCGGTTCTCCGTTGTGTGTGACGGCCTAGTATGGGGATGCGTCGAGAGCGTGGCCCACCAGGGCCAACAGCGCCTCGACGACGGCGATCCTGTTACGCGCGTCCATGATCACAACAGGCACGTGCGGAGGTACGGTCAGGGCCTCCCTGACGTCCTCGGCCTCGAACCCCGGCGTTCCCTCGAAGTGGTTGACGGCCACGATGTACGGCAGTCCGCAGCTCTCGAAGTAGTCGAGGGCCGGGAAGCAGTCGTCGAGCCGGCGGGTGTCGGCCATCACGACCGCGCCGATCGCGCCGCGCACCAGGTCGTCCCACATGAACCAGAAGCGCTGCTGACCCGGCGTGCCGAAGACGTACAGCACGAGGTCGTCGTCGAGGGTGAGACGGCCGAAGTCCATGGCGACGGTCGTGGTGACCTTGTCCGGCGTCGCGCTGAGGTCGTCGGTCTCCTCGCTGGCCTGGGTCATCATCGCTTCGGTCTTCAGCGGGGTGATCTCGGAGACCGAGCCCACGAAGGTCGTCTTGCCCACGCCGAAGCCGCCCGCGACCACTATCTTCGTGGCGATCGGGGCCCTGGTGTGGTCCAGCTGCCAGGCCTGGAGCCCTTCGTCGGCCTGGTTCGCGGGCCCCGGCTGACGCGGGGCGAAGAGCGTCGGCTCAGAGACGGCGGAGTCCATTGAGAACCCTTTCGAGCAGTGCGCGGTCGGGCTGGCCGGTGCCGTGCCCGGTCCCGTACACGCGGATCTTTCCCTGGTCGGCCAAGTCGCTGAGCAGCACCCGGACCACGCCGAGCGGCATCTTCAGCAGTGCGGAGATCTCCGCGACGGTACGCATCCGGCGGCAGATCTCGACGATGGCCTGGAGCTCCGGCATGACGCGCGAGGCGAGGTTGCCGTTGGTCAGTTCGCGACGCTCGTCGGGTGCTTCGAGCGCGGCCACGAACGTCTCGACGAGCAGGACGTGGCCGAACCGGGTGCGACCACCGGTGAGCGAGTACGGGCGGACCCGTGCGGGCCGTTTCTCCGCCCCCCGGACGGGGAGCCTGCGGGCGGGTTCGGCGGCGGCTGGGGTCACTGGGCGCTCTCCATCGATTTGCGCAGCTCACTGCGGAGTTCGGGGGTGAGTACGTGGCCGGCGCGGCCGACGAAGAGCGCCATGTGGTAGGCGACGACGCTCATGTCACAGTCGGGGGTGGCGTGCACACCGAGGAGTGAGCCGTCACTGATCGACATGACGAAGACGCTGCCGTCCTCCATGGCGACCATGGTCTGCTTGACGCCGCCGCCCTCCATCAGCTTCGCGGCGCCGATGGTGAGGCTGCCGATACCGGAGACGATGGTCGCCAGGTCGGCGCTGGAGCCTCGGGGGCCCTCTTTCCGGGCCTCCGCCGGGGCACTCTGGTGGCCGGGATCGGAGGAGAGGAGCATCAGGCCGTCGGACGAGACGACGGTGACCGAGTGAACCCCTGGCACCTCCTCCACCAGATTGCTGAGCAACCACTGAAGGTTCCGGGCCTCGGTGCTCAGCCCGAATGTGCTGGGCGCAGTCAACTGCGTGCCTCCTCGACTGTGTCCCCCGTCTCATCGGTTCGACCGTCGGTACGGCCGGCCGCCTCAGTGTGGCCTGTACGGGCGGTGCGGTCGGCCGGAACGGCGGACTCCGGCGTGGCGGCAGATTCGGCGATCTCCGCCTCGACATCCCTGCGGCCGTCCTTCGCGCCCTGGTGGAAGCCGCCCAGCCGGCGGCGCAGCGCGTCCTTGTCCACGCCGCCCTTGCGGTCGGCCGCGGGGGCCGCGGTGGGCGTGACGACCTTGGGGGTGCGCTTGGGCAGCCCCTTGTCGGTGATCCTCTCGGGCTCCGGGTGGCGCGGGCCGGGCACGGCGCCGGCCACGGAGGTGGTGACGGGGGCGGGGGCCGGGGTCGGCGTGGTGGGTGCCGGGGCGGTGGGTGCCGGGGTGGTGGGTGCCGGGGCGGTGGGTGCCGGGGCGGTGGGTGCCGGGGCGGTGGGTGCCGGGGCGGTGGGTGCCGGGGTGCCCCCCGGCTGCGGGCCCTCGTCGGCGGCGCGCTCGTGGCGGTCGGGGCCGATGGCGTACGGGCCGGAGGCGAGCGTGGGCTCGGGGTCGTCCCCGAAGGCGGGGGCGTGGATGTCCTCGGGTGCGTCGTCGAACTCGGGCACCCGGGGCAGCCTGACCTGCATCGTGATCTCGGACTCGGACTCCGGGGGCTGCTCGGCGCGGGAGGGCTGTTCCTGGCGGGCGGGCTGCTCGGGCGCGGCCTCCGGCTCGGGTGCCGGTTCGGGTGCCGGTTCGGGTGCCGGTTCGGGTGCGGGTGCCGGTTCCGGTTCCGGTTCCGGTGCGAGTGCGGCGGGGGGTGCGTGGTCGGGGACGGTCCGGGGACGGCTCTCGGCGGAGCGCGCGTCGGCGGCCCCGGACTCGGCGATCGTCCGCTCGGCCGCCGCGATCGTCTGCTCGGCCGCCGCGATCAGCGGGTCGCCGGACAGCGCCGGGGTGCGGCTCGGCAGTGCGTTGGAGTTGGCCTCGGCGACCGATCCCGGCAGATTCAGGGCGGGTACATCGCCGTGTGCGGTGACCGGCGGCGGGGTGGCGGCCGGCGGCCCCTTCGGCAGCAGGGCCTTGGGCAGTACGACAACCGCGGTCACCCCGCTGCCCTTCTGCTCGCACAGCTGGACCCGTACGGCGTGGCGCGCGGCCAGCAGCGACGTCACCTGGAGGCCGAGACCTGCCCCGTCCGCGTTCTGTTCGCCCGCCTCGAAGAGCGACGGGTCGCCCAGCCGGGTGTTCAGCTCGCCCATCCGCACGGACGACATGCCGATGCCCTCGTCCTGCACGGAGAGCATCACCTCGCCGGTCTCCAGCAGCCAGCCGGAGAGCTCGACACGGGAGTCGGGCGGCGAGAAGGAGGTTGCGTTCTCCAGGAGTTCGGCGACGAGGTGGCTGAGGTCGTCGGCGGCGAATCCGGCGATCTGGGCGTGCGGCGGCAGGGACTGGATGGTGACCCGCTCGTACCGCTCGATCTCGCTGACCGCCGCGCGCAGGACGTCGACCAGCGGAATCGGACCCGGGTGCCCGTGCCCGTGCTCGGCGCCCGCGAGGACGAGCATGTTCTCGCCGTGACGGCGCATGACCGTGGCCATGTGGTCGAGCTTGAAGAGGGTGGCGAGCCGGTCCGGGTCCTGCTCGCGGTCCTCCAGCGACTCGATGACCCCGAGCTGGCGCTCGACGAGGCCGAGGTTGCGCAGCGAGAGGTTGACGAAGGTGTGGTGGACGGTGTTCTTCAGCTTCTCCAGCTGGGCCGTCAGATCGGCCGTGTGGACCTGGAGTTCGGCACGCTGGACGGTGAGTGCCTCGCGGCCGGCGATCAGCTCGGCGCGCTCGCTCTCCAGGCTGTCGAACCGTCCGTTGAACTCGTGGAGCAGTCCGTACAGCCGGCCGTGCAGGGTGTTGATGGACCGTACGACCTGGGCGAACTCGTCGTTGCGGCCGGTGTAGCGGACCGGTTCGGCGGTGTCGGGTTCCGCGGCGAGACGGGCGGCGCCGATCCGCAGCACGGCGAGCGGCTGGGTGAGGGTGCGGGCCACGGCGGTGGACACGCCGACGGCGATCAGCAGACAGCCGCCGAGCAGCGCGATCCGCAGTTCGAGCGCGGTGACGTCGTCGTCGCGCAGCTGTTCGAGCCGGTGGACCTGCGCGGTGCCGAGCGCGGACTCGACGCTCCGCATCCGGTCGATCCGGGCGGAGAGCGCCGCCCCGGTCTTCTTGCTGTCGGCCTTCTGGTCGGAGTCGGAGAGCTCGGGGCGGTCGGTGAGCTCGGCGAGGTACTTCTCCGCGCTGTTGACCTCGGGGCCGGTGACGGTGGAGGCGAGCTTGTCGCGGGCGGCGGCCCCGGCCGCCTGGTCGAAGTCGGCGAGCGAGGAGAGCTCGCCGACCCGGGACTGCTGGGCGGCGGCGCTCAGCTCGTCACGGGTGCGGTCGTCCTTGGTGTCGCCCTCGTCCTGGACCTGGACGGGCAGCCCGGTGAACGGGTCGGTCTGCGTCACCGGCTCCTTGCGGGGCACGGCGAGCGCGGCGAGCAGCAGCCCCCGGGTGGCCGAGGCGTGCTCGGTGGCCTGCCCGAGGGCGAGCGGGGCGCGGCCGGAGCCGGCGGCGCGCGGCGGGGTCTTCTCCGCGAGTTCGTCGGCGAGGCCGTGGAGCTTGGCGATGACCTCGGAGTACGACTGATGGGCCTCCAGCGCGGAGCCCTTGCCGCTGACGGCGTCGCGGCGCAGCGAGGGGATGGTGGAGAGGTCGCGGCGCAGGACGTCCGGGGCCGCGTCCCCGATCTCGTCCACCTGCTGGTCGACGCGGGCACTCCGGCTCCCGGTGGCGCCGGTCCCGCCGGGCTTTCCCTGCCGGCCGGCCGCGATGTACGCGGTGACCTCGTCGCGCTCGTCCGCGAGGGAGTGCGCCAGCGCGATGGCCTGCTGGTTCAGCTCCGCGAGGGTGACCAGCCGCTGTGAGTCGGTCAGATCGGAGGAGGCACTGAGGGCTGCCGGGGCCCCCGCGGCTATGACGGTGATCCCGACGACCGCGACTCCCGCGACCAGCCGACTGCGTACGCGCACGCGGCGCCCGCCTTCAGCCGGCGCCGAAGGCGCCACCTCGGAACCGCTGTTCTTGCCGCCCTTGCTCCGAGGCCGCTTCTTCTGCACCGGTGCTCGCAATCTTGACTCGTCCGCCCTTGAAGCAGAGGTGACGCACGGCCACTTGAAGGAGCGCCCCGACCCCTGGTACGGCTTCTGACCATTCCAGTGCTTTTGAGAGGGGGGCGCACATCAACCGCTCCGCCACTCGAAGGAGTGAACAACACTCCCGAGTTGACGAACAAGTCTCCCCGCGGGGCCCCGACGGCACACCTGGACGCCTGGCTGGAACTTCCGGGCAGGCTTTGGCAGGATGCCCGCCCGCACACCTGACGGAGTGATTACTTCCGCTCCAGCCGCCCTTCTGACCTGCTGGTACGGGGCGACCCCGCCCCGTGCAGGCCTCGTGAAGGCGTCGTGCAGACTGGCCGCATGCGTATGGAGCTCGCCACCGCCGCCGGCATCCCCGGCCGCTCGAACGAGGACTGGGCCGCCGCCGCCCTGCCCGCTTCCGGCCAGGGCGGGGGGCTGGTGCTGCTCGACGGGGTCACCCCGCCGCCGGGGGACGACGGTTGTGTGCACTCGGTCCCGTGGTTCACCGCACGGCTGGGCGGCGCCCTGGTCGAACTGTCGGGTTCACGACGGGATCTGACCCTGCGGGAGATCCTGGCCGAGTCCATCCGGCGCACCGCCGACACGCACCGTTCCCTGTGTGACCTTTCTCACGTACGCACACCGCAGGCAACCGTCGTCCTGGTGCGTTGGGACGGAACCGAGATCGAACACCTGATCCTGTCCGATTCCGTCCTGCTTCTCGAATCGCCCGACGGGACCGTCCGCGCCCTGCTGGACGACCGGCTCGACCGGCTGCCGCCGGGCTCGCTCGCCTCCGAGGAGATCGCCGACGGGTTCCGGAACAAGGAGGGCGGCTTCTTCACCGCCGCCGCCGATCCGGCCGTGGCGCACCGGGCGGTGACGGGGCGCACGCCCCGCGCCGAGGTGCGGGCCGTGGCCGCGATGACGGACGGCGCGAGCCGCTGGACGGAGATGTTCGGCGAGGGCGACTGGACGGCCTGCCTCGGGGTCCTGCGCAAGGAGGGCCCGCAGGGACTGATCGACCGGGTCCGGGCCCTGGAGGACGCGGACACGGACCGCACGCGGCTGCGGCGGGGCAAGACGCACGACGACGCGACGGCGCTCTACGCGGAGCTGTGAGGCCCGCCCGGGGGTGCGCCGCCGTCAGTCCTCCGCACGGGCGTTCAAGTGGTGCAGCAGCCGGGCCAGTTCCGCCACCTCGGCCCGGTCCCAGTCCGCGAGCTTGCGCACGTACCGGTCCCGGCGTGCGTCACGGACGTGCCGGAAGCGGTCGAGACCCTCGTCGGTGAGATGGACGAGGAAGGCCCGCCCATCGGCTGGATCGGGCTCGCGCGCCACCAGTCCGAGACCTTCCAGGGCGCGCAGTTGACGGCTCATGGTGGCCTTGCCGACCCCGAAGTACGAGGCGAGGTCGGTGGCCCGCTGCCGGCCGGCCGACTCCAGGCGTACGAAGAGTCCGTAGGCGGCCGCCTCCAGCTCCGGGTGCACCTCGCGCGCCATTTCGCCGGAATTGGCCCGAGCGCGGCGCAGGAAGACCGCCAACTCCAGCTCCAGGGCAAGGAATTCGTGGTCCACACCACTCCCCCCGGCTGCGCCGGGTTCACTCCCGCTTTCGCTCCCGTGCACGTCAACACCCCTCATGAGCTTTCCTGCCGCTGAAAGTTTCTTTCACCGCTGGTCATCGCCGCAGCTCCGTCAGTATTTCGCAGGAGTAGACCAACGGCACCGCCCAGGCCCTCTTCCGCAGTGCGGGTCTACGTGCGTAGCGTCATGCATGGCATGTTCACACCATGTCGTTCCATCAGGGGTGGGTTCGCCGGTCCCTGAGTCAGCAGATCCCCCCACTGAAGCCTCGGAGGCACGCAATGCCCGTGCACAGATCCGGCTCCAAAACAGTCCGCCGCTCGCGCCTCGCAGCCGCGGGAACTCTGCTCGCAGCACTCTCCCTCCTCATAGCCCTGCCCGGCGCCGCCGGCGCCACGGGCAACCCGGCCACCGGGAATCCCACGAAGCCCGCCCGGGGTTCCGCCACCATGGGCATGGGCGTCGCCGCCCACGACGGCCGGGGCGCACTGCCGGTCGGCACCCGCGCCGTCCAGACCGAGGGCGTGGACGTCAGCGGTCACCAGAACGCCGTGAACTGGGCGGCCCTCTGGGGCAGTGGCGTCAAGTGGGCCTACGTCAAGGCCACGGAGGGCACGTACTACACCAACGAGGACTTCGCCCAGCAGTACAACGGTTCGTACAACGTCGGGATGATCCGCGGCTCGTACCACTTCGCCACCCCGGACACGACGAGCGGTGCCGTCCAGGCCAACTACTTCGTCGACCACGGCGGCGGCTGGTCCAAGGACGGCAAGACGCTGCCGGGCGCGCTCGACATCGAGTGGAATCCGTACGGCGACCAGTGCTTCGGCAAGTCCCCGGCCGCGATGGTCTCCTGGATACGCGACTTCGTGAACACCTACAAGGCGCGCACCGGACGCGACGCGGTCATCTACACCGCGACGAGCTGGTGGCAGACCTGCACGGGCAACAACGCGGGCTTCGGCACCACCAACCCGCTCTGGGTGGCCCGCTACGACAGCACGGTCGGCGCGCTCCCGGCCGGCTGGGGCTTCTACACGATGTGGCAGTACACCTCGACCGGCCCCACGGTCGGCGACCACAGTCACTTCAACGGCGCCCTCGACCGCGTACAGGCGCTGGCCAACGGCTGAGCCGCCGCGCCGGAAGCCGCCCGGCACGCCGTTCCAGCAGGAGAGCCCGGTGACGCACCCCGTCGCCGGGTTCTTCCCGTTCCGCACCCCTGACCAGGCGTCAAGCCTTCGGGAGAGTCGGGCACCCCCTCTATACACCGCATGTATACGTGATGTGTATAGTCCTCCCGGACGCACGCCGTGTGCGCCGTTCAGCCACGAGGGAGTGACCCGCCTTGCCCAGTAGGACGAAGTCGATCGGTGCGGGGTTGGCCGTCGCCCTTGTGACAGCCCTCACCCTGACGCTCAGCGGCTGCTCGATGGAGACCACCGCCCCCGGCTCCGCCCGCGCCGACGCCGGCTCGGACTCCAAGGGGTCGTTCGGCCCGGTGGACTGCCGCAAGGCCAAGTGCATAGCCCTGACGTTCGACGCGGGCCCGGCCGAGGACACGCCGCACCTGCTGGACATCCTCAAGGAGGAGAAGGTCCACGCGACCTTCTTCCTGCTGGGCAAGAACCATGTGAAGAAGCACCCCGACACCGTCCGCCGGATCGAGGCCGAGGGGCACGAGGTGGCCAACCACACCTGGTCGCACGAGATCCTGACGGACAAGAAGCCCGCGCAGATACGCGCCGAGCTGGAGAAGACGCAGGACGCGATAGCGGCGATCACCGGCAAGAAGCCGCGGCTGATGCGCCCGCCGCAGGGCCGCACCGACGACACCGTCTCCGGGATAAGCAAGGATCTGGGGCTCTCCCAGATCCTGTGGAGCGCCACCGCCAAGGACTACTCGACGACGGACTCCGCGCTGATCAAGAAGCGGATTCTGGACCAGGCGAGCAAGGACGGCATCATCCTGCTGCACGACATCTACAAGGGCTCGGTACCCGCGGTGCCCGGCATCATCGACGAGCTGAAGAAGCGCGGCTACACCTTCGTGACGGTGCCCCAGCTGATGGCGCCCGCCGAGCCGGTCCCGGGCACGATCTACCGCCCCTGAGCGGCCCCCTGGGCGGGCCCCGGAGGGCGATCCACCGACCCGAGCCGCCCCGCGTCCGGGTACGCGAAACGGCCCGCTCCCCCGTCGCCGGGGAGGCGGACCGTCCGTACCGGCCGTGCCCGTGGTGCCACGCCCGTCACTGCGTGACGCCTACGCGGCGGCCGGGATCCTCCGCTCCGCCCTGGCCAGGGCCGGGGCGAGGGCGATGTCCAGCACCTGGCGGACGTCGGTGACCGGGTGGACGTCCAGCTTCTCCAGCACCTCGGCCGGGACGTCGTCCAGGTCGGCCTCGTTGCGCTGGGGGATCACCACGGTGGTAATGCCCGCGCGGTGGGCGGCCAGCAGCTTCTGCTTCAGGCCGCCGATCGGCAGCACCCGTCCGGTCAGTGACACCTCACCGGTCATCGCCACATCCGTACGGACCTGCCGTCCGGAGAGCAGCGAGGCCAGCGCGGTCGTCAGGGTGATGCCCGCGCTCGGGCCGTCCTTGGGGACCGCGCCCGCCGGGAAGTGAATGTGCACGCCCCGGTCCTTCAGGTCCGCGACCGGCAGTTCCAGCTCCGCGCCGTGCGACCGCAGGAAGCTCAGCGCGATCTGGGCGGACTCCTTCATGACGTCGCCGAGCTGGCCGGTGAGGGTCAGTCCGGACGCCCCGGTCTCCGGGTCCGCGAGCGACGCCTCCACGAAGAGCACGTCTCCGCCTGCTCCGGTCACCGCGAGCCCGGTGGCCACTCCCGGCACCGCGGTGCGGCGCTCCGCCGGGTCCTGGGCGGCCTCGGGGACGTGGTGGGGCCGCCCGATGAGGCCGCGCAGGTCCTCGTCGGTCACCGTGAACGGCAGCTCCCGGTCGCCCAGTTCGTGCTGGGCCGCGACCTTGCGCAGCAGCCGGGCCACGGCGCGCTCCAGGTTCCGTACGCCGGCCTCGCGGGTGTACTCGCCGGCCAGCTTCCGCAGCGCGGACTCGTCGAGGGTGACCTCGTCCTTCTCCAGGCCGGCCCGCTCCAGCTGGCGCGGGAGCAGGTGGTCGCGGGCGATGACGACCTTCTCGTCCTCGGTGTAGCCGTCGAGCCTGACCAGCTCCATCCGGTCGAGGAGGGCCTCCGGGATCGCTTCCAGGACGTTGGCGGTGGCCAGGAAGACGACGTCGCTGAGGTCGAGTTCGACCTCCAGGTAGTGGTCACGGAAGGTGTGGTTCTGGGCCGGGTCGAGCACTTCGAGGAGCGCCGCGGCCGGGTCGCCCCGGAAGTCGGAGCCGACCTTGTCGATCTCGTCGAGCAGGACGACCGGGTTCATCGAACCGGCCTCCTTGATGGCGCGGACGATGCGCCCCGGAAGCGCGCCGACGTAGGTGCGCCGGTGGCCGCGGATCTCGGCCTCGTCCCGGACACCGCCGAGCGCGACCCGGACGAACTCGCGGCCCATGGCGTGCGCGACGGACTCCCCGAGCGAGGTCTTGCCCACGCCGGGCGGTCCGACCAGGGCCAGCACCGCGCCGCCGCGCCGCCCGCCGACGACGCCCAGACCGCGGTCCGCGCGCCGCTTGCGCACCGCGAGGTACTCGGTGATGCGCTCCTTCACGTCCTGGAGGCCCGCGTGCTCGGCGTCCAGGATCTCCTGGGCGCCGCGGATGTCGTAGGCGTCCTCGGTCCGCTCGGTCCACGGCAGTTCGAGGACGGTGTCGAGCCAGGTCCTGATCCAGGAGCCCTCGGGGCTCTGGTCGGAGGAGCGCTCCAGCTTGTCGACCTCCTTGAGCGCGGCCTCGCGCACGTTCCCGGGAAGGTCGGCGGCCTCGACGCGGGCCCGGTAGTCGTCGGACTCGTCGCCGGAAGCGGAGTCACCGTTGAGTTCGGAGAGCTCCTTGCGTACGGCGTCGAGCTGGCGCCGCAGCAGGAACTCGCGCTGCTGCTTGTCGACGCCCTCCTGGACGTCCTTGGCGATGGACTCGGCGACGTCCTGTTCGGCGAGGTGTTCACCGAGCCACTGGATGGCGAGCTTCAGCCGGGCGACCGCGTCGACGGTCTCCAGCAGCCGCACCTTCTGGGCGACGGTGAGGAAAGGGGAGTATCCGGAGTTGTCGGCGAGCGTGGAGATGTCCTCGATCTGCTGGACCCGGTCCACGACCTGCCAGGCGCCGCGCTGCTTCAGCCAGCTGGTGGCGAGCGCCTTGTACTCCTTGGCCAGCTCGGCGGCGGCTCCGGGAAGGGGATCGGGGACGGTGGAGTCGACCCGCGTCCCTTCCACCCAGAGCGCCGCGCCGGGCCCACTGGTCCCGGCGCCCACGCGCACCCGCCCCCGGCCGCGGATGAGCGCGCCGGGGTCTCCGTCGGAGAGCCGTCCGACCTGCTCCACGGTGCCGATGACACCGATCCCGGTATAGGTGCCGTCGATGCGCGGAACGAGCAGCACCTCGGGCTTGCCGCCGCCCTCGCGGGCCGCGGCCTGGGCGGACTCCACCGCGGCGCGTACGTCGTTGTCGGACAGGTCCAGAGGCACCACCATCCCGGGCAGCACGACCTCGTCGTCGAGCGGCAGCACAGGCAGGGTGAGCGGTGTGACCGCATTGGACTCAGTAGCCATGATCTCCCCTTCGGCAGTCAAGTTGAGCTATGAAGACTCAATGCTTCTGAGCCGCTCAATGTTCCCCGGGGCGTGTTCGCTGTGAGCGATCAGGTGGCGGCCACCGCTGAGCCTGCCTCTGCCTGCCCCGTGTCCAACGCCGTACGGGGTCCGGGTAGTCCCCCCTCCTTCATGACGTTCGCCGCGCCGCCACGGGCACGCTGAGGCCCCGGGCTTGCTCAGGCCCCGCGCACCGATGCCCGAACAGCATTGCCCGCGGGCTGCCCGCGGGCAGGGCAGCGTGCCCGCATGAGCGGTGACCGGGGACTGGAGCGGGACGGCACGATCGCGCGGGAGGGCCCTCCCCCTGACCGGGCCCGCGCCCGGTCCGTCCCCGAAAGGGGCGGACCGCTGCCCGTTCGGGCAATCCGCTGGCCCGGACGCGGCGCGGCGGGCCAGGATGGCCGGGACACCGACCGGCGGTGACCCAGCCGTCGACCAACCACCGGAGACCCGCGCCATGCACCACACCGACGGCCCCGACGCCCTCGCCCCCGTCACCCTTGACCGCCGGGAGGGACCGTACGGAGAGGTAGTCCTGCGCCGGCGGGGCGACGACTTCGAGATCATCGCCAACGGGTGCTTCCTGATGGACACCTCGGACGGGCGCTCCGAGCGGCTGCTGATCGACGCCGCGCTCGCCGCGCTGCCCGCCGGGCGGCCGGCCCCGGCGGTGCTGATCGGCGGGCTCGGGGTCGGGTTCTCGCTCGCGCGGGCCGCCGCCGAGCCGCGCTGGGGGCGGATCGCGGTGGTGGAGCGGGAGCGGGCCATCGTGGACTGGCACCTGGGCGGACCGCTGGCCGGGATCTCGGCGGTGGCGCTCGCCGATCCGCGGACCGCGGTCCTGACGACGGATCTCGTCGCCCACCTCCGTACGACTACGGAACGTTACGACGCGCTGTGTCTGGACATCGACAACGGGCCGGACTGGACGGTCACCGAGGACAACGCGAACCTCTACTCCCCCGCCGGTCTCGCCGACTGCCACCAGCGGCTCACACCCGGCGGAGTGCTCGCGGTGTGGTCCGCGCAGCCGTCCGAGAAGTTCGAAGAAGCCCTGCGCGATGCCGGATTCCATGGGGTTCGAACCGAAGAAGTAGGCGTTGCCCGAGGTGTGCCCGACGTGGTCCATCTCGCAATTCGTGCGGCCTGAGATCCCCCCGCCGGGTATGCGGGCCCCTGGGACGCCCGGGGGCCAAGCGCCACAAGAGCGACACTCCGCCTCCTCCGCGCGGTCAACGCGCTCCCGCGCCCTTGCACCCTGCGTAGCCGGGAGCCGCCCGCTGCCTTTACGCTGCTGACCGATGACGGGATCTCCCGCGAAATTCACAAGCGATAACCGTGCGTCCGGGGGAATGTCCCCCGTGAGAACGGGCAGGGGCGGGGCGATGGAACAGACACACACCACCCACAACGGTGTCGCGGCCACCCCTGGCGCGCAGCGCCGGGTACTGGTGGTCGAGGACGACGCGACGATCGTCGATGCCATTTCCGCCCGGCTGCGGGCCGAGGGTTTCCTGGTGCAGACCGCGCTCGACGGCCCCGCGGCCGTGGACGCGGCCGAGGCCTGGCAGCCGGACCTGATGGTGCTCGACATCATGCTTCCCGGTTTCGACGGGCTGGAGGTCTGCCGCCGGGTGCAGGCCCAGCGCCCGGTGCCGGTGCTGATGCTGACCGCCAGGGACGACGAGACCGACATGCTCGTCGGCCTCGGGGTCGGTGCCGACGACTACATGACCAAGCCGTTCTCCATGCGTGAGCTGGCGGCCCGGGTGCACGTCCTGCTGCGCCGGGTCGAGCGGGCCGCGCTGGCCGCCGTGACGCCGCGCAGCGGCATACTGCGCCTCGGCGAGCTGGAGATCGACCACGCACAGCGCCGGGTGCGGGTGCGGGCGGACGACGTCCATCTGACGCCGACCGAGTTCGACCTGCTGGTCTGCCTGGCCAACACGCCGCGCGCGGTGCTCTCCCGGGAACAGCTGCTGGCCGAGGTCTGGGACTGGGCGGACGCCTCGGGCACCCGGACCGTCGACAGTCACATCAAGGCGCTGCGCCGGAAGATCGGCGCGGAGCGGATCCGTACCGTGCACGGCGTCGGTTACGCCCTGGAGACTCCGGCGCCATGACCGCGCCCGGACCGGGGCTGCGGCCGTTCTCGATCAAGGCCAAGCTGGGCACGCTCGTCGTGGTCTCGGTGTTCATCACGACCGGACTGCTGATGGTGGCCCTGCGCACCCGTACCGAACTCCGGTTCATCACGGTGTTCTCGGTCATCGCGACCCTGCTGATCACCCAGTTCGTGGCGCACGGTCTGACCGCGCCGCTGGACGAGATGAGGGCCGTGGCCCGGTCGATCTCGCACGGCGACTACACCAGACGGGTGAGCGGCGCCGACCGGCGTGACGAGCTGGGCGACCTGGCGCAGACGATCAACCTGATGGCCGATGACCTGGAGGCCGTGGACCGGCACCGCAAGGAGCTGGTGGCCAATGTCTCACACGAGCTGCGCACCCCCATCGCGGCGCTGAGAGCCGTACTGGAGAACGTCGTGGACGGGGTGTCCTCGGCCGACCCCGAGACGATGCGCACGGCCCTCAAGCAGACCGAGCGGCTCGGCAGGCTGGTGGAAACGCTCCTTGACCTGTCCCGGCTGGACAACGGCGTGGTGACGCTGAGGGCCGGCCGTTTCGAGGTGTGGCCGTATCTGTCGGGGGTGCTGAAGGAGGCGAACCTCGCCGCCGGCCACCGCCGGCTCTCCTCCGGCTCCGGCAATTCCACCCGCAAGGACGTCCATCTGCATCTGGACGTGTCCCCGCCGGAGCTGACCGCGCACGCGGACGCGGAGCGGCTGCACCAGGTGGTGGCGAACCTGATCGACAACGCGGTGAAGCACAGCCCGCCGCACGGCCGGGTGACGGTGCTCGCGCGGCGCGGGGCGCTGCCGGAGTCACTGGATCTGGAGGTCCTGGACGAGGGCCCCGGTATTCCGGAGTCCGAGCGGCACCGGGTCTTCGAGCGTTTCAACCGGGGAGAGGTGACATCGCCGCACGGTCCGGGCAGCGACGGCGGCACGGGTCTCGGCCTGGCGATCGCCCGCTGGGCGGTGGATCTGCACGGCGGACGGATCGGTGTGGCCGAATCAGTTCGCGGATGCCGCATCCGCGTCACTCTTCCGGGGATCCATCAACCGCGCGGTTGACATAGGGTTCGAACCGGAAGGGCACGTTCTGCGTGTTCTGTTCAAGGGGTACGGTCCAAGGGGCCGCAACTGCGGCCTCGCGTACCCGGAGCAATGCGGAACCAAGGTTGTTTCCCGCCATTTCCTGCGCCGAAACCCGACTTTCGATGTGACTTGCACGACGAAGACCGGCCCGGTCCGCATGGAACGGTCCGGGAGGCGTAGCCTTGATTTCCGCTGTCCACCACCTTGTGAAGCGGAAGAGGGCGGTTGCCGCCGTGTCGTCTCAGTCCCCCAGTAACTCGAGCATCTCGACCGACCAAGCCAGCCCGGGTTCGAACCCGGCTGCTGCTTTCGGCCCCAATGAGTGGCTCGTCGACGAGATCTACCAGCAGTACCTCCAAGATCCCAATTCGGTCGATCGCGCCTGGTGGGACTTCTTCGCCGACTACAAGCCGGGTACGTCCGGCACGGCGGACAAGCCCGTTCCCGGCGCCGCAGCCGCGGGGGCTGCGGTGCCAGCGGCTCCGGCCGTGACCGCACCGACCGCCGCCACCAACCACACCGCTCCGGCCGCGCCCGCGCAGCCCGTGGCCCAGGCCCCGGCGGCACCCGCCGCACCGGCGCCCGCTCCTGCCGCTCCGGCACCCGCCGCACCGGCGGCTCCGGCAGCTCCGGCGGCTCCGGCGGCTCCGGCGAAGGCCGCCCCCGCCCCGGCGGCTCCGGCAGCACCGGCTCCGGCCGCGAAGGCCGCCGCCGCTCCGGCCACCGAGGCCCCCGCCGGGCCCGAGTACGTGACGCTGCGAGGCCCCTCGGCCGCGGTCGCGAAGAACATGAACGCCTCGCTGGAGCTGCCGACGGCCACATCCGTCCGCGCCGTCCCGGTGAAGCTGCTCTTCGACAACCGCATCGTCATCAACAACCACCTCAAGCGGGCCCGGGGCGGGAAGATCTCCTTCACGCACCTCATCGGGTACGCGATGGTGCAGGCCCTCAAGGCCATGCCGGCGATGAACTACTCCTTCGCCCAGAAGGACGGCAAGCCGACCCTGGTCAAGCCGGAGCACGTCAACCTCGGCCTGGCCATCGACCTGGTGAAGCCGAACGGTGACCGCCAGCTGGTCGTCGCGGCCATCAAGAAGGCCGAGACGCTCAACTTCTTCGAGTTCTGGCAGGCCTACGAGGACATCGTCCGCCGGGCCCGCAACGGCAAGCTCGGCATGGACGACTTCACCGGCGTCACCGCCTCGCTGACCAACCCCGGCGGCATCGGCACCGTTCACTCGGTGCCCCGCCTGATGCCCGGACAGGGCCTCATCATGGGTGTCGGCGCGATGGACTACCCGGCGGAGTTCCAGGGCACGTCGCAGGACACCCTCAACAAGCTCGGTATCTCGAAGGTCATGACCCTGACCTCGACGTACGACCACCGGGTCATCCAGGGCGCGGCCTCCGGCGAGTTCCTGCGGGTCCTCAGCCAGCTGCTGCTCGGCTCGAACGACTTCTACGACGAGATCTTCAAGGCGCTGCGCATCCCCTACGAGCCGGTCCGCTGGCTCAAGGACATCGACGCCTCGCACGACGACGACGTCACCAAGGCCGCGCGGGTCTTCGAGCTGATCCACTCCTACCGGGTCCGCGGCCACGTCATGGCCGACACCGACCCGCTGGAGTACCGCCAGCGCAAGCACCCCGACCTGGACATCACCGAGCACGGCCTCACCCTGTGGGACCTGGAGCGGGACTTCGCCGTCGGCGGCTTCGCCGGGCAGACCCTGATGAAGCTCCGCGACATCCTCGGTGTGCTGCGTGAGTCGTACTGCCGCACCACCGGCATCGAGTTCATGCACATCCAGGACCCGAAGGAGCGCAGGTGGCTCCAGGACCGGGTGGAGCGTCCGCGCCCCGCGCCGGAGCGCGAGGAGCAGCTGCGGATCCTGCGCCGGCTCAACGCCGCCGAGGCGTTCGAGACGTTCCTGCAGACCAAGTACGTCGGCCAGAAGCGGTTCTCGCTGGAGGGCGGCGAGTCCGTCATCCCGCTGCTCGACGCGGTCATCGACTCCGCGGCCGAGGCGCGCCTCGACGAGGTCGTCATCGGCATGGCCCACCGCGGCCGGCTGAACGTGCTGGCGAACATCGTCGGCAAGTCGTACGCGCAGATCTTCCGGGAGTTCGAGGGCAATCTCGACCCCCGGTCGATGCACGGCTCCGGCGACGTCAAGTACCACCTGGGCGCCGAGGGCACCTTCACCGGTCTGGACGGCGAGCAGATCAAGGTCTCGCTGGCCGCCAACCCCTCGCACCTGGAGGCGGTCGACCCGGTCCTGGAGGGCATCGCCCGCGCCAAGCAGGACATCATCAACAAGGCGGGCACGGACTTCACGGTCCTGCCGGTCGCGCTCCACGGCGACGCGGCCTTCGCGGGCCAGGGCGTCGTCGCCGAGACGCTCAACATGTCGCAGCTGCGCGGCTACCGCACCGGCGGCACGGTGCACGTCGTCATCAACAACCAGGTCGGCTTCACCGCCGCCCCGGAGGCGTCGCGCTCCTCGATGTACGCGACGGACGTCGCGCGCATGATCGAGGCGCCGATCATCCACGTCAACGGTGACGACCCGGAGGCCGTGGTCCGCGTCGCGCGGCTCGCCTTCGAGTACCGGCAGACGTTCAACAAGGACGTCGTCATCGACCTCATCTGCTACCGCCGCCGCGGTCACAACGAGGGCGACAACCCGGAGTTCACCAACCCGCAGATGTACACGCTGATCGACAAGAAGCGCTCGGTGCGCAAGCTCTACACCGAGTCCCTCATCGGTCGCGGCGACATCACGCTGGAGGAGGCCGAGCAGGCGCTCCAGGACTTCCAGGGCCAGCTGGAGAAGGTGTTCGCGGAGGTCCGCGAGGCCACCTCGGCACCGTCCCAGCCGCATGTCCCGGACGTCCAGGCCGAGTTCCCGGTGGCCGTTACCACCGCGGTGTCCTCGGAGGTCGTGAAGCTGATCGCCGAGTCGCAGGTGAACATCCCCGACGGGATCACCGTCCACCCGCGTCTGATGCCGCAGATGCAGCGCCGTGCCGCCTCGGTGGACAACGGCACCATCGACTGGGGCATGGGCGAGACGCTGGCCATCGGATCGCTGCTGATGGAGGGCACCCCGGTCCGGCTCGCCGGACAGGACACCCGCCGCGGCACGTTCGGCCAGCGCCACGCGGTCCTCGTCGACCAGAAGACCGGCGAGGACTACACCCCGCTGCTCTACCTCTCCGAGGAGCAGGCCCGCTACAACGTCTACGACTCGCTGCTCAGCGAGTACGCGGCGATGGGCTTCGAGTACGGCTACTCGCTGGCCCGCCCGGAGTCGCTGGTCATCTGGGAGGCCCAGTTCGGTGACTTCGTCAACGGCGCGCAGACCGTCGTGGACGAGTTCATCTCCTCGGCCGAGCAGAAGTGGGGCCAGACCTCCGGCGTCACGCTGCTGCTGCCGCACGGCTACGAGGGCCAGGGCCCGGACCACTCGTCCGCCCGCCCGGAGCGCTTCCTCCAGATGTGCGCGCAGGACAACATGACGGTCGCCATGCCGACGCTGCCGTCGAACTACTTCCACCTCCTGCGGTGGCAGGTGCACAACCCGCACCACAAGCCGCTGATCGTCTTCACCCCGAAGTCGATGCTCCGGCTGAAGGCGGCCGCCTCGAAGGTGGAGGAGTTCACCACCGGCGGCTTCCGTCCGGTGATCGGCGACGAGTCGGCCGACCCGAACGCGGTCCGCAAGGTCGTCTTCTGCGCCGGCAAGGTCTACTACGACCTGGAGGCCGAGCGCGAGAAGCGCGGCGTCACGGACACCGCGATCATCCGGCTCGAGCGCCTGTACCCGCTGCCGGGTGCCGAGATCCAGGCGGAGATCGCCAAGTACCCGAACGCCGAGAAGTACCTGTGGGCCCAGGAGGAGCCGGCCAACCAGGGTGCCTGGCCGTTCATCGCCCTGAACCTCATCGACCACCTGGACCTGGCCGTCGGCGCCGACGTCCCGCACGGTGAGCGCCTGCGCCGCATCTCGCGGCCACGCGGCTCCTCGCCCGCGGTCGGCTCGGCCAAGCGCCACCAGGCCGAGCAGGCACAGCTGCTCGACGAGGTCTTCGAGGCCTGACCGGCACATCACGAACCGAGGGCCCGGCACCGCGAGACGATCGCGGTGCCGGGCCCTCGGCGTTGCCCCCGGTCCTCAGATGCCGGGCGGCTCGAAGTCCCAGTAGGGACGGTTGCGCGAGCGCGCGGAGACCGTGTGGACGTGCTGGGCGCCCAGGGTGGCCGCCAGATCGTCGAGCGCCTCCGTCTCGACCTTGTCCGCACGCTGCCGGTCGCGCACTCCACGCAGATCGGCCGCGTGCGCGACGCGGGCGGAGAGACACAGCGGATGGGTCCGGCCGAGGGATTCGGTGGCCCGGACGACGACGGAGTCCATCAGTTCGGCGGCGGATTCGGGGTCACCCACCAGATTGCGCAGCGCCGAGGCGTTGATGGCGCAGCCCAGGGTCCAGGGGTGGTTCTCGCCGACGGCCTGTGTCATGGCGGCGAGCGAATCCTCCAGGACGGCGTGCGCGTGCTCCCGCTCGCCCACGCTGCGCAGGATCAGGGCGTGGT
Organism: Streptomyces sp. NPDC048671; assembly: GCF_055587045.1. Taxonomy (NCBI): domain Bacteria; kingdom Bacillati; phylum Actinomycetota; class Actinomycetes; order Kitasatosporales; family Streptomycetaceae; genus Streptomyces; species Streptomyces sp. NPDC048671. Next base: position 54,570 of record NZ_JBVJHB010000007.1, on the reverse strand, counting down.
TGGCGCGGGTGCCCGCCACATACGGGTGCTGCTCCCCCAGCATGTCCGCGTAGCCGCTCACGACTTTCTCGCTTATGCCCCTGGCCTGGTCGATGTCGGCGTGCTCCCGGGCGAAGCAGCTCTGGCTCGCGGCGAACATCATGGTCAGCGGGTCGTTCTCGCCGAGCACCCGCTCACAGCGTTCGAGCACCCGGGTGAAGAGCACGGCGGCCTTGCTGCGCTCCCCCGAGCGGTAGTGGCAGAGAGCGAGGTTGTGCTCGGCGCCCAGCGTCTGGGGGTTGTCGTTGCCCATCACGAGACGGTGCACCCGGGCGCTCTGGGTCTGGAGCGATTCGGCCTCGTTGTAACGGCCGAGCAGGCGCAGATCGGTGGCGTAGTTGAGCTCGGAGAACAGGGTCCAGTTGTGGCGCGGCCGGAGCAGCTGCCGGCGGGACTCCAGGGTCCTGCGGTTGAGTTCCAGGGCCTCCGAGTACCGGCCGAGCAGTCGGAGGGAGATGGCCAGGTTGTTCTGCGCGTTGAGCGTGCGCGAGTCCTGGTCCCCCAGCAGTTCGCGGTACGAGACCAGGATCCAGCTGGACATCTCGTGCGCCTCGTCGTACCGCCCGAGGCCGCGCAGGTCGGCCGCGAGGCCGCCGGCGGCGCGCAGGTGCTCCAGGTCCTGGGCGCCGCGTTCGACGCGCAGGTGGTCGACGGCGGCCCGCTCGATCGCCTCGGTTCCGGCGTAGTCGCCGACCGCGCGCAGCAGGTTGGCGTAGTTGTAGCTGAGGTCCCAGACCCGGGGGTGGTTCTCGCCCAGCAGCTCGCCCCAGGCCTTCGTGGCGCGGGAGCCGAGCTTGATGCCGGCCCGGTACTCCCCGGAGAGGTACATGTAGCGAAGGCAGTTGAGCACCAGGGAATGCACCGCGGGGTCGGTGCTGCGCAGCACGTCGGCCCACTTCAGGTGCGGGGTGATCTCGGCGTATCCGGGCCACAGCCGGGTGTCGGTGGGGCGGCCCGGGTCGGCGGAGGCGAGTGCCCGGCGGACCACGTCGGTGAATTCCTCGCGGTCGCGCTCGGGCATGTCCTTGCGGACGATCTGGTGGACCATGCGGTGCAGATAGATCGACTCGCCGGAGGACGTCTCGTCGATGACGGACTCGTGGGACTCCAGGCGGACCACGGAGTACTGGCGCAGCTGGCTGATCGCCTTGTTCCACAGCAGCGGGTCGTTCATCAGGCCGGAGAGCTGCTCGGGCAGCTCGCCCGGTGGCATTTCCTTCAGCAGCCGTACGGGAATGGAGCCGGGTGCGAAGAAGCTGCACAGGCGCAGCAGGTCGACGGACTCGGGGACGGTGTCCCGGAGCTTGTTCAGCAGTATCGACCAGGCGGTCTGGAAGGCCAGCGGGAAGTCGGCGGAGACCTTGACGACGTCCTGGTCGATGCCGCCGCCGAGCAGCTCGATGTACTCCTCGACCGACATGTCGGAGTCGTTCAGCCAGCCCGCGGTCTGGTCGAGCAGCAGCGGCAGGTCCTCCAGCGCCTCGGCGAGCCGGCCGGCCTCGGTCCGGGTGAGGCGCGGGGCCCGGCGGAGGATGAAGGCGACCGATTCGTCACGGTCGTAGACCGGTACCTCGACCAGGTTGCTGTTGTGCTCGCTCCACTCGGGGTTGCGGGAGGTGATCAGGACGTGGCCGGGGCCGGTCGGCACCAGGTCCCAGATCTGTTCCGGCTCGTCCGCGCCGTCCAGGACCAGCAGCCAGTGGGCGTACGGGTCGCCGCGGCGCAGCGAGTCGCGTACCGCGCGCAGCCGTTCGCCGTACTCGGCGCCGGTGGACAGGCCCAGTTCCGGGGCGAGTTCGGCGAGCTTCTGGCGGTAGAGGGCGCGCCGGTCGGCGGGCACCCACCACACCACGTCGTACTCGGAGCCGAACCGGTACACGTACTCGGCGGCCAGCTGTGTCTTGCCCACCCCCGACATGCCGTGCAGGGTGACGACGCCCGCACCGGACCCGGCGTCCTGAAGGGCCGTGTAGGCCTTGCTGAGCAGTTCCTCGCGGCCGGTGAAGCGGGTGTTGCGGCGCGGCACCCCGCCCCACACCTCGGGGGTGTCGGCCGGATAGCGCGGGCCCGGCCGCGCCGCGGCGGACTCGGGCAGCGGGTCGGCGGGCAGCCCCAGGCGTACGAGCAGCCGGCGTTCGGCCTCGTCCGCGCCGACGTTCGTCAGGTCCGCGGCGCCGAAGACCGAGGTGGCGCCGGGAAGCGCCGAGGTGGTGACGGACACGGCGGCGAAGCGGTCCGGGTCGGGGGCGACGACCTCGCGCAGGGCGCGGTTCCACTCCTCGTGGCCGCGCGGGCCGACCTGGAAGTACCAGTCGCTGAGCAGGACCAGGATCCGGCCGCGGGAGAGCATCAGGTCCCGCAGGGCGTCCTCCAGCGGGACCTCGACCGGAGGGTCCCAGCGCTGCTGGACGACCGTCACCCCGCGCCGCTCAAGCCGGTCCGCGATCCACGCCGCCCAGGCCCGGTTGAAACCGGCGAAACTGAGGGTGACGGTCTGCGCCCCGGTTGCTCCAACTTGCCTACGCGTTCCGGGCATTCAACCGTCTCCCTGACCTCGTTACGAGCTCTTTCAAGATACACCGGAGCTTGTGCGCACCGGCCTGAATCACCTGGCTGCTCAGCTCCTTGGTGATCCGTTCCTCTGCTGCCATATCACCCTGGCGGTGCTCACATAGGCCTCCGCGCGTGCCAGATGCCCCGTGGGTGGCGGCGAATCCTCCAGACGGTGGTAGACCGTGATCATCTCGTTGACGACGACCCGACCCTCGGGGGTCAGCCCGGCCGAGCCTGCCAGTACCGGCAGTACGGCTCCGACCTGTTGGCGGCAGCGCGCGTGTTCCGCCCAGGCCAGATCGCGGTGGGTGACCCGCCGCGCGCCGAGCGCGAACCGCTGCCAGTAGTCGGCGAGCGCCAGGTGCGAGTAGGCGCCCTGGAGCAGCCCGTCGAAGGGCCTGGGGTCAGAGCGCCACGGTGCGAAGTGGCGCGGGGTGGCGTCCTCGTGGTGCAGCCGGACGAGTGCGCCGAGGGCGGCGAGCTTGGTGTGCTGGAGTTCGTGCACGAGGGTCGAGGCGAAGTAGGCGGGGGTGGCCGGCTTGCTGCTGAGGACCGCGCCGAACGCCTCGCGCCGGGTGCCGCTGCAGTGGGCCGCGCCCTGGCCGGACGGCCCGGAGCCGGGCGGCGGTCCGAGCGGGACGAGGCAGCGCAGCAGGACGGCCGCTTCGGTGAGCCGGTGCTCGCCGCCCACGCGCAGCAGCGGTTCGACCCCGGACCAGGAATCGGTCCAGGCCTTGCGTTCCTGGTCGTCGAGATGGGTGGCGGCGCTCAGTCCGTGGCGTTCGAGCCCGGTGCCGCGGGTGCGGTAGGGGTCGAGGTCGTCCAGGGGTACGGGGCCGGCGCCCGGCAGTACGGCGGGCAGGGTGAGCACCGGCAGCCAGCGGGGGTCGGCCGAGGTCATGGTGCCGTCCGGCAGGGCCCGTACCGAGAGGGGCGGCGCACCGGCCGGGCGGATCGTCAGCTCGCCCCCGGCGTAGGTGAGTGCGACGGGGCCGGGGTCCGCGCGCACCGCCCCCAGGGTGGGCAGCGAGAGCAGTCCTTCGCGGGAGGTGAGCCGGGCGGTGCGGGGCAGTGCGGCCCGGATCGCGGCAGCCGCCGCGAGGGCGCTCAGGTGGGCCAGGTCGGTGTGGAGCTCCGGGCCCGTGGCGGTGGCGCCGGTGAGGCCGCCAAGGAGCCGTTGCGCCCAGGGGCCGGCCATGGGGTGGAACAGCACGGTGCGCGCCGCGGCCCGGTCGGCGCGTTCGGCCGCTTCGAGCAGCGCCCAGTCCTCGTGCAGCCGGTCGAGCGGACGGGGTGGGCATACGGTCGTGGGGGCGGCGGCCGCCGCGTCGAGCACGGCCCTGAGGAGGACGAGGCGGCGGGTGTCCTGATCGCGTACGAGCAGGCCGAGGGAGTCGGTGTCGCCCTCGGTGCGGCCGAGTTCGCGCAGTACGCGATCAGGGATGGCGGGGCTCATGGGGGGTCTCCTGCGGTTGCGTCGGCGAGCCGGCCCGCCACGTGGCGGATCAGCCGTTCGAGGTCCGCGCAGTAGACGGAGGGGTTGATGAAGCCGTTCTCTGCACGGTAGCGGTGGGCGTAGTGGCCGCCGCCGCAGACGGTCAGCAGCGGGCAGGCGCGGCAGGCTGCGGCGAGCGCGCCGGCTCCCGCCTGTCGGGCGGCGACGCCGGGGTGGCGCAGGGCGTCGTCGAAGGTGTGCCGGAAGACGTCGAGTCCGGTGGCGGCGGCCGTGTCGTAGGCGGATTTGAGGGAGTCGACCTGTTCGATCGATCCGTCGGTCTCGACGACGACCGCGTTGACGGGGTCGAGGCCGAGGGATTCGGTGGCGGCGGGCAGGCCCAGGAGCAGGGCGACGCACTCCTCGAAGATCCGGATCCGGGTCTCCCGCCTGGCCGCCGGCCACCAGCGGTCGAAGACGGCGCACAGCCAGTCGCCGTACGGGGTGGCGCGGCCCGGCCCCGGCCCCGGGCCCGCCGTGCTGCCGGTGAGGTCCGGCAGTCCGGGCGGCGGGCGGGTCCAGTTGCCGTGCGGCAGGAGCAGGTCCAGGGCCGGCGGTCGCAGGGCGAGCAGCGACTCGTACATCTCCACGGGGTCGGTGCGCGGGTCCACGACGGTGAGGATGCCCGCGTACGCGTCGGGGTGGTGGTCGGCGAGGAGCCGGGCGCCGCGCGAGGCGGCGGGCCAGGAGGGGCGGCCCGCGTGGTCGGTGCGCCGGGAGTTGTGGGCGGCCAGGCCGCCGTCCAGGCTGATGCCGATGCTGATGCCGTGCCGGGCGAGCGTGGTGACGCCCTCGTCGGTGAGCAGGGTGGCGTTGGTCTGGACGGTCGCGTGGACGGTGCAGCCCGCGGGTACCCGCTCGCGCACCCGGTTGGCGAGGGCGGCCAGCCGGGCCGGGCCCGCGAGCAGGGGTTCGCCGCCGTGCAGCACCAGGGCGACGTGCCGGAGGCGGTGGGCGGCCGCGTGTTCGGCGATCCGGTCCGCGGTGCGGTCCAGGACGGCGGGCGCGGCGGCCGCGGGACGGCTCCGCCAGGTGCGGTCGGGGCCCTCGTACAGGTAGCAGTACCGGCAGGCCAGGTTGCAGCGGCCGTGCACCTTCACGATGAACTGCCCGAACGGCACGGGTGGGGGCGCGTCGGCGCGCGGCGGCCCGCCGCGCCCGTTCCGCGCCTGTTCCGTGTACCGCTCTGCGGGCCGCTCCCCCTGTGGTGTCGTCCTTCGGACCACTCCGGCACCCCCGTGCTGTACGTCTGCCGGGACGGTCACCGGCACCGGCCCGGGGTGAGTATCCCCGGCGCGCGGTGCGAACGGACCTGTCCCGGACGATGATGTCCTGATCGGCCGCGCCCGGGGCCGAAACCGTGCGCCGGGCCGTCGGGGCGCGGGGCTGCGGGACCGCCCGGTTCAGAAGGCGTTGTTGAAGCCCCAGAGCATCTCCCGCGGCTGTTCGGCCCGGCCACGCAGATCCGCGACCACCTCCGCGAGGACCGGGTGGTGCAGGGTCCGCAGGGTCTCCAGGTCGAGACCCAGCAGATCCGGCAGATCCGGCAGATCCGGCAGATCCGGCAGCGCGTCCGCGGCTCCGGACGCGCCACCGCCCGTACCGCCGGGCGCACCCGCCCCGTTGTTACGTGCCGACTCGTTCATCACGCCTCCCCGTACTCAGTACCGGGCCCGCCGCGCCGCGCTCGCCATTGAGCGCACACCGCCGGTCCCGCGTCCCTGACTCGCTCCGTCCTGCTGCCCGCGCCCTCGGCCGGCGCCGGTCACGCGCCGGTCGTGCGCCTGCCCGGTCCGGACGCGCCGCCGCTCCGGGTGCTCGTCGTCGAGCACTCAGCGCTCAAGACCGGCCAGCCGTTCGGCGCTCCACTCGCCCGCCGCCCCGCCGCCGTCCGGCAGCTTGCGCCACTCCAGGCGGGCCGCCCGGTACGCCTCTCGCGCGGCCCGGGGGCGCCCCGCTCTCTCATACGTCATACCCCGCCAGTGGTTGGCTGTAGCACCCAACTCCACGGCCTCCCTGATCTGTTGCGGACTCTCCAGCTCCGCTTCCGCCGTCGCGGCGGAGGCGGCGGCCGAGCGGAAGGCCTCCGCCGCCTCGTCGCGCCGGGCCGGCCGGACCAGTACGTCGGCGGCCTCCAGCTGGACCCTGCCCAGCTCCAGCCAGCAGCGCGCCGCGGTCAGCGGGGCCCCGGCCTCCTGCGCCGCCAGCCCGAAGAGGTACTCGGCCTCCCGGAGATCGACCCGGTCCGCGGTCGCCCGGTGGCGCAGCATCAGGGCCCGGCCGAGCATCAGCAGCCGCTCGGACTGGTGTGGCCCGCCGGACGGCGTCTCGGTCCGGCAGTCGCGCAGCACCCGCACCGCCGCACCGATGTGCGGTCCGCCGTCCGGCAGTTCGGCGCGGCGCAGCAGCGTGCCGCCCCACTCGGCGAGCAGATCGGTGTGGGCCCGTGAGTCCCGGGGGATCCCGCGGGCCGCTCGGGCGAACCAGTCGGCGGCCACCACGAGTTCGTCCGGATCACCGGTGTGCTCGTAGCGGGCGACCCGGACCCGTCCGGCCCTGGTCTGGAGCTGGGCGCGCTGGCGCTCCTCCCGTACGGTCTCCAGCGCCTGGCCGGTCAGGGCCGCCGCCTCGTCCGGTTCCTCGCCGGAGGCCAGCAGCGCGTCCACCAGGTCCAGCACGATGCGGACCTCGGTGCCCATGGTGTGCCGGCCGCCCTGGGCGAAGGCCGTGCGCAGCGAGCGGGCCGCCTGGCGGGCGAACTCCCTGGACCGTTCGGTGTCCTCGGTGGCGCCGGACAGTTTCAGCAGGGTCCGGCCGTGCTGGAGCGGGAGGGCGGCGGGCCGGTTCTCCTGGTCGGGCCAGGAGTCGGCGAACGCCTCCAGCATCCCGCAGGCGCTCTGCAGCAGGGCGCTGTCGCCGTCGAGCCGCCACTGCGCCTCCAGGGCCCGCACCCGCTCCAGGGTGAGCCGCAGCGCCTCGGCCGGTGCGAGGCCGGGGGCCGCGCAGGCGGCGGTGTACTCGCGGTCGGCGCGCCGCAGCAGCTCCAGGGCGCCGCGCCGGTCGCCACGCCGCCGCCGGTCGTCGGCCGCCGCGTGCAGCACCTTGGCCAGCACGGCCCGTTCGCGTACCGCACCGGGGACCGCGGCTGCCCGCTCGGCGGCGCTCTCGGCCTCGCGGAGCAGCTCCGCGCCGCCCTGCACCTCCCACAGCCGCAGGACGCAGCGCGCGTACTCCGCCCAGAGTCCGGGGTCCACGGCCTGCCGGGGGCCGTTCTCGGCGGCTCCCCGCAGCAGCTGGACGGCGTCGATCAGGCGCTGCACCATCTTGTCCGCCTCGAACTGCCGCACCAGCTCGCGGGCGCGTTCCACGGCGGAGGTGGTACCGGGGGCCGGCGGCCCGGGGGCGGGAGCCTGCGGCGGGATCACGAATCTGGGGGGTACGGGCATGAATCGCTCCAGTACGCGGGCCGCGACCTCGGCGAAGGCATGGGGAACGCCGGGACCGCCGCGCCTCTCGCTCCCCCCGTCCGCCTCGTTCTCCTCGCTGTCGTCGTTCTCCTCGCCGTCGTCGCCCTCCTCGTACCCGGCGCCCGTGGTGGCGTGCCCGGTGGCGTACGGGGAGTCGACCGCCGCTGCGTCGCCGAGCTGGGCGAAGGCCAGAGCGGGGAAGTTGGGCCCGCCCTTGCCGAACCGCGTCTCTATGTACTGCGAGCAGTGCTTGAGTACGAGCAGAGCCTCGTCCCGGCCCAGCGGACCGAGCAGCGCCTCCTGGACGCCGGGCTCGAAGCGGTACCACTGCCCGCGGCCGCCGCCCGCGCCGTCCGCGCGCGAGAGCAGGCCGCTCAGCAGCACCTCGGCGAGTTCGGAGGGGCCCGACTGGGGCAGCATGGTGCGCTGCACCAGCTGCATCACCGGCAGGTAGAGGGGCGCGGCCGCGAGATAGACGGCCAGCTGTCCGGCGGCCGGTGAGCCGGCCGAACGGAAGCGGCTGACCAGCTGGAGCGAGGACAGGGCGGCGCCGGAGCGCTGGGCGGCCGCCGGGGGCTGGTCGGCCCGCACCCAGCCGACCGCTCCGGAGATCCGTGCCGCCCCGGTACCGGAGAGCAGCCTGGCCCAGGCCGCCAGCGCGTCCGGCACCGGCGGGAGGACCGGGACCGCCAGGGCGCCGGGGTGCACCGCGGGGCCGGTGCCGGCGTCCTCGGTGACCTTCAGCAGGGTGGCGCCGGCGAGGCCGTCACCCCGGGACAGCGAACCGAAGGTGACCGGCAGCCGGGTGCGGTTCCACATGCGCTGCGGCAGCGGCTGCAACACGGCGACCGGGGCCTGCCGGGCGAGCTGGTGCAGCAGCCGGTGGGCGCGCCCGCTGTGCCAGAGCGGCCCGGCGCAGTCGCTGATCACCACGGTGACCCGGCGCCCGGTCGGATCGCTGAGCCGGTCCGCGGAGTGCAGCGGGGCGGCGGCGGGGTCGGAGCTGCGGCTGACGGCGCAGCCGCCGTCCGGGCCCTGGTGCAGATAGCGCACCTGCACATCCCGGAATGCGCCCAACTGCCCGAAGATCTGCTGGAGTTCCCCGAACATCCGGTCCCACACCAGCATGGAGGACGAGGCGTCCATGACGCACTGGAGGATCGCGTCGCCCCGGCCGACCCCACGGAACACCGGCATGATCATGCCGCCCGCGCGGGCGCTGAGGTCCGCGGTCGCCGCCTCGTCCAGGGCGCGGCGCAGCGGAGCGGAGACCGGGCGGTACCGCTGTAACGGGCGCAGCGCGCGGGTGAGTTCGAGGGGCGCGGGCAGGACGGGGGCGGCCGGCACCCCGAGCGCGAGTTCGGTGGTGCGGGACTCCGTGCCGGATCGTCCGCGGGTCCGGGAGTCGCCCTCGTCGCGCTCGTCCTCGCCCCGCTCGCCGCCGGCCCGCGCGGGGATCGGGACGGGGTGGAGGGCGATCAGCCCGTCACCGATCGACCCGTCGCCCGGATCGCGGTCCGCACCGGGCCGGCCGGTGTCCGCGGTGCGGCCGCCGTCCCCGCCCGCCCGGTCCACGGGGCCCGGACCCGCCTGCTCCCCGGGCAGCCGGGCAGCCGGAGGCGTCGCCCCGGACTCGTCCCCGTCCTCCTCCGGGGCGCCGGGCGCGCCGGTCCACCCGGCCAGCCAGAGGGCGTCGCAGAGCTGCTCGACATCGGGGTCGAGCCCGGCCCCGCGCAGCCGTGCGACCAGCGCCTGCAACGGCTCTCCGCCGTACGGCTCCGGGGCATCGGGCCCACCGGGCGGCACAGAGGCGTCGTCCGCCCCGGACATCAGTACCTCACCTCGGCCGGTCGAGCCGCTGGATGAGCAGTTCGGCCAGCCGGTCGCGGCCGGCCGGCGCAGCGGCGTGGGTGAGATAGATGGCGTTCAACAGCTGGTCCGTGGCCAGCAGTTCGCTGCGCGAGCGCTCCAGGAAGCGGGTGATGAGGTCCTCGCTGGAGCGGGCCGCCTCCTCGCCCAGGTGCGCCTTGACGAAGGCGGCCAGCCGCTTGTGGTCGGGGCGGTCGAGTTCCAGGTGGATGCAGCGGCGCATCAGGGGGGCCGGGAAGTCCCGCTCCCCGTTACTGGTGAGGACGACGAACGGGAACGCCTGGCACTGCACCCGGCCGCCCTTGATCCGCACCTTGTTGCCGTCGTGGTCCAGCACGTCCGCCTCGCCGTCGGGCAGCCGGTCCACGATCCGTTCCAGCTCGGGAATGGCGAACTCGCCCTCCTCCAGCACGTTGAGCAGATCGTTCGGCAGGTCGATGTCGCTCTTGTCGAGCTCGTCGATGAGCAGCACCCGAGGCCGGTCCGAGGGCAGCAGCGCGGTGCCCAGCGGGCCCAGCCTGATGTAACTCCCCACGTTCTGGGCCGAGTCGGCGCCGCCGCCGTCCGCTGAGGCGTGCGAGGCGATCTGCACATCCTGGAGCCGGGCGATCGCGTCGTAGTGGTAGAGGCCGTCCAGCAGCGAGGAGCGGCTGACGATGGGCCAGCGCAGCACCTTGCCGAACTCGAGTTCACGGGCGACGGAGTGGGCCAGGGTGCTCTTTCCGGCCCCCGGATCGCCGGTGACCAGCAGCGGACGCCGCAGATACAGCGCGGCGTTGATCATTTCCAGTTCCTCGGCGCCCGGCCGGTGCTCCTCGGCGATGCGTCCGGGGATGCCGAGCCGGCGGTCGGCGGAGTCGTCCCCGTCCGCCGGGGCGCCTCGACCGCCCGAGAAGTCGCGCCAGGGCGGCGGGGGCGGCAACTGCGGGACGCCGTCGTGCGGTTCACCGATTCCGCGGTAGATGAGCCACTCGCTGGGTTCACTCATAGCGTGGTCCTCGTTGTCACTCGTCCGCCAGGGACAGCAGCTGTCGAACGTGCCTTACCGTAGCGATCCGGCGTACCCCCCGTAAGGGGCGGGCCGGCACGGTCCTTCGGATGATGGCCGGCGCGGCTCGTCACGGCGCCTCCAGGAACTCGCCCGAGCCGGGCAGCGGGTGGTGCGGATCGTCGTAGAACAGGGCGACCCCGTCGGACCAGTACGTCTCCGTACGTTCCTCGCTCACTCCTTGTCTCAGCTCGTGCAGCTTCCGCGGAAGTCCGTCACGGGCGCGGGCGTCGAAGACGGCCTCGGCCACCCGTCGGTGGAATTCCCGGCAGACCGTGTCGGTCTCCGTCGGCCGCCGTTGCAGCAGGGCCACTCCGAAGCCGGTGTCGAGCACCCGTACCGCCCCGGCCGTGATCCCGGGGTCCGGGTTGCCGTAACGGCAGAGCACCGGCACGCTTTCGTGGGCCAGGTCGCGCAGCTGTGCGACCTCCGGTACCCGTACCCGCAATTCGTTCTCGCAGTCGACGACTTCGGCCCGCATCCCGTCCTGCGTGGCGTTCCAGCGTGCCAGGCGCTCGTCGTCGGGCCCGCGGTAGGAGCTGCGCAGGACCACCGGGCGTACGACGCCGAGCGGCACCCCGTCCGAGGGGAGCTCCCAGCGGTCGACCTCGAGACCGAACAGCGCGGGGGTGACGGAGACCTGGAGCAGGGCGGGGCTGCCCGGCTCGTCGCACTGCCGGAACGCCTCGGTCAGTGCGGCGGCGAGCCGGTCCGGCAGGGTGTCGAGCGCGGTGCCCTGGCTGTCCTCGGCGACGGGCAGCATCTCGCCGGTGTGGCGGGCGACCCCGATCCGCCAGTCGTAGCGGTCCCGGGCCCAGCCCTGGGGTTCGAGTTCCAGCAGGACGCAGGCGCGATCGCCGTACCGGACGGGTTCGCTCGGCGGTGCGACGGCCCGGCGGCGGTCCTCCTCCAGGCGCAGCCGGACGGCCGCCCACTCCATGGCGAGCTGCCGGCGGAAGTCGCGGGACAGCTTCTCGTCCGCGATCCGCTTCACCCACTCCCACAGCGACTTGGCCGCGGTCCCGGTGGACGGCACGTCGAAGGGCCGGTCAGCGGCGAGCACGCCCATGCAGTAGCGCAGGACCAGTTCGAGCGGGGCGTCGTGGTCGCGGGCGCGGGCGTCGTACAGCGCCCCCAGACCGTCCCGCCAGCCGCGCGGGGCCGGGCGGTGGTCGCGGGAGTGGACGCCGGGCAGGGCGTCCAGGAGAAGGAGCAGGCCGCGGGTGCTGACCGGGGGCGGGAACTCCGCGAGCCGCCCCAGCAGATCCGCCCGCCGCTTGGGGCCGAGGACGCCGCCGGGCGGGGCGGAGAGCTCGCTCTGCACGTCGGCCCAGGTCCGCTCGGTGCTGGCCGGGCTGTTGTGCCGGTCCGCGTGGTAGCGGTCGTGGGCGTGGAAGACGGACTGGTAGGTGTCGTCGCCCTCGGTCTCGACGGGCGCGGACGGCACTTTCAGGGTGCGCAGCCGCTCGATCCCCACGGCCGTTCCGCCCTGGTGGTTGTCGAGCCGCGACTTGATCACCCCGACCACCTCCCCCCGGGCGAGGTCCACCACGGGGCCGCCGGACATGCCGGGCTCCAGCCAGTCCCCGTCGAGCCGGACGACCTGTTCGGCGTCGTCCGACGCGCCGTAGGCCCCCTTCACCACACAGACGCCGCTGCGCTTGAGCAGTCCCCCGCCCTGTGAGGGCGCCCAGCCCACGCAGTGGATCTCCCGGCTGCGGAGCATGGCCTCCGAGCGCTCGGTGACGTACACACAGGTGTGCTCGACGGGCCGCTGGAGCTTGATGAGCGCGAGGTCGGGGGCCGGCCAGCCGGTGGCCCCCTGCGGACGGGCGCCGGGCATCGCGGCGACGACCTTGCCAGGCACCTCGGTCAGCTCGGTGCTGTAGCGGTCCTCCTTGAACCACACGTTCACCACGTCCCCCTCCCCCCGCGTCGCCACGTGCGCACACGTGAGGATCCAGCTCGGGGCGATGAAGAAGCCGCTCCCCAGGAAGTCCCCGCCGGGTCCGTCATGGGCATACCCGGACCCCGGGTGATGGATGCGCACGGTGGCGTCGTGCACGAGGCCCATGAGCGCAGCCTCCGGCTGTCCCGGACCCCCCTCTGCGCCCCCGTCGCCCTCCGGGCTCATGTCCCGCCGCCGTCGGTGTCGTCCGCCCCGTCCGGATGCGCCGGGGCGCCGGGGGACGCACCGGCGGGCGGGCCGGGGGGCGCGGGCGCCGGTGCGGCGGGCGGGGCTCCGGGGGGCGCGAACGGAACCGGTGGCACGAACGCGGGCGGCACGGGAGGGCCGGGGGCCTGCGCGGGCACGGGTGCGGGGGCCGGCGGGGGCGGATCGACGGGTGGTCCGCCGCCGTTCCAGGTGAGCGTGACCTTGATGGCTCCCTTGGCCTCGCCGTCCGCCAGAAGCCCGACGATCCTGCCCGACTTGGCGGTGAGCTCGATCCCGAACTCGACGCTGACCTCGTCCGGCCGCACGGCGCGCAGCGGCACGGCGAGCGAGCGCGCGACACTGGTCACCACGCCCTGCAGACTCTCGACCCGGGCCTGCACCTGGTCGGCGATGTCGCCGAACCCGGTGTCCGTGTACGTCGGACCGGCACCGGGCGCCGGAAGGTCCAGCTCCTCGGCTCCCGAGATCCTGGCCCAGACCGGCGTGCCGTCCGGCATCTCGATGCGCGTGATACGGGCCGCGCTGTCTCCCATGACACCCCCCGTTCCCCAACTACTCGCAGGTTAACGGCCGTAGTCGGCCGATGCGCGGTACATGGACCAGGACGCGGGGGCGTGGCGGATCGGTTCGCGGGCCCTGCGCACGGCAGGTCCGGACCGGATCCCACGGCGTCCGAGGACCGGGTCCCGCGGCCCTCGCGGGGTGTCACCAGGCATTAAACTTCCCGGCATGTACTTCACCGACCGCGGTATCGAGGAGCTGGAGAAGCGGCGAGGCGAGGAGGAGGTCACCTTCGAGTGGCTCGCCGAGCAGCTGCGTACGTTCGTCGATCTGAATCCCGATTTCGAGGTGCCGGTCGAGCGCCTCGCCACCTGGCTGGCCCGGCTGGACGACGACGAGGACGAGGACGAGTAGTCACCGCCCGGCCGCCGTCCTCCGCCCGCCCGTCACCGGCCTCTCAGGCGGGCCCGCCGCCCGCCCCGTCCTGGCCGTCGTCCCGGATCCGGTCGTACGCGAGACCGAGCGCGCCGTGCACCATCAGCAGCGCCCCGGCGAAGACCCAGCCGCCGCTGCGCCGGCCGGCTCCCCAGAGGGCGAGCGGGAGTCCCGCGGCCAGCTGGGCGCCTGCCAGGGCGCGGGCCCTGGGGCCGCGCATCCAGGGGCCGGCGCGGCTGTTCTCGACCGCTTCGAGTTCCACCCTGACCGCGTCGCGCCAGCCGGTCCACGCGATCCGTTCGACCGCGGGGCCCGCACCGGCTCCGGCGGTCAGCGCGGCGGCGGACGCGCCGGGGTCGAGGCCGGCCGGGAGCGTCAGCCCGATCCGGGTGAGGACGGCGAGCAGTCCGCGCAGCCGGGCGCGGGCGTCCGCCTCCGGATCGGGGCGGGTGAGGGCTTCGAGCGCCTGGACGTCCAGTACGGGATCGAGGCCGAGCCGCTCGGCGAACGTACGCATCGCCTCGTCCTCACCCGCCGGGGTCCCGTCGGCGAGCCAGACGTAGCCGACCGGCCGCCGGAAGCCCGCGGCCAGGGTGTACCCGGCCCGGTCGCCGTCCCACCAGAGCGCGAGGACCGGCCAGGTGGAGCCGACCGCGAGTGCGGTGGCCCAGCCGCCCAGCACCCGGTCGACGGGCTCGGCCGCCTCCGGTTCCCGCTCGTCCTGCGGGCGTCCGCCCCGCCAGGGCGTTCCCTCGGGTACGAGGACGCTCCACCCGTCTCCGGCGGGTGCGAGCAGCATCCGTTCGCGCAGCAGGTGGGCGACCGGCCGCACGGTCTCGGGTTCGGCCCGGCACAGCAGCAGTGCGCCCACGGGTGATGTCGCGTCCATGTCTCACACCGTAAGACAATTTCGCACCATTCATCACCGCTTAAGGCGATTTGACCCATCAACCTCACCCCACCGTCCGCCGCGACCCGTCTTGACTTCCCCCATCCGCGATATATCGTGTTCTGCAAGAGACGCGATATGTTGCGTCATCCGCGCTCCCCAGGAGGTCAGATCCATGCCTGTGTCGACGTGGGCCATCGCCGAGCCGCAGAAGCTCACCTTCGACGAACCTGTGACGGCGCTCAGCGTGCGCATCGTCAACGGCACGGTCAACGTCGTCGGCACGGACGAACCGACCGCCAGGCTGGAGGTCACCGGCATCGAGGGACCGCCGCTGATCGTGACCCAGCAGGACGGCGTCCTCACCGTCACCTACGAGGACCTGGCCTGGCAGGGTCTCCTCAAGTGGTTCGACCGCAAGGGCTGGCACCGTCACGCGGCCGTCTCCCTCGCGGTTCCGGCCGGATCGGCCGTGGAGGTCGGCGTGGTCGGCGCCGGGGCCTTCGTCTCCGGAATCCGCGGCCGTACGGACGTACGCGGCGTCACCGGCGACACCACCCTCGTCGGACTCGCCGGGCCGGTCGGCGCGGAGACCGTGTCCGGCAATCTGGAGGCCCAGGCGGTCACCGGCGACCTGCGCTTCCACTCGGTCTCGGGCGATCTGACGGTCATCGAGGGCGCCGGTGTGTCCGTACGGGCCGAATCGGTCAGCGGCAACATGGTGCTCGACCTGGACCCGACCGGGAAGCCCACCGACATCCGGCTCACCACCGTCTCCGGCGAGGTCGCCATCCGGCTGCCGCACCCGGCGGACGCGAGGGTGGAGGCGAACACCGCGAGCGGCTCCGTCTCCAACGGCTTCGAGGATCTGCGGGTCAACGGCCAGTGGGGGGCGAAGCGGATCACCGGCACGCTCGGCTCCGGGACCGGGACACTGAAGGCGACAACGGTCTCGGGGTCGATCGCCCTGCTCCGCCGCCCACCGGCCGAGGACGACGCGCACGAAGCCGAGCCGACCGGAAAGGTGCTCTGACATGCCCCCCGTATTCGCCCACGGCCGCCTGCGCCTCTACCTGCTGAAGCTGCTCGACGAGGCACCCCGCCACGGCTACGAGGTGATCCGGCTGCTGGAGGAGCGGTTCCAGGGGCTGTACGCGCCCTCGGCCGGCACGGTCTATCCGCGGCTGGCCAAGCTGGAGGCCGAGGGCCTGGTCACCCACGCCACCGAGGGCGGCCGCAAGGTCTACTCCATCACCGACGCCGGCCGCGCCGAACTCGCGGGCCGCACCGGCGAGCTGGCCGATCTGGAGCTGGAGATCCGGGATTCGGTCTCCGAACTGGCCGCCGAGATCCGCGACGACGTCCGCGGGGCCGCGGGCAAGCTGCGCAGCGAGATGCGTGCCGCGGCGGACGAGTCCCGCCACGGCACCACCCGCTCCGACGCCAAGGGAAGCGCCAAGGGCGGCAAGGAGTCACCCTTCGGCGGCTTCGGCGACCTCGGCGACCTCGGTGACTTCGGTGACAAGGAGACGTGGCGCACCGCGAAGGAGGAGCTGCGCAAGGCCAAGCAGGAGTGGAAGGAGCAGGCCCGCCGCGCGAAGGACGAGTCCCGGCGCGCCCGCGAGGACGCCCAGCAGGCCCGCCGCCAGGCCAAGGAGGCCCAGGACCGGGCGCGCGAGCAGATGCAGAACGCCGCCCGCCAGGTCCAGGAGCACTTCGCCCGCGGCGACTGGCCCGCGGGCGTACGGGAAGGGCTGGCGGAGATCACCGGGCAGCTGGGCGGCTTCGCCCGTACCGGCGGCCGGCCCCCGTACGTCAAGCCGGAACCCGCCGACGCCGACCCCGACTGGGGCAAGGACGTGGGCGGCACGGGTGACCCGGCCCGCGATCTGGACCGCCTGCTGGACCGCTTCCGCGACGACATCCGCGACGCGGCCCGTGACCGGGGCGTCACGGAGGACCAGCTGTCGGAGGCCCGCCGGCACTTGTCGACGGCGGCGGCCCACATCGGGGCGCTGCTGCGGCAGGACTCAGACGGCAGTGCGACTTAGGGGGCGTTGCGGACCTAGGGCCTGTATTGGGTTGTCCCGCGGCGTCGCGGGACAACCCAATACAGGCCCTAGCGCCGGGCGGCCCGGGGAACCCCCAGGCCGCCCGGTCGTTCAGCCCGCCTTCCGGTCCTGCTGCGCGCCGCCGTCCCCGTACAGCGCGCGGCTGACCGTCTCGTACGTCGCACCGTGCTCGGCCAGGACGTCGGCGACAACGCCGGGGCCGGCGGTGAGAGCCAGCAGGAGGTGTTCCTCGCCGATGAACCGGTCGCCCCGGCCCAGCGCGATCCGCAGGGACTTCGCCAGGGTCCCCTTGGCCTCCCGGGTGAACATGCGGTGGCCCGACCACCGGCGCCGGGCCCTGCGCCCGCCGTCCAGCGCACCCTCGCCGTGCGCGTCCTCGATGCGGTCGACGATTGCGGTGAGGTCGATGCCGATGCCGGCGAGCGCGTCGGCGTCGGCCCTGGTCATGCCGCCGCGCCTGCGGGCGTCGGCCAGCGCGGCCGCGAGCGACGCCTTGCGGTCCGCGAGACCGAGCGCCGCCGTGGCGAACGACGCCCGGCTGCCCTCCTGGTCCAGCAGTGCGAGCAGCAGGTGCTCCTCGCTGACCGCGCCGGCGTCGGCCCGTTCGGCATGGTCCGCCGCTCCGGTCACGGTGGCGCGGGCGCCCTTGGTGAATCGCTCGAACATCAATGCCTCCCGTACTTCTTGTGCACGGCCTGCCGGCTGACGCCCAGTTCGGCCGCGATCTCCTGCCACGACCAGCCCTGAACCCGGGCGCTTGTGACTTGTACGGCTTCGAGCTGCTCCAGCAGCTTTCGCAGCGCGGCGACCGACCGCAGCCCCACCCGGGGGTCGTGGTCGCCGGCGCGAGCGGCGAGATCCGTTGCTTCGGTCATGGATGTCAACTTACATTGACACCCATCACGCGTCAACCCTGGTTGACAGTCAGCACGATCTTCCCGAACTGGCCGCCCGAGGCCAGCCGTTCGAAGCCCTCACGGGCCCGGTCCAGCGGCAGCACCTCGTCGATGACGGGGCGCACCCCGGTGGTCGCGCAGAACGCCAGCAGATCCTCCAGCTCGTCCTTGGACCCCATGGTCGAGCCGACGATCCTCAGCTCCAGGAAGAAGATCCGGGTCAGCTCGGCGTGCGAGGGGCGGTCGCCGCTCGTGGCACCCGAGATGACCAGCGTGCCGCCGGGGCGCAGGGACTTGACGGAGTGCGACCAGGTGGCGGCGCCGACCGTCTCAATGACGGCGTCGACCCGGTGGGGCAGCCGTGCGCCGGGCTCGTACGCGTCGATGGCACCGAGTTCGACGGCCCGCTCGCGCCTGGCCTCGTCGCGGCTGGTGGCGTAGACCCGCAGTCCGGCGGCCCGGCCGAGGACGATCGCGGCGGTCGCGACCCCGCCGCCGGCGCCCTGGACGAGCACGGAGTCGCCGGGCCGCACCCCGGCGTTGGTGAAGAGCATGCGATAGGCGGTCAGCCAGGCGGTGGGCAGGCAGGCCGCCTGCTCGAAGGTGAGTTCCTTCGGTTTGGGCAGTACGTTCCAGCTGGGGACGGTGACCTGTTCGGCGAAGGTGCCCTGATGGCGCTCGGTGAGGATGGAGCGGGGCTCGTCCGGGCCGACCCCGTGTCCGGTCTGGCCGATGACGGAGTGCAGGACGACCTCGTTGCCGTCCTGGTCGGTCCCGGCGGCGTCGCAGCCGAGGATCATCGGCAGCTTGTCCTCGGCGAGGCCGACACCGCGCAGCGACCAGAGGTCGTGGTGGTTGAGGGAGGCGGCCCGGACGTTGACGGTGGTCCATCCGGGACGTGTGCCGGGAGCCGGGCGTTCGCCCAGCTCAAGGCCGTTGAGGGGGTGGTCGCGGTCGAGGCGGGATGCGTAGGCGGCGAACATGGGGCCGACGATAGGCCGGGCGGCGGTCCCGCGTAACCGGCTGCGGCTGTGACACGCACCGCGCGAAATCCGGCCCCTCCGGCGATAGAGAAGCAGGGGGTCCGTGGGCGGCGCCCACGAAGAGACGCCGCCCACGGACCCCCGCCTCAGCGCACTCAGCGCCGGGCCACGCCCTCCGCCCGCGCCGCCGCCGCGACGGCCGCGGTGACCGCCGGGGCCACCCGCTCGTCGAACGGCGACGGGATCACGTAGTCCGCGGCCAGCTCGTCGCCCACCACGTCCGCCAGCGCGTTCGCCGCGGCGAGCTTCATGCCCTCGGTGATCCGGGACGCCCGCACCTGGAGCGCGCCCGCGAAGATTCCGGGGAACGCCAGCACGTTGTTGATCTGGTTCGGGTAGTCCGACCGCCCGGTCGCCACGACGGCCGCGTACTTGTGCGCGATGTCGGGGTGCACCTCGGGGTTCGGGTTCGCCATGGCGAAGACGAACGCACCGGGTGCCATCGAGGCGACGGCCGGCTCCGGGACCGTACCGCCCGAGACGCCGATGAAGACGTCGGCGCCGGCCAGCGCGGTGTCCAGCGGCCCGGAGATACCCGCCTTGTTCGTGAGCTCGGCCAGCTCCCGCTTGACGTCCGTCAGGTCCTCGCGGTCCCGGCTGACGATGCCCTTGCGGTCGGCGACCGCGACATCGCCCAGCCCCGCCGCCAGCAGGAACTTGGCGATGGCCACCCCGGCCGCGCCCGCGCCCGAGATGACGGCGCGCAGCTCGCCGAGGCCGCGCCCGGACAGCTTCGCGGCGTTGCGCAGCGCCGCGAGCGTGACCACGGCGGTGCCGTGCTGGTCGTCGTGGAAGACCGGGATGTCGAGCCGCTCCTTGAGCTTGCGCTCGATCTCGAAGCAGCGCGGGGCCGAGATGTCCTCCAGGTTCACCCCGCCGAAGGACGGTGCGAGCCTGACGACGGTTTCCACGATCTCGTCCGCGTCGGTGGTCGCCAGCGCGATCGGCACCGCGTCGACGCCGCCGAACTGCTTGAACAGGATCGCCTTGCCCTCCATCACGGGGAGGGAGGCCTCGGGCCCGATGTCGCCGAGTCCCAGCACCGCGGTGCCGTCCGTCACGACGGCGACGACCTGCGACTTCCAGGTGTAGTCGTGGACGAGTTCCGGATTCTCGGCGATCGCGCTGCACACCTTCGCCACACCGGGCGTGTACGCGAGGGACAGGTCGTCCTTGTCCCGGATCGGGACGGTGGCCTGCACGGCCATCTTCCCGCCGCGGTGGAGCGCGAAGGCCGGATCGAACGGCTCGTCGGTCGTGCTGCCCGTGCTGTCTGTGCTGCTGTCGCTGCGAGGATTGACGATCTCCGCTGCCATGGTGTTGACCCCTTAAGTCTTCATCGTTTGAGGGTGGCCACTCCTGGTTGAGGAGGGGTGGGCGGGCACCGCGTACATGCCCTGCGCCGGGCGGGTGGCCCGCCCTGGCAGGGGGAGAGGTACGTACGCGCGGGCGCGCCGCACACGCGCCCTGAGCCCCGGATGAGGGGTGTAAACGTCTTTCATACCGGACGGACCGGGTCATGGACGAGTCCATACCCACTCGGTGACGTGACTCATAGTCGAATATCTGGACAAGTCAGCCACGCCCGGATGGGTGTCCACCGGTCGAGACGCGCCGCAGATTCTGCGGTCGTGGGAAGGAAACCCCATAGATGGTCCGGCGCTGGTGTACCGGCCACATGAGGATCGGGGATCGCCCGTTACCCGATTTTGACATGACCGGCCCCCTGAATGCGCTGGTCCGAATGGCAAGATGCCGTAATCGCACACGGCGGCGACGCCCGACGCCGTGTGCCAAACCGCCTGGCAACACCGCCCTCATCTGCCGGAGGAACCCGATCATGACCGCACGCACGAACCGTCGTACGACCGCGAAGTCCCGGATTGCAGCGGTTGGCGCCATCGCGGTCGCCGGCACCATGCTGCTGACCGCCTGTGGCGACCAGACCAAGAGCGGCTCGGACACGGCGAAGACCACGGCCGGCAACTCCCCCGCCGATCTCCTCCCCGCGGAGATCAAGTCCAAGGGCGTCATCAAGGTCGGCTCGGACATCGCGTACCCGCCGGTCGAGTTCAAGGACAAGTCCGGCAAGACGGTCGGCATCGACCCGGATCTCGCCGCCGCGCTGGGCAAGGTGCTGGGCGTGGAGTTCCAGTTCGAGAACGGCACCTTCGACACGCTGGTCACGGGGCTGCGCTCCAAGCGCTACGACCTGGCCATGTCGGCGATGACCGACACGAAGGACCGCCAGGAGGGCATCGACCCCGAGACCAAGAAGAAGGTCGGCGAGGGCGTCGACTTCATCGACTACTTCACCGCCGGTGTCTCGATCTACACCAAGAAGGGGGACGACCAGGGGATCAAGACCTGGTCCGACCTCTGCGGCAAGAAGATCGCCGTCCAGCGCAACACCGTCTCGCACGACCTGGCCAAGGCCGAGTCCAAGAAGTGCACCGGCGGCAAGAAGCTCGCCATCGAGCCGTACGACAACGACCTGGAGGCCCAGACCCGGCTGCGCTCCGGCGGGGCCGACGCCGGCTCCTCCGACTTCCCGGTGGCCGCGTACGCGGTGAAGACCTCGGGCGGCGGCAAGGACTTCCAGATCGTCGGCGACCAGGTCGAGGCGGCCCCGTACGGCATCGCCGTCGCCAAGGGCAACGACCAGCTCACCAAGGCCGTCAAGGCGGCCATGGACGCGATCATCAAGAGCGGCGAGTACGAGAAGATCATCGCCAAGTGGGGCGTGGAGGCCGGAGCGGTCACCGAGGCCAAGCTGAACGGCGGATCGTGACCGGACCCCGGCACTGAGAGGCATCAGCCGTGATTGACACCGACAAGCCGGGCCCGGCCGACCAGCCACCCGCATCGCCCGTCCCGGCGGCCGGACCCGAGGCGATCAAGGCCATCCCGGTCCGGCACTACGGCCGGTACGTCTCGGCGGTCGTCGCCATCGCCGCACTCGTCGCGATCATCTACGCCTTCAGCCAGGGCAGGATCAACTGGGGTGCGGTCCCGGACTACTTCTTCGACGACCGCATCGTCAAGGGCGTCGGCCAGACCCTGCTGCTGACCTCCCTGTCGATGGTGATCGGCGTGGTCGGCGGCATCCTGCTGGCCGTCATGCGCCTGTCGAAGAACCCGGTGACCTCGTCGATCGCGTGGTCCTACATCTGGTTCTTCCGCGGCACACCGGTCCTGGTCCAGCTGTTCGTCTGGTTCAACCTGGGCCTGGTCTTCCAGTACATCAACCTCGGTCCGATCTACAAGGACTACTGGTCGAGCTTCATGACGCCGCTGCTGACGGCGCTGCTCGGCCTCGGCCTCAACGAGGCCGCGTACATGGCGGAGATCTGCCGGGCCGGTCTGCTCTCGGTCGACGAGGGCCAGACGGAGGCGTCCCACGCGCTGGGCATGAGCCACGGCAAGACCCTGCGACGCGTCGTGATCCCGCAGGCCATGCGGGTGATCGTGCCGCCGACGGGCAACGAGGTCATCAACATGCTCAAGACCACCTCACTGGTGGCCGCCGTGCAGTTCTACGAACTCTTCAAGTACGCCCAGGACATCGGGCAGGCCTCCGGGGCCCCGGTGGAGATGTACTTCCTCGCCGCGGCCTGGTACCTGATCATGACCTCGGTGCTGAGCGTCGGGCAGTACTACCTGGAGCGGTACTACGCCCGCGGCTCCAGCCGCAGCCTGCCGCCCACCCCGTTGCAGAAGATCCGGACCAACCTGCTGTCACTCGGCCGCCCGAAGGGAGGCATGGCATGACCGCCATGGTGAAGGCCGAGGGCGTCCACAAGTCCTTCGGCGCCGCGCACATCCTCAAGGGCATCGACCTGGAGGTCGCCCCGCGCGAGGTCTTCTGTCTGATCGGCCCGTCCGGTTCCGGCAAGTCGACCTTCCTGCGGTGCATCAACCACCTGGAGCAGATCAGCGCCGGCCGGCTGTCCGTCGACGGCGAGCTGGTGGGCTACCGCCAGAAGGGCGACAAGCTCTACGAGCTCAAGGACAGCGAAGTCGCCCTGAAGCGCCGGGACATCGGCATGGTCTTCCAGCGCTTCAACCTGTTCCCCCACATGACGGCGATCGAGAACGTCATGGAGGCTCCGGTCCAGGTCAAGCGCGAGTCCAAGGCCGTCGCCCGAGCACGGGCGACCCGGTTGCTGGACCGGGTCGGCCTGTCCGACAAGGCGGACAGCTACCCCTCGCAGCTCTCCGGCGGACAGCAGCAGCGGGTGGCCATCGCCCGCGCCCTGGCCATGGAGCCGAAGCTGATGCTCTTCGACGAGCCCACATCGGCGCTCGACCCGGAGCTGGTGGGCGATGTCCTGGACGTCATGCGCGGTCTCGCCGAGGACGGCATGACGATGATCGTCGTGACCCACGAGATGGGCTTCGCCCGTGAGGTCGGGGACGCGCTGGTCTTCATGGACGACGGCGTGGTGGTCGAGTCGGGCCACCCGCGCGACGTGCTGACCAACCCGCAGCACGACCGGACGAAGTCGTTCCTTTCCAAGGTCCTGTAGGCGCTGCGACCGATGTACGCGGGAGGGCGGTACCGGCTCGGTGAGCCGGCACCGCCCTCCCGCTGTGTCCGCCGTCCGTGCCCGCCGCTACTTCACCGCGAGCACCAGGCTGTCCGAGGGCGAGGACCAGACGGCCCGCGCCTCACCGAAGCCGGCCGCGCGCAGGGTGTCCGCGTGCCACCGGACGGACGGCGTGTCGCCGTCGGCGTGCTCGCCGTAGATCCTGAACCGCTCGGCGGTCGGCCCGGCGAGTACCGGGTCCTTCGCGGCCAGCGCCCACCAGTGCGCCCAGTCCAGGGCGCCGCCGGCCTTGGCCCCGTCCATGACGGCGTGCCGATGGGCGCGTTCGGCGGCGTTGATCCGGGGGGTGTCCGTATCGGTCATGTGGTCGGCGTTCATGAAGACCCCGCCGTCCCGGACGAGGCCGCCGAGCTGCCCGTAGAGGACGGCGAGCGGCTCGCTGTGCAGCCAGTGCAGGGCCGTGGCGGTGAGGACCGCGTCGTACGAGTCGTGGGGCAGCCGCTCCGCCCACCGCGGGTCCTTGAGGTCCGCGGTCACGAAGGTGACGCGCGCGTCATCCGCGAAGGAGCCGCGGGCGATGGCGAGCAGCGCGGGGTCGAGGTCGACCCCGGTACTGGTGGCCTTCGGGAACCGCCGGAGCAGCCGGTCCGTAATACTTCCCGTACCGCACGCGAGGTCGAGCACCCGCGGTTCGGGGCCCACCAGGGCCTCGACCATGTCGAGCATCACGCGGAAGCGTTCCTCGCGGTCGGGCATGTACCACTCCTGCTGCCGGTCCCAGCTCTCCTGCCAGGCCTGCCAGTCGGTACCCCGTGCTGTGTCCGTCACCCGAAAGCCTCCTATGTAATACCCTGGACCCAGGTAAGCCCATTACATCATCGTCGCACCGACTTTAGACCGACGCCGTAAGGACTACAAGTGGAACTGGCCTATTACTCGGACTACGCCGTGCGCCTGGTCAACACCGAGGAGCCGGCCCGCAACAAGGACGCCCTCACCTCGGTCGACGCGGTGCGCGAGCTCTTCGGCGTCAACTGGCAGGCCGCCCGCCGGGCGACCGACGCCGATGTGACCCGCTTCCGGTCCGTCCGGGCCCGGCTGCGCTCGGTCTTCGAGGCGGCCGACGGCGGGGACGAGACGCTGGCCGTGGACCTGCTCAACTCACTGCTGCTGGAGTTCCCGGTCAGCCCGCAGATCTCCGGCCACGACATCCGGGACGTGGACGGAAAGCCGGACTGGCACATGCACCTGGCCGACCACCCGTCCAACGCCACGGCGGGCTACGCCGCGACCGCGGCGATGGGCCTCGCCTTCCACCTCACCTCGTACGGCGTGGACCGGCTCGGCCTGTGCGAGGCGGCGCCGTGCCGCAACGCCTACCTCGACACCTCGACCAACCGGTCCCGCCGCTACTGCTCGGACCGCTGCGCGACCCGCGCCAACGTCGCCGCCTACCGGGCCCGCAAGCGCCTGGAGACCGAGCGCGCCGCCGAGACGGGCCGCAGCGCGGAGACCGCCCAGCCCGCCACGCCGCGCAGCGAACGCTGATCCTTCGTCAGCGGCCGGTAGCGCGCCCGGACCCTGGCCAGCACGAGCTCCTCGGGCACGGTCCCGTAGTCCGTGCTGTCGCCGCCCGCGAACCGGTTGTCACCGAGCACCCACCAGCCCCCGGTCCGCCGCTCCACGGCCCGTTTGACCACCAGCAGATCCTGCTGGAACGGATGTCTCAGAATCACCACGTCACCGGGGCGCACCGGCGCCCCGTACTGCACGAGCAGCCAGTCCCCGTGGCGGAGCGTGGGCACCATCGAGGGCCCCGTCACCTCCACCACCTGGAACGGCACCCGCGCCGCCAGCCCGCGTCCGGGCTGCTCATCGGTCAGCTCCGGCACCTCCGGCACCTCCCGCATCTCTCCGGCACCTCCCCGTCGGTCCAGTACACCGTCCACAACAGCGTTCCGTACATTCGGCCACTGGGCCCATCCTCACCCCGGACTTTTGGCCTAAGCCCATGGGGGCACCCACTATTTCGCGCCTCTCACGGAGTAATGTCCCACCTGAGAAGACGATCACGAGGAAGGACAGCCCCATGCTTTCCCGCCTGTTTGCCCCCAAGGTGAAGGTCAGCGCCCACTGCGACCTCCCCTGCGGCGTATACGACCCGGCCCAGGCCCGCATCGAGGCGGAGTCCGTCAAGGCCGTCCAGGAGAAGTACCAGGCCAACGAGGACCCGCACTTCCGGGCCCGCGCGGTGATCATCAAGGAGCAGCGCGCCGAGCTCGCCAAGCACCACGTCTCGGTGCTGTGGAGCGACTACTTCAAGCCCCCGCACTTCGAGAAGTACCCGGAGCTGCACCAGCTGGTCAACGACACCCTCAAGGCGCTGTCGGCCGCGAAGGGCTCCACGGACCCGGCGACGGGCCAGAAGGCGCTCGACCTGATCGCCGAGATCGACAAGATCTTCTGGGAGACCAAGAAGGCTTGATCTCTGGTTAGGCCGTCTGACCTGCGGTTTCGCTGGTCGGACTCCCTACCGGTCCGCACCCGGTCCGCAGGCCGCCGAGAACGGCGTCCATCACGGACCGGGTGCGGTCTTTTTCGCCCGGCCGCAGATGCGCGTGGATGCGCAGGGTGATGACGGCGGACGCGTGGCCGGGGACGAGCTGGACCTGTTTGACGCTCGCGCCGCCCGCGATGAGCGCGGAGGCGTAGAAGTGCCGCAGGTCGTGGGTCACCATGTGCGGCAGCTCGACGGGCTTGCGGCCCTCGTGCTTGGCCGCCTCGCTCTCCTCCGCCTGGAGTGCCCTACGGGCGCAGTTCCACTCGGTCTTCCAGCGGCGGTAGTTGAGCGGTTCCCTCTCCTCCATCGTGAACAGCCACTCCGTGGAGGGGCGTGCGGCAAGGTGCGCGAGGCGCCCGTCGGTGACGAATTCCCCGACCGGGACGGTACGCCGAGACCCGATACACCCACGACGCAACCTCCGTCAGATGTTCCGGCTGCAGTCCCACGTACGGATCAGGCTGGATGAGGAGAGTCGCTGTTCCCCGGGCTGTGCGCTCCGCCGCCCAGTCATGGTCGAGGCCGGTGAAGTCGTCGTCGATCCAGACGGCGGGGGCGTCTGCCAGCCAGACGTCGACGTGGTCTCGTTTCCAGAGGTAGCCGTCGGGGTGGCTGGTGGTGATCTGAGGGCGAGGCAGGTCGATGTAAGGGAAGTCGGGCAGCCCCAGGAGAGGGCCGATGATCGTGGTGGCGTCCCTGCGCCAGCTCGTGCACCACACGGGGGTGACGAGTCCGCTGGTCAGGAGGTCGGTGAGAATGCCGCCGTGGCTCGGGTCGAGCCAGATGGGCACGGGGTCGTCGGGGTGCCGGCCGGTGGGCAGGACGGTGTGGCGGACGTGGGTGGGCGGGGTGCTGCCGTCGGCGGCCGGGAACGGGATGAGGACGCCGTCGATGTCCAGGAGCAGGTAGGGCAGGGGCATCGTTGCCTCCGTCGGTCAGCGTTTGCGGGCGGTGATCAGGAGGGTGGTGGGCCACGGGTCGCGGCGCGGGTGCCGCAGCTCCACCGTCGAGGTGACGCGCAGGCCGGTCCGGGAGAGGTGGGCTCCCCAGCGGTGGGCGTCGAACTCCCATCGGGCGAGGGGCAGTCGGGTGCGGTTGGGCATGGTGACGTAGTCCTCGCGCGGACGGTCGTCCGTGGATGGATGTCTTCCGGCCCGTGCCGGGTGAGGGACGGAGAAGGCCAGGAAACCGCCCGATTTCAGACGTCGGGAAATGGCGGCGAGGAGGAGCTCGGGGGCGACGAGGCCGACGGCGCCGAAGACGGAGTAGATCGCGTCGAAGGTCTGGCCGGGCGCCTGCAAGTGGTGCAGTGCGTGGCCGGCGGCGAAGGTGGCGCCGTCGATGTGGCCGTAGTGGGAGCGGGCCCGGCGTACCTGGAGGCCGACCAGGTCCACGCCGGTGACGCGGGCCTGGTGGTATTTCGCGAGGTGGGCCACGTTGTGACCGGGGCCGCAGCCCAGCTCCAGAACGCGCTTGCCGCGCAGGTCCCGGCCGAGGGTCTCGGCGCCAGGACCGATGCCGGCGTGGGTGCTCCATTCCATCCGGGCTGGCGCGGTGAGGGCGTGCGGGGGAGCAGTGGCTGTGCGCTGGGCTGCGTGGGCGTACCAGGGGGAGATCTGGGCGAGCACCTAGACCTCCAGGAGTTGGACCACGTCGTTCAGGTGGCGGCGGACGACGGAGATGTACGCGGGGTCCTTGGCCGGGTCGTTGATCCAGCGGATGGCCTGCTCCATGAACCACTCCACGGCCCACATCCGATGCCAGCCCAGGGCCCATGCTTCTGCGGCCAGGCCGCCCCGCGCGGCGAGGGCGTCCTCGTGGCCGCCTGCGGTGACGTATTGCTCCAGGAGCACCCGCATTCGGAAGGGGCTCGGTACGTCGGTGGTGCCGTGGTACGAGGCGAGGTCGATCAGGCCGGGGCCGGTGAAGGCGCGTGCGAAGTCGAGGAGGTACCAGCCGTTCTCCCCGATGTGGATGCTCGTGGGGTGGAACTCGGAGTGGACCCAGCCGAACGGGTCGAGCGTCGCCCCCTGGACGCGGGTCTCGGCTGCGGCGGAGATCTTCCCCAACGCCGTCTCGATGTCGTCGCAGTCCGTCCATCGGTCGGCTTTCCGGAGCCGCTGGAGGTGATCGAGGGCCCGGCCGGGCAGGGCCGCGAGGCCCGCCCCGTCGAGGAGGGGTAGACCGCCCGCTGGGCGGGCGGCATGGAGCATGACGGCGGCGGCGACGCCGTCGAGGTCGTCGGCGTCCCGTACGGGAGTGCCGAGGTCGTCCATGAGCATCCCGAGCCACTTGTCCTGCATGGCGGTGGCGTGGAGGGCGGGGACCGGGAGCCCGCGCTGGTATGCCGCCCGCAGGGCCTGGGCCTCGCGGTCGAAGGGCTCCTTGGCGTACTTGAAAACGGCTGTGGTGCCGTCGGGGAAGGTGACGCGTTCGACGCCGGACATGCCCCAGACGCGAATCTCGGCACGGTTGGGGAGGGGCTTGCCGACGAGGGTGCACAAGTCGTCCAGCAGGGTGGCGGACAGGCTCTGGTCCATGGGGGTCTCCAGGGGACTGTTTGGGCTCCGGGGCGGGCGCGCGCGAGCTGGCCCGCCCCGGAGCCGTACTGGGGGCAGGGTTACTCGGCTGCGGTCACGCGGTGGGCGTAGACCTGCTCGATCCAGCCCGCCTTGAACTCGGCCAGGTCGTCACGGAAGTTGGCCATCGAGGCACCGTAGGGCGCGACGACGCCACCGGACTGGTCCGGCACGGACTGGCAGCCGTGCACGAGCCGGCCGCCGAGCGCGGCGTGGGCCTTGATGGACTCGATCCGGCGGTGCTCGTTGAACCAGCCGCCGTGGTAGACCTCGTCCAGCATTCCGCCCGTCGCGTCGTCCAGGTCGAAAACGACGGACGTGGCGGCGGGAAAGAACCAGCACGGGCCGACGTTGGAGATGTGCCCGTCCAGCTCGACCTTGTTGAGCGCCATCAGCGTGGCCGCTTCGCGCAGCATGCGCAGGTGGTCGGCGGTGACCTGCGGGAGGCCGAGGTCGGCCAGGTGCTCCTCGCGGAAGAGGTACGAGTACACCCCGTACGCCGTTGCCAGCACGCGGGCTGCGTCGGAGGTGGACTCGCTGTGGTTCTTGATGAAGTCGAGCGCGAGCTGCTCGACCGCGCTCTCGGTGGTCTCGTCCACGTCCAGGAGCTGAGTCTTGACCAGCTCCCAGTCGGCGACGAGCCAGGTGTTGGACTCGAAGCGGAAGAAGTACTCGGCGGGGTCGATGGTGATGCTCCGGCCGTCCACGTGGATGCCGGGCAGGCGGTTCCAGCGCGGGTCGAAGGCGTCGGGCAGCTCGACCGTGATGGTCGCGGTGTCGATGGTGGTCACCGTGTCTCCGTCTCTGATCGTCCGGGCCGGGGCACAGGGATGCCCGAGACCGTTGGGGCGTACGGAACTTGGGGGCCGCCCGGCCCGCGATGCCGTGAGTGGGGCGGCTGTCGATAAGTGAACCGTCCGCTACGCAGAGTGGGTACGGTGTGAGCGAGGCCAAGCGGTATACACGGTTTACGGATCCGGAGCGGAGGCGATCGTGCTGGCACCGACCAGCGCCAACTCCCGCCTGCGCGACACGATCAACGCCGCCGGGTGCACGTACGACGCGCTCGCCAAGGACGTACGCCGCATCGCCGCCGAGAACGGCGAACTGCTCCAGACCAACAAGTCGGCCATCTCCCACTGGGTGGGCGGTGCCCGCGCGCCGTCCGGCCAGGCAGGCGAGTACCTCGCCGAAGCCCTCTCCCGGCGGCTGGGCCGCGTCGTCACCCGAACCGAGCTCGGCCTCCACTCACCCGACACGGAGTCGCCACCGGATACCGACCCCGTCACCGCGGTCACTGACCTCGGCCGCGCGGACGTCGAGCGCCGCCGCTTCCTCGCCATCGCCGCGTTCACCACGGCCGGCGTTGCCATGCCGCTCCTGCACGACCACGAAGCCACCTCACGGATGCTCCGCGCCCGCACCGCCCGCTCCCTCGTAGGCAGCGACGACATCGACGTCGTACGACAGATCACGGCAGCCTTCAGCGCCGCCGACGAACGGCTCGGCGGCGGGCACGGCCTGACCACAGTCACCGCGTACCTCGCCGACACAGCCGCACCTATGCTCCGTGGACGCTTCCCCTCGGAACCCTTACGCCAGGCCGCCTTCGGCGCCGTCGCCGAACTCGCCTACCTCGCGGGGTGGAAGCATCACGACTTGGGCCACGAAGGGGCAGCTCAGCGCTACTACCAGGTCGGCTATCAACTCGCCTGCGAAGCCGACCCCCACGGCCATGCCGCCTGGATGATGCGCGCCCTCGCCCACCAGTCCCTCAGCCTCAAGCAACCCCACCACTGCGTGGACCTCGTAAAAGGCGCCCTCGCCCGCGGCCTCGGCCACGTCGACGGACAGACGGAAGCGCTCCTCCACATCACGCACGCCCGCGCCTACGCAGCCGTCGGCGAGAACCCGTTGGCCGCCCGCGCTCTCCTCGCCGCCGAAGACGCCCTCCTGCGCGAGGACGGTCCCCAGCCCAGCTTCTCCCGCGTAAGTGGCCCCACAGCTGGCACCGTGGCCAGCCACACCGCCCGCACGCTGACCGACCTCGCCGACCACATCGGTACGGAACAGCAGCACCGCGACGCGCTCA
The DNA here is from genome assembly GCF_055587045.1 of Streptomyces sp. NPDC048671. Taxonomy (NCBI): domain Bacteria; kingdom Bacillati; phylum Actinomycetota; class Actinomycetes; order Kitasatosporales; family Streptomycetaceae; genus Streptomyces; species Streptomyces sp. NPDC048671. Next base: position 24,306 of record NZ_JBVJHB010000007.1, on the reverse strand, counting down.
CCCGCTGGGACCCGCAGAAGTACAAGCGCGTCCACGCCCTCACCCACGCCGACCTCGGCGACAGCCTCGCCGCCCAGGCCCGAGCCGACGAGGCGGTCGCGGCCTGGACCCAGGCCCTGGTCCTCATGGAGGGCATGACCTCAGACCGCACCCGCAAGGCGATCACCTCGATCCGCTCGACGCTCGCGATCTACCAGCGCCGCCGCGTCCCCGGAGCCGCAGATCTCGCCCGCCGAGCCCGCGAAGCCCTCGCCTAACATGCCCAACAACCTGCCCGACGAGAGGAACCCCGTGGCCCAGCAGACCGACAACCGCCCCCCAGCCCTCAAGCCGGCGCTCGACTCGATGACGCTGCTGGTCGCGGCCGTCATCGTCCACGACAAGGCCACCAAGCGCGTCGTGCTCCTCCAGCGCAGCGAGAACGCCAAGTTCGCCCAGGGCCTGTGGGACCTGCCCGTCGGCAAGAGCGAACCGGGCGAGCCCATCACCGAAACGGCGGTCCGCGAGCTCTACGAGGAGACCGGCCTCACGGTGAAGCCAGAGTCCCTCAAGGTCGCACACATCATTCACGGAGCCTGGGGCGTCGAAGCCCCCAACGGCTTCCTCACCGTCGTCTTCGCCGCTCACGAATGGACCGGCGAACCCGAGAACCGCGAACCGCGCAAGCACGCTCAGGTCGGCTGGGTCGACGTCGACAAAATCCCCGACAACTTCGTGGACACCACCTCAAGCGCCCTCCATCAGTACCTCGCGGGAGGCCCGGAGGTCTCCCTCGATGGCTGGCAGTAGAGGCCAACTGTGGCCCACCCAGGGCGGACCCGGTTATCACTCGTGCCGAGAAACCAAGGTGGGGGCCGCTGATGACCATCCCGAGGCCAACTCACCGTCCCGGCGTCCCCGCGCGACGCCAATGGCCTGAGGCTACGTCAGTCACCAAGGACTCAAGCTGGCGTCCGCTGTGATGGCGGACGGCGGCCACCAGGCGACGTTGCCGGGGTGACCGCGAGCGCCGCTTCAGCGGCCGCTTGCTGGCCCCCCTCATGGTTATGCGCCGTACGTCCAGGCCAGGCGAGCACAGTGCGACGTCATCTTTCGGATGCGGGACTTCCTTGAGAGCCGTGCCAAGATAGAAAATCGAGAGGACTCTAGAGTAGGAAAGATTTCTGTCTAATTAAGCAGGTAACTACAGGTGTGCAAGGTCTGCCTCGGTCAGGACTCTTCCGCCAGCCGTAATGTTGGATTTTTCAATGGCCAACTTGGCTTCGGTCGTGTTCTTCGCAAATACGACAACAGCGAGTGAGTCGATTGCACGCGATACGCAAACATAGAGAAGTCGCCTAGTCCGTTCCAGAACTGATTCCTTACCCGCGGCAATGTTTCGCTTATCGGTCTCCGATAGTTCCTTGATCCCAAAAAGCTTCTCATACGAGTAAAGTTGATATTTACCCTCTTCGTCATCCAGCACAACTATGACCTTGGAAAATTCCGCTCCCTTGGTTCCATGTTGCGTGGAGTAGGGCGATTCTTGTCGAATATATTTGAAGTAAGCTGAGATCTCATCTACGTCACATCTCGTGAAAGCGCCCAAAGCCTCCCTTGTTTCCGATGTCAGCACAATATCGCGGTGCGGCCCCTCGGGCTCTAGGTAGAAGGAGAGCCGCGGGTCAGGTGCAACTAGCCCGGCGGTTACAGCTAGCGTCAGCGCCTTTCCGGTAGAGCTTGAACCGCCCTCCGAAACAACCTTGCGAAGGTCTGATACCGCGTCACGCGCAAGAGCTAATTTTTTCTTAACATCCTGCTCTGGTGTGTCCGCATTGAAAACACCCCCGTGTTTACGGAGGGCGGCAATTACTGCTGGAGAGTCAACGCTGTCAGCCTCACAAATCGGAAGAATCACTTCCTCGAACGGTCGAAGTGGCCAGGCGCTTCCCTCGTCGAAAGTCTGCTTCAAGCTACTTGAGCCACTGTCGTGGAAAGCAGCGTAAAGATGTGCGAAACCCATACGGTTTGCCACCATGCGGTGAACGATCATGAGTATCTTCGCGCCCGAGCCATCTTCAGCCGAGTTCGCGGCCCAGCTGCCAGCATCACTGTGCTGCCCTAGCCAGGTGCGCACGTCGTCCAGTTGTTCGCTCCGTCGATCATCCGCAGGAAGCACGAAGAAAAAGGACTCTCCGTTTTTTCCATCTTCGAGAGAGCGTCCGGTCACCTGAACAATGCCGTCAGCCTCAGAGCGCACCTGATTGATAACGCTCAGAACCTTTTTCGAACTACGGAAGTTTTCCGGTTTCTCAACGCGTTCCCACCCGGCCTCTTGAGAAATCACCCCTACTCCACGCTGAAAAATGTTTTGCATGGGGTCCCCAAAGAAACCGAGGCAGATGGCTCCTTGGGCTTGGGCATCGACAGCTTTGAGCGCCTCGACGACCTTGGGAAAGGTATCCTGGCTTTCGTCGACAAAAATAAAAGGGTACTTGCTGGCAATGATTCGCCGGAGGAGAGCGTTGTCAAGAATTAGATTGGGAACCATCGTGACAATATCCTCGTGCCCAAGGATTCCCTTTGCGTAGTCGCTCCCAATGCCGTAGGAGTACCGTGCAACCTCTTGGGTCATTTGAAGCTGGATGCCGAGCTTGTTTAGGTCAGAGGCATCCTTCGCGATGGTTGTTGGACGGGTGCGCGAAGTGTATTTTTGCTGCTTCTCCTTGATCTCTCCCATCGCGTCCTCAATGTGACGGCCGACCCATTGACCTATATCCTTTTGGAACGGCCTGACGAGGGTCCATAGGTAACTGTGAATGGTGGATACGGAGACCAGAGGGCTGTTGCCCACATCTGCATGGATTTCCTTAGCCGCCACTTCGGTATAGGTAATGCAGGCGACCTGTTGGGTTCGTGCTCGTAGACGAGGGCCGTGGCGTGTCGCTGCATGATCGAGCGCCTTCACCAGGGAGGTAGTTTTACCCGAACCGGCGCCGGCAACCACGACGAAGGACTGACGTTGGTCTCCGTCCAGGAGGCGACGCAACGTGATGTCTGCAGGCGTATCAGGCGCCGAAATTCTCGATCTCATTCTTTGTCCTTACCCTCAGTTGAGGCTTGCAGAGACTGAGGGAGCAGATGCTCGCGAAGCCATTCCAACCCGTCCATGATGTACTGCGGCGGCCTCCACGCAGTGTCTTGCTCCGCGATTAGGCCAAGGGCAAACCTTGTTTTATCGAGATTCCGAACCCGTTTGAAGAGCGCGTCATGTAGTTCGTCAAGAGTCATCTGACTTGATTTCGGGATGGACAGGCCGATTGATTTTTTTGACGGATCCTGCGTCCAAGCCAAATTTTCTAAGGCAAAAGCCTCTTCGAGAGTCCGTCCGGCCAACTCAATCGCGTCGGCCCCCCAAGCGGCAAGCCGACGAGTCTGGTAGGTGACGCGAATGTTGCCGCTGCCCCCTCCATCGCATTGCACAACTTTCTCGCTGTCCGGCAGGTTTAGCAATTCCTCAATCGTGGTCAGCTTTGGAAACCAGCGCGCGAGGGTCTCGTTTGATGTGACGGCACGAGGCACAGTAGTCCTACACGCATGTCCTCCATTGGAGTCGTTCTTCTCGGATCCTTGCTGTTCCTTTGGCTCACTGCTATCAAGATCAGTGATATCCAGAGTTGTAATGTCTAGAAATTCCAGCAGCTCCTGAAACTTGTGCGCAAACGCCCCACCGACTTCCAGGATAGTGAGATGGCACGCCTTCAATGCGGGGAATTTGCGCTCAATGATCAGGGGCAACAATAGTCGCTCAACGTTCCCTTCGACCAAAACGGCAGCATCGGCGAAGAACAGGTCACAATGAGTGAGCTTCAAATATTGCTGCAGGAAATCGCGAGTCGCCTTTTGTTCGCCGTTATAGAAGATTGAAAGGTTCTTGACCTCGCTGCGATGTACTGCCTGTCCACTCCTATCCCGGCAGAAATAGCGAATCGGCTGAAAGCTGCTCTCGTACAAGATATGTGACGAGTGAGTAGTGACAACCATTTGGGTATGGAACCCTGGTTTGGGTTCAGGTAGGAGTTCGAACACTCTCCGAATAAATACCTGTTGGAGCTGAGCGTGAAGGTGGGCTTCCGGTTCCTCGATCATAATGAGATGTACGGGTGGACGCTGCCCCTCTGTCTCTTCCCAGGCGTGGTGGAAATCTAGGATCTCAACAGCCATGTAGATTAGGTTCTTAAATCCCAGGCCGTTGTACTGATCCGGCAGGACCTGCGATGCATCAGAAGGTGTAGTCCCATTCGCGGTAGGGAGCATGTAGTGAACGCGTGCACTTGTGCTGAGCATGTTTTGCACATTGAAAGAGGCTTTGACTACGAGGCCTGCGTTGTTAGCCCCGGGGTACCCGAGATGTTCAATGCTCTTTAGGATTGAACCAAAGGCTTGGGCAAAATGTTCGTTGAGAGCTGACTCTGAGTTAGCGATAGCGCTAAGTGCATCGAGGTCAGTTTCAAATTTCTGCAAATTGCGTTGATAGTACCTACTAAGACGTCGAGATAGGTCTTCCGCTCGACCGTGCGATTCCGCGTCCGTTAGATGCCGCTGAGCGTTTAGGAAGTCGACTTTGAGGAGCGCGCTAACCAGGGCGCCGGCCCCAGAGGCATTCGTCCCAAGGTAGAAGGGGTCATACCCTACTTCAGGCATAAGTTGGGTATCGCACTTCCGTGCGTCCAGTACAAAGTACTTAATCTCGTACTCATTCGTCAGTCGCTTGGTGAGGTAGTCGGTGAGGTTCAAAGGCCATGGTTGATAGGCGCCGGCAGGGATCGTGACGGGCAACCTTCTGTCATTCCTTGACTTCAGGTAGTTCGCCATCAAGGTGGAGGGGTCTCTCGGTGCATAGACCATACGCAGGCCCACGGGTTCCCCGTTCCAGTCGAGACCTGGCAATAGATCGACCACGCGATGCATATTTTCGTCGTCGACCTCGAACCAAAGATCAAAGTAGATCTTGGGAAGATCCGTCTCTGCGTTACCCTCGGCGGGGTCGAAGCTATTAAATACATCCCAGCAGTCAGCTGTGAAGTCGTAAATCTGGAAGCGAACCTTGGGGTCCAGGAATCGTTGAAATACGTGAGTCGCGGAGGTTTTGCCGCTATTGTTTGCGCCAACGAAGATTGTCGTTTTTTTATCGAGGTCCACTCGGACGTTCTTTAGCCGGCGGAAATTCTCAACTCGAAAGGATTTAATATGCATCCGAACCCCCGGCGTCCGTCCCTCTGAATTAACTTCTAGCAGGTTGATCAGTTGTCTAGTTGCTCACTGCTGCGTGCGTCGATAAGTTCGGGCGAAGTCCGCCGCCAGGAATATCGTTCAAGCGTTCGATATCATCTTGGGCGGTCACATCTCAACTGGGCTCTTCCGCCCCCCTTCCCCCAGCCGTAGGGCTACTGAGGCTATCCGACTGCACGTCCGTGTAACCGGTGATCCCTCAATGCTCTGTTCCTCTAGGCTTGACGTTTATGGTCTGCCGTCGAACACCGGTCTCGAACTTGCTGATGATTTTGCCTAAGTTCCGGACGTAAGAGCGGCCTTCGCTTGATCCTGTGCTCCGTCACAGACGCATGGGATCAACAGGAAGGCCGTCGCTATGAGTCTGCTGCACCACGGCGCCCCGCGGGATGCGTTTGCCGAACTGTCGGGCTTCCGGATGGGGCTCTATGCCTGTCTGACCGGGCGGCGCGATGCGCTGTTCGAGCTGAGTGATGCCCTGCTGTGCGCGGATGGTCCGGTGAGGACGTTGGTCGAGCTGTCGTTGGAGCCCGAGCACCGGCGCGGGCATGGCGCCTTGTACGGCGGCCTGAACCACGGAGATCTGGATGTGGCACGGCTGCGCAGAACGCTGGCAGGGCTGCCGCTTCCCCGCACATCGGAGGGGCGGTTGGTCCTGGCGGTCGACGTGAGCACCTGGTCGCGGCCTGATGCGAATACCAGCCCGGACCGGATGTTCTGCCACACGTACGGTCGTGGCAGGGGCTCGGCCCAGATGATCCCCGGGTGGCCCTGCTCCTTCGTTGCCGCTCTGGAGCAGGGGCGGACGTCGTGGACTGCCCTGCTGGACGTGGTCCGGCTGTGTCCCTGGGACGACGCGATCGCCGTCACCGCCGCCAAGGTCCGGGACGTGTTGCAGCGGCTGTATGTGACAGGCCAGTGGCAGGTCGGTGACCCGCCTGTCCTGGTCGTCCTTGATGCCGGCTATGACGTGACCCGTCTGGCTTTCCTGCTTGCGGACCTGCCCGTGGAGCTGCTGGGCAGGATGCGTTCGGACCGCGTCCTGTACTTCCCGCCTCCGCCGCAGCCACCGGCCAATCGCGGGCGCAAGCCCAAGCGCGGGGCTGAGTTCGCGTTCGAGGCCGCGGCCACTCAGCCTGTCCCGTCGGTCACCACGGTGCCCGACACCACCCACTACGGGAAGGCCATCGCCAGTGCCTGGGATCGCCTGCACCCGCTACTGGTTCGGCGCTCGGCCTGGGTCGGCCACCCCGAAGGAGAGCTGCCGGTCATCGAAGGCACCGTCGTCCGTCTTCAGGTCGACCATCTCCGTGGAGACCACGACCCCAGGCCGGTCTGGCTGTGGTGGTCGGGCACCGCCGCAACGGCAGACGACGTGGACCGGCTCTGGCGAACATTCCTGCGCAGATTCGACCTTGAACACACCTTCAGAATGCTCAAGCAGACGTTGGGGTGGACCGCTCCCAAACTCCGCGAGCCGGCCGCCGCCGACCGCTGGACCTGGCTCGTCATCGCAGCCCACACTCAACTCCGCCTTGCCCGGCCCCTCGAAGAAGACCTCCGCAATCCCTGGGAACGGCCCGCCCGTCAGGGGCGCCTCACACCCGCGCGCGTCCGTCGAGGATTTCGCCGCCTCCACGGGAAAACACCTCAGCCGGCCAGCGCACCGAAATCCAGCGTCGCGGGCCCCGGCCAGCCAATCGGGACGCAGAACAAGCGCCGCGCACGCGAGCACCCCGTCAGGAAACAGGACAAACCAAACTTCGCGGAAGCCACCGCAGGCAGCAGAGCTGCATAAACGTCAAGCTTAGAGACCGTAGAGCTTCAGCCCAACATGGTCGACAATCCATCGGTATTTGTCACCGTCAATGGCAAAGTAGATTCTCCCAACCCGATCAGGGGTTGTGTAATCATCGAGCTTGATGTGGGGCTGCCGATCCCATGACTTCGTTCGCTCGAACTTAAATTCGTGCAACTTCTTTCTGCATAGCGCCTCATCCTGTGGCGCATACACCAATGGAGTCCTGTCACCGATCCAGGATACAAGCGAGGTCCCCAGCTTACCTCGCTGCTTTCTCCATTCTCGAGCGAGATCAGATAGCGTATCCAGCGCCTCCCTCATTCGCTCAGGATAGGGATATTCACACTTACCCCATTGATCCTTCGCGTGGGGTGTAAATACAAGCACCCCTTCAGACTCCTCCGTCCAACGATCCCAATCTGCGGAGAAATCACCCGGATTTGCGATGGGCTGCCGCCGCACATCTGTAGGCTCCGTAACGGTCGGCAACGTCGCCATCTCAAGCTGAGCGGTGAGGTTGGCCGACTCAATCTCCAGGCGGGCGACCTGATTTTCCAGCAACTCGTTTTGTTCAAGAAGCTGAACCAGATGCCCTCTTTCTTCCTCCAGCTTATCTTTCAGCAGGTCGATCTGTTCACTCTCGGTGCCAGCAAGGTCATCCAGGAGGGCATCGGTCTCGGCCGAGCGAACCGCGTCCCACAAGCGGTCTCGACCGCGAGCAACGACGCTAAGAGGGGCAAGAAGCCGAGTGAGCTTACCCAAGAGAGCATCGTGATCGCCGTAGAGATCCGCCGACCCCCACCAGGGAGCTCTCGCTTCGACAGTAGGCCAGTACAGCCGTGCGCCGTCACGAGGCAGCAGGTTTCGCTCAAGACCAGCATTGAATGAGTCAAACGCTAGCCAGCCAGAGACGACCACGACATGAGCAAGGCCAGCCAGACGCCGCGCGGCCTTACGCGCAAACACTGCCGGCGGCCCCACTGTACGAATCGAGGAAATAAGGAGGACGGGTAGACGCCGCCCGGGCGAAAAGAGGTGATCGCGAACAGATGGAAGCTGGGACGTCAGCGTTGAATTCTCCCTGGCTGTGATGACGTCTAATCCGTCAGCACACCTAAGGCCAGAATCCTGCATGACCGAATTGAGCGATCGGGGTGGCCGAAGTTCTTCCACCGTCGCAGGGGCAAGTAGGCCGCCACTCTCGCGCCCCATTACGACTCGGAAACCAGTCGTTCCACCGTACTCGGAGGCCGTCAACTGGCACAGGAATCTCCCACCTTTAGGAAGATCCTGCCCTATATCCATTCGAAGCGCGCGAACCCCATCGGCAACAGTGACGGGGAGCCAACTTACATGTTGGTCAGGCCGCCCTTGCCCGTAGCCGGGGATAACGACCTCCCCTTTGCCAGACATGAGCTCCGCAGTGGACACACCACTCGCAACTGGTGAGACATGCTGTTCCATATGCGCCATAAGCCGCTCGAAAGCCGACGGCGCACTGCAGCCATCCGCGAGCGTCACCTCAAGGCCAACGACGTACAACTGCTGCATGGGGCTCCCCCCGTCCCGCATCGGGCTGGCGGCCAACCCGACCCCGCCAGCCAAGCCCTGGCCAGCATAGCTACGCAGAGCAATCCGCTGGGGGTACCAGTGCGGATTGCCAGGCGCGGCAGGCACATCAGCCCGCTGTGCGGAGACACTCGAGTAGCCGTATCTGCGGCAGCAGTTCAAGGTCCCCAGTCCGCACACAGTCCGCAGGACACCCGATCACGACCGTCGCACCCCATCGCCAGCCAACAGCAAAAGGCCAGGTCAGCAGCCCGCAGGGAAAATCCCCGCAGGTCACCGACCTGGCCCATTACTAGGAGACCAAGAAGGCCTGATCGACCCGCCGTTCAGCCCCGGGCTGGACAGCAGGTCAGCGCAGGAATCAGAGAGGCCCGACCGCATCGAGCGGTCGGGCCTCTCTGTCGTTCGTTCACAGGCCGTTCAGGCTGCCTCGCTTGACACTCGCTCGGCCAGGACACCATGATTCCATTAGTTGACTAATTGAATTGAGGCGAGGCGCGTGGCACACACGAGCACCCCGGACAGGACTTCGGGCGCGTGGGCGCTGGAAGCCCGCGGTCTGAGCAAGCGTTACCGGCGCGGCTGGGCGCTGCGGGACTGCTCCTTCCGGCTGCCGGCCGGAAGGATCTGTGGTCTCGTCGGACCCAACGGCGCGGGCAAGAGCACCCTGCTCGGCATGGCCACCAAGCAGGTGGAGCCGACCGAGGGTGAACTCCACGTCTTCGGCATACCGGTGAACGACCCCGCGGTGATGCCCCGGTTCGCCTTCCTCGGACAGGACAAGCCCCTGTTCAAGCGGTTCACCGTGGCGGAGACGCTGCGCATGGGCAGCGAGCTCAACCCCGGCTGGGACATGGCGGCCGCCGAGCGGATCGTCCGCTCGGGCGACGTACCCATGCACGCACGGGTCGGCACGCTCTCCGGCGGTCAGCGCACCCGCGTGGCCTTCGCGTTGGCCTTCGGCAAGCGGCCCGATCTGTTGCTGCTCGACGAGCCGATGTCCGATCTCGACCCGCTGGCCCGCCACGAGATGAGCACGCTGCTGATGGCGGAGGCCGTCGAGCGCGGCACCACCGTGGTGATGTCCTCGCACATGCTCACCGAGCTGGAGGACATGTGCGACTACCTGCTGGTCATCGCCGGAGGCCGGATCAGGATGGCCGGTGACGCCGACGCGCTCGTTCCGGCCCACGCCCTGGTCACAGGGGTGACCGAGGAGGGGACGCTGCCCGCGGCGCTCGGTCCGCACACGCTGATCGAGAGCCGGATCCAGGGCCGCCAGTTCCAGGCGATGGTGCGGCCGAACGGCCCGCTGCGCGGTGACTGGCAGATCACCGAACCCAGCCTGGAGGAAGTGCTGCTCGCCCATCTGCGCTCGCCGGACGCACCCGCGCTGTACACACCCGGCGCCCGTATCGAGGCCGAAGGGACCAGGACCGCATGAGCACCACCCTGACCGAACCCCGCACCGAACGATCAGCCAGGCCCCGGATGCTGCGCGGGCTGAACTGGCTCTTCGTGCGCCAGCACCGCGCCACACTGCTCGGCGTCCTCGCCCTGGTGGTGGTCGCCGCCGCCTGGATCCTGTACCAGCACGCCGACATGACCCAGACGCTCGACAAGGTGGGCTGGCCCGAGAAGGAGGCCCCGCAACAGCTCCTGGGGCGGCAGTACGACTATCTCTCCACCCTGCTGAACGCGATCCCGGTCGTTCTCGCCGTTTTCCTGGGCGCCCCGCTGATCGCGGCCGACCAGGAGAACGGCACCGCCCAGCTGGCCACCACCCAGTCCGTGACGCGCGGGCGCTGGCTCGCCACGAAGTGCGCCTGGGGCCTCTCGGTCGCCCTGCTGGCCGGGGCGGTGCTCTCGCTGTGCTTCACCCTGTGGTGGAAGCCCTATCACTCGGTGTTCCAGACCACCTGGCTGGAAGGGAGCATCTTCGACAACACCGGCCCCATGCTGCCGGCGCTCTGTGTCTTCCTCACCGCGGCGGGCATCACCATCGGCGTGCTGGTGCGCCGTCTGCTGGCCTCCATGGTGGTGACCTTCGTCTTCGCCGTCTTCGTCCAGGTCGCCTGGGGCGAGATCCGCGAGCACCTGGCCGCGTCCCGCATGGTCTCCTACCCCCTCGACCAGGACATCCCGGCCCGGCTCTCCGAGTCGTACGAGTTGGACCGCTGGATCGGCAGCGCCGACGGACACCTCTACGGCTGGGGCTCCTGCGCCGAGGCCACCGAGAAGGCCGCGGACGCGTGCCTCAAGGAGAAGGGGATCATCAACAACGTGATGGAGTACTTCGGCTACGACCAGATGGCGGCCATGCAGTGGACCGGCGCGGGCATCCTGCTCGCCGGTACGGCCCTGCTGACGGCGTTCACCCTGTGGCGGGTCTCCCGGCGCCCCCTGTAGGGATCGGGACCCCGTTCTACGTAAAGTGTCGGCATCGAGCGGAAGGGATGAAGTCCGTGGTCGTTTTCCGCATCGACCGGCGCAGCGGAGTCGCAACGTATCTTCAGATCGTCCACCAGGTCGAACAGGCCCTGCGGATGGGCGCGCTGGAGGAGGGCGACCGGCTGCCCACGGCCGCGCAGGTCGCCGCGACGACCAAGGTCAACCCGAACACGACGCTCAAGGCCTACCGCGAGCTGGAGCGCGCGGGCCTGGCCGAGGTCCGCCAGGGAGCCGGCACCTTCATCACCCGTTCCCTCGCTCAGCCGCTGGCGGGCCCCGAGTCCCCCCTGCGCAACGCGCTGTCGGAGTGGATGCGCCAGGCGCAGGCCGAAGGTCTCAGTGGCCAGGACGTCACCGCCCTCTTCCGGGCGGCGTACGAAGTCACGTACCCGGGCGACGCGCACGCCTGAGCGGTCCTCCGGCGTGCGCCGGGGCGGGGCCGGTGCCCCGCCCCGGCGCACGCCGGACCTCACGCCCCACGCCTCACGCGCCGCTCCCCTTGCGCCGGGGCCCCAGGAAGGCACCCGCCAGCAGGGCGCCGGCCAGGACCAGCGCGGAGTTGACCAGGATCGCGAGCGAGACGCCCGACAGGACGGCCTGCGGGCCGTTGTCACCCAGGCCCGACATCCGGGCGGTGACCACGGCGCTCATCACCGGGATGCCCAGCGTGATGCCGACCTGCTGGGTCATGGTGGCGAGGCCGGTGGCCAGGCCCTGTTCCTCGTCGGGCAGCCCGGAGGTCGCGGTGACCATGAAGCCGACGATCATCAGCATGTTGCCGATGCCGCCGATGAACGTGGCCGCCAGCAGCAGCCAGATCCACGCCCCGGAGGTGCCGAGCGCGACCAGGGAGAGGGTGGCGGCGGCCTGGACGATGCCGCCGGCGACGATGGCCGTCCGGTTGCCGAAGCGGCCGACCGTACGGCCTCCGAGGGTGCCGCCGATGACCGTGCCGATGCCGAGGACGCCGAACGCGAGGCCGGTGGCGAGGGGCGAGTAGCCGAGCACTTCCTGGAGGTAGAGCGTCAGCAGGAAGACCAGGGAGGTCTCGGTGACGAAGGCGATCAGGCCGGTGGCGTTGCCCCAGATGACGCTGCGGCGCTTGAGGATGTGTACGGGGACGAGCGGCGCGGCACTCCGCTTCTCGACGAACCAGAAGCCGGTGAGCAGCGCGGCACCGGCGAGCAGTGCGGCCAGGGTGGCGGGTGTGGTCCAGCCGCTCGCGCCGGCCTGCGTGAGTCCGTAGACCAGGAGCAGCAGTCCGCCGGTGACGGTCGCGGCTCCGGGTACGTCGAGCCGGGGCCGTACGGCCGGGCGTGAGTCGGTGATGACGGACGGGGCCAGGGCAACGACGAGGGCGGCGACGGGCACGTTGACGAAGAAGGCCCAGCGCCAGGAGAGCAGATCGGTGAGCAGCCCGCCGAGGATCGCGCCCGCCGTGAACCCGGCGGACATCAGGGCCCCGTTGAGGCCCAGGGCGCGTTCGCGCAGCGGGCCCTCCTTGAACGCCGTGGTCAGCAGGGCGAGTCCGGCCGGGGTGACGGCAGCGGTGGCGAGGCCCTGGAGGACGCGGGCGGTGAGCAGCACCTCGGGAGAGGTCGCCAGGCCGCCCAGCGCCGAGGAGAGCCCGAGGACGACCATGCCGCCCACGAAGACGCGCTTGCGCCCGACGAGGTCCGCGACGCGGCCGAAGAGCAGCGTGAACCCGGCGGCCGCCAGGGCGAACGCGGTGGCGATCCACTGGAGGTCCGGGAGGGCGAAGCCGAGCCCCTCGCCGACGACGGGCAGCGCGACGTTCAGGATCGAGAAGTCCACCGCGATCATGAACTGGGCGCCGAGGAGGAGCGCGAGGACGAGCCTCTGCCGGCCGGTCATCTTCTGCCGGCCGGTCATACGGGGTGCGTGCGACGGTGGACCCGCGGTGGCCGGGGCGCTTCCGGTGGCGCGTGACGGGGTCTGGTTGGGTGCGGACATGGTCGCCCTTCCTCGGACGGAGGCTTTAACGGTTCTATAGTTCCGTTAAGATGGGGCGACCGTAGCAGAGGAGAGTGCAGTAATGGAACTGGAGACCCGTTATGACGTCTGAGGGTTCTGAGGGTGGGGAACCCGGTACGGTCCGGCCCGGCGGCCGCACCGCCCGCGTCCGGGAGGCCGTCCTGCGCGCGGCGGGTGACGCGCTGGCCGAGCACGGCTTCGACCGCCTCGATCTCGCCGATGTCGCGCGCCGCGCGGAGGTCGGCAAGACGACCGTCTACCGCCGCTGGTCCAGCCCGACCGGGCTGATCGCTGATCTGCTCGACGACATGGCCGAGCAGTCGTCCCCGCGCACGGCGGCCGGCTCGCTGACCGAGGACCTCAGGGCCAACGCCCGTCTCGTGCTCAAGACCCTCACCGACCCGCGCCAGGGCGCCCTGTTCCGCTCCGTGATCGCGGCGGCGGCCTGCGACGAGCGCACGGCTCGGGCCCTGCACCGCTTCTACGCGATCCGGATCAAGGAGTGGTCCGGCTGCGTCACCGAGGCCGTCGAGCGCGGGGAGCTCCCCGCGGGGACGGACCCGGACGAGGTGATCCGTGCCGTGTCGGCGCCGCTCTACTACCGCCTGCTGGCCAGCGGCGACCCGCTCGACGCGGCGGCCGCCGACCGCGCGGCCGACGCCGCCGCGGCGGCCGCGAGGGCGGGTACGTACGTGAGCTGACTCAGCCCGCCCGCAGCCGGGCCGCCCAGGGGTGGTCCGCGCCCGCTGACTCAGCCCGCCCGCAGCCGGGCCGCCCAGGGGTGGTCCGCGCCCTCGGCCAGGGTGATCGTCTCGGTCAGCCAGGCGCGCTGGTCGTCGCCGAGGACCGGCAGCACGGCCGCGAAGTCCTGCTCGTCCTTGGGGCGTCGGGACCTGGACTTGTACAGGAGCTGCACCTGCGGCACGAGATGGGGGACGCCGTCCGCGGAGACCGTTCCCAGCCGGTCCAGCGCGAGCCTGATCCTGGGGTCGCGCCGGAACACCCAGTCGTCGCCCGCCACGTCGTCGAGCATGAACTGGACGCGCCACGGCTCGTCCGGGCCCGGCCGGCACCAGATGTCGTGGACCTGCGCCGGCAGGATCTCGCCGGGGTTCCAGGGCCGCAGCGTGCCCGGCGGATCGGCGGCCCACCACTCCCAGCCCGGCAGCATCCGCTGGACGGCGAGCTGGTCGCGGCGCAGCAGGAGTACATCGATGTCGCCGTGTTCGCGGTAGGCGCGGCCGACGGCGAGTTCGACCGCGTACCCGCCCGCGATCCACCACGGGCTGCGCAGCGGGGCGAGCAGGCGGGCGGTTTCGGCGAGGGACAGCGGGTCCCAGGGGCCCCAGGGAGTTTCCGTCCGCATCAGCTTCCGAGGAGGTGCCGGTAGCTGTCCGGGTGCTCCATGAGGTAGGTGGCCAGATCCTTGGCCGGCCGGCCGGTGAGCCGCGGTACGGCGTCCGAGACGGCGGCCATCTCCCCCGCCGCGATCGCCTCGTACGACGTCACCCAGCCGGCCACCTCCCAGTCCTGCGCGCCGTACCGGGACCGTGAGGCATAGGCCTCCTCCCGCGTCTCCGGCACGTAGGTGATGGTCCGTCCGGTGGCCCGGCTCAGCTCGTCGGCCGCTTCGGCGAGGGTGAACGCCTCGGGGCCGGTCAGGTCGTACGTCTGCCCGTCGTGCGCGGCGTCGCCCTCGGGGCCGCCGGCGGGCAGCAGGACCGCGGTCGCGGCGTCGGCGATGTCCTCGTGGGCCACCGCCGCCACCCGGCCGTCCCCGGCCGGCCCGCGCAGCACGCCGTCGGTGCCGGTCATCGCCGGGAGGCCGGCGAGGTACCAGCTGTCGCGCAGGAAGGTGTGGCGGACGCCGGAGACGCGGATGTGCGCCTCGGTCTCCCAGTGGTCCCGGGCGAAGGTGAACGTCGCGTCGGGCGCCGCGCCGAGGAAGGAGACGTACACGATCCGTTCGACGCCCGCCGCAGTCGCCGCGTCCACGGCGGTCATGTGCTCGCGCACCCGGTCCGGGCTCTCGTGCGCCGAGACGAGGAACAGGGTGTGCGCCCCGGCCAGCGCACGGCGCATCGCCTCCCCGTCGCCGTAGGGCGCGGCCGGTGCGGTGTCGGCGCCGGGCAGTTCGGGCAGCCGGGACGGGTCGCGGCCCAGGAGCCGGACGGGAACTCCGGCCCGGGTCAGCCGCTTCGCGACCCGGCCGCCGAGCGCGCCGCTCGCGCCGGTGACCGCGGTGAGGGGGCCGCTCGTGAGGTCTTCGGGTCCGTGCGTGTCGTCCGAGGGGGTCATACGGGGTCGCCTTCCTTGTGCTGCCAGGGGCGCACTTCCACGACCGCGTCGACCGGAACCGGTCCGTAGATGTGCGGGAATTCCTCGCCGCCGGGTGTGACCGACTCGTACCGCACGGGCGCGGGGAGCCGCTCGGTGTCGATGACGAGCACCACCAGGTCCTGGTCACCGGCTCCGGCCCGGCTCCCGGCGCCGTACAGCATCTCGGCCACACCGGGGAGCTGGTGGGGCAGCGAGCAGTGGATGAAGCCCTCTTCGTGCAGGGTGCGGCCGCGGGTGGACATCTCGTATGTCCCGATCCCGCGGGCCGCCTCCCACAGCGGGCCTTCGGTGAGGTGCAGCAGTTCGGCCATGAGCCAAAACTAGCCGCGCCGACGCGTCCTCCGGGCCATCAGCGTGGCCGCCGATCCGGCGATCAGCAGCGCCGCCGCGATCCCGCCGATCACCCATTCACCGCCGCGCGAACCCGTGTTCGGGAGTTCGCCTCCCGGGTGGGGCCGTTGCGGCCAGGAGTGGGTGGGGGTGGGCCCGGGACCGGGGGTCGTCTCCGACGGCGACGGTCCCGGCGTGTCCGTCGGGGTGGGGGTGGGGGTGGGAGTGGGGGTGGGGGTGTCCGTCGGGGTCGGGGTGGGTGAGTCCGTGGGCGTCGGGGTCGGGGACGGCTCCTCGCCGCAGCCCGGCAGACGGCCGTCGAACGGGTAGGCGTGAATCTCCTGGCCGCCCGACTCGCCCTCCGACGAGTGGGTCAGCGAACCGGCGGTGTAGAAACGGCCGTTGGTGCCGCTCATCGTCAGGTTCACCACGCTGGACCGCTGCCCGATGAGCACACTGCCCTGGAACTGGCCGGCGCCCTTCAGCCCGATCGCGGTGGCGTCCGGGAAGTTCCACATCAGCCGCTCGCGGAGCCCGGACCGAGGCAGCGAGCCCATGTACGTATTGATGTCGCGGGTGCTTCCGTAGACGTTGACCAGCACGGTCGCACCGTCCGGGACATCGCGGAAGACGATGCCCTGCGGGCCTCCCGAGTCCGTGGCCAGATCGGCGTCCAGCGCGAAGACCTGGAGGGCGGAGGTGCCGTCGCCGGTGAAGAGGGTCTCGGAGCCGTCCCTCTCCACCGTGCCGGTCGCCGGGCGGCGGTGGTCCTCGTTGTCGTCGTACGCGTAGCAGTGGCTGGCCGCCGTCAGCTGGTCGCGCAGGGCGGTGTACGGGGCGGTCGCACCGGCCTCGTGGACCGCGGACGGGATCACCGTCCCGGTGAGGTTTTGGGCGTAGCGCACCACACCGTGGTTGAGCCCTTCCTCGGCGAGCAGCCGCTCCCCGGCGGCGATGCTCAGATCGCCGCCCACCGTCAGGTAGTCGGAGCCGTCGGGCGGCGGCACCCGTGACCCCACTCCGGCGACGCCGACGTTGTAGATCTGCGAGGCGCCCGCCCGCTTGCTCATGTCGAACCGGCCGAGGGTGACGATCTTCCCCTCCGCCTCCGCGGCGGCCTCCCTGACCAGGTAGTCGCCACCGACATAGACGTTGATGTTGCTGTCGTGATGGGTGACGGGCATGTTGTTCGGGTCCTGCCAGACCGCGGGGCAGTCGTCCCCGAGGCACGGACCGAGACCGCCTGGCAGCGGGTCGGCGGCCGCGGTGGGCGCGATGGCCCCCACCATGGCCGCCGCCGCGACCACCGTCACCGCCACGCGGTGATATTTACCGCTTCTGCGCGCTTTTGTTCCCATACAGCGCAATATGCAGGTTTATTGAGTGTTCATCAGCTGTGCCACGCCGGGCGAACGGCCCTCTTTCGCCGACCGGTCGGCCGTTCGAGCCAGTCCCGGACAGTGCGTTTGGGGTGGCGGGTATCGGGTATCGGGTGGCGGGCCGGGGGTGCTCGCACAGCGGCCCCGTCACCCCGCCAGCAGCTTCGCCTCGGTCTGCGGATCGAGGCCGACCGCGGGCCGGTCGGGCCGCTGCGGTGCGCCGCCGCCCCGTTCGCACAGCCACGCCCAGGTGTCGGCGACCGTCTCCCGGACCGGCCGGCAGTGCAGCCCGGTGGCGTACGCCCGGCTCACATCGCCCTGGTGCAGGCTGTCGTACAGCTCCCCCGGCGGCAGCCAGACCGGCAGATCGGTCCAGGGCTCCACACCGGCCGCGAGAATCGTCCCGGTGTCGGTCCAGCGCAGCTCGGCACCGGAACCAGTGGCACGCACACAGGCGTCGAGCAGCTCCCCCATCGTGGCGTGCCCCGGTCGGCTGACCAGGTTGTACGGTCCGTGCAGTCCGCTCCCGGCGGCGTCGAGCACCCATCCGGCGAGATCGCGGGCATCGATGTACTGAAGGGGCAGACCGGGTGTCCCGGGGGCCAGTACGGGCCCGCCGCGGGCGATCCGCGTCAGCCACCAGGGCAGCCGGCCGATGTTCTCCCAGGGGCCGATGATCAGTCCCGCGCGGACGAGCAGCGCCCGGTCACCGAACGCCTCCACTGCGGCCAGTTCACCACCGCGTTTGGCCAGGGCGTACGAGACGTCGCCGCCGGCGTCCGGTGAGGCGCCGTCCACCAGCGGACCGTCCTCGGCCAGACCGGCCGGGGCCGGGTAGGCGTAGACGGAACGGCTGGAGACGTACGCGTACCGCCGGGCGCGGCTCGACAGCAGCCGGGCCGCGTCCCGTACGGCCGAGGGGGCGCCGCTCCAGGTGTCGACGACCAGATCCCAGGTGTACGTGCCGTCCTCCGGCCCCCCGGCGGCTTCGAGGGCTGCCAGACCGCCCTCGGCGGTGCGGTCGCCCAGCAGTTCGGCCACGCCGGGCGGCGGTCTGTGGTGGCCGCGGTGGAACACCGTGACCCCCCAGCCGCGCGCCAGGGCGTCCTCGGTGACGGCCCGGCCGACGAATTCGGTACCACCCAGCATCAGAAGCCTCATGACGGCGACTCTGCCTCCCCGCGCCCCGGACCGGAACCGACCTCGCTCCGAGCTGAACCCGCCTCGCGCTGAGCTGAACCGACCTCGCTCCGAGCTGAACCGGCCTCGTTCCGGGCCGGACTGACCACGTTCCGGGCAGAATCGAGTCGGCCCGGTCCGCGCTCAGGAGGAACGGGCGAGCGGACTCCGGTTGCGCAGCAGCCACTGGTGGTAGCCGTCGGCCTGCCGGGCCGCCTCCCGGTACGCGTCCTCCAGCTCCCCGTACACCACCGCCATGTCGGCGCCCGGACGGGAGACCAGCAGCAGACGCACGGCGAGCGGGTCGTCGCGCAGCGGGCGGATCGCCATGTCGTCGCGCGGGCCCGAGGTCGGCTGGCAGGGGGCGACCGCCTCGCCCAGGACGACGAGGGAGGCGGCGGTGAGGTAGTCGCCGTGCAGCACGGTCGGCGCAACACCGGCCGCGCCGAACACGCGGCGCAGGCCGTCCCACTCGCCGTCCACCGTGGGGTCGACCATCCACCGGTCGGCGGCCAGGTCGCTCAGGTCGACGACGGGCAGGGCGGCGGCCGGGTGGTCGCGGGCCATCGAGATGAACTGCGGTTCGCGGTCCAGGAGCACCCGCTGCACCAGACCGTCCGGCACGTACAGCGGACAGCCCTCCACCTCGTGCACGAAGGCGACGTCGAGCCGGCCCGCCTCGACCGCGCGCAGCAGTGCGTGGGCCGACACGTCGACCCGCAGCGAGATGTCCGTGCCGGGCAGCCGGACGCGCAGCCTGCGCAGCCAGCCGCCGATGACCCGGCTGGCGGTGCAGCCGATCCGCAGCCGGGGGCCGCCGGCTCGGGCCGCCTCCGCCTCCGCCTTCGCGTCGGTGACCAGGGCCCGCATGCCGTCGACGAGCGGACGGGCCCGGCTCAGGACGGCGTGGCCGAGGAGGGTGGGGCGGCAGCCGGTGCGTCCGCGGCTGAACAGCTCGGCGCCAAGGGAGTTCTCGATCCGGCGCAGCTGCGTGGTGAGCGAGGGCTGGCTCACGCCCAGCCTGCGGGCCGCCCGGTGCAGGCTGCCGGTGTCGGCGATGGCGCACAGCGCCCTGAGGTGCCTCACCTCAAGCTCCATACCGCTGAGAGTAGGGCGGCGGACCGTGCCGCACCAGACACCCCAACCCCATCAAACGCCCGCAATTCAGCGTGCGTCGGAATGCCGGCCACCGCTTGTGCCCTCACGTGTCATCCCGTATCCGCCCATGAGCGACAGCGGGGTGATAGGGCGGTGCTATCGCCGGTTGGCATCATCCGCCGGGGCTCCGCTTCACCGACACTCTCTCCGTACCGCCCCCGTCCGAGTCCGATCATCGGACGGGTTCCTCGGACAGGTAACTGGTAGGAGACCCCCCATGAGACACCCCAGGACCGTCATGTCGGCCGTGGTCGGCCTCGGCTTCGGCCTCGCCGCCGCGCTGGGAACCGCACCCGCGCTCGCCACCGCCGCCCCGGCACCTGCCTCTTCCGCCCCGGCCCCCCACGTCGCTTACGCCGCCCACTCCGGATCGCACGAGAGCGCCGCCGCCAACGAGGCGTTCTTCGACGCGGTCACCAAGTCGGTGGCCGAGAAGCGTGCCGCGCACCCGGGCATCAAGTCGGTCACCATCGTGTACAGCACCACCAACGCACCGTCCTTCCGCACCCAGATAGCCAACAGCGCGCAGATCTGGAACAGCTCGGTCTCCAACGTCCGGCTGCAGGAGGGGTCCAACGCGGACTTCACCTACTACGAGGGCAACGACCCGAGCGGCTCGTACGCCAGCACCGACATGCACGGCAACGGCTACATCTTCCTCGACTACGCGCAGAACCAGCAGTACGACTCGACCCGCGTCACGACCCACGAGACCGGGCACGTGCTCGGCCTGCCGGACCACTACTCGGGCCCGTGCAGCGAGCTGATGTCGGGCGGCGGTCCCGGCCCGTCCTGCACCAACCCGTATCCGGACACCAATGAGCGCAACCAGGTGAACTACCTGTGGCAGAACGGCTTCGCGGCCGCGCTCGCCCGCAGCGGTTCCTGACCTCTGCGCCGACCGGGGCCACCTCGCAAGACGAGGTGGCCCTTCGCGCGTCCGGTCAGCCTTGCTCGCGTTCGCTGAGCCCTTCGCGCGTTCGCTGAGGCCTTGTCGCGTTCGCTGAGCCCTCCTCGCCTTCGCTGAGGCCTTGTCGCGTTCGCTCAGTTCGTGTCAGCTGTTCAGTTCGGTACGGACGAGGGCCAGCAGCTCGTCCTCCGTCATCCCGAGTTCACGCGCGTCGCCGACCATGTCGCGTACCCGCTCCAGCAGCCTGGCGCGATGCGGGGAGGCGCCCGCGGCGACCATCGCACCGCGCCCCCGGCGCAGTTCGATCAGCCCTTCCTCGCGCAGCCGCTGGTAGCCGCGCAGCGCCGTGTGCACATTGACGCCCAGCGATTCAGCGAGGACGCGGGCGGCGGGCAGCCGCTCACCCGGGCCCACCGCCCCGTCCGCGACGGCACGGCGTACGCAGGCCGCGATCTGGTCGCCGAGCGGCACGGTGGAGGTGGGGTCGACCCGGAAGAGCACGGTCAATTTTCCGTTCGACGCTGATCGACCAGCGTGTTGAGAAGCGCGGCAGCGGTCGCCGAGTCGTCGACGGTCACCGCGAAGTCCCGTCCGCCGGAGAGCCGTACCACGATTCCCTCACCGGAACGGATCATGATTCCGGTACGACCGGGGGTGAGCCGGTAGCCCCAGCCCCCGTACTCGGCCAGGGCCTTGATGTCACGGCTGCTCGCCTCCTCGATCCTGTCGAGCGGGACCCGTATGCGCGGCCACGGCAGCAGCCCGGAGACCGTGATGCCGCGCCGGTCCACTGTGACGTACGGACGGGCGAAGCAGACGAGGAGCACACCCACGAGGAGAGCCGGAAGCGCCGAGACCCAGCCGGCAGTGAACAGCAGGGCGATCCCGCCTCCGAGTACGACGAGCGCGACCGGGGGAAGCCACCAGGTCCCGGCACTGCGCGCCCACCCCGCGACCTCCCCGTGGGCCAGCGCGATCCGTTCGGCGCCACCGGCCGGCG
This sequence comes from Streptomyces sp. NPDC048671, assembly GCF_055587045.1. Taxonomy (NCBI): domain Bacteria; kingdom Bacillati; phylum Actinomycetota; class Actinomycetes; order Kitasatosporales; family Streptomycetaceae; genus Streptomyces; species Streptomyces sp. NPDC048671. The sequence continues at coordinate 2,923 of NZ_JBVJHB010000007.1, read as the reverse complement.
CGTCACCGGCGGGCGCCTCCTCCACGGGGAGGAGGGCGGCGAGCAGCAGACCGAGCCCGAAGGTGAGCGCGGCGACCCCCAGGGCCACGGCCATGTGCCACATCGGGAACGAGACACCCTGCGCGCGGCCCTGCGCGTCCTCGGCGGCATCCACGTTGATGAGCATGACGACCGCCATCAGGTAGCCGAGGCCTCCGGCGACGGCATAGCCACTGGCGACGAGCCTCCGGTACGAGCGGCCGGTGAACTTCCCCGCGACCGCCATCAGCGTCCACAGGACGCCGATCCCGATGAACAGAACGGCGACGATCGCGATGTACGAGCCCTGGCTCGCATGGTCGTCCACTTGGCCGTTACCCACGAAGTGGCTGGCCAGCTGCGCGGGAAGCCGGTCGCGGCGGGTGGCGAAAAGGATGAGGTCGGCGGCGGGAGCGAGCACGAACGGCAGCGCGGCAAGGGCCACACGGCCGGCATTCCTACGGTTCATCGAAACCTCCATTGTTTGCATGCTAGTAGAACAATGAAGGTGAGGCAATGCGGAGCCCGCCTGACGGTGACGCGCTGTCAGGCGGGCTTGGTGACGGGTCGGCGTGAGGGGCGGGCCGGTGTGAGGGGCGATTCGGTGTAAGCGGCGGGCCGGTCAGGCCAGTTCGAGGGGGAACGCGCCGCGGTGGCCGGTGCCCGCGCCCGCCGCCGGCCTGGGCTCGAACTCCGGGCAGCTCCAGGTCTCCTGGACGAAACCGCTGCGCCGGTCCCAGAGATCGAGGACATCGCCCTGGCCGTCCGCGCCGCGGTAGGCCTCCTTGGCGCCCCGAAAGCAGGCGAGACCGCCGGAGAGACCTCGGCCGGGCGCCGGGAAGTAGTCCGAGAAGGCGCAGGCGATACAGGTCTGGAGCCGGACCCCGGGCGGCAGAACCCGCTGGATGGTGGCCAGCGCGGAGCCGAAGTCGCTCTCGGCCCGGTGGGAGCGGAAGCCCGCTCCGCCGAACTGCAGCTCCAGGTAGAGGTACGGGTCCGGCCTGCGCAGGGACAGCAGGCAGCTCAGCCTCGCCTGTTGGGCCACCCCGTCCGCGGTGACCGGGAACGGCAGGTCCCATTCCAGGACGCAGTCGTTGAGCACGCCGTCCGCCAGGGTGAACGTCTCACCCTGGTCCGGCGTGCCCGCCACGGGGCGCAGACCGTCGAAGCTTTCGCCCTCGAAGTCGACTCCCCGGATACGGAGGCGGAGTTGCTGTCCGTCGGTGGTGAGGATGACGGCATCGGATCCCTGCCGGTCCCGGTACCACCCTGCCCACGACTCATCTGTCATGGGCAGGGACTGTAGCCCGTGCCTCCGACACTCCCCCTGCCGCCCTCCACTTCCCCGCGCGGGCCCTGTGACCTCGGCCGATCATCGACCCGCCCCGTCGGCCCCGCTCACCAGCCCACTCGACTCACCGCACCACGTCACGCCCTCTCGCTCCACACCCTCTCGCTCCACACCCTCTCGCTCCACGCCCTTTCGCTCCACGCCCCTTCGTTTCGCGCTCCGCGCCCCTTCGCGCCGAGTACCTCCGCCGTGCTCCTTCGTTCAGTGCGTCCGACGGGTGACGAACTCCGCCAGGGCCAGGAGATCGCCCGCCGCGGACAGATCGGGCACGGCGCGGGACAGATGGTGCACGGCTCGGGCCATCCGGTCGGCGGCGCAGATCTGCGCCCAGTCGCGGCCGCCGGCCCGGTCGACGGCGTCGGACGCACGGCTCACCTCGCCGGGCGTGTTCATGGGACCGCGGTAGAGCGCGGCGAGCTCCGTGGCCGCCGGGGTACCGGAGGTGAGCGCGGCGACCACGGGCAACGACTTCTTGTGGGCGGCGAGATCGGCCCCGACCGGCTTCCCGGTCTGGGCCGGGTCACCCCAGATGCCGATGAGGTCGTCGATGAGCTGGAAGGCGAGCCCCGCCTCCCGGCCGAAACCGTCCATCGCCCCGACGCCACGCTCGTCCGCGCCCGCGTAGAGCGCACCCAGCGCGCAGGCGCAGCCGAGCAGTGCGCCCGTCTTGGCCGTGGCCATGGTGAGGCACTCGTCCAACGAGACCTCGTCCGGGCCGCGTTCCTCGAAGGCGCAGTCGGCCTGCTGGCCCGCGCACAGCTCGATGACGCAGGTCGAGAGGCGGGCCGAGGCCCTCGACGACACCGCTCGGGCGTCCTCGGCGAGCAGCCGCTGGGCGAGGGCCAGCATGGCGTCGCCCGCGATGACGGCGTCCGGGATGCCGAAGACCGTCCAGGCCGTGGCGCGGTGGCGACGGGTCCGGTCCTCGTCGATGACGTCGTCGTGCAGCAGGGTGAAGTTGTGGGCCAGCTCGACGGCGACGGCCGCCCGCACGGCGTCCCGGGGATCGCCTCCGAGCGCCCTGGTGGCGGCCAGCACGAGCGCGGGTCTGATCGCCTTGCCCGCACCGCCCGCGGCCGGGCTTCCGTCGGCGTGCTGCCAGCCGAAGTGGTACATGGCGACGCGCCGGATCGATCCGGGCAGCGAGGCGACCGCCGCCCGCAGATGGGGGTCGACGAGGGATCGGGTGTACTCCAGAAGAGCTGCCGCCTCGTTGCCCTCGGTCGCGGCGGCTGTATGGGTCATGGTCAATCGGACACCCCGGTCGTTGTCGTCCCGAGGCCCGGTCGCTGTCGCCCCGGGCCGGGACGTGGGTGGTTGCTGTGGGTACTGCGGACCGCGGACCGTGGGCCCGGACCCGGGGGCGGATCCCGGCGGTCCGGGCCCACGGGCCTGGGGCGTGCTTCTCGGAATCCCGCCCGGCCCCGTGGCGTCTGAACCGCCCCAGGTCGTGTCCGCGGCCTAGGGAGTGTTTTAGAAGTAGCGTCGGCCGCCCGGAGGGCGGGTCTCGCGTGGTCCGGTGCGTGCGATCGCAAGGCGCCGGGGTGCCCTCGT
>NZ_JBVJHB010000006.1:414081-465280 GCF_055587045.1 Streptomyces sp. NPDC048671 | reverse complement strand
GTTGATAGGCCAGATGTGGAAGCCCGGTAACGGGTGGAGCTGACTGGTACTAATAGGCCGAGGGCTTGTCCTCAGTTGCTCGCGTCCACTGTGTTAGTTCTGAAATAACGAACGGCCGTGTTGTGTTCCGGTGTTGGTTAATTTCATAGTGTTTCGGTGGTCATTGCGTTAGGGAAACGCCCGGTTACATTCCGAACCCGGAAGCTAAGCCTTTCAGCGCCGATGGTACTGCAGGGGGGACCCTGTGGGAGAGTAGGACGCCGCCGAACTCCTTTTATAGTTAAGCCCCGTGCCCTTGTGGCACGGGGCTTTTCTGCGTTCCGGACAGTTTAAGGTCGTGACATGCGCTACGAACTGGTCATCTTCGACAACGACGGTGTGCTCGTGGACAGCGAGCCGATCTCCAACACCATCCTGGCCGACTACCTCACGGAGCTCGGGCACCCCACCTCGTACGAGGAATCCCTCCGTGACTACATGGGGGCCGCCATGCACCGGGTGCATGACCTCATCGAGGAGCGGGGCGGGGAGAAGCTGCCCGCGGACTTCGACGACACGTTCCACTCGCGGGTGTTCGCCGCGTTCCGGCAGGAGCTGCAACCCGTGCCCGGCGTCGAGGAGGTGCTGGGGGATCTCGTCGCCGAGGGGGTCCCGTACTGCGTCGCGTCCTCCGGCAGCCACGAGCGGATCCGCGTCGGGCACCTGAAGACCGGGCTCGACCAGTGGTTCGAGGAGGAGTGGATCTTCAGCGCGGAGGACGTGGGACGCGGGAAGCCGGCCCCCGACCTGTTCCTGCACGCCGCCGACCGGATGGGGGTGCCGCCGGACAGGTGCGTCGTCATCGAGGACAGCCCGCTCGGGGTGGAGGCCGCCAGGGCCGCCGGCATGGATGTGTACGGGTTCACGTCGATGATGCCGGCGGACCGGCTGGCCGGGGTGACCGGGCATTTCTCCGACATGGGACAGCTGCGGGAATTGCTTGCCTGACCCATCTACCCATGGGTAGAAACTGGCTCTACGCTCGCGCCCATGACAGATGCACGATTGCGGCACGGCAGAGCCTCCCTCGCGTTGAGCTTCTTCGTGCAAGGCGTCACCTTCGCTCTTCTCGTGACGCGGATCCCCGCCATTCAGGACCGGTACGGGATATCCGACGGCCTGCTGCCCGTGTTCCTCGCCGCCGTGCCGATCCTGGCCGGTGTGGGCAGCGTGGTCACCGAGAAGGTGGTCGCCCGGGTACGGCCGCGCGTGGTCCTGCGGTGGGCTCAGCCCGTCGTGCTCCTCGCGCTGCTCGGTGTCGGTGCCGGGAGCGAGGTGTGGGAAGCCGCCGTGGCGCTGGGCGCGTTCGGGCTGGCCGTCGGCGCGCTGGACGCGTCCATGAACATGATGGGTGTCAGCCTCCAGCGGGCGTACGGGCGTTCCATCATGCTCGGCTTCCATGCCGCGTACAGCCTGGGCGGGATCGCCGGGGCCTCGATGGCGTGGGCCGGGGCGCACTGGGATCTGTCGCTGCTGGTCTCCTACCTTCCGGTCGTGGTGGTGCTGTTGCCCGTCGCGCTCGCCGGGAGCCGTTGGTACGTCGAGGGGAAGCGGGAGGACGAGGGGCGGGCCGCCGAGCGGGGGAAGGCCGGACCGGTCTCGTTCAAGCTGCTGATGCCGCTCTGTCTGGTGATGTGCTTCGCGTACATCGGGGACTCGACGGTCTCCAACTGGAGCGCCAAGTACCTACAGGACGTGCTGGGGAGCTCGGAACAGCTCTCGACCGTTCCGTACAACGTCTACATGGTGACGACGCTGCTGGGGCGGGCCGTCGGGGACTTCGGGGTGCGGCGGTTCGGCGCGGTGGCCGTGGTGCGGTTCGGGAGCGTGCTGGCCGCGGCCGGTTTCGGTGTGGTGGCCGTCGCCGGCGGGGCCTGGGTCGGGATGCTCGGGTTCACCATGCTGGGGTTCGGGCTGTGTGTGATCGTGCCGCAGACGTTCGCGGCCGCCGGGCGGCTGTTCCCCGGTGCGAGCGACACCGCGATCGCCCGGCTGAACATCTTCAACTACGTGGGGTTCCTGGTCGGCTCGCCCCTGGTGGGGGCGCTCGGGGACGCCTGGAGCTACCGGGGCGCGATGCTCGTACCGATGGTGCTGGTGCTCGCGATGCTCGTGTACGCCAAATCGTTCGGCGCGGAGCCCGCCCGATACGGTGGCGGGCATGAGCGGCCGCGCACAGCTGATGTGGGATGACGCAGTAACGGGATACGACTTCGGGGACAGTCATCCCATGGCCCCGGTCAGACTTGCCCTGACGATGGGTCTGGTGCGGGCGTTCGGTCTCGACCGTGCGGTGGACGTGGTGGCGGCCAAGCCCGCGGGGGACTCCACGCTGCGGCTCGTGCACCGCTCGGACTATGTGGCGGCCGTGCGGGCGGCCTCGGTGGATCCGGACCACGCCGACCAGAACTACGGGCTCGGGACGACGGACGATCCGGCGTTCGCCGGGATGCACGAGGCGTCGGCGCTGATCGCCGGGCAGTCGGTGGCCGCGGCGGAGGCGGTGTGGCGCGGGCAGACCGGGCACGCGGTGAACTTCACCGGCGGGCTCCACCACGCCATGCCCGCCAGCGCGTCGGGCTTCTGCATCTACAACGACCCGGCGCTCGCCATCGCGCGGCTGCTGGAGCTGGGCGCCGAGCGGGTCGCGTACATCGATGTGGACGTGCACCACGGGGACGGCGTGCAGGCGGCCTTCTGGGAGGACCCCCGGGTGCTGACGGTCTCGCTGCACGAGCACCCGCGGACGCTCTTCCCGCAGACCGGCTGGCCCGAGGAGACCGGTGCGGGGGCGGGCGAGGGCGGTGCGGTGAACGTGGCGCTGCCGGCCGGGACGGGGGACGCGGGGTGGCTGCGGGCGTTCCACGCGGTGGTGCCGGAGCTGCTGGCGGACTTCCGGCCGCAGGTCCTGGTGACGCAGCACGGGGCCGATACGCACTTCGAGGACCCGCTGGCCCATCTCGCGGTGTCGCTGGACGCCCAGCGGGCCGTGATGGCGGCCTGCCACGACCTCGCCCATGAGTACGCGGACGGCGGGCGCTGGGTGGCGCTCGGCGGGGGCGGCTACGCGGTGGTGGACGTGGTGCCGCGGTCCTGGACACATCTGGTGGGGATCGCCGCCCACGCGCCCGTCGACCCGGAGTCGGTGATCCCGTCGTCCTGGCGCGACGAGGTCTATGCCCGGACCCGGCAGCTCGGGCCGGCCCGGATGACGGACGGCCGCACCCCGTCGTGGAAGGCGTGGGAAGAGGGGTACGACCCGGCGGACCGGCTGGACCAGGCGGTGCTGGCGAGCCGCCGTGCCGTCTTCCCGCTGCGGGGGCTGCTTACCTGACGCCCGGCCGTCGCGTCCAGCGGTTACGCCAACTGTGGGGCGTAACCCGGCTTTTGGCCCCCGGGCGGTGCGGGTACGGGAACATCGGCAGGGTGTTGAGCACCGGAGCGCTGCGCGCTCATCTGCTGGCGGCCCGGCTGGCCGGGCCCGTGGCCACCCCGCGGGAAGTGAGTCTGCGGAGTTACCGGCTCTTCGCGGCCAGAGACCCCCGGGTGACGCTCGGCCTCGATCCCGGACGGGGCTGGGGGGAACGGGAGTTGCTCCGTCTCATGGCCGAGAAGTGCGGGGTCTCGGACGATCCCGCGCATGTCTCGGGTCCTGATGTGATCGATCCGGAGCGGACGCTGGCGGGGCTGGACGCGTTCGCCGCGCGGCTGTCGGACGCGGCTCTGCGGCGGGCGCCGGTGCTGTTCGGGACGGGACATCCGCACCGATTGCTCGGCTTCTACGCAGCGCTGGCAGACGCTTTGTCGTCGGTGGGGTGCGCTGTCCTCACCCCCGCGCAGGGGCGATGTATCGACATAACGACCCGGTTCGGCGTACGCACGTACCACCTCGACTACGTACGGGGAGTCGCGCTGGTGCGCGAACCCGGCGTGCGAGTGCCCGGTGGTGGTACCGGCGCACACTCCCACTCCCCGCTGCCGGTCAGGGTCGCTCTGGAGGCCGCGGCGGAGGCCCGGGGGCCGCTGCCGGAACTCGTCGTCGGGGACCACGGCTGGGTCTGCGGGGCAGGTCAGCTGGGCATCGAGGCGATCGGGCTGGCCGATACGGACGACCCGGCGCTGTTCGTCGGTGAGGCCGAGGGGAGGGTGTCGGTCGCCGTTCCGCTCGACGACGCCGTGCGCTCCGCCTACTACCTGCCGCTCACGCGCTATGTGCTCAATCGGGCGTGTCTGTCACAGTAGGCGGCCGATCGTCTCTCCTCTTCCCCACTCGCATCACCCGCCCCTAATCTGGGGAGTGAGCGCACATCGACGAAGAGTCACCGGAGGGGAAGCCGGTGCGCGTCGCGTGCGGAAGGTACAGGTGGATCATGGCTGCTGACAGCGAGAGGCCTCTCAACGAGGTCAAGTTTCTGACCGTGGCGGAAGTCGCCTCGGTCATGCGAGTGTCGAAGATGACCGTGTACCGCCTGGTGCACAGTGGTCATCTGCCGGCGATCCGGGTGGGCAGGTCCTTCCGGGTGCCGGAGCAAGCGGTTCACGAGTATCTCCGGGAGTCCTTCGTGGGGGTGGGGTCGGCCTGACATTCCCCTCGGATTACGTCCCTCACCCGGTGGCGGGTAGGCTAGGCCGACGTAGGTCGTGTGGGCCCAGACGCCCCGCACCAGTGAAGAAGAAGTGAGCGAGGGTAGTCGTGGGCTCTGTCATTAAGAAGCGGCGCAAGCGGATGGCCAAGAAGAAGCACCGCAAGCTGCTCAAGCGCACTCGCGTTCAGCGTCGCAACAAGAAGTAGGCGAACGCAGTTCGTGAAATCCGCAGCCCTTCCGCCTTACCGGCGGGAGGGCTGCGGTGCTGTGCGGACCGCCTCCGCCGGGCCGGCCACGCGCACAGCGGTTGCGGGCATTCGGGCCATGACGCGGCACGAGCCTGCCGTGCGGGCGTCACGGGGCAACCTCCACCCGCTACGGTGACGACCGGGGAGAACCTCTTCGAGGACCCCTCCGACTCACTTCACGGGAGACCGACGGAAGGCGCTGATCTTGGGGAAGGTCGTGCTCGTCACGGGAGCGGCCCGGCAGCTGGGCGGCCGCTTCGTGCGGCGCATCCAGCGTGATCCGGGCGTGGACCGGGTGATCGCGGTCGACGCGGTCGCGCCCGGCCATCAGCTGGGTGACGCCGTCTTCGTGCGTGCGGACATCCGCCAGCCCGCCATCGCCAGAGTCCTCGCCGAGCACTCGGTCGACACGGTCGTCCATCTGGACGTCAGCGGGAAGGGGCTCGGGGTCCAGAGCCGTACCGCGGTCAAGGAGACCAACGTCATCGGCACCATGCAGTTGCTCGGTGCGTGCCAGAAGGCCCCGGCCGTTCAGCGGCTGGTGATCAAGTCCAGCACGGGGGTGTACGGCTCCGCGCCCCGCGACCCGGCGGTCTTCCACGAGACCACCCCGCCCAAGTCCCTGCCCAGCGGAGGCTTCGCGAAGGACGCGGTGGAGGTCGAGGGGTACGTACGGGGCTTCGCGCGCCGCAGGCCGGACGTGGCCGTGTGCGTGCTCCGGTTCGCGAACATCCTGGGGCCGGACGCGGATTCGCCGCTCGCGGACTATCTGGCGCTGCCGGTGCTGCCGACGGTGTTCGGGTACGACCCGAGGCTCCAGTTCGTGCACGAGGACGATGTGATCGACGTACTCGGCATCGCCGCGAGCGAGCCGCTGCGCGGCACGCTGAACAGCGGCACCTTCAACATCGCCGGGGACGGGGTACTGCTGCTCTCGCAGTGCTCGCGGCGGCTGGGGCGGCCGACGATGCCGCTGCTGCTGCCCGCGGTCACCTGGGTCGGCCAGGCGCTCCGTACGATCGGGATGACGGACTTCTCGCCGGAGCAGATCCGGCTGCTCACCCATGGCAGGGTGGTCTCCACGGTCCAGATGCGCGAGACCCTGGGCTTCCGGCCGCGGTTCACCACGGTGGAGACGTTCGCGGATTTCGCGCGCAGCCGGGGGCCGGGGCTGCTGCCGCCCGAGGCGGTGGGCCGGGCCGTCGGCAGACTGGCGGCGATGCCGTTCGCCGGGGGGACCGGCGGGGCTCCGGGGATCACCGGGGCCGGCGGCGACACACACCCGACCCCGAGCGGCAGGTAGAGGAGCGCACCGACGATGGCGGATGCCAAGGTCATTCCGTTCGACGACGACCGTTCGCGGTCGGGGGGCTCGCCGCGTGCCGCGCGGCGGCGGTCCCCAGGACGCGGCAACGGGTCCGTGAGCGCCCTGCCGGGGCAGTCGGACGCCGGGCTGCCGCCGGAGGAGCCGGAGGAGCCGGAGGAGGCCGTGGTGGCACCCGAGGAGGCGGAACGGGGTGGCTGGGACCGGCGGATCGCGGGCGGGCTCGCGTTCCTGCGGCGGCGGGTCACGGGTGAGTACGACGTCGACGAGTTCGGCTACGACGAGGAACTCACCGACCAGGTGCTGATGTCGGTGCTGCGGCCCATGTACGAGAAGTACTTCCGGGTCGAGGTGAAGGGCATCGAGAACATCCCGTCGGACGGCGGGGCGCTCATCGTGTCCAACCACTCCGGGACGCTGCCGCTGGACGGGCTGATGCTCCAGGTCGCGGTGCACGACAACCACCCGGCGGGGCGCCATCTGCGGCTGCTCGCGGCGGACCTGGTCTTCATGCTGCCGGTCGTCAACGAGCTGGCCCGCAAGGCGGGGCACACGCTGGCGTGCGCGGAGGACGCGGAGCGGCTGCTGAGGCAGGGCGAGGTCGTCGGGGTGATGCCGGAGGGCTTCAAGGGCATCGGCAAGCCGTTCGGCGAGCGGTACAAGCTCCAGCGCTTCGGGCGGGGCGGCTTCGTGTCGACGGCGCTGCGGGCCGGGGTGCCGATCGTGCCGTGCTCGATCGTGGGGGCCGAGGAGATCTACCCGATGATCGGCAACTCCAAGACGCTGGCGCGGCTGCTGGGTACGCCGTACTTCCCGATCACGCCGACGTTTCCGTGGCTGGGGCCGCTGGGGGCGGTGCCGTTGCCGACGAAGTGGACGATTCAGTTCGGCGAGCCGATTCCCACGGACGGGTATCCGGTGGAGGCGGCGGAGGATCCGATGCTGATGTTCAATCTGACGGATCAGGTGCGGGAGCAGATTCAGCACACGCTGTACAAGTTGCTGGTGCAGCGGCGGTCGGTGTTCTTCTGAGGTGACCGGGTGCGCCCGGCGTGCCGCTCTGTCCTCAATCGCCGGACGGGCTGGATTTTGTCGGCCTCGGGCGCGCTCGGGCGGGGGCTCTGTCCTCAATCGCCGGACGGGCTTGTGTTGGCCGGACGGGCTTGGGGGTGCCCGTCCGGCGGTGGGGTCAGGAGTCGTTCCTGCTGTCGATCCCGAGGCCTCCGATCAGGCCGGGGATCAGCGGGGGCAGGGTGATGTCCGGCGTGGGTGGCGTGCTCGGGGTGTCCTTCGACGGTTCGGTGGTGTCCTGCGACGGCGGGTCGAAGAGGTCGTCCGTGCCGCCCCCGATCAGGCCGTCCGCCGGGGTGCTGTTCGAGCCCGACGGGTGGGGCGAGGAGCTGCTGCCCTTCTTGCCGTCGTGCGCGTCGGCGGGTGCGGAGGACGACGGCGATGGCCGGTGCGAGGACGGGGCCGTGCCGGTGCCGGTGTCGGTGGAGCCGGACTGCTGCGATCCGCCGCTCTTCTCCTTGGCGCGGGGGAACAGCGACTGCAGCGGCGCGACCTCTTCGTCTATGGCCGCGAAGACGGAGCTGACCTGGTCGCCGAGCTCGGTCAGCTGGACGGGCAACCGGTCGCGGAGGCTGGTCCAGCTGTCGCGGTGCGAGCGGGAGAAGGAGTCCAGGGTCTGGATCGGCCCGATGGCGCCGTTGCGCTGGTAGGCGGCGTGGAGCAGGCGGTGGCCCTCGGTGGCGTCGTGCGTCATGCCGTTGAGGGTGCGCCTGACCTCGCCGAGCTGTTCGTGGTCCAGGTCGGACGCGCGGCCGCGCTCCATCAGCCTGCGGGCTTCGCTGAGCCGGGTCGATGCCTGGTCCAGGTAGACCTCGCCGCGGTCGGTGTCGCTGCCGGCCAGGTTGAGGTGGAGGTCCTCCATGCCGCGCTTCAGCCCGTAGAGGGAATCGCCCGGGAGGGCGTCGGAGCTGGCGGCGGCCACTCCGCCGAAGGCTCCCGCGGCCACACCGACGGTGAGTCCGCCGGCCGCGAGGCCTTTCGTCCAGCGCGATTTGGGGCGCAGTTTGCGGAGCGGGGAGGCCCGGTGGGCCCCCTTGCCCCGTTGTTCGGGAACTGTAGGGGCCGCGGACGCGCCGCCCGCGGCGAACATGGCCTCCATGGCGGCGACGAGCTGGGCTCGCTGCACCACTTTGACCTCGGGATCCAATACCGGCTTCGGTAGCTCACCGAGGCCGTTCGCCAGGGCCAACAGCGGTCCGCGGTCGGCCGGTTCGGCCGGTTCCTCGGGCTGTACGGCCGCCGCACCGCGGAGCGACTGCTCCTCCACGGCCTGGGCGAAGGCGTTCGCCCGCCGGTGTGCCGAAACGTTTGCGATCACTGGCGGCACCTCCTCTCGTCATGACGGTCGACTCCCCTGAGCGTCCGGAAGGTTGCACACCTTGAGCGCATCCACACGATTGAGTGAGTGTCTGCGGACATGGGGTGACGACAGGGGGCCTGCAACCGGCACAACGAGTGGCGCGGCACTTGGGTTACGCACGAAAGATGATCGGACCAGTGCGTGATGAACGTATTGCCGAGAGTGATTCGGCCCGGGGTGGGGTCAGCGGGCATCGTCCGGAAGGAGTCGGGCAAGTGTGCGGACGGCGCGGTACTGCAGGGTCTTGATCGCGCCCTCGTTCTTGCCCATCACCCGGGCGGTCTCGGCGACCGAGAGCCCTTGCAGGAAGCGCAGGGTCACGCACTCCTGCTGCTGGGGGTTGAGTCGGCGCACGGCTTGCAGCAGTGCGGCATTGGAGAGGGACTCCAGGACGGAGTCCTCGGGGCTGCGCTCGACCTCGTTGGCGTCGAGCATTTCGCCGGTGGTCACTTCCAGCCGGAATCGACTGGATTTGAAGTGGTCGGCGACCAGGTTGCGAGCGATTGTGACCAGCCAGGCGCCGAAATCGCGGCCCTGCCAGGTGAACGTGGAGATACGCCGCAGGGCACGCAGGAAGGTCTCACTGGTGAGGTCCTCCGCTGTCGCCTTGCCGCCCACGCGGTAGTAGATGTAGCGGTACACGGTGTCGCTGTACTGGTCGTAGAGACGGCCGAAGGCGTCAGCCTCACCGGCCTGTGCGCGCTCGACGAGATCCATCATGCGCGCGCTGTCGCTGTCAGCTGTCGGCCGACGAACGGTGGACGTGGTCGTTGCGCCGCGGTTGCTGCGTCTTCCGACCGCCGCACCGCGTTCGGCCAGGGCGTAGCAAGGGCCGGCAGGCGCAGGGGTGGCAAAGGCGGGTACGGCGTACGCGGTGGGGACGAAGCCGCGCAAGCGGTCGGCGACCGTTGCGCGCAGCGTAGCCAGGCCCGAGGCGTCAACCCCGACGTGTGGGTACACGGGACTCCCAGAGGCAGAGCTTCCATCACGTGCAGTGCGAAACCGTCACTCGTCGTAGTGAGTGGTGGGTTCCGAATGCGTCTGAGGAGAATAACGCTTCGTACAGGCAGTGCTACACCCAGTTGCTCAAATCACCGGTTACGTCGTTTCTGTAGCGACTATTCGACACATCAAGTAGCACATCGTGACCGGTTATTGATCGAATTACTTCGAGATCTGCCAGTAGCCGCGACAGGTTGTGGTCGGGCGAGGGTGACCCGGTCAACACGGGCGACCGGGGTCAGCGGCGGCGGCGGTGCAGGGCGACGGCGGCGGCGGTGCCGCCCGCGAGGGCGCCCACTCCGGCCGCGGCCGGGATGCCGACCTTGGCCGCCTTGCGGCCCGTCCGGTAGTCGCGCAGCCGCCAGTCACGGGCGCGGGCGTACTTGCGGAGCTTGGTGTCCGGGTTGATCGCGTACGGGTGTCCGACCAGGGACAGCATCGGGATGTCGTTGTGCGAGTCGCTGTACGCGGCGCAGCGCGCCAGGTCCAGGCCCTCGGCCGCGGCCAGGGCGCGTACCGCCTCGGCCTTCGCGGGGCCGTGCAGCGGTTCGCCGACGAGGCGCCCGGTGTAGACGCCGTCGACGGATTCGGCGACGGTGCCGAGCGCGCCGGTCAGGCCGAGGCGGCGGGCGATGATCGTGGCGGTCTCCACCGGGGCGGCGGTGACCAGCCAGACCTTCTGGCCGGCGTCGAGGTGGGCCTGGGCGAGGGCGCGGGTGCCGGGCCAGATGCGGTCGGCCATGTACTCGTCGTAGATCTCCTCACCGATGGACATCAGTTCGGATACACGGTGCCCCTTCACGATGGACAGGGCGCTGTCGCGCGCGTCCTGCATGTGTTCGGGGTCCTCGACGCCGGCCAGCCTGAACCAGGCCTGCTGCCAGGCGAACCGGGTCAGTTCACGGCGCTCGAAGAACTTCCGCTTGTACAGGCCGCGGCCGAAGTGGAAGATCGCGGCGCCCTGCATCACGGTGTTGTCGAGGTCGAAGAAGGCGGCGGCCCGTTCGTCCCCGACGACGGGGAACTCGGGTTCCCGTTCCTCCGCGCCGGGCGTGGCGCCGGCCTCGGCGTCGGCTTCAGCTTCGGCTTCGGCGGACCGCTCGGCGTCGAGCGACGACTTCCGCGCTGCCTCTGCTGCTGCCTCGCCTGCCAGCACGCTCCGTGCTGTCGCGGAACGCCTGCGGGGTGTGAGCCATCCAAGAGCGGCCATGTCGTGAGCATAGCCAGTCGGTTCGGCCCTTCCCGACCTGCCGGGATGCCAGGGCGTGAACTCTCGGGGACCGAACTGCTGAACGGGTGATTGGGGGTGTGGGGGGCGTGGTGCGGGCATGGGGCCGGGCAGGTCTCCGCGCGGCGGAGAATGAAGGGTATGAGTGCCCTGTTGCGTCGTACGAAGAAGAAGCCCGCGGACCGGGTGGTGACCCTCGTCGGGAAACCCGGGTGTCACCTCTGTGACGATGCCAGGCTGGTGGTGCGCACGGTCTGTGAGGAGACCGGCGCGTCCTGGGAGGAGAAGGACATCACCAGGGACGATGAGCTGTACCGGGAGTACTGGGAGCAGATCCCCGTGGTCCTCATTGATAACGAACAGCACACGTTCTGGCGGGTGGACCCGGTAAGACTGCGCAGGGCGCTGCTTTCCTGAGTGAAACCCGGTTAACATCATGGGCGTTTTGAGTGGTCTCGGGGGCGTAGTCGTGAGGAGTGTGTACCACCTTGCCCCCTTCGGGCCCGCAACGGGCTGATGCGATCGGCGGTTCCTGGATCGCGCGGCGAATGCGCGTGACCCCGGTCACTTTGACCGGACAAATCGGACACTATCTTTGTGCACGCGTTCACAAAGACATAGCCTGCATTCGACGGGGCGGCCCTGGGACATACGGCCGCCTGCAGCCCCGCTCATCCCGCAGGAGCACCGTGGCAACTGGCCGAAACCACCGACCGGCGACCCGTAGCCGAGGAATTCCCGAGGCCACCGTCGCCCGACTTCCGTTGTATCTCCGTGCGCTGACCGCGCTCTCCGAGCGCTCGGTCCCCACGGTCTCCTCCGAGGAGCTCGCCGCGGCGGCGGGGGTCAACTCCGCCAAGCTGCGCAAGGACTTCAGCTATCTCGGTTCGTACGGGACGCGCGGCGTCGGCTACGACGTCGAGTACCTCGTCTACCAGATCTCCCGTGAACTCGGCCTCACGCAGGACTGGCCGGTCGCCATCGTCGGCATCGGCAACCTCGGCGCCGCCCTCGCCAACTACGGCGGTTTCGCCTCCCGCGGGTTCCGGGTCGCCGCGCTGATCGACGCCGACCCCGCGATGGCCGGAACGCCCGTCGCCGGCATCCCCGTCCAGCACGCGGACGACCTGGACCGGATCATCAGCGAGAACGGCGTGTCGATCGGCGTGATCACCACCCCGCCCGGCGCGGCGCAGCAGGTCTGCGACCGTCTGGTGGCCGCCGGCGTCACCTCCATCCTGAACTTCGCCCCGACCGTGCTCTCGGTGCCCGACGGCGTCGACGTGCGCAAGGTCGACCTCTCCATCGAGCTCCAGATCCTCGCCTTCCACGAGCAGCGCAAGGCGGGCGAGGACGCCACCGCGGACGACGGCCCCGACCCGGCCGCACCGCCCGTGCGCGCCGCGACCACCAGCCGGAAGGGACCCGACGGGGACATGCCCGCCGTGATGCCGGCATGAGTCTCCTTGTCGTAGGGCTGAGCCACCGCAGCGCTCCCGTCTCCGTGCTGGAGCGGGCCTCGCTGCCCGCCGGCACCCAGGCCGAGCTGCTCCGGGACACCCTCGCCGCGGAGCCCGCGGTCGAGGCCGCCGTCCTCGCCACCTGCAACCGCATCGAGCTGTACGCCGACGTGGACAAGTTCCACGCGGGCGTCGCCGAGCTGTCCACCCTGCTCGCCCGGCACAGCGGCGTCGGTCTGGACGAGCTCACTCCGTATCTCTATGTGCACTACGAGGACCGGGCCGTCCACCACCTCTTCTCGGTGGCCTGCGGACTGGACTCGATGGTCGTGGGCGAGGGCCAGATCCTCGGCCAGATCAAGGACGCGCTGGCGCTGGGGCAGGAGCTCCACACCGCCGGCCGGCTGCTGAACGACCTCTTCCAGCAGGCCCTGCGGGTCGGCAAGCGCGCCCACAGCGAGACCGGGATCGACCGGGCCGGGCAGTCGCTCGTCACGTTCGGTCTGGAGCAGCTCGCCGAGGGGCGCGACCCCGGGGTCTGGGCGAAGGGCAAGCGCGCCCTGGTGATCGGCGCGGGCTCGATGTCCTCGCTGGCCGCCGCGACCCTGGCCCGTACCGGTGTCGCCGAGATCGTCGTCGCCAACCGCACCCGTGCCCGCGCCGACCGGCTGGTCGAGATCCTCAACCAGGCCGGCGGCACCGGAGTGGCCGCCCACGCCGTGGAGATGGCCGCGGTCTGCGACGAACTGACACGTGCCGATGTCGTCGTCTCCTGCACCGGTGCGACCGGTCTGGTGCTGAGCGCCGAGGCCGTCGCCGGTGCGCTCGGGCTGGAATTCGCCCCGCGCGAGGCGCCTGCCGCGCCCGTCGCCGCGCCGCCCGCCGATCTGGACCAGCACGCCGCGTGGGTGGAGAACGGCTCCGCCACCGCGACCGCGCAGGCGCAGGCCGTCCGCCGGGTCACCGTGCCCGCCCAGTCCACCGGGCCGGTCCGCCTCGCCCTGCTGGACCTCGCGATGCCCCGCGACATCGACGGCGACGCCGCCCGCCTCGACGGTGTGTGCCTCGTCGACATCGAGTCGCTCGCCGAGGCGTCCGCCGACGCCCCGATGGCCGCCGATGTGGACCAGGTGCGCACCATCGTCGCCGACGAGGTCGCCGCCTTCGGTGCCGCCCAGCGCGCCGCCCACATCACTCCCACCGTCGTCGCCCTGCGCACGATGGCCGCCGGAGTGGTCGCGGGCGAGATCGCACGGCTGGACGGACGCCTCCCCGACCTGGACGAAAAGCAGCGCGCCGAGATCTCACAGACCGTGCGCCGCGTCGTCGACAAGCTCCTGCACGCGCCCACCGTGCGGGTCAAGCAGCTCGCCAGCGAGCCCGGCGGCGCCGGGTACGCCGATGCGCTGCGGGAACTCTTCGACCTCGACCCGCAGACGGTCGCCGCCGTCTCCCGGGCAGACCTGAACGACCCGAAGCGAGGGCGGTCATGACCGACAACTCACCCCTGGGCGCGGGGGCCACCGAGCCGCTGCGGCTGGGGACCCGGCGCAGCAAGCTCGCCATGGCGCAGTCCGGCCTGGTGGCCGAGGCCGTCACCGAGGTGACCGGGCGGGCCGTGGAGCTCGTCGAGATCACCACGTACGGGGACATCTCCCGGGAGCAGCTCGCGCAGATCGGCGGGACCGGCGTGTTCGTCGCCGCGCTGCGCGAAGCGCTGCTCCGCGGCGACGTGGACTTCGCCGTCCACTCGCTGAAGGACCTGCCGACCACGCAGCCCGAGGGCCTGACGCTGGCCGCCGTGCCGGTGCGCGAGGACCCGCGTGACGTGCTGGTGGCGCGGGACGGGCTGACCTTCGAGCAGCTGCCGTCCGGTTCCCGGATCGGCACCGGCTCGCCGCGCCGCATGGCGCAGCTCAACGCGTACGCCCGCGCTCACGGCCTCGGCTTCGAGATCGTGCCGATCCGTGGCAACGTCGATACGCGTATTGGTTTTGTACGAAGCGGTGAACTGGACGCGGTGGTACTCGCCGCGGCCGGACTCAGCCGTCTCGGCCGGACCGGTGAGGCGACCGATTTCCTGTCGGTCGACACCGTTCTGCCCGCTCCCGGCCAGGGAGCACTGGCGATCGAGTGCGCTGCCAGCAGCGCTGACCTCGCCGCCGCGCTCGCCGAGCTCGACGACCCGTACACTCGGGCCGCCGTGACCGCCGAGCGTGCCCTGCTCGCCGCTCTGGAGGCAGGCTGCTCCGCACCCGTGGGTGCGCTGGCCGACCTCCTGGCCGACGGTCAGGCTGTCAACGAACTGCGCCTGCGCGGAGTCGTCGGGTCCACCGACGGTTCCTCGCTGGTACAGCTGTCCACCACCGGTCCCGTCCCCACGTCGCACGACGACGCGGCGGCCCTCGGTCGCGAACTCGCGGCCGAGATGCTCGCCAAGGGTGCGGCCGGTCTTATGGGGGAGCGAGCACTTTGAGCCCCACCGGCCCCGCCGCATCCGAATTCCCTGTCCTGTCCGCAGGGCACGTCACCTTCCTCGGCGCCGGTCCCGGCGACCCGGGACTGCTGACTCTGCGCGCCGTCGAGGCGCTTGCGAGCGCGGACGTTCTTGTCGCCGAGCCGGACGTTCTCGGCGTCGTTCGCTGCCATGCGCGGGCAGGCGTAAGCACGCCTGAGCTGACGGTTGTTGACGTGCAGTCAACAGCCGTCGGTGTACCCGTTCTCAGGGACGCGGCCAATCTTGTCATGGAGGCCGCGAAGGGCGGCAGGCGGGTCGTCCGTGCCGTCGCCGGTGACCCCGGCCTGGACGGGAACGCGGGCGGCGAGATGCTGGCCTGCGCGGCCGCCGGCATTCCCTTCGAGGTCGTGCCCGGTGTCGCCAACGTCGTGGGGGTGCCCGCGTACGCCGGGGTGCCGCTGCGTGACGCGCAGGGCGCGGACGTCCGGTTCGTCGACGCCCGTACCGCCTCGGACCGCTGCTGGAGCGAGGTCGGCGCGAGCGATGCCACGTGTGTCATCTCGACGACGCTCGACGCGGTGGCCGCGGCCGCCGGTGAGCTGGTCTCGGCGGGCCGCAAGCCCGACACCCCGCTGACCGTGACGGTCGGCGGCACGACGACCCGCCAGCGCACCTGGACGGCGACGCTGGGCACCATCGCCCAGCTCTTCAAGCAGGCCAAGGTTCTCCCGTCGCCGGAGGGGCACCGGCCCGTCATAGCCGTGGTCGGGGAACGCAGCTCCGCCGCCCAGCGCGACCAGCTCTCGTGGTTCGAGTCCAAGCCGATGTTCGGCTGGAAGGTGCTCGTGCCGCGTACGAGGGAGCAGGCGGCGTCGCTCTCCGACCAGTTGCGCTCGTACGGTGCGGTGCCGCACGAGGTCCCGACGATCGCCGTCGAGCCGCCGCGTACGCCCCAGCAGATGGAGCGCGCGGTCAAGGGCCTGGTCACGGGCCGCTACGAGTGGATCGCGTTCACCAGCGTCAACGCGGTGAAGGCCGTCCGGGAGAAGTTCGAGGAGTACGGGCTCGACGCCCGTGCCTTCGCCGGGATCAAGGTCGCGGCCGTCGGTGAGCAGACCGCCGCCGCGCTCGTCGACTTCGGTGTGAAGCCGGATCTGGTGCCTTCGGGTGAGCAGTCCGCCGCCGGTCTGCTGGAGGACTGGCCGCCGTACGACCCGGTCTTCGACCCGATCGACCGCGTCTTCCTGCCGCGTGCCGACATCGCCACCGAGACACTGGTGGCCGGTCTCATCGAGCTCGGCTGGGAGGTCGACGACGTCACCGCGTACCGCACGGTCCGCGCCTCGCCGCCGCCCGCCGACACGCGTGAGGCCATCAAGGGCGGCGGTTTCGACGCGGTGCTCTTCACCTCGTCCTCGACGGTGCGCAACCTGGTCGGCATCGCCGGCAAGCCGCACAACGTGACCGTCATCGCGTGCATCGGCCCGGCCACGGCGAAGACCGCCGAGGAGCACGGTCTGCGCGTCGATGTCCTGTCCCCGGAGCCGTCCGTGCACAAGCTCGCCGAGGCGCTCGCCGCCTTCGGTGCGCAGCGCCGGGACGCGGCGAAGGAGGCCGGTGACCCGGTGACGCGGCCGAGCGAGCGCCGTCCCGGCGCGCGGCGGCGTCGTACGACGACCTGATCCGGCGCAACGGATGCGGGGCCCGGCTGCTTCTCCGTGAAGCGGCCGGGCCCCGCTCTGCTGAACGGGCCCTCTTTTCCCGGCGCAGGTGTCGGTAAGACGCTGATGTGTGCGGGTCTAGTCTCGAAGGATGACTGTGTACGGAAACTTCCCCGGCTCTCGCCCCCGACGGCTGCGGACGACCCCCGCGATGCGGCGGATGGTCGCCGAGACACGGCTCGACCCGGCGAATCTGATCCTGCCCGCGTTCGTGCGTGAGGGCATCGCGGCCCCCGTTCCCATCTCGGCCATGCCCGGCGTGCAGCAGCACACCCTGGACACCCTGCGGAAGGCAGCGGTCGACGCGGTCTCGGCGGGTGTCGCCGGGATCATGCTCTTCGGCGTGCCGCTGGAGGAGAAGAAGGACGCCCGCGGCACGGCCGGCACCGACCCGGAGGGCATCCTCCAGCTCGGTCTGCGCGCGGTGCGCGAGGAGGTCGGTGACGATCTCGTCGTGATGTCCGACCTCTGTCTGGACGAGACCACCGACCACGGCCACTGCGGTGTGCTGACCGAGGACGGCCGGGTCGACAACGACGCGACGCTGGAGCGGTACGCCGAGATGGCCCAGGTCCAGGCCGACGCGGGCGCCCATGTGGTCGGCCCCAGCGGCATGATGGACGGCCAGGTCGGCGTGATCCGCGACGCGCTGGACCAGACGGGGTACGAGGACGTCTCGATCCTCGCGTACACGGTGAAGTACTCCTCCGCCTTCTACGGCCCGTTCCGCGAGGCCGTCGGCTCCTCGCTCAAGGGCGACCGCAAGACGTACCAGCAGGACCCGGCCAACACCCGCGAGTCCCTGCGCGAGCTGGCGCTCGACCTCGACGAGGGCGCGGACATGGTCATGGTCAAGCCGGCCGGACCGTACCTGGACGTCCTGGCGAAGGTCGCCGAGTCGGTGGACGTGCCGGTCGCCGCGTACCAGATCAGCGGCGAGTACTCGATGATCGAGGCCGCGGCGGAGAAGGGCTGGATCGACCGGGACGCGGCGATCATGGAGAGCCTGACCGGTATCCGGCGGGCGGGTGCGCAGATGATCCTGACGTACTGGGCGACGGAGGTCGCGCAGCGGCTGGGCGACCAGCGGCGAGGGAAAAGCTGAGGGGATTCCGACGGAATTGCCGACGGAATTGCCGACGGAATTGAAGGAATGTTGAGGGATGCGACCCGCGCACACGAGGGTTGCATCCCTTCTCAATGAGGTGACTTGATGCGGGAGTCGACTGAGAAGGGCGCTTCTCGGCAATCGTAGGTTGTTGAGCGTGGACAGATCGTCAGTGAGTCGCTAGGGTCATACGAAGCCGAGGCGGCGATGCCGTCGGCGGCCCGGTGTCTGCCGACGGGCGGCATAGGTACGCCGTCGTGTGCGCCTGAATCGGACGGGCACACACGACGGCGGTTTACCAGGCTGTGCCCCGGGCTGTGTGTCTGAGCAGTGACAGGACTCCAAGGCGTACATCAGCGAGGCTAACACGCCTGCGGGCGGTCCGAAAGGTGGGGGCAGTGACCGGAAACGAGGCGCAGGGCGTCATCGAGGCGATTTCGCAGCAGCGCTTCAAGCCGTACCTCGACGACTGCCGGGGTGATCGGGCTGCCGCGCTGCGTCTCTACGCCTGGGACGGGGAGATCGCGAGGGCGTTCCACAGCCCCCTGCGTGACCTCGAAGTGAGCTTACGTAACCGGCTCCACCGACGGCTCGTGGACCGGTACCGGAGAGATGACTGGTGGCACGCGCCCCGGGTGCAGTTGAGTGATGTCAGTGAGAAGCAGGTCCTGAGCGCTGAGAAGGGGCTGCGCAAGCGCGGTAGGAGGGTCGGGCCGGACGACATGGTCGCGAAGCTGACGTTCGGCTTCTGGGTGGGGCTCCTGGGCAGGAGCAACAACTACGAGTACCAGTTCTGGCAGCCGGCGTTGCGGCACTGTTTCCGTGATTACGAGGGGCAGCGTGGCCCGCTCCAGAGGGAGTTCGAGTCGGTCCGGTTGTTCCGTAACCGCATCGCACACCATGAGCGGATCTGTCACCGCCGCCTGGAGGACGACTTCCGGACCGTCGTCGAACTGACCCGGTACCTCTCTCCGGAAACCGCTGCCCGGCATGAGAAGTACAGCCAGGTGCCTGAGGTGCTTGCCCGGCGGGCGAGGGTGTTGTGCGGAGACGAGGAGATCCGGTTGTGAGCGAGGGGCAGCACGGAGAGCGGGTGACGCTCGGGGAGATCAAACAGCTCGCGGGTGTGGGCCGCCCCACCGTCAGCAACTGGCGTCGGCGTTTCGCCCGGGAGGTGCTGGAGGCGGCGAACGACAAGCGCCCAGCGTTTCCGGATCCCGTCGCCGGCACCGACGGAAAACCGCTTTTCGACGCCGAGGAGATCGCATGTTGGCTCGATCTGCGACCGCTCCCTGACGCCGACACCGAGAAGGACGGGGAGCCTGTCACCTACGGAGAACGGTTCCGTCAGGAACTGAAGGTGAGGGGCCTGGTCGCCCTTCGGTACGAGACCCGTTCCGCGGACCGTCTCATCGCGCAGGTTCTCGCCGTCCTGGCGATGGATGCCGAGGGGGAGGCCTGGGTTCCCGAGTATCTGCCACCGACCCTCCTGCCGGATCGGGCTGCTGCTACTGCCCGTGTCCGGGATGTGGCCAGGGAGCTCGCCGAGGTGCGTGGTGGTGAGGGAGCGGCCGCCGATGAGGTTCTCAACCTGGCGGGGCGACTCGAATCGGACCTGGCGATGGATGCCACCCCTCAGACGGTTGTGGACCTGGTGTCGCTTCTTGTCGGGTCGCTCGGAGGCGGTACGGACGAGCAGGCATCGGTGATCAACCTCTGTGCGGGTACAGGAGAGTTGCTTCTCGGACTCAAGGACCTCGACGGCCACGGCGACTTGGTGGCGGTCGAGCCCGACGCCTTTCGCCGCACGCTGCTGATCTCCCGGCTGCTGTGTCACTGGCTGGGGTCCGTGGATGTCTTTGCCTCCCCCACCGACCTCGACACCCCGCAGGCCTTGGCCGGGCTCGGAGCGGATGCCTCGTACCGGCTCTCGCACGCGGATATCGTCGTCGCCGACCCTCCGTACGCCTCGGGCGAACGGGACCGCGACGAGGACGGGCCGCTCGGCTGGGCGCTCGAAGCGCTGCGTCGGCTCAATCCGCAGGGCCGGGGTTACGTGGTCGTTCCGTCGTGGACCCTGGCCCGTCCCCGTACGGCCGAGCCCACACCGACGGTACGGATGCGCCAGGAACTGCTCGACCGAGATTCGCTGGCGGCCATCATTCAACTGCCACGCCGTATCCACCCCTTCCGTACCGGTGCGGAGCACGCGCTGCTCGTTCTGCGCCGGGACGCTTCGTCAGAGGACAGAGGACGGGTGCTTCTGGTCGACGCCGACAGGATTGCCGG
Source organism: Streptomyces sp. NPDC048671 (assembly GCF_055587045.1). Taxonomy (NCBI): domain Bacteria; kingdom Bacillati; phylum Actinomycetota; class Actinomycetes; order Kitasatosporales; family Streptomycetaceae; genus Streptomyces; species Streptomyces sp. NPDC048671. The sequence continues at coordinate 445,386 of NZ_JBVJHB010000006.1, read as the reverse complement.
GCGCGTGGGAGCCGACTGGCCGCGTCATGTCGCCGAGATCCTGCGAACCCGCACGTCGCCGGTCGCGGAGGAAGCCCGGTATGCCACCGTGCAGGCGAGTGCCGGTGCCGAGGCTCTCGCCGACGGCCGCTCAGTCCTGCCCGGGCACCGGCTGGCCTCGCCGGAGCAGGGGCTCGACCACTTCGCTGCCACCAGGGATGCGAGGCAGAGCGCCTTCGATGTGCTGCCGCAGCTGAAGGAGTGGCTTGGCGGACTCGGTGTGCGCAAGCGGTCCGAGTCGGTGCGGCATATCAAGGTCGGCGACCAGCTGAAGGCGGGATCGCTGAGGTTGCTGGCTGGCCACCGCATCCGGGAGAGCGACATCGGTGACGCAGGAGTGCCGGTGATCGGGCGGGAGGAGATGCTGGGCGCGCTCCCGATCGGCAGCCGGCGCATTCTCCCCGAACACTTGGCCGCCTACCCGCAGGCGATGGTTACCGACCGGGGTGATGTGTTCCTGCTGACCGAGCACGGGGTTCGCACGCAGGTGGATGATGCGGGCGGCTGCGTACTGCTCGCGCCGGTGCAGGGACTGCGGATCGCGGCGTACAGGGCGTATCTGAACGAGTCGGCGAAGAGTGGGGCACGGCATCCGGAGAGTCTGTGGATGCGCCCCCAGGCGCTCGCACGCCTCCTGGCGGCCCCCCGGAACCAGCGTCGCGGCAGCGGGTCCCTCGTACGGCGGGTGAGCGTACGGGACATGGACCTGCCGCAGTTGCCCAGGGAGGAGATCGCCGACCTGGAAGCGATCCTGGCCGAGGCGGAACGGCACCGCGCGGAGGTGCGGCGGCAGTTGGCCGCACTGGACACACTGGCCGAGCGGTTGGCGGCGGGCGTGGCGGACGGCGACCTGCGCCTGCGTCAGCGTCAGCCGTCCGAACCGGGCCCTCGGGCCTGACAGGCGCCCCTTTTGAACCACGAGAGAAACGAGTACCCCGTGCCACCCCGTAAGAAGCAGACCGAACCTGCCGACATGAAGCAGATCCTGTGGCAGGCCGCGGACAAGCTGCGCGGCAGCCTGGACGCCGCCGCCTACAAGCACTTCGTGCTGGGCCTCGTCTTCCTCAAGTACGTCTCCGCCGCGATGAGCGAGAAGCGGGCGCAGCTGGAGGCCGAGCTGAGGGAGGAGGGTGGCTGGAGCGAGGAGGACATCCTTGTCACGCTGGAGGAGCGGCGCGAGTACACGGGCGCCGGCATCTTCTACGTACCTCCGACCGCTCGTTGGGAGGCCGTTCTCGAGCGGGCCGGCGCGACCGTGGAAGGGCAGACGGTAGGCGAGGCGATCGATGCGGCGATGCTGGCGATCGAGGCGCAGAACCCGGCGCTGAAGAAGACCCTGCCGAAGATCTACGCCGCCGGTCGGGTCGATGACGAGCGCCTCGTCGGACTGATCAGGCTGCTGGACCGGCTTGCCTTCCAGGAGCAGCTGGGCGACGACGGCCGCCGTAAGGGTGCGCGGGACATCATGGGGGAGGTGTACGAGTACTTCCTGGCTGAGTTCGCTCTGAAGGAGGGCCGCAAGGGCGGGGAGTATTTCACCCCGGAGAGCGTGGTGCAGCTGCTGGTGGAGGTGCTGGAGCCGCAGCCGGGCGAGCGGGTGTACGACCCGGCGTGCGGATCGGGCGGCATGTTCGTGCAGGCGGAGAAGTTCATCGAATCGCACGGCGGGAATCCGCTGAACGTCGCGGTCTACGGTCAGGAACTCAACCAGACCACCTGGCAGTTGGCCCATATGAACCTGGCCATCCACGGTGTGGAAGCGAATCTGGGTGACGAGCCGGCCGACACCTTCCGCAACGACCAGCACCCGGCGCTCAAGGCGGATGTGGTGATGGCCAACCCGCCGTTCAACATCTCCGACTGGGGCGGGGAGATGCTCGGCATGGACAAGCGGTGGGTGTACGGGGCTCCGCCCGTCGGCAACGCGAACTACGCCTGGCTCCAGCACATGATCAGCAAGCTCGCGCCGAGCGGCCGGGCGGGGGTCGTTCTCGCGAACGGCTCCATGAGCAGCAAGCAGTCCGGCGAGGGCGACATCCGCCGGGGCATGGTCGAGGACGACCTGGTGATGTGCATGATCGCGCTGCCCGGGCAGCTGTTCCGGTCGACGCAGATTCCGGCGTGCCTGTGGTTCCTCGCGGAGGGGAAGGGGCGGCACTCGGGGTGGGTGCGGGGGCGTAAGGGGGAGGTTCTGTTCATCGACGCGCACGAGTTCGGCGTGATGAAGAACCGGACCCTGAAGGAGCTGACGCCCGAGGAGATCGTCGGCCGTATCGGTGACACGGTGCGGGCTTGGCGGGGGGCGGAGAAGGGGGCGCCTTACGAGGACGTGGCGGGGTTCTGCGCGAGTGTGGGCGTGGACGCGATCGCGGAACACGACTTTGTGCTGACGCCGGGGCGGTACGTGGGTACGGCGGAGGCTGAGATCGACCCGGACGCGGAGCCGGTGGAGGCGAAGATCGCGCGACTGACGGCGTTGCTGCGGGAGCAGTTCGCGGAGTCGGAGCGGTTGGCGAAGGTTGTGGATGAGCAGTTGGGGAGGGTTTGATGGGGGAATGGAGGCATGTCACTCTCGAGAGCCTTTGCTCTGAGATCACAGTTGGTCATGTGGGCTCGATGGCAGAGGAATACGTGCCGCACGGAATCCCCTTCCTGCGGTCGAAAAACATTAGGCCCGGACGCATCGACCTTTCCGGCATCGTGCACATCGGTGTCGAATTTCACGAGCGTCTGACGAAGTCGATGCTACGTGGAAATGATGTCGTCATCGTCAGAACGGGGGTTCCAGGGGCGGCAGCCGTTGTTCCATTTGATTTCGGTCCCGCTAACTGCTCCGATTTGATTATTGCTCGCCCGGGGGGCGCAGTTGATCCGAGATTCTTGTGCTACTCAATCAATGCGACATCTAGTGCGTTCGTATCCGCCCATTCGGTAGGCGCAGTTCAGCAGCATTTTAATGTGGGATCTGCCAAGGGCTTGAAGATCCTGATGCCGCCCAAATTGAAGGATCAGCAGGCCATTGCCGAGGTGCTCGGTGCGCTGGACGACAAGATCGCGCTCAACGAGCGGATCCGCAGCACCGCTCTGGGCCTCGCCGACGCTTGCTACGAGGCGGCGGAAAAGAGCAGTCATCCAGAGACTATCGGTGACCTGGCAGCCCTCTTCGACGGCCCGCACGCGACACCCCAGAAGACGCCGGAAGGCCCCTGGTTTCTCAGTATCAGCAGTCTCAAGAGTGGATACCTGGACCTGGCCGAGTCGGCCCATCTCTCCGAGGACGACTTTCCTCGCTGGACACGTCGCGTGCAGCCGAAAGCAGGAGACATGCTCTTCTCTTACGAAACACGCCTTGGTGACGCGGCCCTCATGCCGGCCGGAGTCCGGGGAAGCCTCGGGCGCCGCATGGCGCTGCTGCGAAGTAAATCCGACGCGGTCAGCGGAGCGCTGCTCCTTCACGCCTACCTGGCACCCGCATTCCAGGAGGAGATTAAGCGTCGTACCATCCACGGCGCCACCGTCGATCGGCTGCCGCTCAAAGAAATGCCCGCCTGGCGCATTTACCTTCCCGCTACCGGTGAACGTGAACGGCTGTCCGCGAAACTCGACGCACTGCACAACACTGTGATGCAGACGGCCACCGAGTGCCGCAGCCTCACTGACCTCCGCGACACCCTCCTCCCTCAACTCATCACCGGCAAGCTCCGCGTCAAGGACGCAACCCGCATCGTGGAGGACGAGGTATGACCGACGCCGGATCGCAGGCCCACCCCACCGGTGAGCCCCCCATCGACCGTCTCACCGAGAAGGAGCTGGAGCTGCACGCCCTCGGAGTACTCGGCGAGATGGGATGGCAGCACGTACCCGGGGCCGAGTCGGGGCCCGTGTACGGGGTGCGGAAGGGGTGGAGGGACCTCGTCCTGTACCCCAACCTTCGCAAGGCGATCCGGCGTCGCTACCCGAAGCTGCCCGAGAGCGTGGCCGGCGACGCCATATCCCTGCTTCTCGAGCAGCAAACCCAGCACGACCTCCGCGAGAACCACCGGTTCTACGAGCGGCTGACCAGCGGAGTCTCCGTCCCGTACGACGACCCCGCCACCGGCGAGACGCGCCATGCCGTCATCCGGCCCGTCGACTTCGGCGATCCCCACGCCAACAACCTGATCGCGGCCAGTCAGGTACGGATCAAGAGCGTCAAGGACCGCACGTTCATATTCGACATCGTCCTGTACGTGAACGGGCTGCCGCTCGCCGTCATCGAGCTGAAGAAGGCCGACAGCAACGACAGCGCACGCACCGCCTACGACCAGCTCCAGGGCTACCGGCGCGAGCTGAAGCAGACCGGTACGTTCGCCACGTTTCTCGTCATGCTCGCCTCAGACGGGATCACCGCCCGCATGGGCACGCCCTTCACGCCCTGGCAGCACATGGCTCCGTGGCACGCCGATGACCAGAACCGCATGCTGCGCAAGCATCAGCGCGAGGATGGGCGGGCGTTGGAGCGCATGCTGTACGGGGCGTTCGAGCCGGCCCGTCTCCTGGACCTGATCGGCAACTTCCTCTCGTACTCCGCCGAGAAGTCCGGCGACGTCAACACCGTCAAGCTCGCCAAGGCACATCAGTACATCGCCGTGAACGCGGCCGTTCGGGCCACCGAGTCGGCTCTCGCGACCGACGGTCGGGCGGGTGTCGTCTGGCATACGCAGGGTGCGGGGAAGAGCGAGGAAATGCTCTTCTACGTGGGGAAGGCCGCTTCGACACCCGAGCTGTCGAGCCCGACCTTCGTCATGCTGACGGACCGGATCGACCTCGACGACCAGCTGTACAGGACGTTCGCCGCCAGCGACACCCTGCGCAAGAGGACGAAGCAGGAGCCGCAGACCGCCGACGACGCCGGGAAGCTGCGTGAGCTGCTCAACAGTCCGAAGAGCAACGGCGGGGTCGTCTTCGCGACACTCCAGAAGTTCCGGCTGACCGAGGCCGAGCGCAAGGCCGGCGTCAGGCATCCGCAGATCTCGCCCCGCCGTGACGTGATCGTCGTCGTCGACGAGGCGCACCGCAGCCACTACGACTTCATCGACGGCTACGCCCGCAATCTGCGCGACGCCCTCCCGAACGCCACGTTCATCGCCTTCACCGGCACACCGATCAACAACAACACTGGCAGCACGCAGAGCGTGTTCGGCGGGAACATCCACACGTACGACCTCACCCAGGCCGTGGACGACGGGGCCACCGTGCCCGTCTTCTATGAACCGCACCTCGTCAAGGTCGACCTCATCAAGGACGCGGACCTCGACGATCTGGATGCTCGCGCGGAAGGCCTGATCGAAGGGCTGGACGAGGACGAGAAGCGTGCCGCGCGGCAGCAGTTCGGGCGGTACGAGGCCCTGATCGGGTCACCCGCCCGGACCGGGGAGCTGGCCGGGCATCTGCTGGAGCACTGGGATGCGCGCAGCGAGGAAATGGAGAAGCTTACGGGCCACAAGGGCAAGGGCATGGTTGTCTGCGCCTCCCGGGCCATCGCCGCGCGATTGTTTGAGGAGGTGATTCGCCGCAGGCCTGACTGGGCGGGGGAGCGTGACCCGAAGTCGGAGTTGCTGACGGACACCACCGGGCGCATCCGTGTGGTCTTCACGGGGAACGCCGCTTCGGATGACGAAGAGGTCGCTGACTACATCCGTACGCCCACCCAGCTGAAGAAGATCCAGGAGCGGGTGACCGACCCTGAGGACGAACTGGAGCTGGTGATCGTCCAGTCCCTGTGGCTGACCGGCTTCGACGCACCGCCTCTGCACACCCTTTACCTGGACAAACGCATGCGCGGGGCCGCGCTCATGCAGGCCATCGCCCGCGTCAACCGCACCTGGCCCGGCAAGCCCTCCGGGCTGGTCGTCGACTTCCAGGGCGTCATACGGGAGATCAAGGAAGCCCTCGCCGAGTATTCCGAGCAGGACCAGGCGGACCCCATGCTGGGCGCCGACCTCGCGGGTGCGGTCCAGATCGTCCGGGAGAGCCACCAGCAGATCGTGGACATCCTGCACGGGTGTCGGTGGAGGAACACATTCGCAGCAGGCGGTCCCCGCTCCTACCGTGAGGCCCTTGTCGAGGTGCTGGAGTTCCTGATCGCGCCGGAGCCGGGCTTGGAGCCCGAACAGGCCACGCGCAAGCAGCGGTTCATGTACCACTCAGGCCTGCTCCGGCAGGCTTTCTCGCTCTGCCCGACCGATCAGCGCGTACAGGATCTGCTGCCCGACATCCGGTTCTTCGAGTCCGTGAGGAAGTCGCGGGAGAAGTACACGGCGGATGAGCGACAGGAGCAGAGCACAGACACCGCGGCGGACATGGAGCTGCTCATTGCCCAGCTCCACGCCTCGGTCATCGCAGCCGACGGCGTTGTGGACATCTATGACGCCGCAGGCCTGACCAAACCGGACCTGTCCCATCTGGACGAGTCCCTCCTGCGCAAGCTCCAGGCGTCCAAGCACCCGAACCTGGCGATCGAGGCGCTGCGCCGGGCACTGCTCAAGGAGATCCGGGACGCCCACCCCCGTAACCTGACACGGCAGGAGGGCTTCACGAGCCGCGTACGCGCCGCGATGAACCGGTACACGAACGGGCTCCTGACCGCAGCCGAGTTCATGAAGTTCCTCATCAAGCTGGCGCAGGAGGTCTCCGCCGACCGGGGACGGGCCAAGGACCTCGGGCTCACCGAGGACGAGCTGGCCTTCTACGACGCGCTGGCCGCCGACCCCTCAGCGGTCGAGCAGATGGAGGACTCGGTTCTCGCGCGGATCGCGCATGAGCTCTATGAGCAGATCCGTAAGGACGTCACCGTCGACTGGAAGCTCAAGGAGCAGGCCCGGGACCGGATCATGGCACGTGTGCTCCGGCTCCTGCGGAAGTACGGATATCCGCCGGACAAGCAGCCCGCGGCGATCGAGCGGGTGCTGAAGCAGGCGGAGGACCTGGCCGAGGCGATGGCTTGAGCTGAGCCAGGGTCTCTCGGCCGGCCCTGGACGATTCTGCATGCCAGAAGCCTCAGAGCACCGGTTCGCCGCCCCAGGCGGTGAGGATGCGGGCCGCCTCCCGGCCCAGCGTCCGGTCGTCGGCCAGCCGGTGCAGCACCTCGGCCCGGCCCTCGCTCGGGCCCGCGTGGCTGAGCGCGGCCAGGGCGTTGTCCCGGACGAGCTGGTCCTCGTCGGAGAGGACGGCGGCCGCCATCGCGTCGTGGATCTCCGGGTCGTCCGCGTAGGGGCCGAGCGCCATGGCCGCGTACTGCCGCACCAGGTCCTCATCGGGCCCGCGCATCACGGCCAGCAGCGCGCGGGCGGCCCGCTGCCGGTGCGTGTCCTGCGTGGGCGGCCACAGCCGCAGGGCTGTCGTGGCCTCGATCCTGGCGAGCTCGTACTCCTCGGTGTCCTCGGTCACCGAGGCGAGGAAGGTCAGGGCCGCCGGGTGGTCGGGCCGGTCCGCGAGTATGCCGCCTATCCCCGCGACGAGTTCGCGTCTCCTGTCGCTCTCGGGGGGCTGTGCGCGGAACTGGTCGATGAGGCTCTCTGTCCGGTCCATCGTGTGTGACTTCCCCGTGGGAGACGGCGTACTCCCCGTACGCGCCCGCGCCCGCGCCCCGCCTGCCCCGCCGGTGGGCGGGGTGGACGGGGGGTGGGCGGGACAGACGGGGCAGAAGGGGCGGACGGGGCTCAGTACTGGAGGGCGTCGGCCATCTCGGTCTGCCAGTAGGTGACGAAGCCGTTGTCGTCCCAGTAGGTGTTGGCCGGGAGCGTCAGCTCGGCGGGGGTGCCTGTGGAGCCCACGTTGTTCTTGCCGGCGAAGTTGACCTGGAGGTGGGTGGCCTTGCGCGGGGCCGGGCCGTTGCCGGGCTCGCCGGTCAGGCCGATGGCGGCGTAGGCGGACTGGCCCGGGTCGAGTGTCACGACGGCCTGGGGCTGGCTGTCGTCCAGGATCGGGAAGACGGCCTGGGCGTCGTCGAAGCGGAGCTTGGGTGCGTAGTAGGCGTCGCAGAGCTGGGAGCCCGCGTTCGTCACGGTCAGCAGCAGGTGGTTGATGGGGCGGCTCACCTTGGTGACGGTGACCTTGGTGTTGCTGCCGGTGCAGGTGACCCTCTTGCTGCTGCTGCTGGCGGTGTTGCCTGCCTTGTCCGTGGAGCCGCTGGTGTTCTTCGCGTCGCTCTTGGCGGGCGGCGCGGTGTTCTTCGTCGTGCCGCTGCCGCTGCCGCTGGTCTTGGTGCCGGAGTTGGTGGCGGGGGCGTCGGTGGCGCCCTCCTCCGGTGCGGCGGTCTGGGACTGGGACTGGGACTCGGGCTGGGACGTGGCCTGCTTGTCGATGGTGTTCGCCACCGGGGCGGCCGCTCCCGCCTTGCTGCTCTCGCTGTTGCCGCTGTCACCGCTGCACGCGGTGAGCGAGAGGGCGGCCAGGAGCGCGGTGGCGGCGACGACGGTGGTGCGGATGCGGTTGCTGCGCATGGTGGTACTCCCCGTGAAGTGGTGATGCTGGTGGTGGTGCTGGTGGTCTGTACGGTTCAGTGCCGGTTGTTCAGTAGCGGCTGTTCAGTAGGTGAGCGCGTCGGCCATCTCGGTCTGCCAGTAGGTGACGAAGCCGTTGTCGTCCCAGTAGGTGTTGGACGGGAGCGTCAGGTTGACCGGGGTGCCCGAGGAGCCTTCGGAGTTCCGGCCGGAGAAGTTCACCTGAAGGTGGGTGGCCTTGCGCGGGGCCGGGCCGGCGCCGGGCTCTCCGGTCAGGCCGATGGCGGCGTAGGCGGACTGGCCCGGGTCGAGCGTCACGACGGCCTGGGGCTGGCTGTCGTCGAGGATGGGGAAGACGGCCTGGGCGTCGTCGAAGCGGAGCTTGGGTGCGTAGTACGCGTAGCAGGGGCGGTCGCCCGTGTTGGTCAGGGTCAGCAGCAGGTGGTTGAGGGGGCGGCTCACCGTGCTGACGCTGGTCCTGGTGTTCCCGCCGTGGCAGGTGACGGGGGTGCGGTCGGCGGTGTCGCCTGCCCGGTCCGTGGAGCTGGAGCCGGTGGTGTTCTTCGCGTCGTTCTTCGCGTCGTTCTTGGCGGGGGCAGCGGTGTTCTTGGGCGTGCTGCCGGTGCCGGTGCCGGTGGTCTTCTCCTTCGGAGCGGCCGTCGCCGTCGGGGCCGGCGGGGACTGCTCGACGGCCGTGTGTGCTGCCGGAGCGGCCGCTCCCGCCTTGGCGCTCTCGCTGCCGGCGACCTCACTGCCGCACGCGGTGAGGGAGAGGGCGGCCAGGAGGGCGGTGGCGGCGAGGACGGTGGTGCGGATGCTGTTCCTGCGCATGGTGGTACTCCCCGTGAAGTGTGGTGGTGGTGGTCGGCGCTGGTCGGCGGTGCTCAGTACTGGAGGGCGTCGTCCATGCTCATCTGCCAGTAGGAGACGCTCAGGCTGCTGTCCACGTACGTGCTCTTGGAGAGCGGCACACTGACCGACGATCCGGTGTTGTCGGAGTTGCCGTCGCGGTTCTGGAAGCTGACGCTCAGGTCCTTGGTGGAGTACCCGTTCGAGCCGCTGCCGTCGGCGGCGGACGTCATGACGCCGGTGTAGGCGGACTCGCCCGGGTTGATGGTCGTGACGGCCTGCGGCTTGCTGTCCTCGAAGGTGTTCGGCACGGCCTGGGCCTCGCCGAACTTCAGGTACGGGTAGTAGTAGGCGTTGCAGGCCTTCGAACCGGTGTTGGTCATCGTGAGCAGCATGTGGTTGACGGGGCGGCTCACCTTGGTCATGGACAGCTTGGTGTTCGCTCCGGTGCAGGCCAGCGTGACCGGGCCGTCGTCGCCGGCCGGCTTCTCCTTGACCTTGTCGCCGCCGGAGCCCGAACCGGAGCCGGTGTCCGAGCCCGAGCCGGTGTTCGAGCCGGTGGAGTCCTTGCCCTTGCCCTGGTCGGCGGGCGGGTTCGTCGCCTCCTTGTCCCCGGAGGCGCCGGCGCTTTCCGCCGGGGTCTGGGACGAACCGGCCGAAGCGGAGGCGTGGTCGTCGAGCGGCGCCGCGTCATCACCCTGGCAGGCCGTCAGAGACAGGGAGGCGATCAGTGCGACGGCGCCGAGAGCGGAGGTGCGGGCGGCGCGGCGGAAGTTGATGGTACGCACGAGATGTTTTCCGTTCGTTGAGTGTTGTGGAGTGTGGGGCCCCGCTTTGGCACACCGGGGCCCGGCGGATGTACTGGACAATGGCGTGTGGTCAGAGGTTCCACAGGAGTGCGATGACGGTTGCGACAGAGGCGATCAGAACTCCTGTGGCCACTGCATCGGTCAGGCTGAGTTGAGGACGAGTACGCACGGCTGCTCCCGGGGACGGGCAAGTGGTGAATGTACGAGTCGCGCTGCTCGCCCTTGCCGGGGTGCTGCTGCGGTGTGTTCCACCATCGTGTCCGGTCCTCGGATCAGGCGGCAACGATTGCCGAGGGGTACGGGACGCTGGAACGGAAACATGGCCTCTGACCTGCAAGGACATCACCTGCCTGGGACGCCGTTCCGGGAGGGCAGTAGAGGGGAACGGTCAGAGTGGGCACGGAGATCCAGAACTTCGCCGCATTGCTCAGGGGGCTGAAGGAGCGCTCGGGGCTGAGCTACGGAGCGCTGGCCCAGAAGCTGCACATGAGCACCTCCACGATTCACCGGTACTGCAACGGGGAGGCGGTCCCACACGACTACGCGCCGGTCGAGCGCTTCGCGCGCGCGTGCCGTGCGCCGTCGGACGAGCTGGTGGCGTTGCACCGGCAGTGGATCCTCGCCGACGAGGCGAAGCGGCGAGGGGCCCGGAAGCCGGAGGCGGCTGGGGCGTTCGAGCCGTCGATGGCGACGGCGGAGCTCGCGGCCTCGCCGCCGCCGGAGCCGGTGAACCGGCTGGAGCCGGCCCCGGGGCCGGGATCAGAACCGGGACCGGAATCAGAAACGGAATCAGGACCGGGCTCGGAAGCGGAGCCGGAGAGGGCCCCCGGTCCAGCGGCGGCCGACGACGTGACGCCGGATGCGCGGCGCCCCGGTGCCGAACCGGCCCCGGGTCGGTTGTCCGGCAAGCGGCTGCGTGTCCTGCTCGCGGCCGTCGCGGTCGTGGCGCTCACCGTGCCCACCGCGTGGGCGATCAACCACTACTCGGACGACCGCACCCGCGAGGAGGGTATGGACACGCCGCGCAGCAGCGCACCGCCCACCCCGGGCCGGAACGGCAGCACGTCTCCGTCGCCGAGTCCTTCGAAGCCCTCGCCGTCCGCGACCAGCGGTTCCGCGTCACCCTCCGCGACGGCCACGAAGCCCACCGCCCCTCAGGGCGCGGGCGGGGAGGGAGAGAAAGGCGCCGGGTCCCAGGGGGTGCCGGTGACCTCCACTCTCAGTTCGTACAACTGGGACTGGCCCTGCGGGCAGTACTTCCTGCTCGACCGGGACCCCAGGGGCATGCCTCCGGTGCCGGACGTCGCTGACAGGGCCAGGCGCAACTGGTCGGCGCAGCTGGGCGGGGTGGACGGCGGAAAGATGCTGATCGAACTCACCTTGCAGGGAGCTTCGCGGGATGCGGTCGTCCTGAAGGCGCTCCACGTCCGGGTGGTGAAGCAGACGGCGGCCAACGACTGGCCGGCGTACTCGATGGGGGAGGGCTGCGGGGGCGGCATCATGCCGCAGTCGTTCAATATCGACCTGGACGACAGCCAGCCCGTATCGCGGCCGGTCGCCGGTGAGGACGGCGGCAAGGCCGTACCGGCGAAGAACTTCCCGTACCGGGTGAGCTCCACCGATGTGGAGGTGTTCCACGTCAACGCGCACACCGAGGACCATGACGTGACCTGGTACCTGGAGCTGGACTGGTCCAGCAAGGGCCGGAGCGGGACGTTGCGCATCGATGACAACGGAAAGCCGTTCCGCACGGCCGGCATGAGGAACCGGCCCGTGTACGAATACCGGTCCGACACGGCCGTGTGGGAGGACATCTCGGAATCGCTGGAGGGGCAGGGAAACTGATGACGTCCGGTCCGTCCGGTCCGTCCGGTCGCCCGGATGGGATGGACCGGACTGGACACGGCCGGATCAGCGACCGAGGCGCCGGACGCGGTGAGTCCGCGCCCGGCGCGTGTCGTACGGGGTGCCTCAGGCCTGCTTGCGGCGGCGGGCCGCCACGACCAGGCCGGCGCCTGCGGCGAGTACAGCCGCGCCGCCGATGACGATCGGGATCGTGCCGCTGCTGCCGGTCGAGGCCAGGTCGCCGCCACCGTCGCTGTCACCGGTGGTGCCCGGTGCGGGGCTGTCGGACGAGGACGGGGTGCCGGGTGCCGGGGATTCGGACGGGCTGTCGGACGGAGCGGTGCCGGGGGACGGAGGCACCGAGGCAGACGGGGTTCCGGTCGCCGGCGGCGTTGTTCCGGGGGTGCTGCTCGGGGTCGTGCCGGGCGACGGGGTCTCCTCGCCGGGGACCTCGGGGAGGCAGCCGGTGAAGGGGAAGTGGTGCGTCTCGGCGCCGCCGGAACCGTGCAGGGAGGCCACCCACACCGAACCGTTGACCGGTGCCGCCGTTCCCAGTTCCAGGTGGGCCTTGGGGGCGAGCACGCTGCCGGGCCAGGCGGCCTGGCTGTTCTTGGTGACCTTGGTGGCGTCGGGGAAGTTCCACAGCAGCTTGGCCCGCACCTTGCCCTCGGACGCGCTCTGCAGCTTGTCGTCCAGGACGAAGTCCTGACCACCCGACAGGAAGAAGCCCGTGGTACCGGCGGCCGCCATGTCGTAGTCCTGTCCGCTGACGTTGACGATCGTCGTCGCCCCGGCCGGAACCTTGATGAAGACCTCCTTGGCCTTCTCCAGCTGGTCCGCCTGTACGGAGAAGACGTTACGGCCGCTGTCGCGGCCCTCCAGCGTCAGCCGGTTCCCGTCGAGCCGCACCTGGGTGCCGGAGGTGGCGGGCTCCTCGGCCAGCGCGGTGGAGTAGGACCCGAGCTTGGCGAACTCCGCGTCGAAGTCGATGAGGTCGGCCTTCTGGCTGAAGGTGCCGTGGTGCAGTTCGACGGCGCGGTCCTTGACCGCGCCGCCGACGACCGCGTTGCCCTTCATCACGACGGTGGCCGAACCACCGTTGAGCAGGTTGCCGCGGACGACGAGCGACGCCCGGCCGGGCAGGGCGTCGACCTCGGCGGCCGACAGTTCGTTGGCGACGCTGAATCCACCCCGGAAGTCGGCGTTGCCGCCGACGGCTACCGCACCTTCGGCGTCGGGGGAGTGGACGTCGTCCCCGAGGACGAACTCGCCGTACTTACCGGCGATGCCGAAGGCGTCGGTGGTGCAGTCCGTCGGGGCGGGGGTGGCCTGGGCGGCCGGAGCGACGGTGAGCCCGAGTACGAGGGCGCCGCCGATCGCCGCGAGAGCGGCAGAGGTGGGTATGCGCATGATGCGTAGTTCTCCTGCGGGCATTTATGAAGGTTCTGTGGCGACTTCGGTCATGATTCCCACATATCCCAGAATTGGTCAAGACCAATGCGTGATTCTGCTGGGCGCTGGGCGCTGGGCGCTGGGCGCTGGACGCTCGGGGCTCGATGCTCGATGCTCGGAGCTCGACGCTCGGGGCTCGGGCTTCGAGAGGGTCCAGTCACTCGTTCGGGGGACGGTGGGTCGGGCTCCGCCCGGGGCTTGAGACCCGAGCCGCGAGCTCCGAGCCACGAGCTCCGAGGTTCGAGCGCCTTCTTTTAACCGGTAGGGAAAGAAGGGTGGTTGGGAAAACCTTCCCGACCTCCCTGACCCGTCACGGCCAGCAAGTATGACTAATGGTGACAGCTTGCGACGCTGCGTCGCGAGTGTCTACGGTGCGAGAACTAAACGACCCCGACGCGGTGTATTCAGCACCGAGCCGGGGTCTGACCTCCAAGATCGAAGTAAGAGGACCGATCTCGTGGCTGTTCAGAACTTTAGTCCCGCCCTGCCTGCGACCGCAGTGTCGGCCCCGTACCCGATGGCCCATCCGGGTTACGGCAAGCGAACTGTTCCGGATCAACTCCCGCCCCGTGCTGATGACTTCGCGCTGCTGCCCTTGCGGGAGCGGTATGTGGCCGGGTTCATCGAGCAGCTGCCCGAGGGTGCCACGATGAGCGTGAAGTGCCTCGCCAAGCAGCTCCCGTTGTACGGGCAGCAGGCCGTCAGCTCCGCGCTGACCGCGCTGTCGGTGGCCGGGCACCTGCGGCGCGTACGGTGCGCGGTCGGTGGCGGTGACGAGGTGCGGTGGGTGTTCCGGACCTTCTGGTCGCGGACCGCCCACGACAGCGAATGGTGGGCGAACCATCTGGCTCCCGTGTCCGAGCCCGTGCCCGTGCTCGTGTCCGCCCTCGTGCCCGAGCCTGCGCCTCAGCCCGTACGGGAACCGATGCCGGAACGGGCACCCGTACCGGTGCGGGAACCGGTACCTGCGCCCGTCCGGGAAGCGGTGCCTGCACCCCGGACGGAGCGCCCTGCCCCCTCCCCCGCGTACCTCGCGCTGGCCGGGCTCGGGCGGGTCGACACACGCCTCGCGCTCTCCGCCGCCGACTGCACGGTCCTGGAGACCCTGGCCGAGCGGTGGTTCGCACGCGGCGTTGACGCCGACTACCTCACCAGCGCCCTCACCGCCGGACTGCCCGCCCGCGTCGACTCACCCGTCGGCTTCGTCCGCCGCCGCCTCAACGACAAAATCCCGCCCGCACTGCCCACCACCCCCACACCGCCGCCCGCCGGTGCCCCCACCCGGCGCGTGATGATGGAATGCACCGAATGCGGCACCCCCGGCCGCCCCGAAGCACTCCCCGATGGCCTCTGCCAACCCTGCCGCCAGCCCGCAACCACCGCCACCGACACCCAGGCCGCCCTGCCCGTCGAACGCGACGTCAGCGCCCATGTCGCCGGACTGCGCGGGCTCCTGGCGGCCGGTAAGTGAGTTGGTGCGCTCACCTGCAGTCCGGCTCAGTCCCACCAGAACGCCCACGTCACCTGGTTCAGCACCGCCTTCTCCGCGTATGTCTGGAGGGTGTTGAGCGTCGACTGCTGGATGTTGTCCGGGCAGAACGCGAAGTGCTCGGCGGCCAGCGCCTCGGCCTCCGCCGCCGTGGTCGGCGGGCGGCTCACGGAGACGACCATCGTGTCGAAGCCGAGCACCACGACACGCGCCCCGAACCGGTCCTCCCAGGAACGGAGTACCGCGCAGAGCCGAGCCACGTCGTTCTCGTGGTTGAGCGGTCCCGACCAGCCGATCGCCGCCGGTATGTCCGCGCTGCGCCGCGCGGGCACCAGTCCGGCTCGCATTCCGGCCGGCGAGAAGTCCATCTGGGTCATCTGGTCCGCGATCTCGGCCGCCAGACCGTCCGGGGTGTCCGGCCCCGCCTCAGCCGGCACGGGGGCCAGGCCCGGCCAGCCGGTCTCGGAGTCGTCGAGGTCGAGTTCGTCGTCGGCGTACGCCTCCCACACCTCGCTCATGACGTCTTCGGCGTCATGGTCCCCGGGGTACGTCGTCCCGGCCGGGGTGAGGTCCCAGTGCTCGGGCCACTGGGTGCGCATCCCGCCGTCGATCAGTACCGGAAGCAGCCCGACCGGCCGCCCCAACGCGCGCAGCGCGGCCCACGAGCCGGGGGACGCGGACTCGTCCCCGTACCAGAGCAGTGGCTCGTCCCACGCGCCGTCGACCGTGTCGACCACGAGTGTGCCGGGCGGGAGTTCCAGCCCGGTGTCGGCCGGGGAGCGGAGAGGATTCGGGAGCGTCGCCATGCCAAAACCCTAGGCGCCCCCACTGACAGTCGTCCCGTCAGCGTCCTACGTGCCCGGTGAACGTGGCCCAGGTGGTGGGGGCGAGGGTGAGCGCGGGGCCTTCGGGGTTCTTGGAGTCGCGGACGTGTACGGCGCGGGGGTGGGCGGCGACCTCGACGCAGGCGCCGCCCTGCTCGCTGCTGTAGCTGGACTTCCGCCAGTCGTAGGCGACTTCGAGACAAGCGCCGCCTTCGCTGCCGCTGTAGCTGGACTTTCGCCAGTTGTAAGCGACTTCGAGGCATTCGCCGCCCTCGCTGCCGCTGTAGCTGGATTTGAACCAAGTGTGTGCGGTGCTCATAGCTCTCCTAGCAGCCGGTCCAGCAGTCCCCTTGAACCCATTGACAGGCGTCCCGTCAGCGTCCTACGTGCCCGGTGAACGTGGCCCAGGTGGTGGGGGCGAGGGTGAGTGCGGGGCCTTCGGGGTTCTTGGAGTCGCGGACGTGCACGGCGTGGGGGTGGGCGGCGATCTCGACGCACTCGCCGCCTTCGCTGCCGCTGTAGCTGGACTTCCGCCAGTCGTAGGCGACTTCGAGGCACTCGCCACCGTCGCTGCCGCTGTAGCTGGATTTGAACCAAGTGTGTGCGGTGCTCATAGCTCTCCTAGCAGCCGGTCCAACAGACCCTTCGAATCCTCGACGTTGAGGGCCTGCGTCCGCAGCATCGCATATCTCTGCGCGAGGATGCTGATGTCGTCCGGGTCGGAGATGAGCTGGCTGCCACGCTGCGTTTCGGTGTAGGCGATGCGCTGGTAGTCCGGTGTTTCCAGCAGGATGAACGGGCCGTCGAGGGCTGCGTGCGTGGCTCGGTCCAAAGGCATGATCTGGAGCGCGAACCCCGGGAGATCAGCACATGCACGCAGGTGGCGGAGGGTCTCCTCATGCACGACAGGGCTGCCCAAAGGTGCCCGCACGATCGCCTCGGAGATGATGAAGCTCGTAGTCGGCGGGAGTGTGCGCCGCATGATCTCCTGACGCTCCAGCCGGTTGCTGACGTGGGTGTCGATCTCCTCCGGGCTGAACGCGGGAACGCGGCTGCCGAAGACGGCCCGCGCGTACGCCTCCGTCTGCAACAGGCCGGGCAGAACCTGATTGGCGAAGAAGGACAACGCCAGCGCCGACCGCTCCAGGTCCATGTACTGCTCCGCCCACGCCGGGATCAGGTCTACCTCCGGCATGTTGTCCACCGCCGTCTCCAGCGTGCCCTTCGTGTCCAGGAGGCTGTCCAGGACGCGGGCCAGGGGAGGGAGCAGGGTGCGGCGGCCCTGTTCGATGGAGGCGATGGTTTCCGGCTGGGCGCAGGCCTGTTCGGCCAGTTGGCGCTGGGTCAGTCCTGCGGCGATGCGGAACCGGGCCACCAGCGCGCCCACGAGCTTCATTGCCGACGCGTTCTTGCGCTGCCGATTCCTGGGATGCATACGGTCCCCACTCCCCACTCTCGTCCGTACTTCACGCGTGATCCGGCCGTACAGGAAATCTGTACGGATGCACGCACTGCATCAGCGTAGTCACGCAGTGTGACTCTCGTCTCATGAACGAGACGATGCAACTCGTGCTGATGCGCGAGCGGTTCTACCGGCGCGAACGCCGATCGGTGCGGTCCGTACGGGAGTTCGTACGGGACGCCGCCGAGGACTGGGGGTACGGGGCGCGGGCCGACGACGTACTTCTCTGCGTGAGCGAGCTGGCGACCAACGCCCTGGTGCACGGGGTGCCGCCGGGGCGCGGGTACCGGGTGCGGCTGATGCTCAGTGAGGCGGGGCGGCTGCTGCGGGTCGAGGTGCACGACAGCGGGGACGGGACGCCCGCTGCGCGGGAGCCGGCCGGGGAGTCGGGGCGGGGGCTGCTGATCGTGGCGGCGTACTCCGACGGGTGGGGGGTGGGGGAGCGCAGCCCCGGCAAGGTCGTCTGGTGCCAGTTCCGCGGGGGGCGGGGAGCGGTGGCGGCCGGGGCCCTCCAGGGCGTCCCAGGTGGTGAGATTTCGCCAACTCCGTGAAGGAGCCGAGTCGTTGGGTGAATTCGACTTGCGTAGACGAACGGTGCGTCGCTTAATGGACCCTTCGCGGCGAGCGGATCATTCGAGGGGGAACAGTGGAACCACCGGCCGTACCGCCGCGACCCATGAGCGCGCCCATGCCGCCGCTCGGGCACGCGGTGGACCTCAGGGTCAGCAAGCGGCTGCTGTGGGTCGGGCCGGCCGCGTATCCGCTGGAGAACATCGCCCGCGTGTTCACGTTCGTGCTGCGCCCGCGTCGCAAGGAGGCCATAGCGCTCTTCTGCAAGCGTGTGGCGTTGACGCTCGCGATGGCGGTGGGCCTGACCGTGCTCATCCTGCTGGTGGACGGGGTGGCGACCCTGAGCCGGGGTGAGAGCAGCGGTGGCCCGTTCATCGTCTTCGTGTGGCTCGGGACGGCGGGCGCGCTGGTCTACTTCCTGCTGGAGATGACGAAGGTCCTGTCGGCCCGCGCGCACTTCGTGCTCGCCGTGGAGACGTCGGGGCTGTCGACGGCGATGGTGACCAGCCACGACCCGAACCATCTGGTGGAGCTCGTCGGCCGCATCACGTACGCGATCGACCATCCGGAAGCGGAGTTCACCGTGCGGGTGGAGGGAATCAGCGCGAGTCCCCAGATCTACCACTTCGGGGACAACGTCAATATGTACGGCGGATCCGGGAACGTGGGGATTGCGAATTCATGAGCGGCGACAACGTCAACATGTATGGCGGCACGGGGAACACGGGCATCCAGAACAACCACTTCGCGCAGCCCGCCCCCGAGCCCGTCTCCCCGGAGCTGCGGGAGGCGGTACGGGAACTGCTGCGGCTGGTCGGTGAGTTGCGGGGACAGCTCCCGCCGGCCAGTGCCCGGGTCCTGGACGACAACCTGCCCGCCCTCACCGGAGAGGCCGACGCCCCGCCGGCACCCGAGGAGCGGCACCGCGCGCTGATGGCGGTCGCCGGGATCGCGGCCACCGTGTCGACGGTCGGGGAGCCGGTGATCGAGGCGGTCCGGAGGGTGCTCGGACTCCTGGGCGCTGTCTGAGCCGTACGCGGTGTGTGGTGGACCCGTCAGCGTGCCAGCGTCGCGAGAATGGTTTTGCCCCGGCTGCCGTGACGGTGGACGGTGACGCTGCTGGCCAGCCGGAGGACCATCGGCCAGCCGAAGCCGCCCGTCCGGCCGGTCAGGTCCGGGGCGCGGCACTGCGGATGGGTGGGGCTGGGGTCGACGACCCGTACATGCAGCGCACCTTGATCGGCCCCGAACGACAGGGCGGTGACGGCTCCGGCGTACCGGATCGCGTTCGTCACCAGCTCCGACGAGAGCAGCACCAGATCCTGGACCGCACGGGCGGACGGCGCCGGATTCAGTTGTGCGACGAAGACGGCGGCGGCCTCGCGGGCCTCCGAGGCCCGGAGCGGTGGGGGTGCGGCCTCCGAGACCGTTTCCGCGGCGGTGAAATCGGGTGTGGCGCATGGGTCTGTCATGTGGATTCACCCCAGAGGGAAGGGCTCGGCGGCGGGTCTTGGCTGCGTGTACCCGAGCCATTGCCGGATATCCGAAATTGACCCGTACGGGTGCCCGCCCGTCTTGAGGCGTGCGTCGGGTTCCTGCGGGAAGGTGAGCGGGACCAGACAGTGCGGCTCGCCGGAATCGGTTCCGGGACGACCGCCGCGGCGAAGGGAACAGCCCATGAACGAGTCCGTCGACCTCGCACCGGACTCGAACGCGGTGATCACCGAGCCGGTGCCCGATCTCCAGCTCCAGCTGCTCATCCAGCTCCTCGACCGGGAGATGCGCTCCGGGCTGCCGCTCACGCTGACCATCCCGGCCGGTGTGCTGCACGGTGACGTGATCGGGCACGAGGCCTGGAAGGCGGAGTGGTCCAGGAGCCTGCGCCAGGTGGAGGGCGAGGGCGCCAACCTCATCGCCGAGTTCCCCGAGACGGTGGATCAGAGCATCAAGGAACTCCGCGACGGCGAGGACGCGCAGCAGCTGCCCCGCTGGATCCACCTGCGCGACGCCACACTCGTGTTCGGCGGTGCGGCTCCCCTGCGGCTGCCGCTGTGGCGCGGGCGGCTGTCCGACGTCTCCGGGTGGGCGCTGGGCCGGCCCGAGTAGTTCCCGGCCAGGCGTGGGGGAGCCGGGCAGACAGGGCTCCCGGCTCGGCGGGGGAGCCGGCAGCGGTGCATACGTACCGCGTTCGTCGAATGACTGTGCGTAGTCGATTTTCGGCTGACTCTCCGTCCCTCATGTCGCGCGTGTCGCCCGCTTCGACCCCCGCGCGTCCTTGCCGGCGCTCGTTTCATCCCTCCTGGGGCGGTATGACGCTTTCGGCCAGTCGGTCCGGGCGGTCTAGTGGATCAGTCCGGGCTCGATCAGGCTGGATCCGACCGATCGCTTCTGTCCGACCCTCAGAGGAGACGAACGTGCGTAGTCATCACCGTGTCGCGGCTGTCGCCGCATCCTTCGCGCTGGCCGGCGCGGGACTGCTGGGAGTGGCCTCGCCGGCCGCGGCATCCGCGGCAGGGCTTTCCTGCAGCACTCCCAAGCTCCTGGTCGGGAGCGCCGGACACCACGGCGCCTCCATCAGCTGTACGGGCGGAGCGTTCACCGAGTTCATCGACTGCAACAAGCCCGGCTACGGGACCTACCGGCACTTCGGCAACCGCGCGGTGTCCGGTGGAACCTCCACCACCTGGTGCGACATCGGCGCGGATGTCACAGCCGTAGGGGCCACGGCCTCCTGAGCCCCTCAGGGAGCCTCACCCCCTGAGGCACCACCCGCGTGGGCCACGTGCTCCGGCCCGACGCGCGCGAAGGGCCGCTGACAGCGCTCCGGGTCAGGAGCGTGCCAGCGGCCCTTCGTGGCCCCGCAGCAGATCAGGAACGTGTGGTGCTCAGAGCCGCTCGGGCGTCCGGATGCCGAGGAGCTTCATGCCCTGGTGGAGCGTGCGGGCGGTGATGTCGCAGAGGAACAGCCGGTTCTCCACGACCTCGGCCGGGTTGTCGTCGCTGAGGACGTGGCACTGGTCGTAGAACGTCGTGTAGTGCGAGGCCAGCTGGTAGAGGTACCCGGCCAGCTTGTGCGGCTCGTAGCCCGCCGCGACCTCGGACAGCACCTCGCCGAACTGGTCCAGGTGCAGACCCAGCGCCCGCTCGGCCGGGGCCAGTTCCAGCTCCGGGTGCGCGACCGGCTTCGCGTCGCCGGCCTTGCGCAGGATCGACCGGATACGCGCGTACGCGTACTGGAGGTAGACGGACGTGTCGCCGTGCAGCGACACCATCTGGTCCAGGTCGAACTTGTAGTCCCGCACGGCGGAGGTCGACAGGTCCGCGTACTTCACGGCGCCGATGCCGACGTACCGGCCGTTCTCGACGATCTCCTCCTCGGTCAGGCCGATCTTCTCGGCCTTCTCCCGGACCACGGCCGTCGCCCGCTCGACCGCCTCGTCCAGCAGGTCCTCAAGCTTGACCGTGACACCCTCACGGGTCTTGAACGGCTTGCCGTCCTTGCCGAGGACGGTGCCGAAAGCCAGCTGGTGCGCCTTGACGTCGTCGCTCAGCCAGCCGGCCCGCCGGGCCGTCTCGAAGACCATCTTGAAGTGCAGGGACTGCCGGACGTCCACCACGTACAGCAGAGTGTCCGCCTTGAGGTTCCGCACCCGGTCGCGGATCGCGGAGAGGTCGGTCGCCGCGTAGCCGTAGCCGCCGTTCGTCTTCTTGACGATGAGCGGGACCTTGTTGCCGTCCGGGCCCAGCACGTCGTCGAAGAAGACGCAGAGCGCACCCTCGGAGCGGACGGCGACGCCCGTCTCCTCCAGGATCCGGCAGGTCTCCTCCAGCATGTCGTTGTAGCCGGACTCGCCGACGATGTCGGGGTCGCTGATCTCCATGTCGAGCTTGTCGAAGACCGAGTAGAAGTAGATCTTCGACTCGTCGACGAACCGCTGCCACATGGCGAGCGTCTCCGCCTCGCCGGCCTGGAGGGCGACCACCCGGTCCCGCGAGCGGGCCTTGAACTCCTCGTCGGAGTCGAAGAGCGCCCGCGAGGCCTTGTAGAGCCGGTTGAGCGAGGACATGGCGGCCTCGCCGTCGACCTTGTCGCCCTCGTGGTCCAGCTCGTCGGGGTGCTCGATCAGGTACTGGATGAGCATGCCGAACTGGGTGCCCCAGTCCCCGATGTGGTGGCGCCGGACCACGGACTCGCCGGTGAACTCCAGGATCTGCACCATCGCGTCACCGATCACGGCGGACCGCAGGTGACCGACGTGCATCTCCTTGGCCACGTTCGGCTGGGCGTAGTCGATGACGGTGGTGCCCGCGGCGCTGTTGAACGGCACGCCGAGCCGGCCCTCGCCGTCCGCGGCACGGGCCGCGAGCGTCTCGGTGATCGACTTGTCCGAGAGCGTGATGTTCAGGAAGCCGGGGCCGGAGACCTCGATGTCCTTGATCAGATCGCTCGCCGGGAGGGCGGCCGTGACCTGGGCGGCCAGCTCGCGCGGGTTGCCCTTGAGCTTCTTGGCGAGGGCCAGGATTCCGTTGGCCTGGAAGTCGGCCCGGTCGCTTCGGCGCAGCAGCGGGTCCGCGGTGCCGGCATCCGGCAGGGCTGCCGTCAGGGCGTCCGCCAGCTGCTGCTGGAGCGTGGAAGCGAGGGAATTGACCGAGGCCATCAGCTGGCTGCCGTTTCCGTAGGAGTACAAGGGATGACGCCAAGTATCCCACGGTGTGCAAAGCCGTTTTCGCGCTGTGGGCGGTACCTGGGAGAATGAGACTCGCCCCTATGAGTCCTACAAGAGAGAAGGACGTGCCGACCGTGGCTCAGAGTCAGAGCAG
This sequence comes from Streptomyces sp. NPDC048671, assembly GCF_055587045.1. NCBI lineage: Bacteria > Bacillati > Actinomycetota > Actinomycetes > Kitasatosporales > Streptomycetaceae > Streptomyces > Streptomyces sp. NPDC048671. The sequence continues at coordinate 422,743 of NZ_JBVJHB010000006.1, read as the reverse complement.
CACCGAGACCGACTGGGTCTCCCGCTTCGCGGACGAGGTCATCGCCGAATCGGAGCGTCGTGCGCCTGGCAAACCGGTCGTCGTCGCCTCCGGCCTCTCCCCGTCCGGCCCGATCCACCTGGGCAACCTCCGCGAGGTCATGACCCCGCACCTGGTCGCCGACGAGGTCCGCCGTCGCGGGCACACCGTCCGGCACCTGATCTCCTGGGACGACTACGACCGCTACCGCAAGGTGCCGAACGGTGTCCCGGGCGTCGACGAGACCTGGGCCGAGCACATCGGCAAGCCGCTGACCTCGGTGCCCGCCCCGGCCGGCTCCGCGTATCCGAACTGGGCCGAGCACTTCAAGGCAGCCATGCTGGCGTCGCTGGACGAGCTGGGCGTCGAGTACGACGGGATCAGCCAGACGGAGCAGTACCTCGCGGGTACGTACCGCGAGCAGATCCTGCACGCGATGCGGCACCGCGCCGACATCGACGCCGTCCTGGACCGCTACCGGACCAAGAAGGACGGGGCGGCCGGAGCCAAGGGCAAGAAGCCGCAGCAGAAGAAGGCCGACGAGGCCGAGCTGGAGGCCGAGGCGGGCTCCGGCGCCGCGAGCGAGGACGACGGCAGCGGCGGCTCGGCCGGCTACTTCCCGTACAAGCCCTACTGCGGCAACTGCGAGAAGGACCTCACCACGGTCACGTCGTACGACGACGACAGCACCGAGCTGAACTACACCTGCTCGGCCTGCGGCTTCGCCGAAACGGTTCGGCTGAAGGAGTTCAACCGCGGCAAGCTGGTCTGGAAGGTCGACTGGCCGATGCGCTGGGCGTACGAGGGCGTGATCTTCGAGCCGAGCGGCGTTGACCACTCCTCGCCCGGTTCCTCGTTCGTCGTCGGCGGCCAGATCGTCCGCGAGATCTTCGACGGCGTGCAGCCGATCGGACCGATGTACGCCTTCGTCGGCATCTCCGGCATGGCGAAGATGTCCTCCTCCAAGGGCGGCGTGCCGACCCCGGCCGACGCGCTGAAGATCATGGAGGCCCCGCTGCTGCGCTGGCTGTACGCGCGCCGCAGGCCCAACCAGTCCTTCAAGATCGCCTTCGACCAGGAGATCCAGCGGCTCTACGACGAGTGGGACTCGCTGGGGCGCAAGGTCGCCGACGGCTCCGTGCTGCCGGCCGACGCCGCCGCGTACGCCCGCGCGATCGGGACGGCCGCCGGTGAGCTGCCGCGCACCCCGCGCCCGCTGCCGTACCGCACCCTCGCCTCGGTCGCGGACATCACCGCCGGGGCGGAGGACCAGACGCTGCGCATCCTCAGCGAGCTGGACCCGGAGAACCCGCTGACCTCGCTGGACGAGGCCAGGCCCCGGCTGGACCGGGCCGAGAACTGGATCACCACCCAGGTCCCGGCCGAGGCCCGCACCATCGTCCGCGACGAGCCGGACAAGGAACTCCTCGGCTCGCTCGACGACGAGGGCCGCGCATCGCTGCGGCTGCTGCTGGAGGGTCTCGACTCGCACTGGTCGCTGGACGGGCTGACCACGCTCGTCTACGGCGTGCCGAAGACGCTGGCCGGGCTGGAGGCTGACGCCAAGCCGACGCCCGAGCTGAAGACCGCGCAGCGGTCGTTCTTCGCGCTGCTGTACCGGCTGCTCGTCAGCCGGGACACCGGGCCGCGACTGCCCACGCTGCTGCTCGCGGTCGGGGCGGACCGGGTGCGCAGGCTGCTCGGCGCGTAACGACGGACGCCGAAGGGCCGCCACCCCTGCTGTTCTGCGGGTGGCGGCCCTTCGGCGTTGCTGTTGCTGTTGCTGTTGCTGGGGTGGGGCGGGGCTGGTGGGGCTGGTGTTGCTTACGCGATGTGGTCCGCTTCGAGTTCGGCGTGGTAGCGGTTCTTGAAGCCCTGGATCAGCTGGCGGAGCAGGGCCGCGCTGCGCGGGTGCCGCACGTTGTGGCCGTCCGACAGGTGTATGTCGAGAACCTCGATGCTCGGGTACGTGCTGTGCTGGGTCACGAACGCGGCGAAGACCTCGTAGGCGATCTCGCTGAACTCCGCGTCCTCCTGCGCCCACTCCTCGGCCCATTCCTCGGCCGCCTCGGCGACGGGCTTCGGCTCCTCGGGCGCGTTGTCGGAAGCGTTGACCTCGTCGGACACCGGGGCTTCGTGCGCTTCGGGGACCGGCAGCTGCTGCTCGCCGCGCGGGGCCGGCATGGCGCCGATCGTGCCCACGTTGCCCAGCGGGCGGGTGCGGCCGGGGCCGGTCGGGATCATGACCGGGCCGGGTTCCTGGGCGTCGACGTACGTCGGGTTGTACGAGCCCTCGTACGCGCCGTCCGGCGCCTGTGCCGCGAACCACGGGCTCTCGTAGGAGGCGGGGTCGGGGGCCTGGGGCTGGGCCTGGGCCTGGGCTCGGGAGTGCGGCTGGAAGGCGCTCTGCTGCTGGGGCTGTTGCTGGTCCTGTTGCTGGTCCTGCTGCTGGTTCCGTTGCCGGCTCTGCTGCTGGATCTGTTGCTGGTTCTGCGGCTGCTGGTCCGGCTCGGCGTACTGCTCCTGCTGCGGGGCGCCGACGAGTTCCGGCTGCTGGAACTGGGCCGTCTCGACGGCGGCGACAGCTCCCGCGGCGGCGGGGGGCGGGGGCAGCAGGGCCGGTTCGATGCCTGCGGCGGCGAGTCCGGCCGGGCCGGTCTCGGCCAGCGGGATGCCGTACTTCGCGAGGCGGAGCGGCATCAGGGACTCGACGGGGGCCTTGCGGCGCCAGCTGCGGCCGAAGCGGGCCTGGAGGCGGGCCTGGTAGATCAGCCGGTCCTGTTCGAGCTTGATGACCTGCTCGTACGACCGCAGCTCCCACAGCTTCATCCGCCGCCACAGCCGGAACGTCGGAATGGGGGAGAGCAGCCAGCGGGTGAGGCGGACACCCTCCATGTGCTTGTCGGCCGTGATGTCGGCGATCCGGCCCACGGCGTGCCGGGCGGCCTCGACGGAGACCACGAACAGCACCGGGATCACGGCGTGCATGCCGACGCCGAGCGGGTCCGGCCACGCGGCCGCGCCGTTGAACGCGATCGTCGCGATCGTCAGCATCCAGGCCGTCTGGCGCAGCAGCGGGAACGGGATGCGCAGCCAGGTCAGCAGCAGGTCCAGCGAGAGCAGGACGCAGATGCCGGCATCGATGCCGATCGGGAAGACCAGCGAGAAGTTCCCGAAGCCCTTCTCCAGGGCGAGTTCGCGCACGGCCGAGTACGAGCCCGCGAAGCCGATCGCTGCGATGAGCACCGCACCGGCGACCACGAGCCCGATGAGTATGCGGTGCGTGCGTGTGAGCTGCATCGCGGCCACCCGCGATCCCCTTCCCGTTTCTTCGTCTCCGACGTCCGGTTTGAAGAGACGATTTCGAGTTCTGGCGGGCACAGCCTGGCACACGCGTGCGAGAGACGTTGCGCGGGGAGGGGCGAAGCCCGGTTCTCGCAGGAGGACCGGGCTTCGTGAATCAGCTTCTGTGCTGGGGCGTTGGGTCTAGTCCGCAGCCTTGTCGGTCGCCTTGTCCGCAGTCTTGTCGGTGGCCTTGTCGGTCGTCTTGTCGGTCGCCTTGCCCGAGGACTTGGTGGACGGCTTGGGCGAGGTGCTCGCCTTGTGGCTCTCGTTGGCGGTGGCGACCGCGGCGACCGCGTTCTTGATGCCCATCTTGGCGCCCGTGGTGATCTTTTCGGCTGCCGGGGACTTCGATCCCGCGTAACCCGCGCCGTTGTAGGTGAGGGTGACGACGACGTTCCCCGTACGGGCGACGATCGTCGCGTACTTGAAGTCCTCGCCCGTCTTGGCGAGGTCGTACGTGATCAGCGTGGCCTGGTCGCCGATCCCGCTGACGGGAGTCGTGACGAGCTTCTTCGCGCCCTCGGCCGCCTTGGCCTTGGTGATCTGCTTCGTGAGGTCTTCCCCGGCGCGGTCGGCGCCGCTGCCCAGGGCCTGGTCCGAGGCGAAGCGGGTGAAGCCGACGTCGAGCCAGCGGTACTGGGAGCCCTTGACGCCGTTGTCGTCCAGACCGTTCCAGGAGCAGCTGCCGCGGGCGGCGGTGTCGCTGGACTTGCCCGGTGTGCCCTTTTTGTTATTGGCCGCGGGGACCAGGGACTTGACCGTCTTCGCGGTGATCGACTTGCACGGGTCGGGCAGCTCGGCGAACTTCGCCGCAGCGACCGTGGCTTCCGACTTCGTCGCATCCGGCGCGGGGGACGAGGACGAGGCCTTGTCCTTCTCGCCGTCGGAGTCCGACGAGCAGCCGGCGACGACGAGCATCACCGGAACGGCGGCGCAGGCGAGTATGCGGGTGAGTCGCGGGGCTGATCGGTGCATGGTTCCTTCACTCGGGTGGCGCGGCGTTCGGGCGGCCGGACGGTCGGTGGGCAGGGGACGCCGATGTGGTGCGGGCGGTCGGCGGGCGGTGGTTCCGGAGGGCCACGGTACGACGGACGGCAGCCGGACGCCGCCTCGGCCGGACGGTTCGCGGGGCGGCCGGCGGCCGGGCCGGACCGGCCGGGGGCGGGGTTACTCGCTGAACCTGTCGACCAGTTTCCGGCCCAGTGCCTGGGCCTTCTCCTGCAGTTCCTTGCTGTCGGGCGCCTCGGTGGAGAGGGCCGGCTGCGCGGTGTACTGGATGGTCACGATGACGTTCGATGTGCGGAATACCACGCTCACCGTGCGGTGCTGTGCGGTGGAACCTGCCCGAGTGAGCAGAACGTCCAGAAACGCGCTGTCGCCGAGCGAGTCGAGGACGCGGGGCTGGAGGCTGCCGTCTGTGCTGCCGTCCGTGGTGTCGCCGGTGTTCCCGCCGGTCTTTCCGTCCGTGTCCGCGCTCTTGTCCGCCTCCGTGCCCGGCTTGCCGCCGGCGGTCCCGGACGGGGAGTCCGGCGTGCCGTTCCCCGCACTGTCGGACGGGGCGGAGGCCGAGGGCAGGTCGGCGGCGGCCTCCTTCTTCGCGTACACCTCGCGGGCGCGGTCGTCGTCGCTCACGGCCGGGTCGTACGAGACGACCCGCTCGAAGTCGACGGAGAGGCTGCGGGGACCGTCGGGCGCCTCGGTCTTCCAGCGGCAGCCGGCCCGGCGGTCGGTGTCGTACGTGACGGCGGGCGAGCCGTCGAGCACCTTCTCCTGCTGGGCCTCGGGCAGCTCGGAGGCGCCGGGCAGCAGGTCCTTCAGTGTGGCGGGCGCGATGGCGCGGCAGGCCTCGGGGAGGGTGCGGTACTTGCCCGGGGGCGCGGTGGAGGTGGTCAGGGCCCCGGGCTTGCTGTCGGTGGCGGAATCACCGGTTCCGGTGCCGCTGCTGCAGCCGGCCGCGAGCGCTGCAATGAGCACGGCGCCGGATGCGTACGCCATTCGTCGCACGGTCCTGGGCTCCCTTCGTGCGAAAAACGGTTGCCGCTCGTCGGCGGCCGGTGGACACAATGTGTATCGCACGCGCCGCTGTGAATGCCGGTCGGCCGATACTTTTGCCGACCTTGGCACCGGTTTTGCGCTTTCAGGCTTTTCGGGGGAATCGAGGAATTATGTCGTACGTAGAGGTGCCGGGCGCGAAGGTTCCCATCCGCATGTGGACCGACCCGGCCAAGGTCGAGGACGTCGCGATGCAGCAGTTGCGCAACGTCGCCACGCTGCCCTGGATCAAGGGCCTGGCCGTCATGCCGGACGTCCACTTCGGCAAGGGCGCCACGGTCGGCTCGGTCATCGCGATGCACGGTGCGGTCTGCCCGGCGGCGGTGGGCGTGGACATCGGCTGCGGCATGTCCGCGGTGAAGACCTCGCTGACCGCCAACGACCTGCCCGGGGACCTGACAAGGCTCCGGTCGAAGATCGAGCAGGCCATTCCGGTGGGCCGCGGGATGCACGACGAGCCGGTGGACCCGAGCAGGCTGCACGGGCTTGCGGCGACCGACTGGGACGACTTCTGGCAGCGGTTCGACGGGGTGGCCGATGCGGTCAAGTTCCGTCAGGAACGGGCCACGAAGCAGATGGGAACGCTCGGAGCGGGAAACCACTTCGTCGAGTTCTGCCTCGATGAGTCGGGTTCGGTCTGGCTGATGCTGCACTCCGGCTCCCGGAACGTCGGCAACGAACTGGCCGCCTTCCACATCACAGAAGCCCAGAAGCTGCCGCACAACCAGGACCTGATCGACCGCGACCTCGCGGTCTTCATCGCGGACACCCCGCAGATGGCGGCCTACCGCAACGACCTGTTCTGGGCGCAGGAGTACGCGAAGCACAATCGCGCGATCATGATGGCGCTCTTCCAGGACGTGGTCCGCAAGGAGTTCAAGAAGGCCAAGGTGACCTTCGAACCGGTCATCTCCTGTCACCACAACTACGTGGCGGAGGAGCGGTACGACGGCATGGACCTGCTGGTCACCCGTAAGGGTGCCATCCGGGCCGGCTCCGGTGACTTCGGGATCATTCCGGGCTCGATGGGCACCGGCTCGTACATCGTGAAGGGCCTCGGCAACGAGAAGTCCTTCAACTCGGCCTCGCACGGCGCGGGCCGGAAGATGAGCCGGAACGCCGCCAGGCGGCGCTTCTCCACGAAGGACCTGGAGGAGCAGACGCGGGGTGTGGAGTGCCGCAAGGACTCCGGCGTCGTGGACGAGATCCCGGGTGCGTACAAGCCGATCGAGAAGGTCATCGATCAGCAGCGGGACCTGGTGGAGGTCGTCGCGAAGCTGAAGCAGGTCATCTGCGTGAAGGGCTGAGCGGCGCCGGGGGTCTGCCGGGCGGGGACGGGCGGGGGTCTGTCGGGCGGGTCCGGGGCCTGTCGGGCGGGGACGGACGGGGGCCTGTCGGGCGGGTACGGGGGTCTGCCGGGCAGGGCCGGGGTGAGACCCACGGGGGTGGACTCACCTCGGCGCGTGCCGTCAGGCGGTGCGGTGGACCTTGGAGTTGGAGGCCTGGGCGCGGGGGCGGACCACCAGAAGGTCGATGTTGACGTGGCTGGGGCGGGTGACGGCCCAGGTGATCGTGTCGGCCACGTCGTCGGCGCTGAGGGGGGCGTCGACGCCGGCGTAGACCTTGGCGGCCTTCTCGGCGTCGCCGCGGAAGCGCGTGGTGGCGAACTCCTCGGTCTTGACCATGCCGGGGGCGACCTCGATGACGCGGACCGGGGTGCCGACGATCTCCAGGCGGAGGGTCTCGGCCAGGACGTGCTCGCCGTGCTTGGCGGCCACGTACCCGCCGCCGCCCTCGTAGGCGGAGAAGCCCGCGGTCGAGGAGAGGATGACCACCGTGCCGTCGCCGCTCGCGGTGAGGGCCGGGAGCAGGGCTTGGGTGACGTTGAGGGTGCCGATGACGTTGGTCTCGTACATCTGGCGCCAGTCGGCCGGGTCGCCGGTGGCGACGGGGTCCGCCCCGAGCGCGCCGCCCGCGTTGTTGACCAGGACGGCGAGGCTGCGGAACGCGGTGGCGAACTCGTCGACCGCGGCGCGGTCGGTGACGTCCAGGGCGTAGGCCGTGGCCTCGTGGCCCGCCGCGGTGATCTCGGCGGCGAGCGCCTCGATGCGGTCCTTGCGGCGCGCGGTGACCACGACGCGGTAACCGGCGGCCGCCAGTTGCCGGGCGGTCGCGGCACCGATGCCGCTGCTCGCTCCGGTGATGACGGCGATGGGGGATGCGGCCATGGCGGGCTCCTCGGACAGCTGATCGATACGTGGCCAGGATAGGCAGGGGCGCGGTCAGTGGTTGCGCGGGGCGTACATGATCACGGCCATGCCGGCCAGGCAGACCAGCGCGCCGGTCACGTCCCAGCGGTCGGGCCGGTAGCCGTCGGCGACCATGCCCCAGACGATCGACCCCGCGACGAAGACCCCGCCGTACGCGGCGAGCACCCGCCCGAACTCGCCGTCCGGCTGGAGCGTGGCGACGAAGCCGTACGTGGCCAGCGCGACGACCCCCGCACCGATCCAGGCCCAGCCGCGGTGTTCCCGGACACCCTGCCAGACGAGCCAGGCGCCGCCGATCTCGAAGAGTGCGGCGACGACGAACAGGGCGATGGAGCGGACCACGGACATGTGATCAGCGTGTCATGCGCGGCGAGGCGCCACGAAGGCGCGCCGAACCAGTCGGAAAATGTGAATAATTCGTGCAGATCTGTATCTTCGGGACATGGTAGTGACGCGTAAGGCTCTGCTGAGGGTGTCCGCTGCGGCGGCGATGGCGTCGACCCTGGCGCTGGGTGCGGGCGGGACGGTCGCGGCCGTCGGCGCGCCGGTGGTTTCGCGGCCGGTCTCGCCGGTGGTTTCGCGGGTGGTTTCGCCGGTGGTGCGGGGCGTTGAGCCGGAGGCGGATGTGTCGCACCACGGTCATGTCTCGCTGTGGGGCACCGGCCTCGGCGTCTGGCTGGTCAGCCAGAACAGCGGGCCCTCGGACCTCGCGGGGACGACCGTCCGGCTGCGGCTGTCCGTACCGCTCTCCGGCCGGCAGGAGCTTCCCGCGCAATGCCTTCAGGCCGACCGGCAGACCGTGCTGTGCCGGACGGGCCCGCTGCGCGGGGACGGTTCGCAGCAGCGGCAGCTCGCGCTCGAACTCCAGCTTCTGGGGCGGCCGACGGAGGTGGTCGTCCGGATCGACACCGCGTGGAACGGCGGGGCGACGGACCTGAATGCGAAGAACAGCGAACACGAGGTGCTGGCACCGGCCA
>NZ_JBVJHB010000006.1:0-413984 GCF_055587045.1 Streptomyces sp. NPDC048671 | reverse complement strand
CCACCGGGGACGAGTACGTCTTCTGAGACCACCGGGGACGAGTACGTCTTCTGAGACCACCGGGGACGAGTACGTCTTCTGAGACCACCGGGGACGAGTACGTCTTCTGAGACCACCGGGGACGACTGAACTCTGCTTCGTACACTTTCTGCATGCCGCAGAAGTCCTCCGACCCCCGTCGCACCGCGATGCTCGCCGAGCTCTCGGTCGTGTCGCGCCGCTACATGGCCGCGTACGCCCTGTTCAACCAGGCCGTCGCCGACCGGCTGCGGCTCCACCCCACCGATCTCCAGTGCCTCAACCTGCTCAGCCTGGAGGCGGCTCCCGTCACCACGGGGCGGATCGCGGAGCTGACCGGGCTCACCACGGGGTCCGCGACCCGGCTGGTCGACCGGCTGGAGCGGGCCGGTTACGTCACGCGCGCCCGGGACACGGTGGACCGGCGGCGGGTGCTCGTCGCGACGGTGCCCGCGCGGATGGCGGAGTTCGGGGCGGTCTGGGAGCAGCTGAACGGCGGCTGGGCGGCCATGTTCGATGCCTACGGCGACGACGAGGTCGCGCTGCTCATCGCCCATATGCGGCGGACCGTGGAGCTGAGCGCGGTGCAGATCGCGGGGCTGCGGGAGGGCGACAGCGGGCCGGGGTGAGAACGGGACCGGGTGAGGGCGACAGCGGGCCGGAGGTGAGAACGGGATCGGGTGAGGTTTGGGTGCCGCGTCGCGCTCAGTCGCCGGACGGGTCCGGGGGCCCGGCGGGGGAGCCGCCGAAGTCGCGGACCGCTTCGGTGACGATCGCCTCCAGCCGGGCGTGGTGGGCGCCGCGCCAGTACACCCGGTCGCACTCCGTGCACTGCGCGAAGACGTCGTACGAGCGCTGCGTGCCGTCCTCAAGGCGTGCGCCCACGGTGTCCTTGTCGGCCGCCGCCAGCCGTCCGTTGCACGCGGTGCACCGGCTCCACGGGGCGAGTACGGGCGCGAACCGCTCCAGTACGTCTCGCAGTTGCTCCTCGGGCCGGTCGCTGTAGACGTACGCCCCCGCCCAGATCTCCCGCCGGTGGAGCAGCCCCCGGTCCCGGGAGAGCAGGACGCGCCGCTCCTGCGCCGAGCGCGTGGCCAGTGCGGGGTCGCCGATGTCCTCGTACTCGTAGGCGGCGTCCACGCCGAGCAGCCGCAGCCGTCGCGCGAGGGTGCCGAGGTGGACGTCGAGGAGGAAGCGCAGGGGCGCGCCCGGCACCTGCTGCGGGCGCCGCACCGCGTGGACGTCGACCACTTCGCCCGCGACGGGAATGTGTGACACCGGGACCGGGCGGCCGTCGACGAGGAGTTGTCCGGCCTCGGTGAGCGGGACCCCGAGCGACTCGACGACATGGCCGAGGGTGGACGAGCCGTCGGTGGTCACGGCCGTCCGCCCGCTGCGGCGTTCGTGGGCGACGAAGAGCCTTAGTTCAGGGGCGACTTCGAGGTGGATCTGCGGTCCGTTCACCTGGTCAGGATGCCATTGGGCCGGGTGCGTGGGCCACGGGTTTCGGCCGGGGCGGGGGTGCGGTGGGTGCCGGTGGCTGCCGTGCGGCTCAGGCGCGGAAGGCGGCGGCGTGCTCTGTGGCCCAGGCGCCGAACGTGCGAGCCGGGCGGCCGGTGAGCTTCTCTGTGTCGCCGGTGACCTCGGCCGGTGAACCGTCGGTGGTGGCCCAGTAGCTGAGCAGCCCCTCGGCGATCTCCGCCGGTACGAAGGGGGAGACGGACTCCTTCCAGGCGTCCCGGCTCACGGCGTTGACGGTCACGGGGGTGCCGGAGGACGCGGCCAGCAGCTCGACCTGCTCGGTGGCGGTGAGCGACTCGGGGCCGGTCAGGTGGTACGCCGCGCCCTGGAACCGGGTGTCGGTGAGAACGGTCAGGGCCGCCTCCGCGATATCGGTCTCGTCGATCGGGCTGGTCTGGCTGAGGGGGTAGGGCAGGTCCACCGGGTGCCCGCTCCGGAAGGCGCCCGACCACTGGTACGCGTTGCCCGCGAAGGCGCCGGGCCGCAGGAGCGTCGCGGTGAGGGGCGAGGCGGTCAGGGCCTCTTCCACCGCGTGGTGCGAGGCGGCGATCGGGTTGGTGGCGGCATCCGGGGTGAGTACCGCGCTGGACGAGAGCAGCACGATGTGCCCGACCCCGGCGGCCCGTGCGGCGGCGAGGAAGTCGTCGACGCGGGAGGGCTCGGCGTACAGGAAGACGGAGTCGACGCCTTCCAGCGCGGCCGCGAAGGTCGCCGGGTCCCCGAGATCGCAGGCCGCGGCCGGGATGCCGGCCGGGAGCGAGAGCTCGGCGGGGTTGCGGGACGCGGCACGGACTGCGTGGCCGCCGCGGTGCAGGAGCGAGACGAGCGTGGAGCCGACGCGGCCGCGGCATCCGGTGACGAGCGTGAGCATGGCGGTGGGTCTCCTCGGTGTCTGGCTGTGGTGCGCATAAACTGCGCGACGCAGCTGAATATCCAGGAGGCGGGCCCGGCCGTCAAACGCTTTGCGCGCGGGGCGCGAGCGCCGCGGCCGGGTCAGCGGTCAGTAATCCGAGTGGAGGCCCGGTTGGAGGTCCAGCCGCCAGTCGTTCGTCAGCAGCGGATGGCCCGGCGGGTACTCGACCTCGCACTCGCCGAGCAGGGTGAACCCCGCCTTGCGGCACACCCCGTTCGACGCGCCGTTGGCCACGGACGGGTATGCGTGCAGATAGCGGTGCCGGTGCTCGGCGCGCGCCTGCTCGGCCACGGCCGCGGTCGCGGCGGACGCGATGCCCCGCCCCTGGAACCCCGCGAGAACGGCCCACCCCGTCTCGTACACCTCCTGGCCCCGCCAGGTGCGCTCCCAGAACCCGATGGTGCCCACGGCCTCGTCCTCGCCGGTCAGCGCGATGCGGAACATCCTGCCCCGGCCCGTCCGGTCCGCGCTCAGCGTCACGTAGCGGCCGTGACGCCCTATGAGCTGCTCCTCCGACTCGGGGCCGCCCAGATGGCCCATCAGCTCCGGTGCGTTGGCACGGCGGAGCAGCTCCAGGTCGCTCTTTGACCAGGGCTCGATCCGTACGGACGATGCTGTGGTGCGCTCCATGCCAGAACTGTAGGACGGGGCACTGACAGTCAGCGGGAGTTCGGCGGGCAGCCCTGGCCGGTAAGCGGCCGGTAAGTGGCCGGTGAACAGGCGGTCAGTGGGCGGGTCAGCGGCCGGTCAGCGCGGTCGGCGGCACGCCCACCGTCGCCGTGAAGTCCCTGATCAGGTGCGCCTGGTCGCTGTAGCCGAGATCCGCGGCGAGCGCCGCCCAGTCCACGTCCGGCTCCGATTCGGCGCGTTCCAGCGCCTCGTGGATGCGATAGCGGAGGATGACCCACTTGGGGCCCACACCGACGTACGTGGCGAACAGCCGCTGGAGCGAGCGCACCGACACCCCCTCGGCACGGGCGAGTCCGCTGACGCGGCGGACCGTGCGGTCGGTGCGGATCAGCTCGGCCAGGGCCATCGCCCGGTCGGCCTGCGGATCCGGTTCGGGGCCGAGCGCCAGCAGGTACGCGTCGAGCGCCGCGATCCGCTCGTCCTCCGGGCCGGGGTCCAGGACGGCGGACGGCGCGGCGGGCGGCACGAACACCTCGGCCGCCGGAACCCGGCGCCCCGTCCACTCCGCCACCGGCCGGTCCGGTGCGAACGGGTGGAAGCCACCGGGCCGGAACTGCACCCCGCAGACCCGCCCGCGCCCCTCCAGCTTCTGGGTGAACAGCTCCAGGCCGATGCCCGAGACCTCGGCGAATCCGGCCTCGTCGTCGCCGCAGCCCGCGTACCGCTCGAAGACCAGGTTGACGCTGGGGTGGGGGACCAGGTGGGAGGTGTAGGGCTCGGGCAGATCCCAGTCGATCAGCCAGTAGTGCTCCAGGTACGGACGCAGCGCGGGGGCGGGTTCGCGCCGCCGGAACCGTACGTTCGTGAACAGTTCGGAGGCGTCGACGATGCCGCGGGTGTCACGCCGGGGACCTCGGTGGCCAGCCATGACGGCCGATCCTATGCCGCGGCCGACCCCGTGTCCGCCTGTCCGGTCCGCCTGTCGCGTCCGCAGGTCCGGTCCGCTGTCGTATCCGCAGGTCCGGTCCGCTGTCGTGTTTCTTCAAGACCCGGGCCGCCGCCGCGCGCATGGTCGAACCATGAAGAAGATCAGTGAATTGCTGGATGCGGCGGCCGGCGGCGCGCTGCCCGTGGTCCGTGGGATCGACGACAGCCGGCTGGGCGGTCCCACACCTTGCGCGCAGTACGACGTCCGCGCCCTGGTCAGCCACCTCACCCAGGTGGTCGTCAACTTCACGGCCCTGGCGTTCCGGCAGGACGTGGAGTTCGGTGAGGCCCCGGACGCGGTCACCGGGGACTGGCGCGACCGCTTCGGCGAGCAGACGGCCGCGCTGGTCGAAGCGTGGGCCCGGCCCGGCGCGGAGGACGGGACCGCGGGTTCCATGGGGTTCCCGGCCCGGACCGTCGGCCACATGGTGCTCGTCGACCTGACCGTCCACGTGTGGGACCTGGCCCGCGCGACCGGTCAGGAATTCGTGCCGGACCCGGACGTGGTGAACGAGCTCGCCCCGGCCATGGCCGCGATGGCGCCGAAGGCCCGGGAGGCGAAGATGTTCGGCGAGCCGTTCCCCGTACCGGAGGGGGCTAGCCCCTTCGTGCGGGTGCTGGCACTGACCGGTCGCGACCCTGGCTGGCAGCCGCCCCTGGGGTGACGCCCGTGGCCGGAAAGCGTGCGCCCGGCGTACTCGGTCCGTCGTACAGCGCGCCGACGGACTCGTACGCGCTGTCCACGATCCTCTCGGCGTCCACCAGCATCGCGCGCTCGGCGAGCCGGGCCGCCTGATGGGTGTACGGGGACGGCGGCGCCGGGTGCCGGCGCCGCCACCAGCTCTCACCCGCGGCGTAGATGCCGCCGGCGAAGACCAGCACGGGGATGGACAGGGCAAGCAGAGTGTCGCCCATGGCAGGCCTCCCTCAGGTTCCGTGCCTCCTGCATCGGCAGGTTCGACAGGTCAGCTGAAGATCACTCTTCGGCCAATGAATGGCCGGATAGGACTGGCCGAGAGGCGCCCGCCGTGCAGGCGGGCGTCCGGGGGCGAACGGGCCGGGCCGTGTGTTCTGCACGGTGACCGCGACGAGCAGGTGAATAATAGCTCCGGTTTGTCCTTTGGAGTCCGATACGCATAGATTCCTGTCGCGCTGCCTGCGAACTGCGAACTGCGAGCCCTCGAAGCACAGTTGAGCGACGACGCGATCCCTCACCCATCGGCTGGGAGGACCCGCCCACATGTCCGGAACCGTCAACCGGTGGACCGCCGCGCTGCGCAGAGGCTGGCAGGACGGCACGCTGTGGCCGTGGTGCCTGGCGGCCCTCGCGGCGGCCTGCGGATACGCCGTGGCCACCGTCTTTCACCCCGGGTACCTCAGTGCGGACAGCAACACCCAGCTGTGGCAGGCGCTGGGGGACGAACCGGTGAACGACTGGCATCCACCCGTGATGGCACTCGCGTGGCGGCTGCTCATCCGGATCACGGGGGACTTCTCGGCCATGGCCGCCCTCCAGGCCGCCGTGCTGTGGGGGACGCTGTGGGTCCTGGCCCGGCTGGTGTGGAAGAAGACCGGCAGCCGCGCGCTCTCCCTCGCGGTGCTGGCCGTCGGCTTCGCGCCGCACATCATGAACCTCACGGGAGTGGTGTGGAAGGACGTGCACCTCGCGTACGCGCTCCTCGCGGTCTTCGCGATCGCGCTCACCGTGCGTGACCTGCCACGGGACCGGACCAGGACCCGCTGGGCCCTGCTGGTGCTGGGCACGCTGTTCCTCGTGTACGCCGCCCTCGTGCGGAAGAACGGTATCCCCGCCGCGATCCCGGTCTTCGCCCTGCTGGTCCTCGCGGCATGGCCCGCCCCGGGCCGACGCCGCTGGCTGGCCGCCACCGGTGTCTTCACCGTGGCCGTGATCGCCGGCAGCGCCGGGGTGTCCGCCGTCACGGCCCCCTTGGCCACCCGGGTGTACGCGGTGATCCCGGTGGACGATCTCGCCCATGTGCTCACCCCGGCCCAGATGCGCACCGCCGCCGAACAGGCCGGCGCGAGCGCGGACTTGCGCGACCGCCTGGTCACCACCGCCACCACCTGCCAGAAGTGGCACATCACCTCCGACGCGTACCTCCAGTGCTTCCCCCGCGACCGGCCCTTCGACGTGACGTATCTGGACCGGCACGCCGACGTCGTCGTCCGGATGTGGATGCGGCAGATGCCACGGCACTGGAAGGGCTACGCCGAGTACCGGGGCCGGGTCTTCACCAAGCTGCTCTTCCAGAGCAACCAGGTCTTCTGGAACGGCACCCACGTCAATGCCGGCGCCCGGCTGCACCCCGAGGTACGCAAGGAGCCGCTGAACGACACGCTGAGATTCGCCCTGCAGAACTACGTGACCGGCTTCGCCCGCGACCTGCCGATGCTGTTCCAGGGCTGGTTCTGGCTGGCCGTCTCGCTGGTCCTCGTGCTGCGCCGCCGGTGGCCCGGCCCCTACGCCCGCGAACTCCGGCTCATCGGGGCCAGCTCACTCCTGTACATCCTCGCCTACCTGCCCACGGCGCCCGAGTCCAACTACCGTTACGTGTACTGGCCCGCGCTCTCCGGGACCGTCGCCCTCACCCTCGTCGCGACCGCCTTCGCGGCCCGTCGCCGCGCGGCGACCGACGTTTCCGACGGTACCGCCGGCACCTCCGGCACCGCCGACGAGCCGGACACCCGTCCCGCCGTGCTGCCGGCCGCCGTGCCCAGCCCGGTCAGGGCCGCACGTCCTGAGACGGCGGCAAGCATCCCGAACAGCAGCGGGCATCCGCCGTACTCGTGACATGACGTTCCTCCTGACGCGGAACGGAAGCGCCCCGGCCGGGGGTGGCCGGGGCGCGGTGGTTCAGGACCCGCAGCACCCGCCGGACGCCGTGTCCTCGGCGGCCGCGGCCGGGTCGTCGAAGAGTCCGGCGCCGCCGCAGACCCCGGTTTCGGGGAGGGCGAGTTCGACGCGGTCGGCGGCTTCGGTGTCGCCGGCGAGGGCGGCGGTGACGGAGCGGACCTGCTCGTAGCCGGTCATGGCGAGGAAGGTCGGGGCGCGGCCGTAGGACTTCATGCCGACCAGGTAGACGCCCTGCTCGGGATGGGACAGCTCGCGGTGACCGTGCGGGTAGACGGTGCCGCAGGAGTGCTGGTTCGGGTCGATGAGCGGGGCGAGCTCCACCGGCGCCTGTAGGCGCTCGTCCAGGGCGAGGCGGAGCTCCGACAGGAACGACAGGTCGGGGCGCAGGCCCGTCAGGACGATGACTTCGTCCACCGGGTCCAGGCGCCGGCCGTCCTCACCGACGAGAACCAGGCGGTCGTCGTCGGCGGGCTCGATGACCTCGGTACGGAAGCCGGTGACCGCATCGGCGTGTCCGTTGTCGACGGCGGCCTTGGCGGCCAGGCCCAGGGCGCCGCGGGCGGGAAGCTGATCGGCGGAGCCGCCCCCGAAGGTGGAGCCGCTGATGCCGCGGCGCAGGATCCACACGGAGTGGGTGCCGGGCTCCTCCTTCGCGACGTCGGCGAGGGCGGCGAGGGCGGTGAAGGCGGAGGCGCCCGAGCCGATGACGGCAGTGCGCCTGCCCGCGTACCGGGCACGGACGGCCGGGTCCTTGAGGTCGGGAACGCGGTAGGAGACGCGGGCGGACGCGGCGTGCTCGCCCAGGGCGGGGAGCCCGTCGGCACCGATCGGGCCGGGGGTTGACCAGGTACCGGACGCGTCGATCACGGCCCGGCCCAGAATCCGCTCCTCGCCGCCGCCGGCGAGCGCGACGCGGACGGTGAAGGGCTGCTGCTCCCGGTCCGCGTCCACGATCCGGTCCCGGCCCAGGCGGGAGACCCCGGTGACGGTGGCGCCGTAGCGGACCCTGTCCCCGAGGGCGTCGGCGAGCGGCTGGAGGTACCGCCCGGCCCAGTCGCCGCCCGTGGGGCAGGTGTCCGCGTCGGGCTCGGCCCAGCCGGTCGGTGCCAGGAGCTTCCTGGCGGCCGGGTCGGTCAGTTCGCCCCAGGTGGAGAACAGCCGCACGTGCGACCAGCCCCGCACCGCGGTTGCGGCCGACGGGCCGGCCTCCAGGACCAGCGGTTCGATGCCCCGCTCGACGAGATGGGCGGCGGCCGCCAGCCCGGCGGGGCCGGCGCCGATGACGACGACCGGGAGATCTGCGGTGATGGTCATGGCGGTGATGTCCTCCAGGGTGGCTGACCGTTTCCGGCCGCTGCTTCGATGGCTGTCTATGCAGGAAGCTTGCAGGCGGTATCGATGGGTGTCAACATAGACACATGTCGAAGTCAGAGGTCGTGGAGCTGCCGGACCTGGATCCCGGGACGGTGGTGCTGTGCTGCCCGCCGATCACCGCGGGGGAGCTGTCGCAGGGCGACGCGGAGAAGATGGCCGTGATGTTCAAGGCGCTGTCCGACCCGGTGCGGCTGCGCCTGTTCTCCAAGATCGCCTCCCATCCGGGCGGCGAGGCGTGCGTGTGCGACATCTCCGACGTCGGCGTCTCCCAGCCGACCGTGTCCCACCACCTGAAGAAGCTGCGCGAGGCCGGTCTGCTGACCTCCGAGCGGCGCGGGACCTGGGTCTACTACAAGGTCGCCCCGCCCGTCGTGGCGGCCATGTCCGCCATGCTCGACCTGCGCCCCTGACCCCGGGCCGGTGCCCGCGCCCCGGCCCGTCGCCGTCCCCGCCTACCCGCCGGAAGTGGGCCGGGCGGTGAACGGGCAGTCCGTGGCGCCGCTCGTAGCGCGGCCGTCGAGGCAGTGCGTCAGGCGTCCCTTCCCGGGGTGTCGAGGGCGTCGAAGGCTGCGGGGGCCGCGGAGGCGAACTTCCTGCGCCAGGCCAGCGCCACGTACACCAGCCCGATCAGGACGGGGACCTCGATGAGCGGGCCGACCACGCCGGACAGCGCCTGGCCGGAGGTGACGCCGAAGGTCGCGATGGCGACGGCGATGGCCAGTTCGAAGTTGTTGCCCGCCGCCGTGAAGGCCAGGGTCGCCGTGCGGTCGTAGGCGAGCCCGAGTGCCTTGCCGAGCAGGAAGGAGCCGAAGAACATGATCGCGAAGTACACCAGCAGCGGGAGTGCGATGCGTACGACGTCCAGCGGCTGCGAGGTGATCGTCTTCCCCTGGAGGGCGAAGAGGACGACGATCGTGAACAGCAGTCCGTACAACGCCCAGGGGCCGATCCTCGGCAGGAACTTCGCCTCGTAGGACTCACGGCCCATCCTCTGCTCGCCGATGCGGCGGGTGAGGAAGCCGGCGAGCAGCGGGACGCCGAGGAAGACGATGACGTTGAGGGCGATGTGCCACACGGGGACGTCGAGGCCCTGTCCGTCACCGAGACCGAGCCACTGGGGCAGCAGGTCCAGGTAGAACCAGCCCAGCACACCGAAGACCAGGACCTGGAAGACCGAGTTCAGGGCGACGAGGACGGCGGCGGCCTCGCGGTCGCCGCAGGCGAGGTCGTTCCAGATGATGACCATGGCGATGCAGCGGGCGAGGCCCACGATGATCAGTCCGGTGCGGTACTCGGGGAGGTCCGGCAGGAAGATCCACGCGAGGGCGAACATGACGGCGGGCCCGACGAGCCAGTTGATGACCAGCGAGGACACCATCAGCCTGCGGTCGCCGGTGACGCTGTCGAGCTTGTCGTAGCGGACCTTGGCCAGCACCGGGTACATCATGACGAGCAGGCCGAGCGCGATCGGCAGGGAGATCCCGCCGACCTCGATCCTCGCCAGCGTGTCGTTCATCCCGGGGACCATCCGCCCCAGCCCCAGGCCAACGGCCATGGCGAGCAGGATCCACACGGCGAGGTAGCGGTCGAGGGTGGAGAGCTTCCGGACGATCGAGTCGTCCCCGCCGCCGACCGGAGCGGGGGAGGCGGCGGGCTCGGTGGTGGTCACGGGCAGGCCCGCTTGCTCCCGGCTGCGGTACGGGCGGACTCGGCCAGCGCCGCGAACTGCGCCGAGAGGCCGGCGAGGACCTCGGGGCGCAGCTTGTAGTAGGTGAAGCGGCCGCACGGCTCCGTCTCCACCACGCCTGCCTCGCGCAGGACCTTCATGTGGTTGGACAGGTTGGTCTGCTTCGCCCCGGTCTCCTCGACCAGGTGCGTCGTACAGAGCGTCTCGCGCGCCAGCAGGGTCACGATCCGGAGGCGGAGCGGATCGCCCAGCACCCGGATCAGATCAGTGTCTACTGAAGTCAGCATGCACTGACACTCTCACATCATTGTCTACTGATGTCAGTGCAGGCTGAAGTCATTGATGACTGATCTCGCGGTGCGCCGAGAGGGCGATCATCATGGGAAGGGGTCCGAAAACCCCACCCATCCCCCAGAAAGCCCCAGGTCAGGGCCACACCAGGCAGTAAGCCTGATGCCCCGCGTCGTGCAGCCGGTGGCTGAAGTCCTGCCACTCGTGCAGCAGCTGGTAGACGTTGTACGCGTCACGCGGGCCGCCGCGGTCCGGGACGGTGGACCAGATGAAGGCGGCGGCACCCACCGACTCCTCGCCGACACCGCGCAGCGGGTCCACGACCGTCATCGGGAGCCTGACCACCGCGTAGTCGGGGTGCAGGACGACCAGTTCCAGCGGCGGGACCTTGTGTAGGGGTATGCCCTGTATGCCGGTGAGGACCATCGCGGCCACCGTCTCCGGCTTGATCTTGCTGAACATGCCGCCCATGCCCAGCTCGTCACCGCCGAGCTCCTCCGGGCGCATGGAAATGGGCACACGTGCGGCAGTGGCCCCGTCGGGAGCCCCGAAATACTTGTAGGTCACCCCCACCCGGCCACTACTCCTGCTTTCGGCTCCGCCGCCCACCTGCGCACCACCGGCCTGTATACCCTGCCTGCGCTCGGCCTCGCGCCGGTGCCGACCCCGCCGGGCAGGCTCGGGCCCCAGGTCGTCGGTCCCTTCGCCCACTCCGCCACCGCGATGCATATCTCATCCACCCGACTACTAACTAGGAGACACAGCCCCCGCCGCGCAACCCGATCATCGTGTCAGTGACCTCCCCCACGGGCGTGCGGTGAAACACCCGTCCGCAAGACCGTCCGTGGCTCTGACACCATGGCATGTGTGAGCTTTCCCTATGACGCCCCAGTTTCGCAGACGCTTTTCGACCGCGCGTCCCTCGTGACGCCCGGCGGCGTGAACTCTCCCGTACGTGCCTTCCGGGCCGTGGGCGGTACGCCCCGCTTCATGGTGTCCGGTACCGGTCCGTACCTCACCGATGCCGACGGGCGTGAGTACGTCGACCTCGTGTGCTCGTGGGGGCCGATGATTCTCGGCCATTCCCACCCCGAGGTCATCGCCGCAGTTCAGGAGGCTGTCGCACGCGGCACCTCGTTCGGTACGCCCGGTGAGGGCGAGGTCGCGCTCGCCGAGGAGATCGTCGCCCGGGTCGAGCCGGTGGAGCAGGTACGGCTCGTGTCGTCCGGCACCGAGGCGACCATGTCCGCGATCCGCCTCGCCCGAGGCTTCACCGGCCGGGCGAAGATCGTGAAGTTCGCCGGGTGCTACCACGGTCACGTCGACGCGCTGCTCGCCGCCGCCGGGTCCGGGGTGGCGACCTTCGGGCTGCCGGACACGCCGGGGGTCACCGGCGCCCAGGCCGGCGACACGATCGTGGTGCCGTACAACGACCTGGAAGCCGTGCGGGCCGCGTTCGCCGCGCGGCCCGGCGAGATCGCCTGTGTGATCACCGAGGCCTCGCCGGGCAACATGGGCGTCGTGCCGCCGCTGGACGGTTTCAACGCCGGGCTCAAGGAGATCTGCGCCGCCAACGGCGCGCTGTACATCTCCGACGAGGTCATGACCGGGTTCCGTACGTCGAAGGCCGGCTGGTTCGGCATCGACGGGGTACGGCCCGACCTGATGACCTTCGGCAAGGTGATGGGCGGCGGCTTCCCGGCCGCGGCCTTCGGCGGGCGCGCCGACGTGATGGCGCACCTGGCCCCGGCCGGCCCGGTCTACCAGGCCGGCACCCTCTCCGGGAACCCGGTCGCGACCGCCGCCGGTCTCGCCCAGCTGCGCCTGCTGGACGACGCCGCGTACGCGAAGGTCGACGCGGTGTCCGCGGAGATCCGGGGGCTGGTGAGCGGGGCCCTGGCCAAGGAGGGCGTCGCGCACACCGTGCAGGCGGCGAGCAACATGTTCTCCGTCTTCTTCACGGACCGGCCGGTCCGGAACTACGAGGACGCCAAGCAGCAGGAAGCCTTCCGCTTCACCTCGTTCTTCCACTCGATGCTGGCGCAGGGCGTCTATCTGCCGCCGTCGGCGTTCGAGTCGTGGTTCGTCTCCACCGCCCACGACACCCGGGCCGTCGAGCGGATCGCCGCCGCGCTGCCCGCCGCCGCCCGCGCCGCATCGGAGGCCACCGCATGAGCGAGAACAACAGCAGCAGTAGCGAGAACAACGGCAGTAGTAGCAGTAGCGAGAACAGCAACAGCAACGGCAGCGGGGCGGGGCGCAAGGACATCACCGTCGTCCACCTGATGCGCCACGGAGAGGTGCACAACCCGGACGGAGTCCTGTACGGGCGCCGCCCCGGCTACCACCTCTCCGAGCTCGGCCGGCAGATGGCCGACCGGGTCGCCGAGCACCTGGAGAAGCGCGACATCACGCATGTCGTCGCCTCCCCGCTGGAGCGGGCCCAGGAGACGGCGACGCCGATCGCCAAGACGCACGGACTGGACCTCGCCACCGACGGGCGGCTCATCGAGGCGGCCAACGTCTTCGAGGGCAAGACCTTCGGCGTCGGCGACGGGGCGCTGCGCAAGCCGGACAACTGGAAGCACCTGACGAACCCGTTCCGGCCGTCGTGGGGTGAGCCGTACATCGAGCAGGTCGTACGGATGATGGGCGCCCTGGACGCGGCGCGGGACGCGGCCCGCGGGCACGAGGCGGTGTGCGTCAGCCATCAGCTGCCGATCTGGATCGTGCGGAGCTTCGTGGAGCGGCGGCGGCTGTGGCACGACCCGCGCAAGCGGCAGTGCACGCTCGCCTCGCTGACCAGCTTCACCTACCAGGGCGACAAGATCGTGTCGGTCGGGTACTCGGAGCCGGCCCGGGATCTGGTGCCGGTGCATCTGCTCGCGGGGGCGAAGCCGGTGAAGGGGGCGTCGAAGGGGGTCGGCGCGTAGCCGGCCCCTGGGCCGGGGGCCCTGGGATCTCCAGGGTTGCCCGGCGGGCCTGATCCGGTTGGGCCGACCGGGCGGAGCTCGACCGTCCAGGGTTTCGGCATGCCCGTTCACCGTTCGCAGATCCTAGGTCTTGTGTTCGGTCATGGCTGGGGGCTGGTTACGTAAAGAATTGTGTGCTATTTCAGGGAACCCTCGTGTTGCTTCGCCCATCTAAGCCTTTGGCAGTTTGTATGGACTTGAGGCAAAACGACCGCAGATGGGAACCGCATGCGTGACATCAGCCGAAGGGGTTTGCTCGGAGCCGGACTTGGGGCCGCGGCCGCCATCGGGGTGGCGGGCTGCAGTTCGTCCGACTCCTCCGACACCGGCCGGGCGGGTCCGGGCAAGGGCGAGAAGGGTGCCGACGGGACCGCCAAGGGGACCGGGCCCGCGAAGAAGGACGTCAGGTCCATCGGGGACGGTTCCACCGCCGACACAGGAAAGCAGCCGCACCAGCCGCCCGCGCCGGTCCCGCTCGAACCCGGTCAGAAGCCGCCGCAGTTCGTGATCTTTTCCTGGGACGGCGCCGGCGAGGTCGGCAACGGCCTCTTCCCGCGCTTTCTGAAACTCGCCAAGGAACACAACGCGGGGATGACCTTCTTCCTCTCCGGGCTCTACCTCCTGCCCGAGTCGAAGAAAACGCTCTACCGCCCGCCCAACAACCCCGTCGGCGCCTCCGACATCGGTTATCTCACCGACGAACACCTCAAGGCGACGCTGACGAACGTACGCCAGGCCTGGTACGACGGTCATGAGATCGGCACCCACTTCAACGGGCATTTCTGCGCCGGTTCCGGATCCGTCGAGAACTGGTCCTCCTCCCAGTGGCAGAGCGAAATCGACCAGGCGATCTCCTTCGTCACCGAATGGCGCACCAACACCGGCTGGACCGACCAGGATCCACTGCCCTTCGACTACCGCAAGGAACTCATCGGCGGCCGCGCCCCCTGTCTGCTCGGACAGGACAATCTGCTGCCCACGGCGAAGAAGCTCGGCTGGCGCTACGACGCCAGCTCGCCCGGCGGCACCCAGGTCTGGCCCAAGAAGCGCATGGACGTCTGGGACCTGCCACTCCAGGGCATGCCGTTCCCCGGCCACACCTTCGAGGTCCTCTCGATGGACTACAACATCCTGGCCAACCAGTCGAAGAATTCGACCAAGGGAATGCCGTCCCGGTATCCGGGCTGGCGCGAACAGGCCACCCAGTCGTACATCAGCGGATTCAAGCGCGCGTACGAGACGAACCGCGCCCCGTTCTACATCGGAAACCACTTCGAGGAGTGGAACGGCGGCATCTACATGGATGCGGTCGAGGACGCGCTCAAGCACATCGCGGGGAAGCCGGATGTGCGTCTCGTCTCATTCCGGCAGTTCGTCGACTGGCTCGATGTCCAGGACCCGGCGGTGCTCGCGAAGCTCCGTACACTGGAGGTCGGACAGGCCCCCGCAGGCGGCTGGAACGCGTTCTTTAAACAAGCCTGACAACGGGCTTTACGGGCACCGAGGGGGGTGCCCAAGATCCCCGAAACCGCCATGCGAAACTTTTCACATGAGCCAAGGCCGCGCATCCCGACGCCGCTTCACCCTGCTCGCCGCTCCCGCGGCGGCCGCCGCGCTCGCACTGACGCTGAGCGCGTGCGGCACGGGCAACGAGACCAGTGGCGGCGGCGACACGAACTTCGTGACGGGCAACGGCGGAATCTCCACCGCGGCCAAGGGCGAGCGGACCGACGCCCCGAAGCTCGACGGCGAGAGCCTGGACGGCAAGCCCCTCGACCTCGCGGACTACAAGGGCAAGATCATCGTCCTCAACGCCTGGGGCTCGTGGTGCGCCCCCTGCAGACTGGAAGCGAAGTACTTCGCCAAGGTGGCCAAGGCCACCGAGGACCAGGGCGTCCAGTTCGTCGGGGTCAACACCCGCGACCCGGAGCGGAACCAGGCCGTCAGCTTCGAGAAGGACTTCGGGGTCACCTACCCGAGCTTCTACGACCCGACCGGCAAGCTCCTGCTGCGCTTCCCCAAGGGAACGTTCAAGCTGCAGTCCATCCCGTCGACCGTCGTCATCGACCGGAACGGGAAGCTGGCCGCCCGCTTCGTGGGCCCGCTCGACGACACCCGGCTGCGCGAGATGCTCGACCCCCTGATCGCGGAGAAGTGACCAGGTGATCGCCCTCGCCGCCATGCAGAACGAGACCGTCCTGAGCGGGGCCCTGCTGGCCGCCCTGCCCATCGCCCTGCTGGGCGGGCTCGTGTCCTTCTTCTCGCCCTGCGTCCTGCCGCTCGTCCCCGGCTACCTCAGTTACGTCACCGGGGTCAGCGGCGCCGATCTGGCCGAGGCCCGACGCGGGCGCATGGTCGCGGGCGCCTCGCTCTTCGTGGTCGGCTTCACCGCCGTGTTCGTCTCCGGCGGCGCGCTCTTCGGCTACTTCGGCGACACACTCCAGGAGAACAGCGGCCCGCTCACCAAGGTCCTCGGTGTGCTGATGATCCTCATGGGGGTCTTCTTCATGGGCCTGATGCCGTGGATGACCCAGCGCGAGTTCCGCATCCACAAGAAGCCGGTGACCGGCCTGGTGGGTGCCCCGCTGCTCGGCGCGCTCTTCGGGATCGGCTGGACGCCCTGCCTCGGCCCGACACTGAGCTCGGTGAGCATCCTGGCGATGGACCAGGGCACCGCCGGACGCGGAGCGATACTGACCGTCGCCTACTGCCTCGGCCTCGGCATCCCCTTCGTGCTCGCGGCCGTCGCCTTCCGCAAGGCACTCGGCGCGTTCGGCTGGGTCAAGCGCCACTACTCCTGGGTCATGCGCATCGGCGGCGGCATGATGATCGTGACCGGGCTGCTCCTGCTGACCGGCGTATGGGGCAGCATGATGCAGGAATTGCAGGGCTGGTCGTCCGGCTTCACGGTGGGGATCTGAGTTCCGATGAGCAACACCAAGTCCAACCCCTCCCAGGAGCGCGAGCACCGCGACGAGCGGGAGGTACGCGCCGAGCGGGACCGGGAGACCGCCCGTGAACTCGGCGCCGCGGGCTCCCAGCTCTCCACCGCCCCGCGCGAGGAGACCCTGGCGAACCTCCCCACCATGGGGATCATCGGCTGGGCGCGCTGGTTCTGGCGCCAGCTCACCTCCATGCGGGTCGCCCTGATCCTGCTCTTCATGCTGTCGCTCGGCGCCATTCCCGGCTCGCTGATCCCCCAGAACAGCGTCGACGAGCTCAAGGTGCAGACCTTCAAGGACCTGCACACCACCGTCACGCCGATCTACGAGAAGCTCCAGTTCTTCGACGTCTACAGCTCGGTGTGGTTCTCCGCGATCTACATCCTGCTGTTCATCTCGCTCATCGGCTGCATCGTGCCGCGCACCGGCACGTTCATCGGCCAGCTGCGCAGCCGCCCCCCGGGCGCCCCCAAGCGCCTGACCCGGCTGCCCGCGTACACCACCTGGCGCACCGAGGCCGAGCCCGAGCAGGTCCGCGAGGCCGCGCTCGGGATGATGCGCAAGCGCCGTTACCGGGCCCATGTCGACGGGGACGCGGTCGCCGCCGAGAAGGGCTATCTGCGCGAGGCCGGGAACCTGATGTTCCACATCGCGCTGATCGTGATGCTGGTGGCCTTCGCCTGGGGGCAGCTCTTCAAGTCGGAGGGCGCCAAGCTGATCGTCGAGGGCGACGGGTTCTCCAACACGATCACCCAGTACGACAACTTCAAGTCGGGCTCGCTCTTCGACAACGACTCGCTCGCCCCCTTCAGCTTCACCCTCGACGACTTCATCGGCACGTACGAGCGCAGCGGCCCGCAGATCGGCACGCCCCGCACCTACGAGGCGCACGTGACGTACTCGAAGGGCGCCTACGGCAAGCCCGAGAAGTCCGTCATCAAGGTCAACGACCCCCTCGTCGTCGACGGCACGAAGGTCTATCTCAACGCCCACGGCTACGCACCCGTCGTCTCCGTCAAGGACGGCAGGGGCAAGGAGGTCTACAAGGCCGCCGTGCCGCTGCTGCCCATGGACAACAACGTCACGTCGAGCGGTGCCATCAAGGTGCTGGACGGCTACCGCGACAAGAACGGCAAGACGGACCAACTGGGCTTCCAGGCGTTCTTCGTGCCGACCTTCGCGGGCAACGGCAAGGGCACGATGTTCTCGCAGTTCCCGGCCGCCGACATGCCGGTTCTCGCGCTCAACGGTTTCCACGGCTCGATCGGCGTCAACTCCGGGCTGGCGCAGAACGTGTACCAGCTGAACACGTCGAAGATGAAGGAGTTCAAGAACTCCGAGGGCAAGCAGCTCAAGAAGCGGCTGCTCGTCGGCGAGACGATGAAGCTGCCCGACGGCGCCGGCTCCATCACCTTCGAGGGCCTCCAGGAATGGGCCAGCTTCCAGATCTCGGAGCAGCCCGCGAGTGGCTGGGCGCTCACCGGGGCCATCGGCGCGATCGCTGGTCTCGCCGGTTCCCTCTTCATCCAGCGGCGCCGGGTCTGGGTCCGGGCCGTACGCGGCGGCGACGGCGTCACCGTCGTCGAAATGGCGGGGCTCGGCCGCAGCGAGTCCGCGAAGCTTCCCGAGGAGCTGGCCGATCTCGCGGTCACGCTCAACGCCGTGGCGCCCACAGCGCCCGGCCCTGACACCGATCCCGATCCCGATCCGGACCCCGACGTCGTCGACGCGTCCTCCGTAGAACCTTCCGAAGGGGCTGAGAAGTGACTCTCGCCGCCGCAACCAACGAGAATCTGGCACACACCAGCAATGTGCTGATCTATTCCTCGATGGCCGTCTACACGCTGGCCTTCTTCGCGCACATCGCGGAGTGGGTGTTCGGCAGCCGCAGCAAGGTCGGCCGCACCGCCGCCGCGCTGACCACCGAGGAAGCCGCCGCGCCGGCGGTGAAGGTCGAGGTCGCGCAGAAGGCCGGGGGCACCGCCGTACTGGACCGGCCGAAGATCATCACCCGGTCCGCCGCCGGATCCCGCGACGTCCCGGACGGCCCCGGAGCGGCCGGCGGCACGTTCAAGGGCGACCTCTACGGGCGGATGGCGGTCTCCATGACCGTGCTCGCCTTCCTCGTCCAGGCAAGCGGGGTCGTCGCCCGAGCCCTGTCCGTGCGGCGTGCCCCCTGGGGCAACATGTACGAGTTCTCCATCACCTTCTCCGTGGTGGCGGTCGGCGCGTACCTGACCCTGCTGGTGCTGAAGAAGAACGTCCGCTGGATGGGGCTGATCCTGGTCACCGCCGTCCTGCTGGACCTCGGCCTCGCGACCACGGTGCTCTACACCTCCAGTGACCAGCTGGTGCCCGCGCTGCACTCGTACTGGCTGTGGATCCACGTCTCCACCGCCATCATCTGCGGCGCCGTGTTCTTCATCGGCGGCATCGGCACCCTGATCTACCTCTTCCGCGACAGCTACGAGAACAAGCTGGCCAACGGGGGCCGTCCGGGCGCGTTCGCCGAGTCCGTGCTCTCCCGGATGCCGTCCGCGTCGAGCCTCGACAAGTTCTCGTACCGGATCAACGCCGCGGTCTTCCCGCTGTGGACGTTCACGATCATCGCGGGCGCGATCTGGGCGGGCGACGCCTGGGGCCGTTACTGGGGCTGGGACCCCAAGGAGGTCTGGTCCTTCATCACCTGGGTCGCGTACGCCTGCTACCTGCACGCCCGCGCCACCGCCGGCTGGAAGGGCCGCAAGGCCGCGTACCTGGCGCTGATCGCCTTCGGCTGCTGGATCTTCAACTACTACGGCGTGAACATCTTCGTCACCGGCAAGCACTCCTACGCCGGCGTCTGAGGCCACCGGGGGGCTTCCGCGCCACGGGTGCGGAACGCTCCCTGCCGGGTCACGCTGGAACCATGACCGATGCGACGACCACGATCGAGCCCGGTACCAGCGAGACCCATGGTGACCTGCACGTTCTGCGGTTCACCCTCCGGCTGCCCCACCCCGTTCCTGGGGTGTGGGCAGCCGTCGCCAGTTCCGGGGGACTGCCGGACTGGCTGGCCGCCGCCGATCCGTTCGAAGCGCGCGTCGGCGGGGCGGTCACGCTGCACTGGCTGAACACCGCACCGGACGGGCAGGCCACGGTCGCCTCCGGCACCGTCACCGCATGGGACGTGGAGCGGATCGCCGAGTACACGGTGGACGGCCTCCACGGCCGGATGCGCTTCCACCTGGAACCACCGCGCGGCGACCACGTGCTGCTGCGGTTCACCAACGAGTTCCGCGGTGACGACGCCCTGCGGCTCGACTGCCTCGCCGGGTGGCACGACCACTTCGGCTACCTCGTGGACGCGCTCGCGGGCCGGCCCGCCGACTGGACGAAATGGACGCCGGTGCGGTGGGCGGGGCTGCGGGAGGAGTACGCGGCACGGGGGTGAGCGAAGCGCTCACCCCGGAAGAGCGCACAGCGCCGCTGCCCCTGCTCGACCGGCTGGGGCAGCTGCTGTACGCGTGATCCGCCGTACGTTACGAAGCGGGCGGCGCCGACTCCTCCGGACCCGCCCCGCTGTCACGCCGCTTGAGCTCGTCCTCCCGGCGGCGCAGGTCCGCCTCCCAGTCCTCGAGACGGGAGTCGTCCTTCTTGTCCTTCTTGCCCTCGTCCTTCAGTGACTTGAGGAAGTCGGGATTGTCGTCCGGCGCCACCCACTGGGTGCGCCGGTGGCCGCGCCACTCGCCGGGCGCACGGCCCCCGGCGGGCATCTCGCGCACCTTGCCCGCGGCCAGCCACACGATCGGGCCGACGATCCAGAACAGCAGGATGATGAAGACCCAGGCGATCTTCGGCAGGTGCTTGGCCTCGTCCTCCGGGGTGTTCAGGCAGTCGATGAACGCGAAGATCGTCAGCGCCAGCGGCAGGAGATAGATCAGGGCCCGGAGCATGGTGGAAGAGTCCCCCCGAAGAGAGTTGGCGGGGCATGTGCCCCGACCTGGTGACGAGGCCCAAGGGTAGCGGGTGTCGTTTACGTCCCACGGCGAGCGGGCGGCAATCGTCATCCCGGGCGTCGAACGCCTTCGCCCAGGCAGTCGGCGAATGCCGCCCCGTTGACCCATTCATCCGCTTCTCAGTGACAATCGACATACGATCCAAAGGCCAGAACGCCGGTCTTGGTGTGATTGATTGGTCAGCACGGCTTGCTTTCTGTGATCCGTTCCGCCTGGGTGTTCCCAACCCGGGCGTCCGAGCCCAACGGGATTACAGGAAGGGAATCGCGTCATGGATGCCACGGTGACCGACTTCCACTACGGCGCGGTGACTCCCGTCGCCGCCTATCTGATGGCCTGTCTGGGGTCCGCACTGGGCCTGCGCTGCACCGTGCGGTCCATGCGCCGGGGGTCGCGCCGCCAGAAGAACGGCTGGCTCTCCCTGGCCGCGGTGTCCCTCGGCTGCGGAATCTGGACCATGCACTTCATCGCGATGATGGGGTTTCGCGCCGACGGTTCGGACATCTCGTACGACACCCGGCTGACCCTGCTGAGCCTCGCGGTCGCCGTCGCCGTCACCGCCCTGGGAGTGTTCCTCGTCGGGCACCTGGGATCGGGAGCGAAGGTCCTGGCGACGGCCGGACTGCTCATGGGCCTGGGGGTCGCGGCCATGCACTACATCGGAATGTCCGCGATGCAGGTGCACGGCGGTATGCGCTACGACACGATGACCGTGGCCCTGTCCGTGCTGATCGCCGTGGTCGCCGCCACCGCGGCCCTGTGGGCGGCGGTCACCGTCCGGAACCTGTGGTCGAGCCTCGGGGCCAGCCTCGTCATGGGCGTCGCCGTCAGCGGCATGCACTACACCGGCATGGCCGCTGTGAGCGTCCATGTCGACCCCACGGGCGCCACGTCCGTCCAGTCCTCGATCGACCAGCTCTCCTTCCTGCTCGCCATGATCGCCGGACCGGTGGTCATGCTCATCGTCGCGGCGACCATCGTGATGTTCGACCCCGACCTGGTGCTCGGAGACGAAGCGCGTCCCGCGTCCCGCCGACACGCGGCGCGCTCGTCGACGCCGACCGCCACCGGGCAGCGGGGACCGCACGGGCAGTACTACGAGGACACCCGGCCGGAATCACGCTGAACCCGGCCGGCGCCCATCGCGGCGGGCAGGCGGGCAGGCCCTGAGACCTGCCCGCCTGCGCGTTGCCCCCTTCTCCCGGTCTCCCGGGAAGGGGGCAACGGCGTTGACGGCTGCGGAACCCCGCGCGGGGAGCGTCCCGCGCGCACCCGGGCGCCCGGGTGCCACCCCATAGGGAAACCCCTCGGCATTGGCCCGGTGCCTGGCAGCCGTGCACACCGGTTCTCCACACTCGTGCGTCGGCACCGTTCCGGCCAGGAGCGGTGCTCTCAAGCCCCCGCACCTGCCGGCCGCCCTCCCCACCACCCCGCAGTTCAGCGGCCGGCTCCCCGCACGAGGTGAAAGGAATCCCCCGGTCCCATGTACACACGAAGAACCGCACGGCTCCTGACGGCCGCACTGGCATGTGTGTCCGCTTCCGCCATCGCCCTCCCCGGGGCGTCGGCCGCTCCGGCTCCCCCCTCGCCCTCACCGTCCGCCGGCCCCCACGCGTTCGCCGCGGCCCCGTACACCACCAGCCCGTCGGCCCTCGTCCGCAAGGGCGTCGAGGCCGACGCGAAGAAGGCGCTGGCGGCCCACGGGAGCGCCGCGCACCGGACCGGCTCGGACACCTTCTCGGTCAGGAACCTGGTCGTCGACCGGGACGGCTCCGCCTCCGTGCGGTTCGACCGGAAGTACAAGGGCCTGCCGGCCTACGGCGCCGACGTCATCGTGCACCTGAAGAAGGACGGCACGTACGAGTCGCTGACCACCGGGTCGAGCACCTCCGCCGCGGTGTCCACCGAACCCGAACTGACCGCCTCCCGTGCCACCCAGGCGTCGAAGAAGGCCTTCTCGGGCTCCATCGACTCGGTATCCACGCCCCGGCTCGCCGTACAGATGGACGGCGACGACGCGATCCTGGTGTGGGAGACCGTGGTCAGCGGGGTGGGCGAGGACCAGACGCCGAGCCGGCTGCACGTCCTGGTGGACGCGCGCTCCGGCAAGGTCGTACGCACCAGCGACGAGGTGAGCACCTTCGCGGCCTCGGGCGACACCCACCCGGCCGGGCCGGCCGCCACCGCGAAGCCCGCGGACACCGCGAAGGCCGCCGCCACCGCGGGCACCGGCCGGTCGCTCTACAGCGGACAGGTCTCCCTCGACGTCACGCCGTCCGGCGGCGGTTACTCCATGCAGGACCCGTCGCACGGCAACGGCTACACGACCAACCTCAACCACGCCACCAGCGGTACCGGCAGCATCTACACGAGTTCGAGCGGGAGCTTCGGCAACGGGTCCACCAGCGACCCCGCGTCGGCCGGCGCCGACGCCCACTACGGCGCCGCGATGACGTACGACTACTTCAAGAGCGCCCACGGCCGCAACGGCATCTTCGGCGACGGACGGGGCGTGCCCTCGCGGACCCACTACGGCAACGCGTACGTGAACGCCTTCTGGGACGGCAGCCAGATGACGTACGGGGACGGCCAGGGCAACCAGCGCCCGCTGGTCGAACTCGACGTCGCCGGACACGAGATGGCCCACGGCGTGAGCGGCGCGCTCACCGGCTGGGACGAGACCGGTGAGACCGGCGGCATGAACGAGGGCACCAGCGACATCTTCGGCACGCTGGTCGAGTTCTACGCCAACAGCCCGGTGGACACGCCCGACTACACCATGGGCGAGCTCATCAACATCAGCGGCAACAACCAGCCGCTGCGCTGGATGAACCAGCCGTCGCTCGACGGCGCGTCGCCCGACTGCTGGAACAGCAGCAACGGCAGCCTCGACCCGCACTACTCCATGGGCCCCCTGAACCACTGGTTCTTCCTCGCCGCGGTCGGCAGTGGCAACCACGGCTACGGCAACAGCCCGACCTGTGACAACTCCACCGTCACCGGCATCGGCAACGACAAGGTCGGCAAGATCTGGTACAAGGCGCTGGCGTCCTACGCCAACAGCAGGGAGAACTACCACCAGGCCCGCATCGACTCGCTGAAGGCGGCGGCCGACCTCTACGGCGCCCACTGCACCGAGTACAACACCATCGCCGCGGCCTGGGCCGCGGTCAGCGTCACCGGCGCCGACCCGGTCCCCGGCACCTGCGACGGCCAGCCGGGCTCTCCCGCGGTGACCAACCCGGGCAACCAGACGGGCACCGTCGGCACCGCGGTCTCCCTGCAGATCCAGGCGAGCGACCCCGGCGGCCAGGCCCTCACCTACAGCGCGACCGGCCTGCCCGCGGGACTGGCGATCAGCTCCTCCACCGGTCGCATCACCGGCACGCCGACGACCGCCGGCACCGCGTCCGTGACCGTCACGGCGAAGAACACCGGCAACGCCACCGGCACGGCCGCCTTCACCTGGACCGTCACCGGCGGTGGCACACCGCCGGAGGGCTGCGGCAACCTGCCGGCCTGGACCGCGACCACCAGTTACGCACCCGGTGACCAGGTCTCCTACAACGGTCACACCTGGGCATCACAGTGGTACTCGACCGGCGCCGAACCGGACGCCCCGGGATCCTGGGCGGTCTGGACGGACCAGGGAGCCTGCTAGTACCTCCCGCAGTACCCCTCCCGGCACCAGCCCCTGATGCCGGAAGGACCGGCACCGTCCTGACCCGGTGACCACCGGTCACGGCGCGCACCGCCGCGCCGTGACCGGCCGGCCCGTGTCCGGACGA
Source organism: Streptomyces sp. NPDC048671 (assembly GCF_055587045.1). Taxonomy (NCBI): domain Bacteria; kingdom Bacillati; phylum Actinomycetota; class Actinomycetes; order Kitasatosporales; family Streptomycetaceae; genus Streptomyces; species Streptomyces sp. NPDC048671. The sequence goes on along the minus strand of NZ_JBVJHB010000006.1, from coordinate 389,988 downwards.
ACGGGTGGACCGGGCGGGAAGCGTTGACCTCCGTCCCGGACGGTCCTACATTCGGCGACACCTATGGCCACCAGGGCGGGGTCGTCATGGGCAGGTTCCCGCTCCGCGCCGGTGCAGGGACAAGGCTGCGCGCGGAGGAGCCCCGATGACCGAGCCGTCCACCCTGCCGGACCCGTTCCCGGCGGGAACCCGGACTTCCCGTCCCCGCACCGCCCGCCCCCGCACCGCCGGGAGGGACGCCCTGCGCGAAACGGCCCGCGCCCACCTGGAGGGCGGGGACGGCGTCCTGCTCACCGGTCCCGCGGGCATCGGCCGGAGCACCACGGTGTCCCAGCTCGTGGAGGAGTTCGGGGCGCGCGGGCACCGGGTCCTGAGGTGTTCGCCGTCCTCGTCCGACCGGGACAGCCCCTTCCTCGGCCTCATCGACCTGCTGGCCACCGTCGGCGACGACACGCTCGCCGTCCTGGACACCCGGGAACGGGCCGTGCTCGAAGGCGCCCTCCTGCGCGCTACGCCCCACCCCGGGGCCGACCCCACCACCGGCCGTGACGCGCTCGTCCTGCGCTTCGCCGTACGCAAGGTGTTCGCCGCGCTGGGCGGAGCCGGCCCGCTGCTGCTGGCCGTCGACGACGTGCAGTGGCTCGACGAGCCGACAGCACGGGTTCTCATGTTCCTCGCCAGGCGCGCCGGTCCAGGGCCGGCCGTGCTCGCCGCCCTGCGCATGCCCGCCACGGACGACGACGCCGGTGCCGGGCCGGACCACCTGGCGGACCGGCTCCCGGAGAGGGGGAGCGCGGCGGCCCAGGAGATGTGCACGCAGCCCGTACACGTGGTGCCGGTGCCGCCCCTGACCGTCCGCGAAGCCGCCGAGGTGCTCGACGCGCACGGCATGCGTGGTGAGCCGCCCTGGCCGCAGCAGCTCATCGCGCGCCTGCACCGGGCCGGCGGCGGGAACCCCCGCACGATCCTGGAACTCGGCTCCGCCCTCGACGAACGGACCGGCACCGGCGCGGCCCTGCCCGACTCCGCGGAGCCCCTGCCCGTCCCCGACTCCCTGCGCCGGCCGATCCTCGGCCGGCTGGACGCCCTGCCGGTCAGGGCCCAGCAGGTGCTGCTCACCGCGAGCGCCGCGCTCCGTCCCACGGTGGAACTGCTGCGGCGGGCGGGCTGCCGCCACGCGTCGGCCGATGTCGACACCTGCGTACGCCGGGGCGTCCTCCAGGCGCCGGACGACGGGACGATCAGATTCCTGGACCCCCTGACGCCGATGGTGGTGCTGGCGCGGACCCCGTACGCGCTCCGGGTGGACGCCCACCGGGCCCTGGCCGACGCGACCGACGACGCGGTCGAGCGCGCGCACCATCTCGCCCGGCTGACGGCCGGCCCGGACTCCGCGGTGGCGGCCCGGCTCGTCGAGGCCGCGTCGGCGGCCCGTCGCCGCGGCGCGCCGGGAACCGCGGCCCGCTTCGGGCGGCTGGCAGCGCAGTACACGCCGGCCGACGGGGGCAGCACCGGCATCCACCGCCGGCTCACCGCGGCGGAGGACGGGCTCGACGCGGGAGACTTCGGCTTCGCCCGGCAGCTCGCCTACGAGGTGCTGGAGGACGCCGACCGGCCGGCCGACCGCGTGCGGGCCTGGAACGTGGTCGTCGACTCGTCGGGCCAGGCCATGTCCGAGGTCGCGGACGTCCTTCCCGAGGCGGTACGCGACGCGGGGCGGGACCCCGGGCTGCTGGCCCAGCTCCACTACCGCATGAGCTGGCACGCCTGGATGGTGGGCGGATCGGCGGCCCGCGCCCGCGACCACGCCGCCCGCGCCGCCGGGCTCGCCGCACGGGCGGGCGACCGGCGGACCGAACTGCTGGCGCTGACCCAGCAGGCGTCCCTGGAACTCTTCCTGGGGCTGCCCGAAGCGGAGTCGACGCTCGTCTCCGCTCTCGCGCCGCCCCACGACCCGTACGTGATGAGCCACCACAACGGGCCCATCTACCTGAAGCACCGGTTCCATCTGGTGCACGACCAGCTGGACGAGGCCAGGGCCGAGCTGCGCACGCTCGTGTACACCCTGCGCCAGCGCGGGTCGGCGGACTGTCTGAGCCAGTGCCTGATCGGCCTCGCCCAGCTGGAGATCCAACGCGGCCGCTGCCGGCAGGCACTGACCATGGCCCGCCAGAGCCTGCGCATCGCCGAGCAGTCCGGGCTGAGCCAGGGGCCCGCCTGGTACGCGGTCGCCCTCGCCGAGACCGCGGGCGGAAGCCTGAGCCAGGCCCTGGCCGCGGCCGAGGCGGCCAGGCGCCACAGCGAGGACGACGACGACCGGCTCTTCCTCCCGCGAGCGCTGCACGCCGAGGGGCGGATCAGGCTGTTCAGCGGCCAGAGCGCCCTGGCGGCCCAACTGCTGCGGCAGACCGGGGAGATGGAGAGCGCCCAGGGGCAGGGGGACCCGGCGACCCGCCGCTGGCACGCCGATCTCGCGGAGGCCCTGGCCCGCAGCGGAGCGACGGACGAGGCGGAAGCGGTCATCGACCGGGCCCGGTCGCAGGCCGTCCGGCTCGGCCGGGCCGGTGTCCTCGCCACCCTGGACAGGGCGGCGGCGGCCGTCAGCGAGGAGTGCGGCCGGCTCGCTCAGGCGGCCGCGGGGTTCGAGGGGGCCGCGACGCGCCTGCGTGCGGCCGGCTACGCGCTGGAGGAGGCCCGCACCGCGGTGGCGCTGGGCAGGGTCCGCCGTCGCCTCGGAGACGAGGACGCGGCCCATGCGGCCTTCTCGCAGGCGTTGCGCGTCTTCACCGCGGCGGGCGCCAGGGCGTGGGTCGCCACCGTCCGGGCCGAGCGGGACCGGGCCGAGGACAGCCTGATGCACCTCTTCAAGGGCAACTTCTGGGCCGAGTGCCTCAGTTCGACCGAGCGCAGCGTGGTCACGCGCGTCGCCCAGGGGGCCACCAACCGCGAGATCGCCGTCGGGCTGAAGCTCAGCGTGAAGACGGTGGAGGCGGCGCTCACCCGCGCCTACCGCAAGCTGGGCGCGAAGTCGCGGGTCGAGATCACCCGCATCGTCATGGCGCGTCCGGCCGGGTGACGGCGCCGGCCGCGACGCGTCCGGCCGTCGCGGGTGAGGCCGTACGGGCGCACCCGGGAAAGCAGTCAGGTGCGGGCCAACTGGCGTAAGCGGCAAGGGGTATGACAGAACGGCGCCTCGGCGGGACACCATGCGATTCGGGGTGGCTCGTTCTCTTGACGGAGGCCCGGCCGTGAGTATGGTCTAGACCTAAGGTGAGCCCCGGTCGCCCAGTTCGCAACCGACGGCGCGCGAAGGGATTGCGGGCGGCGTCCCCCTCGCCACCGGCCCTGCCCGCATGTTCTACGCGCCCAGCACTTCACCGTGTCACGAGACCGTACCGGTGCGGGCGCGCTCCCGACGCTGCCGTTCCCCTCGGCAGCTCCCAGTCAAGGAGTTGGCATGAACGCTAAGCGAAGACTGGCCGTCGTGATCGGTATGGGGGTCGCCCCCCTCCTCGCGATCGCCCTCCCCGCCACCACCGCCAGTGCGCACGGATACGTCTCCTCGCCCCCGAGCCGCCAGGCCCAGTGCGCCGAGGGCGTGGTCGACTGCGGCCCCATCAAGTACGAGCCGCAGAGCGTCGAGGGACCGAAGGGACTGCAGAGCTGCAGCGGCGGCAACGCGGACTACGCCGAGCTCAATGACGACTCCAAGAACTGGAAGGCCACCCCGGTGGGCAGCTCGGCCGCCTTCTCCTGGCGCCTGACCGCCCGGCACGCCACGAGCAGCTGGCAGTACTTCGTCGGGGGTACGAAGGTGGCGCAGTTCAACGACGGCGGCGCCCAGCCCGGCGCCACGGTGACCCACCAGGTGGACTTCGGCGGCATCACCGGCCGGCAGAAGGTGCTCGCCGTCTGGAACATCTCCGACACGGCCAACGCGTTCTACGCCTGCATAGACGTGCAGATCGGCGGCGGCGGAGGCGGGGACGACGGCGGGGACGACGGCGGGGAGCCGGGCGACTGCGTGGCGTCGGCCTGGGACGCCGGGAGGGTCTACAACGGCGGCGACACCGCCTCCTGGAACGACCACACCTGGCGCGCCAAGTGGTGGGTGCAGGGCGAGCAGCCCGGCACCACCGGCGAGTGGGGCGTCTGGGAGGACCTCGGCGTCTGCTGACGGCGGGCCGCCTGAGCGGACACACGCGGCCGCCTCCGCGCGGGAGTGACCCTCCCGTGCGGGGGCGGCCCTGGTGCGAGCCGGGGCCGGGGGAGGCCCGGTGTGGGGGGAGCCCTGACGGCTGACGCCAGGGAGGATGACAAACTTGTCCCATGGCTTACGACGATCTTCGATCCCTCCTCCGGGCTCTGGAGCGCGAGGGCGAGCTCAAGCGCATCAAGGCCGAGGTCGACCCCTACCTGGAGGTCGGTGAGATCGTCGACCGGGTGAACAAGGCCGGCGGGCCCGCGCTGCTCTTCGAGAACGTCAAGGGCTCCTCGATGCCCCTGGCCATGAACGTGTTCGGCACCGACAAACGGCTGCTCAAGGCGCTCGGGCTGAAGTCCTACTCCGAGATCAGCGACAAGATCGGCGGGCTGCTCAAGCCGGAGCTGCCGCACGGCTTCGTCGGGGTCCGGGAGGCCTTCGGCAAGCTCGGGACGATGGTCCACGTACCGCCGAAGAAGGTGAAGGCGGAGAACGCGCCCGTGCAGGAGGTCGTCCTCACCGGCGACGACGTGGACCTGGACCTGCTGCCCGCGCTGTTCACCTGGCCCAAGGACGGCGGCTCGTTCTTCAACCTGGGGCTCACGCACACCAAGCACCCCGAGACCGGCGTACGGAACCTGGGGCTCTACCGGCTCCAGCGCCACGACCGGCGCACCATCGGGATGCACTGGCAGATCCACAAGGACAGCCGCAACCACTACCAGGTCGCCGCCAGGCGCGGCGAGCGGCTGCCGGTCGCCATCGCCTTCGGGGCGCCGCCCGCGGTGACGTACGCCTCCACCGCGCCGCTGCCCGGAGACATCGACGAGTACCTGTTCGCCGGGTTCATCCAGGGCAAGCGCATCGAGATGGTCGACTGCAAGACCGTCCCGCTCCAAGTCCCGGCCAACGCCGAGGTCGTCATCGAGGGCTGGCTGGAGCCCGGCCAGACGCTGCCCGAGGGGCCGTTCGGCGACCACACCGGCTTCTACACGCCGCAGGAACCGTTCCCCGCGCTGACGATCGACTGCGTGACGATGCGCAGGCGTCCGCTGCTCCAGTCGATCGTGGTAGGCCGGCCGCCGACCGAGGACGGGCCGCTGGGGCGGGCCACCGAGCGGTTCTTCCTGCCGCTGCTCAAGATCATCGTGCCGGACATCGTGGACTACCACCTGCCCGAGTCCGGCGGTTTCCACAACTGTGCGATCGTCTCGATCGACAAGAAGTACCCGAAGCACGCCCAGAAGGTGATGAGCGCCATCTGGGGCGCGCACATGATGTCGCTGACCAAGCTGATCGTCGTGGTGGACTCCGACTGCGACGTCCACGATCTGCACGAGGTGTCCTGGCGGGCGCTCGGCAACACGGACTACGCGCGGGACCTGACCGTCGCCGAAGGGCCCGTCGACCATCTCGACCATGCCTCCTACCAGCAGTTCTGGGGCGGCAAGGCCGGGATCGACGCGACGAGGAAGTGGCCCGAGGAGGGCTACACCCGGGACGGGGGCTGGCCGGACATGGTCGAGTCCGACCCGGACACGGCGGCGAAGGTCGACCGCCGGTGGAAGGAATACGGACTGTGAGCGCCGCCGAAGCGACCCTGGGCTCCGGCCCCGCGCAACCGAGCAGCAAGGTCAAGGCGTTCCTGCGGCTCGTGATGATCGAGCACTCGGTCTTCGCGCTGCCCTTCGCGTTCATCGCCGCCCTGACCGCGATGTTCCGGGACGACGAGTCGATCCACTGGGTCACCCTGCTGCTCGTCACCGTCGCCATGGTCGGGCTGCGCACCTTCGCGATGGCCGCGAACCGGATCATCGACCGGGAGATCGACGCCCGTAACCCCCGTACCGCCGGGCGTGAGCTGGTGACGGGTGCGGTGTCGGTGCGCTCGGCGTGGACGGGGGCGCTCGTCGCCCTCGTCGTCTTCCTCGGTGCGGCGGCGCTGCTCAACCCGCTCTGTCTGGCGCTCGCGCCGCTCGCGGTGATCCCGATGGTCGTCTATCCGTACGGGAAGCGGTTCACGCACTACCCGCACGCGATCCTGGGGATCGCCCAGGCCATGGGGCCGGTCGGTGCCTGGCTGGCGGTGACCGGGAGCTGGTCGTGGGACGCGGTGATCCTGGGTCTCGCCGTCGGCATCTGGATCGGCGGTTTCGACCTGATCTTCGCCTGCCAGGACGTGCAGGCGGACCGGGCCCACGGGGTGTTCTCGGTCCCGGCCCGGTTCGGCGTGCCGGCCGCGCTCTGGGGCGCGCGGGTCTGCCACGTGGTGACGACGGGCCTGCTGGCCTGGTTCGGACTGGCCACCGGGGCGGGGCTCTTCTACTGGATCGGCATGGTGGTCGTCGCCGTGGCCTTCGTGTACGAGCACCGGGTGGTGCGGCCGCACGATCTGTCGCGGCTGAACCGGGCGTTCTTCTCGGTGAACGGGTTCATCGGAATCGCCCTGTTCGCGTGTGCGCTGCTGGACCTGCTGGTGCGGGGCCTGACGGTCTGAGCGGCCGGGCGCCGCGGCGCAGGGTGAACGCGGCCACCGCTCCGCCGATCAGGCCGAAGAGGTGGCCCTGCCAGCTGACGCCCGGGTCGGTCGGCAGGACGCCCTGGAGCAGCGAGCCGTACACCGCGGCGACGACCACGCCGACGACCACGTCCAGCGGGCGGCGGTCCACGAAGCCGCGGACCAGCAGATAGCCGAAGAGGCCGAAGACCACGCCCGAAGCGCCGAGCGTGACCGTGTTCGCCGGGGCGGTGAGCCAGACGCCGAGGCCGCCGATCACGATCACGGTGAGCACCACGCCGGCGAAGCGGCGAAGGCCGCCCAGCGCGGCGATGAAGCCCAGTACCAGCAGTGGGACGCTGTTCGACGCGACGTGCGCCCAGCCGCTGTGCAGAAAGGCGGCGGGCACGATGTCGAGCAGCTCGCCCGGCTCGCGCGGGCTGATCCCGTGGCTGTCCAGGCTGTGGCCCGTCGCGAGGTCGATGCCCTCCAGCACCCAGAGCAGCCCGACCCAGCCCAGCATGGCCGCGCCCGCCATGAGGGCACGGGCTCCGGTCGTCGTGCGCATGGCGTTCATGGAACACACCCCCCTCATCCGTCGGAACGTACGGAGCCCCTGGCTGGGTTCCGGGTGGCGGGTGCCGGATAGGCTCGGTTCTGTGGATTCCGGGATTTCAGTGAGTCAGCAGCAGCGACAGCCTTGGATTGTCGGGGTTTCGGGCGCTTCGGGCACACCATTCGCCGCTGCGGTGCTGCGGGGTCTGCTCGCCGCGGGGGAGAGCGTGGACCTGGTGGTGAGCCGGGCGTCGCGGCTGACCCTGCTGGACGAGACCGGGATCGCCTTCCGCGACGCGCACTGGCAGGAGGACCTGCGCGGCTGGCTGGCGCGGGGCGCGGACGGGAAGCCGCACACCTTCGAGGCGGATGTGTCCGGTGTACGGCACTGGGCGGCCGGTGATCTGGCCGCCGGGCCGTCCTCGGGGTCGTACCCGGTGAAGGGGATGCTGATCGTCCCGGCCTCGACGGCGTGTGTGGCCGGGGTGGCGCTCGGGCTCTCGAAGGATCTGTTGCAGCGGGCCGCGAGCGTGACGCTCAAGGAGCGGCGGAAGCTGGTCGTCGCGGTGCGCGAGACCCCGCTCAACGGGCAGACGCTGAAGCATCTGGTGACCCTGGACGAGGCGGGCGCGGTCGTGCTGCCCGCCTCTCCGGCGTTCTACGCGGGTGCGACGCATATCCAGGATCTGGTGGATTTCGTCGCGGGGCGGGTGCTGGACGCGGCAGGGGTGCCGCATCGGCTGTACCGCCGCTGGGAGGGAGAGCTCGGTGGCGGCTCCCGTGGCTGATCCGGGTGGGGTCAGCGCTTCTTGGGTGCGCGCGGGGTGCGGGCCCGGTCGATCCGGTGGGCGGCGGCGGGCTGATGGGCACGCGAGCGGTTGGCCAGGTCCTGTAGCTCGCGCATCCGGGCGTAGGCCATCTCGATCGTGTACACGGTGTTTTCACTCCTGAAGATTCGAAAGCATTTTTTGGATGTTCGGGAAGATTTGCAGGCCGTGAAGCCTGCATGCCTTAGATTCTACACGTAGACTTGCGATACTGCTGAATAATGGAAGGTTCCAGTCACATGGACGCGGTGGACAGGCAGCTCATCCAGGCCCTCAGGGAGAACGGCAGGGCCTCGTACGCCGAGCTGGGCCGGCTCGTGGGGCTCTCCGGGCCAAGCGTCACCGACCGCATCAACCGGCTGGAGACCGCCGGTGTGATCACCGGCTACCGCGCCACCGTCGACGCGGCCTCGCTCGGGCTCGGGGTCACGGCCCTGATCGGCATCTCGCTCTCCGACGCCGCGGACCACGAGGACGTCGCGCACCGGCTGAAGGACCTCGCCGAGATCGAGGACGCCTGGTTCATCGCGGGCGCCGACTCCTACATGCTCAAGGTGCGCGTCGGTGACGTGGACGGCCTGGAGAAGACCATCCGCCGGCTCAGCGGCACCAGGGGCGTCTCGCGGACCCGTACCACCGTCGTGCTGTCCACCAAGTGGGAGAACCGGGTCGGTGAACTGCCCGAGGAGGGCTGACGGGGCGGGCCGACGGGGAGGGCCGAGGGGGTCCCCGGGCCGCTCCGGGCGGGGGAGTACGGTGAGCGAAGTCTGTTACGTAGAGAAATGGGAGGCGCCCTAGTGGACGCGGGACTCAAGCGCGAGCTGGAGCAGAAGGTCCGGGCCGGCGAGCGGCTGACCCGCGAGGACGGGATCGCGCTCTACGAGTCCGACGACCTGGCGTGGCTCGGCGGTCTGGCCCATGAGGTGCGTACGCGCAAGAACGGTGACGTCGTCCACTTCAACGTCAACCGCCACCTCAACATGACCAACGTGTGCACCGCGTCGTGCGCGTACTGCTCGTTCCAGCGCAAGCCGGGCGAGAAGGACGCGTACACGATGCGCATCGAGGAGGCCGTCCGCCTCGCGAAGGCGATGCAGGGCGAGAACCTCACCGAGCTGCACATCGTCAACGGGCTGCACCCCACCCTGCCGTGGCGCTACTACCCGCGTTCGCTGAGCGCGCTGAAGGAAGCGCTGCCCGAGGTCTCCCTCAAGGCGTTCACCGCCACCGAGATCCACCACTTCGAGACCATCTCCGGGCTCTCCGCCTCCGAGATCCTCGACGAGCTGATCGAGGCCGGTCTGGAGTCGCTGACCGGCGGCGGCGCGGAGATCTTCGACTGGGAGGTCCGTCAGCACATCGTCGACCACGCCACCCACTGGGAGGACTGGTCGCGGATCCACCGGCTCGCGCACGAGAAGGGTCTCAAGACCCCGGCGACGATGCTGTACGGGCACATCGAGGAGCCCCGTCACCGCGTCGACCACGTGCTGCGGCTGCGTGAGCTCCAGGACGAGACCGGCGGCTTCCAGGTCTTCATCCCGCTGCGCTACCAGCACGACTTCGTGGACATGAAGGACGGCAAGATCCGCAACAAGCTCCAGGCGCGGACGACGATGGCGACCGGCGCGGAGGCGCTCAAGACCTTCGCGGTCTCCCGGCTGCTCTTCGACAACGTCCCGCACGTCAAGGTCTTCTGGGTGATGCACGGCGTGCAGACCGCTCAGCTCGCGCTCCAGCACGGCGCGGACGACATGGACGGCTCGGTCGTCGAGTACAAGATCACGCACGACGCGGACAACTACGGCACGCCCAACAAGCTGGGCCGTGAGGATCTGCTCGACCTGATCCGCGACGCGGGCTTCCGGCCCGTCGAGCGCAACACCCGGTACGAGATCCTCCGCGAGTACCCGGGCCCTGACGCGGATCGGCGCGAGTCGCCGCAGCCCATGCGGGTCTGACCCGGCGCGCGCTCCGAGCGCGCGCAGCGCTGTACGAAAGCTCCGGCCCGCCGTCCCCGGCCGGAGCTTTCTCGCGTTTCGGACGGGGTTTGAGGGCGGAGCTCGTAATGGTTAATCTGCCTCTATGGCACTTACTTTCGAGCTGGACCCCACCTTCGACCGGCCCCTGCGGGACGGCATCGCCGCGCTCTGGGCCGATGTCTCCAACGCGGGCGGCGCGGTGGGCTTCGTACCGCCCGTCACGGTCGAGGACGTCCGGCCCGATCTGGTCAAGCACCTCATCGCCATGGCCGAGGACCGCGCCCGGCTGCTCGTCGGCTTCGACGAGGAGGGCGCCGTCGCGGCCACGGCCTTCCTCACCCGCAACACGCACCGGCTGATGGCGCACTGGGTCTGGCTCTACACGGTGATGGTCCACCCCCGTCACCAGGGCCGCGGATACGGGCGCGCCCTGATGGCCGCCACCGCCGACGCCGCGCGCACCATCGGGGGCGTCGAGGCCATCCGGCTCACCTGCCGGGGCGGTACGGGCGCCGACCGGTTCTACGCCTCCTGCGGCTACAAGGAGGTCGGGCGGGTGCCGGGGGCGATCCGGGTGGCCGACGGGGACGACCGCGACGACATCATCATGCTGCTGCCGCTCGGCTGAGAAGGGCCGGCCGGGGCCCCGGCGGTGAGGAGTCCGGAGCCTTTCACGGAGCCCTCCGAACTGATCGATTATGGGGCATGCTTCACTGGACGGGCAGGACTGTCACGTAGAGAGAAGGCGAGCTGTGTCCGCTGCAAAGCCGAGCGCAATGATCCGGTACACCGCGATGCGTCTCAGTATCTTCGTCGGCTGCTTCGCGCTCGCCGCCGTGGCCGTCAACTTCGGGCTGCTGCCCTCCGGGGCGGGGGGCTCGAACATCATCTGGGTCATCCTGCTCGCCCTCGTGCTCTCCGCGCCGCTCAGCTACGTGCTGCTGCGCAAGCAACGCGACGAGATGTCCGAGCAGATCATCTCCACGGTCGACCGGACCAAGGCACGCCTTGAGGAGAACCGGACCCGCGAGGACAGCGTCACCCAGTGAGTGCCGGGGTAAGGGAAATGTAAGCTCCCTCACACCCGCCCCCTTCTTTTCGAAACCCCAGCGCCGGAGCCATCGCTCCTGTACTGGGGTTTTCGCGTTCTCCGGGCCGGTTGGGGGCCGTTCGCCCGGGATCCTGCCCCAAAGAAGACCTTTGAGGTTCTCAAAGTTCAAGTGTTAACGTGTTCGACATGACGACAGCTGTGCGCCTTCGAGCTGCCGCGAGCAACCCGCTCGTGGCGCGCCTGCACGTCGATCTCTGCCGCTGTATGTCCGCGGTCTGTTGCCGCAAGGTCTGAACGGCATCATGCAGCGGCGTCGCTCCTGACGCGGGCGCCGCAACCCCTGTCCCCCGCACGCAGTCCCCGTGCGCCCCGATGCGTCACTTCTGGAGTGTTCCGTGTCCGCGAACCCCGCGTCCACCACGACCGATGAGCCCTCCGGCTCCGGTTTCCGCATACCCAAGGTCCCGTTCTGGGCGCAGATCGTCGCCGGTCTCGTCCTCGGCGTCCTGCTCGGCTGGCTCGCCCGCAGCCAGGACATCGACTGGCTCTACACCACGCTCGACAAGGTCGGCCACATCTTCATCCAGCTGCTGAAGCTGGCCGTCGCGCCCCTCGTCTTCTTCGCGATCCTGGTGTCGATCACCAACCTGCGCAAGGTCAACAACGCCGCCCGGCTGGCCGGCCGCACCGTCCTCTGGTTCATGATCACCTCGCTGATCGCGGTCGCCATCGGCCTCGCGATCGGCCTGATCACCAACCCGGGCACCGGCACCGGCCTCACGCCGAAGGACGGCAAGCTCTCCGAGACCAAGGGCTCCTGGCTCGACTTCCTGACCGGCATCATCCCGGACAACGTCATCACGCCGTTCACCGAGCTGAACGTCCTTCAGATCGTCTTCATGGCCGCCGTCGCGGGCATCGCCGCGATCCAGCTCGGAGACAGGGCCAAGCCGATCCTCACCCTCAGCGAGTCGATCCTGGAGCTCCTCCAGAAGGCCCTGTGGTGGGTCATCCGCCTCGCCCCCATCGGCACCATCGGCCTCATCGGCTACGCGATCGCCGACTACGGCTGGGACCTGCTCGGCAAGTACGCGACGTTCACCGCCGACGTCTACATCGGCTGCGCCCTGGTGATGTTCGGCGTCTACCCGCTGCTCCTCGCCACCGTCGCCAAGGTCAGCCCGCTCCAGTTCTTCAAGGGCGCCTGGCCCGCGATCCAGCTGGGCTTCGTCTCGCGCTCCTCGGTCGGCACCATGCCGGTCACCCAGCAGGTCACCGAGCGCCTCGGCGTCCCGAAGGAGTACGCCTCCTTCGCCGTCCCGTTCGGTGCGACGACCAAGATGGACGGCTGCGCCGCGATCTACCCGGCGCTGGCCGCGATCTTCATCGCCCAGATCTTCGACGTCCAGCTGGGTGTCGGTGACTACATCCTGATCGCGTTCGTCTCGGTGATCGGCTCCGCGGCCACCGCCGGCCTCACCGGCGCCACGGTCATGCTGACCCTCACCCTGTCGACGCTCGGCCTCCCACTGGAGGGCGTCGGCCTGCTGATGGCCATCGACCCGATCCTGGACATGATGCGGACGGCGACGAACGTCGCGGGCCAGGCGCTGGTCCCGGTGCTCGTGTCGGCCCGCGAGAAGATCCTCGACCACGACGCGTACAACTCGGCCTCGGGCTCCCTGGTCGACGACGCCGAGGTCCGCGACAACGAGCCGGCGAAGGTGCCCGTCCCCGCCTGATCCCCCGGAGTCACGCGGCCTCCTCCCGGTTCTTCGGAGGCTTCCGATTCCCGCGGCTGTGCCCCGTACCCTCACGCCTGGGTACGGGGCACAGCCGTTTTGCGAATGCGTCGTTCACCGGCCACCCCGGCGTCGCGGAACCCGGTCCGCACCACGGGGCCGGGCCCCGCGCCGTACTCTTGCCGGGGAGTAGTGCAGCGGGGGCGGGAGGAAGTCGACGTGGGTGCTGTGAAGGGCAAACGGATGCCGCGTGCCGTGCGCGAGCAGCAGATGATGGACGCCGCGGTGCGGACCTTCGGGCAGCGCGGCTACCGGGCCGCCTCGATGGACGAGATCGCCGAGTTGGCCGGGGTGTCCAAGCCGTTGGTGTATTTGTACCTGAATTCCAAGGACGAGCTGTTCACCGCGTGCATCCGGCGCGAGGCGCAGGCGCTGCTGGCGGCGGTGCGGGCGGGGGCGGAGCCGGGCCTGCCCGCCGACCGGCAACTGTGGTCCGGGCTGCGGGCGTTCTTCACGCACACCGCGCAGAACCCGGACGGCTGGGCGGTGTTGTACCGGCAGGCGCGTACGCACGGGGAACCGTTCGCCACCGAGGTGAGCGTGATGCGCGACGAGGTCGTTGCGTTCGTGACGGGTCTGATCGGGGCCGCGGCGCGCGAGGCGCACCACGATCCGGCGCTCCCCGACCGTGATGTGGCGGGTCTCGCACAGGCGTTGGTGGGTGCCGCGGAGTCGCTCGCCGGCTGGGCGAACGAGACTCCTGGCGTCTCGGCCAAGGAGGCCGCGGCCACCTTGATGAACTTCTCCTGGGCCGGTCTGGAGAACCTCATGCACGGCCGTACCTGGCAGCCTCCGGAGCTGTCCGCGCCGTCGTCCCGGTGAGGTGGACGCGGTTGCCGCCGCGCAGCTGGAAGCCGGTGCCGTCGGACGCGTAGGTGACGGTGCCGGGCAGCAGGACGGGTGCCTTGAAGTCGGCCCGCACGGTGTGGATCAGGTGCGGCTGCGGGGCCTCGGCGAGGCAGCGGGCCACGGTCCACATGCCGTGCGCGATGGCCCGCGGAAAGCCGAACAGCCTGGCCGTCAGCGGGTACAGGTGGATGGGGTTGCGGTCGCCCGACGCGGCTCCGTAGCGCCGGCCCAGGTCGGCCGGCAGCCGCCACTCGGCGACGGCGGGCAGCGCCATGGATTCCCCGGCGGGTGCGGCCGTGGCGGGTTCCGGGGTACCCGGGTGCGTCGCGTGACGGGACAGATAGCCGCTGCGGGACTCCCACACCAGCTCGCCCGACAGCCGCGCCTCGGTGACCACGGTGACCTCCGTGCCGCGCCGGTGCGGCGTCAACGCAGCGGCGTACACGGCCAGTTCGAGTGCGTCCGTGGGGTGTGGCATGTGGTGCGCGGTGATCTCGATCCAGGTGTGGACGAGTCCGGTGACCGGCAGCGGGAAGCGCCGCCGGGTCATCAGCCGCATCGCGAGCGGGAAGGCCAGGACGTGGGGGTAGGTGACCGGCAGGGCGCCCGAGTCGCTGAAGCCGCAGATCCTGCGGTACGCGGCCAGCGGTCCGGGGGCGACGGCTGCCGCCGGGCGGGTCGGACGGTCGGCCGGCAGCGTGGCGTCCGGCCGGCCGGGCCGTTTGAACGGGGAGGTGGCGGCTCCGCGCGCCAGCGACAGGATCAGGCTCGGCACCGGGTCACGCCCCCAGCAGGCTCTGGCCGCAGACCCGGACGATCTGGCCGTTGACGGCGCTCGACGCGGGCTGGGCGAACCAGGCGGTCGTCTCGGCCACATCGACCGGGAGTCCGCCCTGCGAGAGGGAGTTCATCCGGCGGCCCGCCTCGCGGATGAGGAGCGGGACGGCGGCGGTCATCTTCGTCTCGATGAAGCCGGGGGCGACCGCGTTGACCGTGACGCCGTGATCGGCGGCGGCGCGCGGGGCGAGCGAGCGGACCAGGCCGATGATCCCGGCCTTGCCGGCCGCGTAGTTGGTCTGGCCGTTGTTGCCGGCGATGCCCGCGATGGAGGCGGTGGCGACGATCCGGCCGCCGCGGTTGACGGTGCCGCTCTTCAGCAGCGCGTCCGTGGTGCGCAGCACGCTGTCGAGGTTGACGTCGATGACCGAGGCCCAGCGGTCGGCGGCCATGTTGGCGAGTCGCCGGTCACGGGTGATGCCGGCGTTGTGGACGAGGATGTCGAGGCCGTCCGGGGCGGCGTCGGAGATCAGGGCCGCCGCGTCGTCGGCGGTGATGTCCAGCGGCAGCGCGGTGGCGCCGAGCCGCTCGGCGGTGCGCACCAGGTCCTCGCGGGCCTGCGGGATGTCCAGGCAGATGACGTGGGCGCCGTCCCGGGCCAGCACCGAGGCGACCGAGGCGCCGATGCCGCGGGCCGCGCCGGTGACCAGCGCGGTGCGCCCGGCGAGCGGGGCGGCCCAGTCGGCGACCGGGCCGGGGGCGGCCGAGGTCACCTCGATGACCTGGCCGCTGATGTACGCGGACCGGGGCGACAGCAGGAAGCGCAGGGTGGATTCGGCACCGGCGACCGCGCCGGGCGCGAGGCGCACCAGCTGCACGGTGGAGCCCTTGCCGATCTCCTTGCCGAGTGAGCGCACGAAGCCTTCGAGGGCCTGCTGAGCCGCGGCCTGGTGGTGGTCGTCCGGGGACGGGCGCACTCCGAGGACGACGACGCGGCCGCCCGGTGCGAGGGAACGGACGACGGGGTGCAGCGCGGCGTGCACGTCCCCGAGCCCGGCGGCGCTGTGGACGGCCGTGGCGTCCAGGACGATCGCGGCGGGCCGGTCGGCGCTCGCCGTCACCTCCAGGCCGGTCGCGGCGAGGAGCGCGCCCAGCTCGTCGGTGACGGTGGAGTCCCCGGCGGTGAGGTGGAGGACGGGGCCGGTCAGCGACGGGGTCGCGGGCGACCAGCGGCGCAGCGGTGCGGGCTGCGGCAGGCCGATTCTCCGGGTCAGGAATCGGCCGGTTGCTGTGCCGGTGAAGTGCAGATAGCGGTCGGCCATTGTCCAGACTCCCTGCTCGGTCTTAGATTTACTCAAGAGTAAGGTTACTTAAGAGTCAGGAGTTGGTCGAGATGAGTTGGTCGAGTTGATCCCCCTCGCACTCCCGCGGCCCCGCAGGGTCGCGGTCATCGGCGGCAGCCGTATCCCCTTCGCACGCTCGGACGGGCCCTACGCGCAGGCCTCCAACCAGCAGATGCTGACCGCCGCACTGGACGGTCTGGTCGAGCGGTTCGGGCTCCAGGGGCAGCGGGTCGGCGAGTTCGTCGCGGGCGCGGTCCTCAAGCACAGCCGGGACTTCAACCTGGCCCGCGAGACCGTGCTCGGCTCACGGCTCGACCCGCGCACCCCCGCGTACGACATCCAGCAGGCCTGCGGCACCGGCCTCCAGGCCGTCATCGCCGCCGCCGGCAAGATCATGCTCGGTACGGTCGACTCCGCGGTCGCGGGCGGCGCGGACACCACGAGCGACGCGCCCCTCGGCGTCAACGACGAACTGCGCAGGCTCCTGCTGTCGGCCCGGCGGGCGAAGTCGGCGGGGGGCCGGGTCAAGGCGTTCGCGGGGGTACGTCCCCGGCATCTCGTCCCGGACATCCCGCGCAACGCCGAACCCCGCACCGGCCTCTCGATGGGCGACCACGCGGCGGTCACCGCCCGGCAGTGGGACATCGCCCGCGCGGACCAGGACCTGCTCGCCGCCACCAGCCACCAGCGCCTCGCCGCCGCGTACGAGCGGGGGTTCCTGGACGACCTCGTCGTCCCGTACCTCGGCCTGGACCGCGACCAGAACCTGCGCCCCGGCTCCACGGTGGAGAAACTCGCCACGCTGAAGCCGGTGTTCGGCGCGGACCACCCGGACGCGACGATGACCGCGGGCAACTCCACCCCGCTCACCGACGGCGCCGCGACGGTACTGCTGGCGAGCGAGGAGTGGGCGGAGCGGCACGGGCTGGAACCACTGGCCTACCTCTCCCTCCACGAGACCGCGGCCGTCGACTACGTGGGCGGTGCGGACGGTCTGCTGATGGCGCCCGCGTACGCCGTGCCGAGGCTGCTGGAGCGGGCCGGTCTCACGGTCGAGGACTTCGACCTCTTCGAGGTCCACGAGGCCTTCGCCTCCCAGGTGCTCGCCACGCTGGCCGCCTGGGAGAAGGCGGGGCTCGCCCCGGTCGACCGGGAGAAGCTCAACGTGGCGGGCTCCTCACTGGCCACCGGGCACCCGTTCGCCGCGACGGGCGCCCGGATCGTCGCCACCCTCGCCAAGCTCCTCGCGGAGCGGGGCACCCCGGGACGCGGGCTGATCTCGATCTGCGCGGCCGGCGGCCAGGGCGTCACGGCGATCCTGGAACGCGCCTGACCCGTACACGTAGACACGTCCCGACCCGTTCCGACCCCGCCCGACCCCGATGCCCGAGGAGCCGCACGTGTCCACGCCACCCGCCACACCCACCGCGCCCGTCCTGGTCGAGCCCGCCAAGGTCAGGGCGGCCGACGGCAGCGTCCAGCAGGTCTCCGTGCCGGCGTTCGCCCCGCCCGTCCGCCGCGGCTCGCTCGCCGAGATCCCCTTCGACAACGCCCGCGAGGCACCCGCCGACGCCGTCCTCAGCCGCAAGCAGCCCGACGGCAGCTGGCAGGACGTGACGGCGGCGGACTTCGCGGGCGAGGTGCTCGCCGTCGCCAAGGGCCTCATCGCGGAAGGGCTGCGGGGCGGCGACCGCATCGCGATCATGGCCCGTACGACGTACGAGTGGACGCTGCTCGACTTCGCGGCCTGGGCCGCCGGTCTGGTCACCGTCCCCATCTACCCGACCTCCTCCGCCTTCCAGGCCCGCTGGATACTCCAGGACTCGGGCGCGGTCGCCTGCGCCGTCGAGACGGCCGAACAGAGCCGCGTCATCAGCCAGGAACGCAAGCAGCTCGGCGACCTCGCCCACCTCTGGCAGTTGGACACGGGCGTGCTGGGCCGGCTGAAGAAGAGCGGCCGGGACATCCCCGACGACGCCGTCGCGGCCCGGCGCGCCACGCTGGAACCGGAGACCCCCGCCACCCTCATCTACACCTCGGGCACCACCGGCCGCCCCAAGGGCTGTGTGCTGAGCCACGGCAACTTCTTCGCCGAGGTCGACAACGCCATCGAGCTGCTGCACCCGGTCTTCAAATCGGTCAGCAAGTACCCCGCGTCCACCCTGCTGTTCCTGCCGCTGTCGCACGTCTTCGGGCGGATGGTCGCGATCGGCTGCCTGCGCGCCCGGGTCCGCCTGGGCCACGCCCCGTCCATCCGGACGGAGGACCTGCTCGCCGATCTGGCCGGGTTCAGACCGTCGTTCCTGCTGGCCATCCCGTACGTACTGGAGAAGGTGTACAACACCGGCCGGGCCACCGCCGAGAAGATGGGCCGCGCCTCGTCCTTCGACCGGGCCGCCCGGATCGCCCAGCGGTACGGGCAGGCCGTCGAGGCCGCCGAACACGGCACCGGACCCGGACCCGGACTGGGGCTGCGGGCGGCCCGCGCGCTCTACGACCCGCTGGTCTACCGCCGCATCCGGGCGGCGCTCGGCGGCCAGGTCCGGTACGCGATCTGCGGCGGCTCCCCACTGGGCAGCCGGCTCGCCGCCTTCTACGCGGGCGCCGGCATCGAGATCTTCGAGGGCTACGGCCTGACGGAGACCACCGCGGCCGCCACCGTGACCCCGCCCCTCAGACCGCGTCTGGGCACGGTCGGCTGGCCGATGCCGGGCAGCGCCGTCCGCATCGCGCCGGACGGCGAGGTGCTGCTCAGCGGCGGCCAGGTGTTCCAGGGCTACTGGGACACCGAACGCGGCGAGGCCGTTCCCGCGCTGGACGGCGGCTGGTTCGCCACCGGCGACCTGGGCGCGCTCGACGAGGACGGCTACCTCACGATCACCGGCCGCAAGAAGGACATCATCATCACGTCCGGCGGCAAGAACGTCACCCCGGCCCCGCTGGAGGACTGGCTGCGCGCCCATCCGCTGGTCAGCCAGTGCATGGTGGTCGGCGACAACCGCTCGTTCATCACCGCCCTGATCACCCTGGAGCCGGACGGGCTGTCCCACTGGCGCCGGATGAAGAAGAAGGAGGACGTCCCGGTGCGCGAACTCGTCCACGACGAGGAACTGCACACCGCGCTGCAACGCGCGGTCGACGAGGCCAACCGGCTGGTCTCGCGCGCCGAGTCGATCCGCAAGTTCACCGTCCTGCCGGTGGACTTCACCGAGGAGGGCGGCCACCTGACGCCGTCGCTGAAGCTGAAGCGGGACGCGATCACACGGGACTTCGAGGCGGAGATCGAGGAGCTGTACCGGAAGTAGGGCGGGCCCGCGCCCGGACGGGGAGCCTGCGCTCTCCGCCCTGGGCGGGGGCTCCCGGGCGGGGGTCCTGTGACGGGTATGACGTGGACGCCGCCCGCCCGGCCCGCATCGCCGACACTGGGGTGGTGCTGATCGTCGATGCCGTCCTGGAAACCGCCGACGCGGCGAACGCGGTGCCCTGGCCCGTGACCGCCCTGCCGCCCTACACCTTCCTGGCCCTCTCGGGCCGCATGCCGGAGTCCGACGTCGGCGCCGCGATGGCGCTGCTCACCGACTGGTTCGCGACGGATCCCGACGACAGAGGCCGCGTACCGGACGCCGCCGAGCGCGTGCGACGGCTGATCGCCTGCGACCGGGTCGTGGCCTCGGGAGGTCTGCGCGTCCGGGACGCGGCGACCGGCGTGACGGTGAACCCGGGGTGCTGCTGCGGTCTGGAGGACTGGCGCGAGTGGCTCCGGCTGCTGGACGGCGATCCGGTGTACCTCGGGCACGATCCGACGCCGAGGGTCGAACTCGACGGCCAGGTCGTCCGCGTATGGCCCGACGGCGGCGACGACGCGGAGCGTCCCGAGGGGCAGCCGGTCCGGCTGCCCCTGTCCGGCCTGCCCGGCGTGCTGGATTTGGTCCGCAGGGATCTGCTGGGGTTCCGCGCTCTCGCCGCCGGCTGGGCGGGCCGTCACGTCCCCTCGCAGGCGGCCGAGCTCATCGCCAGGCTCGATGCGGACCTGGAGATCGGTGCTCCGCTGACGACCTCCTGAGCCCCTTCTCCCCGACCACCCCTTGCCTGATGATGCGTCAGGTACGACGATGACTCCGCTCGCAATATGACGAGCCGTCAGATTCGTGCCAGGGGAAGGAGGCCGTTCGGTGCCGATACTGCCCGCCGGACCGCTGTCGTACGGGATGCAGCTCCCGATCCAGTCGCAGAGCGCCATCTACGCGGAGCCGTGGGAGGCCGGGGCCACGCCTTCGGACCTCGTCGAGATCGCCCGCACCGCCGACCGTTCCGGGTTCGCCTATCTGGCGAGCTGTGACCATGTCGCCATCCCCCGCCGGCTCGCGGAGGGGATGAGTACCGTCTGGTACGACCCGGTGGCCACGCTCGGCTTCCTCGCCGGGGTCACCGAGCGCGTGCTGCTGATGAGCCATGTCGCCGTCGTCGGGCTGCGGCATCCGCTGGCCACCGCCAAGCAGTACGCGACCCTCGACCACCTCAGCGGCGGCCGGCTGATCCTCGGGGTCGGGGCTGGGCATGTGCGCGAGGAGTTCGACGCGCTCGGGGTCGACTTCGACGGGCGGGGCGCCGTGCTCGACGAGACCGTCGACGCGCTGAGGGCCGCGCTCGGGCCGCAGGAGTACCCGGAGTTCGCGGGGGAGCGGTTCTCCTTCAGCGGGCTCGGCCAGCTGCCCCGGCCCGCCCAGGAGCGGGTTCCGATCTGGGTGGGCGGCTCCTCGCCCGCCGCGGTGCGCAGGGCCGCCGTGCGGGGGGACGGCTGGCTGCCGCAGGGTGATCCGCGAGGGAAGCTGCCGGAGCAGATCGCCCGGCTGCACGCCCTGCGGGAGGCGGCAGGGGTGGAGGAGCCGGTCGTCGTCGGGGCCATCACCGAGCCGCTGTACGTGGGCGAGCCGGACTGGTCCGTGGGGCGGCGCACCCTCAGCGGGAAGCCGGAGGCGCTCGCGGAGTCGCTGCGGGAGTACGCGGCGATGGGCGTGCACCAGATCCAGGTGCGGTTCCGCAGCCGCAGCAGGGCCGAACTGACCGATCAGATGGCGGCGTTCGCCGCCGATGTCGCACCTCACCTCGACAGGTAGGAGTCAGGCCATGGGAAAGCTGGACGGGCGGACCGTGCTGATCAGCGGCGCGGCGCGCGGGCAGGGCGAGCAGGAGGCGCGGCTCTTCGCCGCCGAGGGCGCGCGGGTGGTGATCGCCGATGTGCTCGACGAGCAGGGCGAGGCGCTCGCGAAGGAGCTGGGGCAGGAGACCGCGCTGTTCGTGCACCTGGACGTGAGCCGGGAGGCGGACTGGCAGGCGGCGGTCGCCGCGGCGAAGGGTGCCTTCGGGCGGATCGACGGGCTGGTCAACAACGCGGGGATCCTGCGGTTCAACGAGCTGGTGGCCACGCCGCTGGAGGAGTTCCAGCAGGTGGTCCAGGTCAATCAGGTGGGGGCCTTCCTGGGGATCAAGACCGTGGCGCCGGAGATCGAGGCCGCGGGGGGCGGGACCATCGTCAACACGGCCTCGTACACCGGGCTGACCGGTATGGCGTTCGTGGGCGCGTACGCCGCGACCAAGCACGCGGTGCTCGGTCTGACCAAGGTGGCGGCGGTGGAGCTGGCGGCGAAGGGCATCCGGGTCAACGCCGTCTGCCCCGGCGCCGTGGACACCGCGATGACCAATCCCGCGGCGCTCGACCCGTCCGCGGACCCCGAGGAGTCGAAGGCCGCGGTGGACCAGCTCTACCGCAAGCTCGTCCCGCTCGGGCGGATCGGCCGGCCCGAGGAGGTCGCCGCGCTCGCGCTCTTCCTGACCTCGGACGACTCCTCGTACATCACCGGGCAGCCGTTCGTCATCGACGGCGGGTGGCTGGCCGGGGTCAGTCTGTTCTGACCGCGCCGCCCCGCCATCTCACCTGACGGAGCGTCAGGTATTGACGGGTCGGGGTGTCGGTGGAACAGTCGGACGCATCAGAATCTGACGGTGTGTCAGAAAAGATTGAGGACGGTGAACCCCCTTGGAATTCGGGCTCTTTGTACAGGGGTATGTGCCCGCCGCGCGGGCCAAGGCGGACCCCGGGGCAGAGCACAAGGCGCTGATCGAGGAGACCGAGTACGTCATCCAGGCGGACAAGTCCGGCTTCAAGTACGCCTGGGCCTCCGAGCACCACTTCCTGGAGGAGTACTCGCACATCTCGGCCAACGACGTGTACCTGGGCTACCTCGCCCACGCCACCGACCGCATCCACCTCGGGTCCGGCATCTTCAACCCGCTCGCCCCGGTCAACCACCCGGTGAAGGTGGCCGAGAAGGTCGCCATGATGGACCACCTCTCCGAGGGGCGCTTCGAATTCGGCACCGGGCGCGGGGCGGGCAGCCACGAGATCCTCGGGTTCATGCCGGGCATCACCGACATGAACCACACCAAGGACCTCTGGGAGGAGACCATCGGGGAGTTCCCCAAGATGTGGCTCCAGGACGAGTACGTCGGCTTCCAGGGCAAGAGCTGGTCGCTGCCGCCGCGCAAGATCCTGCCCAAGCCGTACGGGAAGTCGCACCCGGCGATGTGGTACGCGGCCGGCTCGCCGTCCTCGTACGCCATGGCGGGCAAGAAGGGGCTCGGCGTGCTGGGCTTCAGCGTGCAGAAGGTCTCCGACATGGAGTGGGTCGTCGAGTCCTACAAGACGGCCGTCAAGGACGCCGAGCCGATCGGTGACTTCGTCAACGACAACGTCATGGTCACCTCGACGGCGATCTGCGCCGAGACCCACAAGAAGGCCGTCGAGATCGCGGTGGGCGGCGGGCTGAACTACCTCCAGTCGCTGCTGTTCCGCTACCACGACACGTTCCCCCGCCCGGAGGGCATCCCGGAGTGGCCGGAGCTGCTGCCGGAGTACTCCGAGGAGATCATCGAACTCCTCATCGCCGAGGAGCTGATGATCTGCGGCGATCCGGACGAGGTGCTGGCCCAGTGCCGGCGGTGGGAGCGGGCGGGCGCGGACCAGCTGAGCTTCGGGATGCCGATCGGGATCAGCCGGGAGGACACGCTGAACTCGATCAAGCTGATCGGCGAGCACGTGATCCCGGAGATCGACACGGACCCGGTCCACCGGACCACCCGGTTCCGCGACGCGGCGTAGGCCGCGGGGGCTCTGCCCCCGTAACCCCGCTCCTCGATCTCCGGAGGGGCCCGGTTTCGCGGGCGGCGTCTTCCCGGACCGCCGCCCCGCGAGCCGGGGTGCGTACCGCGGCCGTACGCACCCCGGCGCACATCCACGTTTGGCACATCACGGAAGGGACCCCTCATGCTCGACCACCTCATCCGCGGAGCGACCGTCGTGGACGGCACCGGCGGACCCTCCTACCGTGCGGACATCGGTATCCGCGACGGCCGTATCGCCGTCATCGCGGAACCCGGCACGGCCCCCGGGCCCGCCGCGACCACCGAGGACGCCACCGGTCTCGTGCTCGCGCCCGGTTTCGTCGACCCGCACACCCACTACGACGCGCAGCTCTTCTGGGACCCGTACGCCACCCCGTCGATGAACCACGGCGTGACCACCGTCGCCGGCGGCAACTGCGGGTTCACCCTCGCCCCGCTCCACCCGGACCGGCCCGAGGACGCCGACTACACCCGGCGCATGATGTCGCGGGTCGAGGGCATGGCGCTCAAGGCGCTGGAGGAGGGCGTCGACTGGACCTGGTCCAGCTTCCGCGAGTACCTCGACGCGCTCGACGGGCGGATCGCCGTCAACGCCGGGTTCATGGTCGGGCACTGCGCGCTGCGCCGGCACGTCATGGGCGCCGACGCGGTCGGCGGACAGCCCACCCCGGCCCAACTGGACGCCATGCTGGCCCTGTTCCACGACGCGATGGACGCCGGGGCGTGGGGCCTGTCCACCACCCAGTCCTCCACCCACGCCGACGGCGACGGGCAGCCGGTCGCCTCCCGGCACGCGCGCCCCGAGGAACTCCTCGCACTCTCCCGCGCGGTCGGCGAGCACGAGGGCACCCAGATCGAGGCGATCGTCGCGGGCTGCCTCGACCAGTTCTCCGACGAGGAGATCGACCTCTTCGTCGACATGACCGCGGCCGCCGGACGCCCGCTCAACTGGAACGTCCTGACCATCGACGCCGCCGTCCCCGAGCGGGTCCCGCGCCAGCTGGTCCCCAGTGAGCGCGCCCGCCGCGCGGGCGGCCGGATCGTCGCGCTCACGATGCCGATCCTGACCCCGATGAACATGTCGCTCGGCACGTTCTGCGCCCTCAACCTGATTCCCGGCTGGGGCGACATCCTGTCCCTGCCCGTCCCCGAGCGCATCGAACGGCTCCGCGACGCGGACACCAGGACCGAGATGCTGCGCCGCGCCAACAGCAAGGAGGCCGGTGTGTTCCGCCGCCTCGCGAACTTCGGCCGGTACGTCATCGGGGACACCTACAGCGAGGCCAACGAGGGCCTCGGCGGCCGGGTCGTCAACGACATCGCCGCCGAGCGAGGGCAGGACCCCTTCCACTGCCTCGTCGAGATATGCGCGGCCGACGAGCTGCGTACGGTGCTGTGGCCGATGCCCACCGACAACGACCCCGACTCCTGGGCGCTGCGGCAGCGGACCTGGGAGCACGAGGACGTCATGCTCGGCGGCTCCGACGCCGGCGCCCACCTGGACCGGATGTGCGGCGCCCCGTACACCACACGCTTCATCGGCGACTGCCTGCGCGGCCGGAAGCTCGTCCCCCTCGAAGCGGCCGTGAAGATGCTCACGGACGACCCCGCGCGCCTCTTCGGCCTGCGCGACCGCGGCCGCATCGCGGAGGGCTTCCACGCCGACCTCGTACTCTTCGACCCCGAACGCATCGACGCGGGCCCCGCCACCCTCGTCCACGACCTGCCCGGCGACAGCCCCCGGCTCGACTCCAAGGCCCTCGGCATCGTGTCGGTCCGCGTCAACGGGGTGGAGACGCTGCGCGACGACAAGGTGACCGGCGCGGTCCCCGGCACGGTCCTGCGCTCCGGACGCGACACCCGGACGGTGAGCACGCAATGACCACCCCCCAGCGCCTCTTCATCGGCGGCGAGTGGACCGAGCCGGCGAGCGGCCACTACGAGGTGATCAACCCGGCCACCGAGGACGTCGTCGGCCTCGCCCCCGAGGCGAGCCGCGCGCAGGTGTACGAGGCGGCCGCGGCGGCCCGTGAGGCCTTCTCCACCTGGTCCCGGACCCGCCCCGAGGAACGCGCCGCGATCCTCGACCGCGCCGCCGACCTGATGCAACGCGACTTCACGGCCAACGCCGCCCTGGCCCAGGCGGAGAGCGGCGCCACCACCGGCACCGCCCGCGGGATGCAGGTGGCCGTCGGCGCCGCCCGGTTCCGGCGGTACGCGAAGGGCGCGCTGGAACCGGTGGAGGAGGCGGTCCCGCCGCAGATCAACGAGGCCGGGCCGATGGGCCGGGCCGGAATCTTCGGGGCGCTCGCCGTCCGCCAGCCGGTGGGCGTCGTCACCTGCATCACCTCGTACAACAACCCCTGGGCCAACCCGGCCGGCAAGATCGCCCCCGCGCTCGCGATGGGCAACACGGTCGTCGTGAAGCCCGCCCCGCAGGACCCGCTCTCCGTCTACCGGATGGCCGAGGCACTCGCGGAGGCGGGCGTACCGGCGGGCGTCGTCAACGTCATCAGCGGTGCGGGCGCCGAGGCGGGCGAGGCCGCCGTGGACTCGCCCGACGTCGACATGGTCAGCTTCACCGGCTCCACCACGGTCGGGCAGCGCATCGCGGAGGTGTGCGGCCGGTCCATGAAACGGCAGCTGATGGAGCTGGGCGGCAAGGGCGCCGCCGTGGTGCTCGACGACGCCGACCTCGACTCGGCGGTGGCCGGCATCGGCACCACGTTCTCCTTCTACAGCGGTCAGATCTGTACGGCTCCGACCCGCGTCCTGGTCCAACGGGCCGCCCACGACGCCCTGATCGAGAAGCTCGCGGGGTACGCCGGGTATCTGACGGTCGGCGATCCGACGGCCAAGGGCACGGTGGTCGGCCCGGTCGTCTCCGCCGCCCACCGCGACCGCGTCGAGTCGTACGTCGAACTGGGCCGCAAGGAAGGGGCCCGGATCGTCACGGGCGGCGAACGCCCCGACCCGACCGGCCGCGGCTTCTACGTCGCGCCCACGCTGCTGGCCGACTGCACACCGGACATGCGGGTCGTGCGGGAGGAGATCTTCGGCCCGGTCGTGGTGGTCGTCCCCTTCGACGACGAGGAGGAGGGCATCGCGCTCGCCAACGACAGCGACTACGGGCTGATCGACTACGTCTGGTCCGGCGATGTCGCCCGCGCCTTCCGCGTCGCCCGCAGGCTGCGGGCGGGCGGGGTCGGCGTGAACACCATCGGCCGGAACATGGAGGCCCCGTTCGGCGGGTTCAAGCGGAGCGGTGTCGGCCGCGATGTCGGCTCGTACGCCCTGCACGCGTACAGCGAACTCCAGGCGATCGTCTGGCCGGGCTGAGGCGGAGGGCGGGGAGGGGCCGGGCCGTTGAACCACAGGGCTCAGGCGGGCGGGGTCTCGTGGACGGCCTCGAAACGGGACCACACGACCTTTCCGTACGGGGCGCGGTCCTCCACTCCCCAGTCGTCGGCGAGCGCCCCGACGATGCACAGTCCGCGCCCCGTGGTGTCCGTGTCGGAGGCGGGGCGCACCCATGGGCGGGACTCGGGGGAGGCGTCGCGGCTGTCGTGGACCTCCAGGCGTACGCCGTTCTCGTCGGCACAGAGGCGCACCAGGAAGCCGTGACCGCGTCGGGTGCCGTGGCCCAGGGCGTTGGTGGCCAACTCCGAGACGCACAGGCGGATGTCTTCGGCCGGCTCGCCGGTGACGTCCCACGACGCCAGGGTGGCGAGCACGAACCGGCGGGCCTGGCCGACCGACCGACGCCTGGCGTCGAAGTACTTGTGCAGCGCTTTCGTCATGGCACACCTCGTTCATGGAGACCGACAGCCGGCCCCTCCGGAGACCCGGGAGAGGCGGCCCCTTGAGCCTGGTCTCTCCGGCCGTGCCTTGGAATCAACCGCTGTTCCACTTCTGTCCCACTTCCGCCCCTCCTCCCGCTACGGCCGTGCTTCCATGACCACGGGAGAGGAGCGAGATGTGGAGACCGTGCACCACTGGACCGGCCTGGAAGCCAGAGCTCTGCGGCTGGCCCTGCGCAAGAGTGTCCGGGGCTTCGCCGAGCACCTGGGGGTCGCGGTCAACACCGTCTCCAAATGGGAGAAGCTGCTGGGCGGTACGACGCCGCAGGCCGACAGTCAGGCCATGCTCGACACCGTGCTCGCCCGCGCGGACGCCGCCGCCACGGAGCGTTTCGTGCACCGGCTGGGTGAACAGGGGGCCGCGTCGCGCAACCTCGGTCCTGCGGCGCCGAACGTCGCGGAGTACGAGACGTGGGCGGAGGACCTGGAACGCGCGGCAGTCTGCCTGAGCCGCCAGGACTTCTGCTTCGCGGGCACGTTGATCGACCGTTGGCTGCGCCGTGTCCCACCGCGCGATCTGGACGACAGGGGGCTGTACCTCTACGCGCGGTCGCTCACGCTCAACGGTGACATGCGACGGCTGCAGGGCACGGTCCGCGACCTCCTCACCGCGTCCTCGCTCTACGGCGAGGCGCACAGCATGTTCGTCACGCTGGGCGTCCCGCGCCGGGCAGCTCAGCTCGAACTCTCGCTCGCCGTCGTCGCCGAGATGTCGGGCCGGCTCGCGCCCGCTGCCTCCCGGTACGAATCGCTCGCCGCTGACGAGCGGCTGAACCGACGCGACCGGGTGCGGGCCCGGCTCTGGATCGGCACCGCGCTGGCGAAACAGGGCCGCAATCACTCGGCCATCGAGCTCATGCACGTGGCCGCGCGGGACTTCTACGATTTAGTGGAGCCCGAGGACTGGGCAGTGTCCCAGCAGAAACTCGCCCTCGCCCATCGCGGTGCGGGAGACCTCACAGGCGCGCTGCGCCACATCGCGGCCGCCCGATCCGCGGGACTTCCGAGTTCTCCTCTGGAGCACGTACAACTCGACACCGCGCAGGCACACATCCTGCTGTCCGATCCCGCGACGGCGGACGAGGGCCGGGCAGGCCTTGCCCGAGCCGCTGTCACCGCAGGCAGGCACGGGCTCAAACACCAACTGCGCAGCATCACCAGCATCAGCGACAGCGAGGACCACGCATGAACCCGATCACCGACGTCGACCGGGATGACGCCCGGAGACTGTGGGACTTCAACCTCATGCACCATCCTGTCCGCCCCGTCTCGGCCGCCGTGGCCCTGGGCGGCTGCGACCTCGGCGTCGTCAGTGCCGTGGCGGGGCTCTACCGTGCGCGCCTCTTTCCCACAGTGGTCTTCACCGGAGGCATCACACCCGCTACCCGTGGACGCTTCCCGCACGGCGAGGCCGTTCACTTCCGGGCGGAAGCGCTCGCCCTGGGGATGCCGGATCAGGCGATCCTGCTGGAGACCCGGGCAACCAATACCGGGCAGAACATCAACTTCGCCCGCGAAGTACTGGAGGACACGGGCCAGGAGCTGCTCTCCGTCCTGCTGGTGTCCATGCCCTACATGCAGCGGCGGGCGTACGCCACCTGCCGTCAACAGTGGCCCGAGGTGGAACCCGTCTGTGCCTCGGAGACGTTGACCTTCGACGAGTACGCCAAGGCACAGGACGACGAAGCCGAGTTCATCGCCATGATGATGGGCGACACCCACCGCGTCATGGAGTACCCGCGTCGAGGCTTCGCCATCGAGCAGGAGGTTCCGGAGCATGTCCGCGACTCCTTTGAGCGGCTACGTGAACGAGGCTACGACGCCTGGCTGCTCCACGACTGACCGCCCACCCGAGCCAGGGAAGGGCGGCCTCTGCGCCATCCACCAGCCCAACCTCTTCCCTCGGCTCTCGACCCTTGCCAAGCTTTACGCGGCGGACTGCTGGGTCGTCCTGGACGACGTGCAGTTCGCTCGCCGCGACTACCAGCACCGAGCCCGTCTCGGCTCGCTCCCGGACCCGCGGCAACGACAGTGGCTCACGCTTCCGACGCACCTGCCGCACGGTCGGCCGACACTCATCCACGAGGCTCGGCTCGTCGACCCCGCGAAGTCACGGCGGAAGGTGGCCCTGCTCCTTGAGCAGTACTACGGGTCGAGCCCGTACTGGCCCTGCTTCCGCGAAGCGCTGCAACCACTTCTCGAACTCATGCAGGAGACAGATCACGCAGACGTGATTGCCGAGACGTCCACGCGGTTGCTCCTCGATCTGCTCGACTGGCGCGGCCGCGTGGTCCGCAGCAGCACGCTCCCCTCGCGCTCCGGGCGTTCGGAGAGACTCGCCGACCTCGCGGACGCGACCGGGGCGGCCACGTATCTGTGCGGGACCGGCGGAATGCGCTACCTGCGACCCGAGGTGTTCCGGCAACGCGCCATCAAGGTGGCGTCCTTCCGTACCCCGACCGGTGGCGGGCCGTGGAGCGGCGCCCGTGAGATCAGTTCTCTGTGGGCCTTGATGACCTACGGCCCCGGCAAGGTCTCCTCGTACCTGCGCGTCTGAGCGTCGGCACGGCAGCGGTCCTTGTCCAGGTCGTCGAGGGGCTTCCGGAGGCAGCTCCCGGGGTCCCTGCCCGATTCGTTCCCACGACCTGCCGCGCGTGAGGCGCCAGGAAAGTATCTCGGCATCAAGTATCTTGACATCGAGAATAACCCCCGGCAGGCTTTCCCGGGTCCATCGGTCTGTTCATGTCGAGGTATCCGGGGGTGGGTGGTGCGACGCACCAGGAGGAGCGAGGGCGAGCGGGCAGCCACGCGCGGGCCGGGGCTCCTGGCCCAGTTGCGTAATCCGCCGGGCGGCCGGAACGCCCGGAGTGGCGGGCATCGTCGGTTCGCCGCTGGCCGGACGGCTGGCCGGCCGCTTCCCGCTGCGGCCGCTGCTGATCGGCTGCCATCTGCTCCGGCTGGTGACCCTGACCCTGGTGCTCATGTGCTCGGGCTTCGAGGCGCTGCTGCCCGTCGTCGCCGTCACCTACCTGGGGGACCGGGCGGCGAAGACGCTGGAGATGCTGTTCGCCACCCGCGCGGCGGGCGAACGGCGCGTGGCCTACCAGGCGTTGTCCCGCAGCGCGGCCAACGCGGGCTACGGGGTCGGCGCCGGGATCGCGGCCATCGGGCTGGCCGTGGGCACCACGGACGCCTACCGCGCCCTGATCCTCGGCAACGCGCTGTCCTTCGCCGTCGCCGCGGTGCTGGTGTGGCGCACGGGCGAGCTGCGGGAGACGACGACGGTCGAGGTGGCGCGGGCGACGGGGGTCGCGGTCGCCGGGGCCGCGTCGCCGGAGGCCGTCACGGTGCGCGACTCCGCCCGGCCGAGGAGCCCTTGGCGGGACCGGGGCTATCTCCGGTTCGTCCTGCTCGACATCCCGATGAACCTCGACGACTCCGTGCTGGGCGTCGGCCTGCCGCTGTGGCTGGTGAACCGCACGTCCGCGCCGCACGCCCTCGTACCGGCCTTCCTGGTCATCAACACCGTGCTGGTCGTGGTGCTGCAACTGGCCGTGTCGAAGCGGGCCGAGGGCCCGCGCCGGACGGTCCGGACGCTGCTGCTGTACGGCGGCCTGATGTTCGTGTGCTGCGCGCTCCTGGCCGGGGCCACCCGGTGCGGGACCTGGACGGCCGCGGCGGTCCTGCTCGCCGCGGCGGTGCTGGTCACCCTGGCGGAGCTGATGCGGTCGGTGAGCTCGTGGGAGCTGGCCGTCCTGCTGGCGCCCCCGGACGCGAGGGCCGCCTACCTCGGGGTCGCGGGCATGTCGCAGTCCATCCAGAAGTCCGCCGGGCCCCCGCTGCTGACCGGCGTGGTGATGGCCGCGGGGCCGGCGGGGTGGCTGGTGCTCGGCACGGCGGTCGCGGGGCTGGCGGTGGTGCAACGACGCGGCTGCGCGCAGCGGTTCCGTACCCTCGCCGCATCCGCCCCGGCCCTGGACGCGGGCGCGGCGCCGCCCCGGGCGGTGGCCGAGAAGTGCAGCAACGGTGCCCCCTGACCGCCCCGGAAGCCCATTGGCCGGCCGGGCGCGACGCGCTATCAATGGGAGGGACCGATGGCTGGAGGCACCGTGCCGGAGCACGAGCAGGAACGCCGCACCACCCGCGCCCACCGTCCACGACCGCAGGACCACGCGTCGGACCGCCCTCCCGGCCCGGTCGCGGCACCGGGATCCGCGGCGGAGATGGCGGTGTTGCAGCGGACCGTGGGCAACGCGGCCGTCGCACGTATGGTCGCGGACCGCCCCGTACAGAGATCGGCGGTGCACGACGTGCTGGGCACGGCGGGCCGCCCGCTCGAACAGCCGGTGCGCGAGGACATGGAGGCCAGGTTCGGCACGGACTTCTCCGACGTCCGGCTGCACAACGACGCCACCGCCCAGCGCTCCGCCGCCGAGATCGGTGCCCGCGCGTACACGTCCGGGAACCACATCGTCCTGGGCGGCGCGAAGACCGACGAGCACACGCTCGCCCACGAACTGACCCACGTGGTCCAGCAGCGTTCGGGCCCCGTGGCGGGCACGGACGACGGGACCGGGCTGAAGGTCTCGGACCCCTCCGACCGCTTCGAGCGGGCGGCGGAGGCCAACGCGCACCGCGTGATGGCCGGACCGCATCAGCACGACACCGACCACGCCGGGGTGCAGCGCAGCAGCGTGACCTCGGCACGGGACCACGCCGTGCAGCGGGCCCCGGCTGTCGGCGGGCCCGCACCGACTCTCGGCACGACCCGGTCCGGTGGGGACGAGGAAGGGCTCTGCGGCAACTTCTCCCGGAGGCGGGACTGGGTGATCGGCAACCCGCGGCAGGGGGTGATCATTCAGCAGGTGACCAGGCGCTTTGCCGTGGAGCGTCATACCGGCCAGGGCTGGTCCCCGATCCCTGGACCGGCGCTGGACGCCTACGTGCAGAACGGCGGGACGGTCAACGGGGGCGAACGCCAGTACTGGGAGCTGTGGCAGGTCAACGCGGACGGCACGGTCAGCGACGGTGGCGACGACACCTTCGGCATGACCTCGCTGATCGAGAGCGCGAGCCAGATCCACAACACCACCCGGGGTTCCTACACCATCAGCGGCGAGGCGTACTTCTTCGCCACGGACCAGACCCCGACGGCCATGGGGTTCCAGCCCGACGGGGCGGTCTCGGCGGGCGGTCTGTACAGCCGTACCACCGATCCGCGGTCGGATCTGGCCGCCCTCAACCTGACCCCGGCGGCCGGACCGCTCGGGTACACCGCTCACGTCACCTG
Source organism: Streptomyces sp. NPDC048671 (assembly GCF_055587045.1). Classification (NCBI taxonomy): domain Bacteria; kingdom Bacillati; phylum Actinomycetota; class Actinomycetes; order Kitasatosporales; family Streptomycetaceae; genus Streptomyces; species Streptomyces sp. NPDC048671. The sequence continues at coordinate 357,769 of NZ_JBVJHB010000006.1, read as the reverse complement.
GGACAGCACGGACCTGCGGACCCCTACAGCGGCTGCCAGGCCCAGGACCACCGTCTACACCCCGAGGGCGGCGTGGTCCAGGGTCGAGGAGAGCACGGCCTGATCCGCGAGCCCGCCAGGAGCTGTCCCTGCTGATCCGCGAGCCCGGCGCGATCCGGCCGGAAAGGCCCTACCCCGCCAGGAACACCGGATTGGTCAGCGCCGCCGGCGCTCCGGGCAGCCCCGGCAGCGCGGCAGGGTGCCGGACCTCGGCCCGCACGTACGTGGCGTACGCGGGCGTCGTACGCCACTCCACCGTCCCCGTACCCGACTTCGGGAGCGCCGAGGTGAACAGCGTCCCTTGGTCGGTGACGAAATGCGCGGTGCAGTCCGGGGCCCCGGTGACCTCCAGCCGTACGGTGACGGGGGCGTCGTCCCTCTCGGTCCGCAGCCGCTCACCGATCCCGGCATGGTGCCCCCGCCCGTCCGAGACACCGAAGGACAGGCTGACGGCGGACGACTCGGCGATGTAGGAGCGACCGGCGCGGATGCCCGCCACGATCGCCCCGCGCGACAGGTCGTCGGCCAGGACGACGGTCTGCGGGAGCCCGATCCGGTCCGGCTCCCGGTGCGCGTCGCTGTTGCCCATGGCCGGAATCCACGGCGTCGACGAACGGGTCGCTGCCACAAGGGAGTTGTCCCACTCGGCCAGGGCGAACTCGTCCTGCGGGGTGTACGCCCCGTTCCACACCTCCACCGCGTCCGCCTCGCCCAGGCCGAACTTCCAGTGGCAGCCGATGCAGGTGGCGTGCGGATGGGCGGGCACGACCAGGCCGCCGGCCCGGCGGACGGCCTTCGCGTAGCGCCCGAACCGGTTGTCCCGGGCCCGGTAGCGCCAGTCGACGAACGTCCCCGGGTCGGTGGCGAGCGCGATCACGTGCCCGTTGCGGGTGGTGACCTCCACACCCGTGAGGACCAGCAGATCGTCGCCCCACAGCCCTTCCCACGCACCGTGCGCGGACGTGGTGTTGTGCTCACTGCTGTTGATGAAGTCGAGCCCGGCGGCGCGGGCCGCGGCCGCGATCCCGGCCGGGGTCCGCTTGCCGTCCGAGTGGACGGAGTGCAGGTGGCAGTCCCCGCGGTACCAGGCGCGCCCGCGCCCCTTCGCGCGCTCCGGCGGATACACGGGCCGCCAAGTGGGCTCGGTGGGCCCGGTGCGCAGGGTGACCGTCACCTCGTACGGCAGCCCCTCCGGGGCGACGGTGTACGGGCCGAGGGCGATGTGCCAGGTCCCGGCCAGGACCGGCCCCGCGAGATAGCCGGGGGTCGCCGCGTCGGCCCGGATGAAGAAGCTGCCGCGCGCGCCGCCGGACCACCCCCGGAACCCCGGCCCGCCCAGCTCCGTGCCGCGCTCGTCGAAGATGCCGATGTCCAGGGCGTTGCCCTGCGTCCCGGCCGGGACGGGCGTCTTCTCGTACGTGTACGAGACCGCGATCTCGGCGACCCCGCGCGGGACGTCGACCGGCAGATACACGTAGTCGGGCGACCCGGCAGGCAGGACGCCCCGCACGGTGCGGGTCCGGAGGCCGCCCTCGTCGGCGGCGGCGAGGCTCACGGTTCCCCACGTTAGGGCGGTGGCGGCCGCCCCGACGAGAAGGCCACGCCTGGCGATCGGGCGGTGTGCGGGACGCGGTACGGGACGCGGTGCGAGAACCGGTTCGGGCATCGGTGCGGGCATGGGCGCTCGGGCCCGGCCGGTCGTCGAGCCCGGCCGCCGGCGTCGCCCGGTCGGTACTGTGGCCGCCGGCCTCGCCGGCACCCACGACCCGCTCCCGCGCGGGGCGGGGCGGAAGGAGAAATGATGGGCGATCAGACCGGGATTCCCGCACGCCTGGTGCCGCTCCTGGACCAGTTCGACTTCGGCTGCGCGCGCCTGCTCGGCCGTATCGACGGGCCGGTGGTGGACAGCGGCAACGGAGTGGAGGTCGAAGCCACCCCGATGACCGACGCGGAGTACCTCTGGGAGCCGGTGCCCGGCTGCTGGTCGGTCCGCCGCCGGGCGGACGGGCCGGGAGCCCGCGCCACCCTGCTGGTGGGGGCGGGCGACTGGGGCCGGGACTCGGCGGACTCGCCGCACCCCGTGCCGCCGCCCCTCACCACCATCGCCTGGAGGCTGGCGCACCTCAGCGAGATGCTGGCCGTCCGCGCCGACCACGCCAACGGCACCCACGCCCTCACCAAGGACGACTACCGGGCAGGCCCCGACGCCGCCGGGGCCATCGCGGGCTTCTCGGCCGCCGCCGCGGCCTGGCGCCAAGCACTGCTCGCCGCCGACGAAACCGCGCTCGACAGGGTCGGCCACTGCACCTACCCGCACGGCAGCGACCCGGAGGAGCCGTTCATCGACGTCATCTGGTGGGTGAACCAGGAACTTCTGCACCACGGAGCCGAGATCGCCCTGCTCCGCGACCTCTACCGGGACGGGCTGTTCGCGGCCGGGACTGCCGGGACTGCCGGGCCGGCCGCGAGGAACCACGACGGTTGACCTCCCCCCGGAGGCGCCGAACGCTCGGTTTTGCGCACCGGACGGCATACGTTTGGGCGGTCACCCGACAACGACGGAGGTGTCCTCGCATGCGGATCGCCACAACGATCTTCCTCACCGACGAGACGATCACACCGGTACGGCTCGCGCACCAGCTCGAGCAGCGGGGATTCTCCGGGCTCTACCTCCCGGAGCACACCCACATCCCGGTGAGCAGGCGGACCCCGTACCCGGCGGGCGGCGAACTGCCGCCCGAGTACGGCCGCACCCTGGACCCCTTCGTGGCGCTCGGGCAGGCCGCCGCGGTCACCGAGCGCCTGGCGCTCGGCACCGGCATCACCCTGATCGCCCAGCACGACCCGATCGACCTCGCCAAGCAGATCGCCACCCTCGACCACCTCTCCGGCGGCCGCTTCACCCTGGGGCTCGGCTTCGGCTGGAACGTCGAGGAGGCCGCCGACCACGGCGTGGACTGGCGCACCCGCCGCGACCTCGGCCGGGACCGCATGGCGCTGATGCGCGCCCTGTGGACCGATGAACCGACGGCGTACGAGGGAGAGTTCGGCTCGGTGCAGGCCAGCCACGCCTACCCGAAGCCGTTCCAGCAGCCCCGCGGCCCGGTCGTCGGACCGCGCACCCTGATCGGCGGTGCGGCCGGACCGAAACTGTTCGCGCACATCGCGGAGTACGCGGACGGCTGGCTCCCCATCGGCGGCCGGGGCCTGACGGAGTCGGTGCCGCAGCTCCGTACCGCCTGGGAATCGGCGGGCCGCGACCCGAAGGACCTCCAGGTGGTCCCGTACGCGGTCCTGCCGGACGCGGGCAAGCTGGCGCACTACGCGGACCTGGGCATCGAGGAGGTCGTGCTCCAACTGCCCCCGGCGGGCGAGGCGGAAGTGCTGCGGACGCTGGACGCGTACGCGGAATACCTCTGAAGCGGCTCGCCTCACGACAGGCCGTGGGGCCGGTGGAAACCGGGTGGAGTGCCGTCGGCCGCGGTGATGGAATGACGCGATGCGACATGATGCGTCAGCGGCGGCCGTGGAGCGTGGGCAGTACCCGGACGCGGTGACCCCCTGGGAGGACCCGGCCTGGCGGGAGGCCGCCCTCGGCTGGGCGGAGCACGGCCTCGCCGCCCACGGCCTGCGCACGACGAGACGGCTCGCGGTGCGGCTGCGGCCGTGGTCGGTGCTGGTACGGATGACGGCCGAGGACGAACCCGACGTGTGGTTCAAGGCGGGCCCCGCAGGCCCCGCCGGTGGCGCCTTCGAGGCGGGACTGGCCGAGGCGCTGGCCCGCTGGGTCCCCGGTCACGTACTGAAGCCGCTCGCCGTGGACGCCGCCCGCGGCTGGTCGCTCCTCCCGCACGGCGGCACGCTCTTCCGGGACGCGCTCCGCCAGGACTCCTCCGGCGAACGGGCGTGGGAGGAACCGCTGCGCCAGTACGCGGCCGTGCAACGCGCGCTCGGCCCCCGAGCCGGGGAGATGGTCCGACTCGGCGTCCCCGACGCCCGGACGGCGGTACTCCCCAGCACCTTCGACCGGCTCGTAGAGGAGAACGCCGCCCTGGACCCCGCCACCCGCACGGCACTGCGCGAACTGCGCCCCCGCTTCCAGGGCTGGTGCGACGAACTCGCGGCGACCGGCATCCCCGACTCGCTCGACCACTGCGACCTGCACGACGGACAGTTCTTCGCCCCCGGACCGGGCCGCTTCACCTTCTTCGACTGGGGAGACGCCGCGGTCTCCCACCCCTTCTGCAGCCTGCTCGTCCCGCTGCGCACGGCAGCCGCACGGTACGGGCCGCAGGCACTGCCGAGACTGCGTGACGCCTACCTGGACCCGTGGACGGACACCGGCCTCACCCCTGCTGAACTGCGCCGCGCGGTGAGCCTGGCCTGCCGCCTGGGCGCCGTGGGCAGGGCGTGCTCCTGGGGCCGGCTCTTCCCCGGGACGGGTGAGACGCCGGGGGCCGCGGAGGGCGCGCGGTGGCTGCGCGAGCTGCTCGCGGAGCCGGTGCTCCGCTGAGGGCTGTCCCGCGCCTCACTCCGCGCGCATCAGCAGATGGCCCCGGCGGAACCGCTCCCCGTCGAGGGGCTCGCGCAGCATCCGGCCGACCTCGACGAACCCGGCCTCGCGGGCCAGTCCGGCGAGTTCGTCGATCGGCCACCGGTAGGCCGTCGTCACCTTGTGGTCGAACGCCTCCACCGGCCCGCCCCCGGCCTCGAAGAAGGCGAACAGGAGGACGCCGCCCGGAGGCAGGAGGCGGCGGAACTCGGTGAAGTACGGGGGCAGTTCCTTCGGCGGGGTGTGGATGACCGAATACCAGGACACGATGCCGCCCAGCTCGCCGTCGGCCAGGTCCAGCGCGTCCATCGAGCCGACCTCGAACCGCAGGTCCGGGAACGCCTCGCGGGCGAGGCCGATCATCACCGGTGACAGGTCGATGCCGAAAACGTCCAGCCCCAGGCCGCGCAGGTGCGCCGTGAGGTGTCCGGGCCCGCATCCCAGCTCTGCGACCGGCCCGGCACCGGCCGTCCGCGCGAGCTCGGCGAAGGCGGCGAGCAGCGCGCGGTCCAGCGGGACGACGTCGAGGCTGTCACGGGCGAAGTCGGCGTAGACGACGGCCATGGCGTCGTAGGCATCCGCCGTCGCGCGGAGGTATGCGGGGGATTCGGTCATGGGGAATGACCCTAGGACGTTCTCCGCTGTCCCGCCCGTGGAAAGAAGTGGAAAGAAGTGGAAAGAGGAGGAGAGGGAGGGAGAGGGGAAGCCCGCGCCGGCGAGTGCGGTGCCGCGCGGCCGGCAGGGGAAGAATGCGGCTTTCGGGCGTCTGGTGAAGCTTGTCGTGACTTGCCGGAAGTTACGGAACGGGCCGTCAGGTCATCGCTACACGTCGTGTGATGTGACCAAAATAAGTACCCCGTGTGCAGAGATTATTCCTGCCCCGATTGAACTGATTACGAGATGGTCACTATGGTTGGGCCTCGAACCTTCGCACGGTTGATCACCCATCCGGGGTGGCAGCGAAGGAACCGCCGATTCCGTGACATGCACGGAGCCGGGGATTCCCGTCCCCCCATAGCCCGGTAGGCGGCTCGAGGAAGAAGGAGCTCGCCTTCGTGGCGTCCCACCGTCGTCCCAAGAACCCGAGCCGCGCCCGTGTGACCGTGCTCACCGCGACCGCCGCCGCGGCCGTGGCCCTGACCTCCCAGGCCGCTCACGCCGACCCCAAGCCGACCAAGAGCGAGGTCAAGGCGGAGGTCGACAAGCTCTACCACGAGGCAGAGGTGGCCAGCGAGCAGTACAGCGGGGCCAAGGAGAAGCAGGAGAAGCTCGAAAAGCAGGTCGGCGCGCTGCAGGACAAGGTGGCGCGTGGCCAGCAGGAGCTCAACACCCTGCGCTCCGGCCTCGGTTCGCTCGCCGCAGCCCAGTACCGCTCCGGCGGCATCGACCCCTCCGTGCAGCTCTTCCTCGCCTCGGACCCGGACAGCTTCCTCGACCAGGCCTCCGCGCTGGACCAGCTCACGGCCAGGCAGGCCGATGCGCTGACGAAGATCCAGGGCAAGCAGCGGACCCTCGCGCAGCAGCGCAAGGAGGCCCAGAACAAGCTGAACGACCTCGCGGACGTCCGCAAGACGCTCGGTGAGAAGAAGAAGAAGCAGCAGGGCAAGCTCGCCGAGGCGCAGAAGGTGCTCAACACCCTGACCGCCGCCGAGCGCCAGAAGATACGCGACGACGACGCACGCGCCAGCACGGACGCCAGCAACAAGGCGCGAGCCAGCCGCGGCACCGGTGACCGCGTCGAACTCGGCAACGAGGTCCCCGCGTCCGCACTCGGCGCCGCAGCCCTCCAGGCCGCCAACTCGCGCGTGGGCATGCCGTATCAGGCGACCGCCACCGGCCCCAACTCCTTCGACTGCTCGGGCCTGACCCAGTGGGCGTACGCCCAGGCCGGTGCTCAGATCACCCGCACCACGTACACCCAGATCAACCAGGGCACCCGCATCTCGCAGAGCCAGCTGAAGCCGGGCGACCTGGTCTTCTTCAACGGCAACACGCACGTGGGGCTCTACGCGGGCAACAACACCGTGCTGCACGCCCCGTATCCGGGCGCCTTCGTCCGTTACGAGTCGATGAGCACCATCGGATCCATCGTGGGCGCGGTGCGCATCTGATCACGCGTTGACGGGCGAACTTCCGCGCCCCGCAATGACTTACCTGCCCGCCGGCGACCACAGGTCACCGGCGGGCAGTCGCGTCCGGGCGGCGAGCCCGTGCGGCCGGCTTCACGCCGGCGGGACCGGGCGCTGCTAGCTTGCCGACGTGGACCCTTTCTCACGCTCTTGGACAGCACTGCTCGCGGCGGTGGCCGGACTCCCCGACGAGGACTTCGCGAGGCCGTCCGGCTGCGCCGGGTGGCTTGTGCGGGACCTGGTGTGCCATCTGGTCATCGACGCCCAGGACGTCCTGATCACCCTCGCCACCCCCGCCGCGACGGAACCGACCCGGAACGCGGCGACGTACTGGGACGTCACCGCGACGCCGCCGACCGGCGAGGACCCGCTCGACGCGCTGACCGTCCGGCTGGCCGCCGCGTACGAGGAGCCGGGGTTGCTCAGGTTCCACCTCGACGACGTCGGCTCCGCGGCGGGCCGTGCGGCCGGACTCGCCGGTCCGGGCCTGCGGGTCGGTACCCGCGACGAGGTGCTCACGGTGGCCGACTACCTCTCCGCGTACGTCCTGGAAAGCACGCTCCACCACCTCGACCTGATCGCCCACCTCCCGGAAGCGGCGCAGCCGCCCGCGGAGGGCCTGGCCCGGTCGCGCGAGCTTCTGGACGCGATCGCCGGTACGTCGTTTCCGTCGTCGCTATCCGACAGGGACGCCCTGCTCATCGGCACCGGACGACGCGCCCCGACGAAGTCGGAGAAGGCGGAACTGGGCGAACTCACCGCCAGGCTGCCCCTGTTCCTCGGCTGACCGGCCGGCTCCGCCCTTTCGCTACCGCCCTCTCACCACCGTCCTCTCACCACCGTCCTCTCGCTACCGCCGTCGCGTGACGCGGGCCGGTCGAGGGGAGCAGCGCCTTTCCGGGCGGGGCCGTGCTGCCCGGTTGACCGGAAAGCCCCCTGGACCGTGGAATACCGGTGCCCGTCCCGGTTCCGGGGCGGCACCGAGCGGAGGATGCGTATGTACGACGTCAGCGGCTTCGGCTTCAGCGATATCTCACCGACCACGCTCGCGGACATTCTCGGGCGCGGCCAGGTCATGGACATCGGCATCCGCCCGCTGTGGCCGTCGAAGCAGCGGGTCGCCGGGCCGGCGTTCACCGTGCGGTGCCCTCCGGGGGACAACCTCATGCTGCACGCGGCCATTCATCGCGCCGAGCCCGGATCGGTCATCGTCGTCGAGGCCGGGGACGTGGACTACGCGCTGGCCGGCGGGAACGTGTGCGCCGTCGCGCAGCGCCGGGGGATCGCGGCGTTCGTGACGGACGGGGTGATCAGGGACCTCGCAGAGGTGCGGGAGCTGGGCTTCCCCGTGTTCGCCCGGGGCGTCATCCCCGTGCCGGGGACCAAGAAGGCCGTGACGCCGCTCAACGGGCCCGTGCGGTGCGGCGGGGTGACCGTACATGCCGGGGACATCGTGGTCGCGGACGAGGAGGGCGTCGTCGTCACGCCGGGGGCCCGGCAGGAGAACGTACTGCTCGACGCCCGTGCGAAGGCGGCCAGGGAAGCGGCCGAGACCCTCGACGCGTGGGAGGCGGCGCACCGCGCCCGTATCGACGAGATTCTCGCCGCCAACGGCTACGAGGGCTGACGGGCCAGGGGGAGGGGGCCCGGCCTCCGGTGGGTGGACCGTCGCGCTACCCCCGTACGGCCCGAGAGGCGTCACATGGGCTTGATGGTGGAGAGCTGGGCCAGCAGCAGGGTCAGCCGGTAGGCCTCCGCGAAGTCGCCGGCCGTGAAGGCGACCGTGCGGCCGCCCCCGGCGCGTGAGACGCCCGGCACGAGCAGGGCCAGATCGACCGAGGACCCGCTGTAGAGGTCGACCTCCACCGCGATCGGCCCGTCGAGCGTCAGCGGGGAGACCTGGGCGCGCCGCGTCACCGCCTCGGCGGCCGCCCGGCGCAGCCGCTCCCGGGCCTCCTCGGGGTGCAGGGCGATGGAGGCACCCTGGCCGAGTGCCTGTTTGACCGCGACGGTGGCCGCCGAGGGAATCAGGTCGAGCAGTTCGGCGCAGGCGGCGTCGTCGCCACTCAGCAGGACCACCGGCACGCCGAGGTGCCCGGCCATGGCGGCGTTGAGGCCGGTCTCGCCCATGGACCGCCCGGCCACCCGCACGTCCAGGATCTCGCCGTTCATGGTGTGCGCCAGCACGGCGGGGCCGCCGCCGGACCGTGCGTGGTAGCCGATCAGCAGCACGGCGTCGGTGTCCTCGTCGAGTCCGCCGAGCATGCCCAGCGGGCGCGGCTTGCCGCGTACCAGGTGTGCCCGGCGGTCGAGTTCCTCCGGCAGCAGATTGCGGAACGGGCCGTGCGCGTCGGCGACCAGCACCGTCGCGGTGGGCTCGGCGTCCAGGACCCCGGCGATCACGGCGTTCGCCTCGGCCGTCATCAACGCCCTGCTGCGCGCGTAGTCGTAACCGTCGGGGCGCGTCTCGGTGGAATGCACGATCCCCGAGATGCCCTCCATGTCGACTGAGATCAGAACCTTCATGGGACAGGGAGTCTAAGGGCTGTCCCGGAGTCCGGTCCGTGAGGAGCCACGGGCTGCCGGCCGTGCGAACGGCCTCATTCCGGTCGCGGGCTGTCAGTGCTCTTTCGGCTACAGAGCCCGCAGGGCCCTCGGGCGGGGCGGGTCCGGCACCTTGTCCAGGAGGGCCGGGAGGTCCGTCAGCGCGTTGAGGCGGAAGTCCGCGGTGTCCACGACATCGGGGTGGTCCGCCCACCAGTACCCGCACGCACCCCGCCGGATGTGCGCGGCGAGCAGCCCGCACGACTTGGCCGGGAACAGATCGTTCGCCGGGTGGTCGCCCACGTACAGCGTCGACCCCGGTTCCGCCCCGGACACCTCCAGCACCCGGGCGAAGAACTCGGGATCCGGCTTGGACACGCCCCACTCGTCCGAGGACACGACGAGATCCGCGGGCAGGTCCAGCGCCCGCAGGAGTTCGCCCGCCCGCACCGTCCCGTTGCCCGCGACCACCACCCGTACGCCCAGCGCGCGCAGCTCCGCCAGCGCCGGCCGTACGTCCGGGTAGAGGTCCGACTCGGCCAGGTGCTCGCCGCGCCCGGCCGCCGTCCGGGCGAGCGAGGCCTCGTTGATGTCCATGTCGGGGCGCAGGATGCTCAGCGCGTCGGCGCTGTCCCGCCCCTGGGCGACCGCGGCCCCGACCAGCGCACTCAGCGTGTGCGGCGGGACGCCGAGCCAGTTGGCCCAGGAGGCCCAGTAGCGGTCGTCGCGGATGAGTGTCTCGCCGATGTCGAAGACGATCGTTTCCATCACCGTGCCGACCCTACGGGGCGCGGACCGCTGCGCGGCCGAGGCGCCAGGGGCGGGCGCGACCTGCGGCAGATCCGGCGCCGGGCGCGTGCGGCCTGTGGCGGACGGGATGCCGGGGGCGGGTGCGACGTGCGGGAGATCCGGCCGGTCACCGGCCGGCTACTCGCTCGTATGCTCGGTTCATGACCGATCCTCAGCGCGGACGCCCCACCACCAATTCCATGCGACGTGCCCTCAGGCGTGCCCGTGACGGTGTCGCCCTCGATGTGACCGAGGCCGCCGTCCTGCTCCAGGCGCGCGGCGACGATCTGACGGATCTCGCCGCCTCCGCGGCCCGGGTGCGGGACGCGGGCCTGGAGGACGCGGGCCGGCCGGGTGTCATCACGTACTCCCGCAAGGTCTTCATCCCACTCACCCGGCTCTGCCGCGACAAGTGCCACTACTGCACCTTCGTCACCGTGCCCGGCAAGCTCCGGCGCGAGGGCCACGGCATGTTCCTGTCGCCCGACGAGGTCCTCGACATCGCCCGCGAGGGTGCCGCGGCGGGCTGCAAGGAAGCGCTGTTCACGCTGGGCGACCGGCCCGAGGACCGCTGGCCGGAGGCGCGGGAGTGGCTGGAGGCCGAGGGGTACGACGACACCCTCGCGTACGTCCGCGCCATGGCGATCCGCGTACTGGAGGAGACCGGCCTCCTCCCGCACCTCAACCCCGGCGTGCTGACCTGGACCGACCTCCAGCGTCTCAAGCCGGTAGCGCCCTCCATGGGCATGATGCTGGAGACGACCGCGACCCGCCTGTGGTCCGAGCCGGGCGGCCCGCACCACGGCTCACCGGACAAGGAACCGGCCGTACGGCTGCGCGTCCTGGAGGACGCCGGGCGCTCCAACGTCCCGTTCACCACCGGCATCCTCATCGGCATCGGCGAGTCCTGCGAGGAGCGCGCCGACTCCCTCTTCGAGCTGCGCAAGACCGCCCGTGCCTACCACGGCATCCAGGAAGTCATCGTCCAGAACTTCCGCGCCAAGCCCGACACCGCGATGCGCGGGATGCCGGACGCGGAGCTGGAGGAGCTGGCCGCGGCCGTCGCCGTCGCCCGTCACATCCTCGGCCCGTCCGCCCGCATCCAGGCCCCGCCGAACCTCGTCGACGCCGAGTACGCGCTGCTCATCGGCGCGGGGATCGACGACTGGGGCGGGGTCTCGCCGCTCACGCCCGACCATGTGAACCCCGAGCGCCCCTGGCCGCACATCGACGAGCTGGCGGCCAGGACCGCCGAGAGCGGCTTCGCGCTGCGCGAACGGCTCACCGTCTACCCGGAGTTCATCCAGCGCGGCGAACCCTGGCTCGACCCCCGCCTGCTCCCGCACGTCCGTGCGCTCGCCGACCCGGAGACCGGGCTCGCCAAGGAGGGGGCGATGCCCGTCGGGCTGCCCTGGCAGGAGCCCGACGAGGGCTTCAACGCCTCCGGCCGCACCGATCTGCACCACACCATCGACACCGAGGGCCGCACCACCGACCGCCGCGACGACTTCGACGAGGTGTACGGGGACTGGGAGGCGCTCCGCGAGGCCGCGGCCCCCGGCATGGTCCCGTCCCGCATCGACGGCGACGTGAAGTCCGCCCTGAGCCAGGCCGCCGACGACCCGACGAAGCTCACCGACGACCAGGCCCTCGTCCTGCTGCACGCGGACGGTCCGGCGCTCGACGAGCTGTGCCGGATCGCGGACGCCCTGCGCCGGGACGTGGTCGGTGACGACGTCACGTACATCGTCACGCGCAACATCAACTTCACCAACGTCTGCTACACCGGCTGCCGTTTCTGCGCCTTCGCCCAGCGGCGCACGGACGCCGACGCGTACACCCTCTCCCTGGACCAGGTCGCGGACCGGGCGGCGCAGGCGTGGGACGTCGGCGCGGTCGAGGTCTGCATGCAGGGCGGCATCCACCCGGACCTGCCGGGAACGGCGTACTTCGACATCGCGCGGGCCGTGAAGGAACGCGTGCCGGGCATGCACGTCCACGCGTTCTCACCGATGGAGGTCGTCAACGGCGCGACCCGCACCGGCATGTCCATCCGCGACTGGCTGGTCGCGGCGAAGAAGGCCGGGCTCGACTCGATCCCCGGCACCGCCGCCGAGATCCTGGACGACGAGGTCCGCTGGGTCCTCACCAAGGGCAAGCTGCCCACGGCGACCTGGCTGGAGGTCATCAGGACCGCCCACGAGGTGGGCCTGCGCTCCTCGTCCACGATGATGTACGGCCATGTCGACCAGCCCCGCCACTGGCTGGGCCACCTGCGGACGCTGGCCGCCCTCCAGCAGGAGACCGGCGGCCTCACCGAGTTCGTGACCCTGCCCTTCATCCACACCAACGCGCCCGTCTACCTGGCCGGCATCGCCCGCCCCGGCCCGACCGACCGCGACAACCGGGCCGTCACCGCGATGGCCCGACTCCTCCTCCACCCGCACATCACCAACATCCAGACCAGCTGGGTGAAGCTGGGCACGGAGGGCGCGGCCGAGATGCTCCGCTCGGGCGCGAACGACCTGGGCGGCACGCTGATGGAGGAGACCATCTCCCGGATGGCGGGGTCGAGTTACGGCTCGTACCGGTCCGTCCAGGACCTGGTGGCCATCGCGGAGCTCGCGGGCCGTCCGGCGAAGCCGCGTACGACGCTGTACGGAGAGGTGCCCGAGGAGCGGGTCACGGCGGCCGCCGCCTCGGACGGCCACCTGCCCGAGCTGCTGCCGGTGCTGCCTTAGGCCGAATCGGCGGGATGGCGGGATGACGGTAGGGCGGGATGGCGGGGGACCGTCGGTCGGACCGCTCGGAACTGGCTCGGTCCGCCGCCTCGCCACCGCCCCCAGGGCTCCGCGCCCGTCGCCTTCCGGGCGGTGAATGGCGCTGCCAGACTGGGGAGATGTCCGCAACGACCGACCCGCGCCGGCTGTCGCTCCAGCAGATCGCCGAGGCCCACCTCAGCGCCGCCTTCGTTGGGCGTACGGCCGAACTCGACCTGTTCCGGGGCAACTTCGACGTACCGCCGGAGGATCCCCGGCACCGTTTCGTGTTCCACGTGCACGGCCATGCCGGGGTCGGCAAGACCTCGCTCGTACGGCAGTGGGGGCGCGGGGCCGACGCGCGCGGGGCGTTGACCGCGTGGGTCGACGAGACGGCCGAGTCCGTACCCGAGGTACTGGCTTCGGTGGCCGCGCAGTTCGCCGGCCGGCGGCAGCCGCTGAAGGCGCTGGACCGGCTCCTCGGCGTCCACCAGCGGGCCCTGCACGCCACCGCCGGGGAGTCCGGGGACGGGGAGCCCTCGCCCGGCGCACTGGCCGCCGCACAGGCCGGGCTGCTCGCGGCGGGCACCGTCCCGGTGGTCGGCGCGCTGGCGGGGGGCATCGATCCGGCCGCGGTGGCGCGGGGCGCGGGCGGGCTGCGGGCGGTGCTCGGGGGCCGGGCGCGGCAGCGGGAGGAGGCCAGGCTGCTCGCGGAACCGGTGCGGACCCTCACGCCCGTGTTCGTCACCGAACTGGCCCGGATCGCGGACACCGTGCCCTGGATCGTGCTCTTCTGCGACACGTACGAGCGCGCAGCCCCGCTGCTGGACGGCTGGCTGACGGACCTGCTCACACCACGGCGATACGGCGAACTCCCCGCCAACCTCGTCCTGGTCCTCGCGGGCCGGAGCCGCCTCGACCCCGTGCACTGGGCGGCCCACTCCCGGCTGACCGCGGACGTCGCGCTGGCCCCGTTCACGGAGCCGGAGTCCCGCCGGCTGCTCCACGGGCAGGGCGTGGTGGACGAGCACGTCGTACGCGAGGTGCTGCGGCTCTCCGGCGGGCTGCCCGTCCTCGTCTCCACGCTCGCGGCCAATCCGGGCGCGGCCGGGGACGCGAGCGCGACGGCCGTGGAGCGGTTCCTCTCCGGGGAGACCGATCCGGAACGCCGCGCCGCTGCCCTCGCCTGCGCGCTGCCCCGGCGCCTGGACAGGGACCTGGTGGCGGTGGCCGTACCGGACGGCGGACCCGGGCTCCACGACTGGCTGATCGAGCTGCCGTTCGTCGCGGGGCGGCACTCCGGGCGGGCCGGGTACCACGAGGTGGTCCGCGCCCCGATGCTGCGGCTCCAGCGCCTGGCGTCCCCGCGGACGTGGTGCGCGGCCCACGACCGCCTCGCCGACGCCTTCGCCGCCCGCCGGGACGCGGCGGCCGAGGGCGGCGACCCGGACCGGCTGTGGACCGAGGACGCCTGGCGCGACGTGGCCCTGGACGCGCTGTACCACCGGCTGTGCGCGCACCCCCGCGCCGCGCTCCCCGAGGCCCTGCGCGCCGGGACCGACGCCTGCCGGCAGGACCCGGTCGCCGCCCGGCACTGGGCGCGCACCCTCGCGGAGGCCGGTGAGGACACCGACAGTGCCGTGCTGCGCGACTGGGGCCGGGACCTGCTGACCGCTCTCACCGACCACGCGCCCCGCGCCACCGCCGCGTTCGGGCTGCTGCTGACCCGCGCCGGGCTCGACGACACCGGCAGGGCGGCCGTCCTGGTGGCGCGGGGCTGGGACCACTTCCGGGCGGTCGAGTCGGACGCGGCGCTCGCCGACCACGGACGGGCCCTCGCGCTCGACCCCCGGAGCGCGCGGGCACATCAGGGGCGGGCGGTCGTGCTGCGGGCCATGGGCGCGTACGAAGAGGCCCTGGCCGACCTGGACCGGGCCGACGGGATCGCCCCCGACCAGGCCTGGGCGGTGCGCGAACGCGGGGAGACCTACCGCCGGATGGGCCGCGCGCGGGAGGCGCTGGCCGCCCTGGACCGGGCACACGTCCTGGACCCGGCCGACCCGGTGACCCTCGCCAGCCGGGGGCTCGTACGTGAACGGCTCGGGAACCCCGAGGGCGCCCTCGACGACTTCGACCGGGCCATCGCCCTGTGGCCCGAGTACCACTGGGCTCTGGTGCGGCGCGCGCATCTGCGCTCCGTGCGCGGGGACCCGGCCGGGGCCCTGGCCGACCTGGACCGCGCGGCGGAACTGGCGCCCCGGGCCGCGGGGATCGCGGGGGAGCGGGGCGATGTGTACCGGACCGCCGGCCGGTTCGAGGAGGCCGTCGCGGAGTACGGACGGGCGCTGGCCCTCGACCCGGACTACGCCTGGGCGCACGGCAGCCGGGCTATGGCGTACGAGGCGCTGGGCCGCCGGGACGAGGCGCTGGACGACCTGGACCGGGCGCTGGCCCTCGACCCGCAGTACGCGTGGGCCCGGCAGCAGCGGGAACGGCTCGCGGGGGATGGGGGAGGCCATCCGGACGCGCCCTGAGGAGGGGTCCTGAAAGCCGGTGCCGGGCTGCGGGCCCGTCGAGCCACCCGGTTTCCCATCCGCTTCCCACCCGGCTTCCTTCCCACCCACCTTCCCATCCACTTGCCCAGCAAGGTATCTTGCATCGCATGGAACCAGGTGATTCGGCCAAGCAGGCTCGGGCAGCCGCCCAACTGCGCAAGGGGGTCCTGGAGTACTGCGTACTCGCCCTGATGCGGGACCGCCCCCGCTACGGCGTGGAACTCCTCCGCGCCCTGGAGGACTCCGGCGCCCTCGCCACCAGCCAGGGCACGGTCTACCCGCTGCTCTCGCGGCTCCGCCGCGACGACCTGGTCACCACCACCTGGCAGGAATCCGTCTCCGGGCCACCCCGTCGCTACTACGCGCTCACCGACAGCGGCCGGGCCGCGCTCGACGAGTTCACCCGTGTCTGGCCCGGCTTCCGCAATGCCGTCGATGCCTTCCTGACCACCCCGCACCCCCCCACCGGAGACCTCGCATGAAGACCTCTGCCGACCCCGTACGCGACTATCTCTCGGCCGTCGAGCGCGAGGGCTCCGCGCTTCCGGCCGACCGTCGCCAGGAACTCATCGCCGACCTCACCGAGCACATCGAGGTGACGCGGACCGAGCGCCCCGGCACCGCGATCGGCGAGATACTCGCGGAGCTGGGCGACCCCCGCACGATCGCGGCGACGGCGCTGGCCGAGGCGGGCGCCGGGTCCGCCGGGGCCCCGGTCCGGAGCGGTGCCGGCGCACCCGTCCGGCGCGGCAAGGTGCACCCCCTGGTCCCGCTCCTGATGCTCACCCTCTCGCTGCCCTTCATGATGGTCTTCCCCGACCTCCCCGGGCCGCTGTTCGGCGTTCTGTTCCGCATCACCGGCGCGGTGCTCCTGTGCACCTCGGTGCACTGGGTCGCCGTCCAGAAGACCACCGGCGTCCTGCTGACCGCCGTCCTGCCGAGCGCCGTCATCGCCACCTGGAACCTGACGGACGGCCCGTCCGGCACCCCGGCCCTCGTGGCCAACCTGGTGACGCTCGCCCTGCTGGCCGGCACGTCGGCATGGCTCTGGCGGGTCCGCCGCGCCTGAGAAGCCGTCTCCGGTGCCGTGGCCGTGGGGGTACGGGGGGATGCGGGGCCGCCGCCCCCCGTACCCCCCCACGGCCACGGCACCGGCAAGAGGCTCCCTCAGCCGAACCGCTCGTGGTCGGCCAGTACCGCGTCGATCACCCGCAGTTCGCCGGCGGCCCGCCCGGGGTCCGTACCGACGTATCCCGTCAGGTTCAGCAGCGCCTTCCACAGCGCCCACCCGCGAGCCCGCGCCCAGGTGCCGGCGTCCTGGCCGGCCCTGTGCCGGAACGCCTCCCGGCTGTCGCCGGAGAACATCCCCCACGCGATCACCAGATCACAGGCGGGGTCGCCGATCCCCGACGTACCGAAGTCGATGACAGCCGTCAGTTCGCCGTCGGCGACGAGCAGGTTGCCGGGGGCGATGTCGCCGTGGAACCACACCGGTTCCCCGCGCCACGGCGCGGCGAGCGCCGCCTCCCAGACGGTGCGGGCCCGGTCCGTGTCCACGTGGCCCTTCAGCGCGGTCAGACAGCGCCGGGTCTCCTCGTCGTAGTGGGCGGGCGAGGCGCCCCGGTACCAGCTGTGCTCCCCGGCGAGCGGCCCGCCGGACGCGTCGCAGCGCTGGAGGGCGAGGAGGAAGTCCGCCACGGAGAGCGCGAACCGGGGAAGGTCGTCGACGCGGTCGAGGCCTGCCGTCTCGCCGCGCAGCCAGCGGCGGACCGACCACGGATAGGGATAGCCCTCGCCCGGAGCGCCCAGAGCCAGCACCGGGGGCACGGCGACCGGCAGTGACGGGGCGAGGCGCGGCAGCCAGTGGTGCTCCTTCGTCACCGCGGGGACGTAACCGGCGGCCGTGGGCAGGCGCACCGTCATCGCGTCGCCGAGGCGGTACGTCCGGTTGTCCCAGCCGTCGACCTCCACCGGTGTCACCGGCAGCCCCCTCCAGTGCGGGAACTGGGCGTCGATCAGGCGCTGCACGAGCGCGGCGTCGATTCCGGCGCGGCCGTCGGGGTGGGGGGATGCCATCCGGCGATCATCGCGCCGGTGGCCGGGCCGCGCAACGAGATATCGGCGGTGCGGTGGTGCGCGGATACGGGGGGAATCCCCGGAGAATGCCGCGCAAAACTGAACCGAACCCCCACTTCGTACATACGGTTCCGCCCCCTTGGGCGCGTGGTCGTTCGATTACAGTGCTGCGCAGTTACCGCACAGTCACCGCGCGGTCGCACATGGGCGGACCGAGGGGGAGGGGCACGGTGAGCACAGGGACCACAGCTGTCTGGGGCCGTGCCGAACAGCAGGACTTCCGCAGCCGGGTACGCGGCGCGCTGCTGGGCGGCGCCATCGGTGACGCGCTCGGCGCGGGCGTCAGCGGGCTCTCGCTGGAGGAGATCCGCGAGGCCCACGGCGCCGACGCCGTCACCGACTTCGTCCCCGCGCACGGCGGACGCGGCTGTGTCACCGCCGTCACCCAGCTCAACCTGTTCACGGTGGACGGGCTGATCCGCGCCCAGGTCCGCCGCGACACCGGCGCCTGGCACCCGCCCACCGACGTGCACCGGGCGCATCTGCGGTGGGCCGCCACCCAGCACGACTGGGGGCCCGACGAACGCCGCAAGGACAACGGCTGGCTCGCCGGGCAGGAATGGCTCTACACCCGCCGCGCCCCCACCCGGGAATGCCTGAACGGCTTCGGCGACACCACCATGGGCACCCTCGACCGGCCCAAGAACCCCGACGCACACGACTCGGCAGCGCTCACCCGCTCCGCGCCCTTCGGGCTGCTGGTCGGCTGGGAGCCCCAACTCGTCCTCCAGCTGGCCGTCGAGTGCGCAGCCCAGACCCACGGCCACCCCACCGCCCTGCTCTCCTCGGGCGCCCTCGCCGTGATGGTGCACGGGCTGGCGCGCGGCGAGACGCTGGACGGCTCCGTGCAGCACGCCCTCGCCCTGCTCGCCGGGCGTCCGGGCCACGAACCCGTCACCGAGGCGCTCCAGCAGGCCCTCGGCACCGTCCGGCAGGGGATACCCGGCCCCGCCCTCATCGAGTCCCTGGGTGCCACGGACTCCGCGGAGGAGGTGCTCGCGGTGGCCGTGTACTGCGCGCTGGTGGGCGAGGACGTCCGGCACGGCTTGCGGCTGGCCGTGAACCACGGCGGGCCGTCCTCGGCGACCGGAGCCCTGTGCGGGGCGCTGCTCGGCGCGCTGCACGGCGAGACCGCGCTGCCGCCGGCCTGGCTCGCCGAACTGGAGGGCCGGGCGACACTGCTCGAACTCGCCGACGACTTCGCCATGGAGATGACCCAGGGCCCCGCCCTGCACAGCCCGGCGGCCGTCGCGGCGGGCTGGCTGGCGCGCTACCCGCGCGGCTGAACGCCGGGGAGCCCGCCGGGGAGCCCGCCGGGGTCCGGCCGCGTACGCCCGTCAAGCGGTGGGGGCGGGTTACGGGACGCCGCCGCATCCCGTAACCCGCCCCCACCGCACCGTCAGTCGGTCACGCCCTTCGCGCCCTGCACGCCCTCGGCCTCCCTCGTGCCCTCGGTGGCCTCCACGTTCCCGGGGCCGCCCTGCGCCGGTACGGTCGCGCCGATGCCGGGACCGTCACCGTCCGAGTTGATCTGCTCGATGATCGCGTCGCGCTCCGGGGTGTCCTCCGGCTTGATGAAGCCGATGACGATGTAGAGCACCAGCGAGATCGCCAGCGGCAGTGCCACCTGGTACTGCAACGCCACGTCCGTCTTCACCGAACCGTCGAAGTTGTAGTTGGTGAAGTAGAACGCCAGCAGACCCGCCGCCCAGCTGGTGAGCGCCGCGGTCGGTCCCGACTTACGGAAGCGCCGCAGCAGGCCCAGCATGAACGGGATCGCGATCGGACCCATCAGACCGGCGACCCACTTGATGACGACGGAAATGATGTCCTTGAACGTCGGCGAGTTGATCTGCGTCGCGAGCGCCATCGACAGCCCCAGGAAGCCGAGCGTGGAGAGCCGCGCGGCCAGCAGCCCGGCCCGGCTGCTCCAGTTGCGGGCCGCCTTGGAGAAGACCGGGGCGATGTCGCGGGTGAAGACCGCCGAGATGGCGTTGGCGTCCGAGGAGCACATGGCCATCGTGTGCGAGAAGAAGCCGACGACGACCAGGCCCAGCAGACCGTGCGGCAGCAGCTGTTCGGTCATCAGCGCGTAGCTGTCGGAGGCGTCCGGCTTCTGCGCGTGGACCAGCAGCGGTGCGCACCACATCGGGAAGAACAGGACCGTCGGCCAGACCAGCCACAGGACGGCGGAGAGCCGGGCCGAGCGGGTCGCGGAGGCGGCGGAGTCCGTGGCCATGTAGCGCTGGGCCTGGTTCCACATGCCGCCGTTGTACTCGAAGGTCTTGATGAACAGGTACGCCAGCAGGAAGGTCACGGTGTACGGACCGGCCGTCGGGTCCGTGTGGCCCTCGGGCAGCTTGTCCCAGACCGTCCACAGGGTGCTGAAGCCGTCCAGCTTGCTCATCGCGGTGACCAGCATCGCCACCCCGGCGAACAGCTGGATGATGAACTGCCCCAGCTCGGTGAGCGCGTCGGCCCACAGACCGCCGACCGTGCAGTAGACGGCCGTGATGATGCCGGTGATGAAGATGCCCTGGGTCAGGCTGATGCCGGTGAAGACGGAGAGCAGGGTGGCGATGGCGGCCCACTTGGCGCCGACGTCCACGATCTTCAGCAGCAGACCGGACCAGGCGAGCGCCTGCTGGGTCTGGATGTTGTAGCGGTTCTTCAGGTATTCGAGCGGCGAGGCGACGTGCAGCCGCGAGCGCAGCCTGTTGAGCCGGGGGGCGAAGAGCTTGGCGCCGAGCCCGACACCGATGGCGATCGGCAGCGACCACGTCACGAAGGACGTGACTCCGTACTGGTAGGCGATACCGGCGTAGCCGGTGAACATCACGGCGCTGTAGCCGGACATGTGGTGCGAGATGCCGGACAGCCACCACGGCATCTTGCCGCCGGCCGTGAAGAAGTCGCTGACGTTGTCGACACGCTTGTGGGACCAGAGCCCGATCGCGATCATCACGCCGAAGTAGCCGATGAGCACGACCCAGTCGAGACTGTTCATGTGTCCCCTCCGGGGGTCCGCCTTGTGAACGGGTACGCACTTCGCCAGTACGGCCGCTCAGCGGGGCCCCCGTGCGGGAGCGGGGACATCGGGGATTGAACCGCCTGTGCGGTCCCCCGGTCAAGGTCCCCTCCGGTCAGAAATGTGAACGTGGATCAGCAAGCCGAACGATTTTAGGCGTTCTTGACCCACGAAGGCGTTGTCGTGAACGTGACGACGGCCACACCATGAGCAGGCACTTCGTCAGGCTGTGCAGAGAACGACGGAACCACAGAACGTCGGAACGACAGAACGACGGATCGAGAAGACCGAGGACACGTCCAGGAGCGCCGAGAGCACAGAAAGACCGCACGGGATGCGGGTCCCGTGCGGCCGAGAAGGAGGAGAACTGACTCTGCCCGACCGCCTGTTGAAGTCGGTGTCCGTTCCGCCTCCGGGCGGGTCGGTGCCTCGGCGCCTCAGCGCATCAGCTCGCCGGCGTTGACCAGCAGGGACTGCCCGGTGATCGCCCGCGCCCGGTCGGAGGCCAGGAACACCACGGCCTCCGCCACATCGCCGTCCGTGGCCAGCTCCGGAAGCGCCATGCGCTCGGAGAGCCTGCCCAGCACCTCGGCCTCGGGCACCCCCTCGGTGTGGGCCGTGAACTGTACGTAGGCCTGCACAGGCGGTCCCCACATCCAGCCCGGCAGCACCGTGTTCACCCGGATCCGGTGCGGCCCGAACTCCTGGGCCATGGAGTACATCGCGGAGGTGAGCGCGCCCTTGGAGGCCGCGTACGCCGCCTGTCGCACCTGGGACGGCGCGGCCACCGCGGACTGCGTGCCGATGACGACGACCGATCCGCCCCGCTCCTTCAGGGCGGGCAGGCAGGCGCGCGTCATCCGCAGGGTGCCGAGCAGATTGACGTCGATGACCGACTTCCAGGTGTCGAGGTCGGCGTCCTCGACGCCCCCGAAGTAGCTGTCCCAGGCGGCGACATGGACCACCGCGTCGACCCGCCCGAACCGCTCGACGGCCAGCGCCGCGAGCGCATCGCACTGCGCCTCGTCGGTGATGTCGGTGGGCAGGTGCGCGGTGTGGAGCCCCTCGGGATCGATCTCGGCGGCCGACTTGGCGAGATTGGCCGCGGTGCGCGCCCCGAGGACCGCGTTGCCGCCGTCCCGTACGACGGTGGAGGCGATCCGGTGCCCGAGCCCGGCGCCCACTCCGGAAACGATGACGGTCTTCCCCGCGAGCAACATCGGCGCCTCCCGGCTCTGGCAGTTCTTCTGACGGGGCGTCAGAGTAGGTGCCTCCGGCGGAGTACGGAAGGGGAACGGCATGAGCGAGGAAACACGGGACGAGGCGGCGCGGGGCGAGGCAGCGCGGGACAGCGGGACGCGGAGCGACACCTACGCCGAACTGGCCGCGCTGGGACCGTACGGGGTCCGCCCCGGCCACGCGCTGATCACCATGGTGGAACCGCACCCGGGCCACGAGTACGCGTACAACCGCTGGTACGAGGACGACCACTACTACGCGGGCGCGATGGCGATGCCCTGGATGGCGGCGGGGCGGCGCTGGGTGGCCACCCGGGAACTCCAGGGGCTGCGGTACCCGGAGAAGTCCGCGATCGCGACGCCGGTCGGTGCCGGCTGCTACCTGTCCACGTACTGGGTGACGGAGGGGCGCTACGACGACCACATGAAGTGGACCGTGGGGATCAACAAGCGGCTGAACCGGGACGGCCGGGTCTACCAGGACCGCACCCATGTCTTCACGGCGTTCCAGGACCACGAGGCGACGGTCTACCGGGACGGCGCCGCGGGACCCCGTGACTTCCACGCCCTCGACCACCCGTACCGCGGGCTGGTCCTGGAGGTAATCGACGCCGAAGGGCCCGAGCAGCGGGCCGAGTTGCTGGAGTGGCTGCGCTCACGGCACCTGCCGAAGCGGCTGAGCGGGTCGCCCGCGGCGATGGTGACGGTGTTCCGTCCCACCCCGTTGCCGGGCGACCGGATGACGTATGTGAAGCAGGTCGAGGGCGTCGACACCCGGCTGACCCTGCTCTGGTTCCTCCAGGAGGATCCGAGGGAATGCTGGGACGAGCATTTCACCGGGCTCGACGTGTCGGTGGCGGAATCAGGCCTGGGGCGGGTGGGGCTGGTGGCGCCGTTCATTCCGACCGTGCCGGGCACGGACCGTTACGTGGATCAGCTGCGCTGACGCCGCTGCCGATCGCGGGTGAGGTCGATACTCCCTCCGGGCCCCCGGTCTCGCGGGGAGCCCCCTCGGCCAGGACGGCGAACCGGGCGAGAGGGCTTCCGGCAGCACCTGAATCGGTGCGGCGACAATGCGTGGGAATTCATCGGTCAGGCGTCGACGGCGCCCTTGGCGACATCGCGCACGAACGTGTTCCAGGCGCCCGGGACGAAACCGATCGAAGGACCTTCGGGGACCTTCGAGTCACGTACGGCAATCGCCTGTACGAGAGGGGACCTGACTTCGACGCAGGCGCCGTTGCCCCCGGAATACGACGACTTCGTCCACTTGTCCGTAGCACCCTGACGAATGGCCATGTTCACTCCGGTTCAGAGAGTTGTGTGAGTGGTGCCAACGATGTGTTGTTGGCGTGATCGACGCTACTCGCCAAGCTCCCCGAGTGAAGGGGCCGTTCACTCGACCGGATGGCATATACCATGCGGGTCTTCCATTACGAGGTGGCGACGGTGTACCGTGCCGCCGCCCCACCCGTAACATCACTTCTTTTCTCGCATTCCGGACTTCGCGGGCTGGCTGGTTTAAGCGCCCGTTCGGCCGTGTCTCACGCCGGCTTGAGGCGCGTGTACTCCTTCACGATCTCGTCGATGAAATGCCGGGTCTGCTCCACATTCAGGGACTGCGCCCGCAGATGCTCGTACATGACGCTGTACCGCTGCACGTCGTTCGCCTTCTCCAGATAGAGGTCGCTGGTGACTCCCTCGATGTAGACGACGCTGGAATCCGCGGCATCCGGGAATTCCAGGATGGCGTACTGCCCGTTGATTCCCGGGTGGGCACCCATCTCGAACGGCAGCACCTGGACGGTCACGTGCGGCAGGTGCGACAGCTCCACCAGGCGCTCCAACTGCTCGATCATCACCTGCTTGCCGCCGACCATCCGGCGCAGCGCGGCCTCGTCGATCACGGCCCACAGCCGCAGCGGGTGCTCCGGGGCGTTGATCCGGTCCTGGCGGCGCGAACGGACGCTGACGCGCTTGTCGATGTCGGTCTGCGGCGCCTCCGGCAGCGCGCCGTTGATCAGCGCCTCGGCGTACTGCCGGGTCTGCAGCAGGCCCGGGATCACCTGGGGTTCGTACACCCGCAGCGACTCGGCGTCGGTCTCCAGACCGATGTAGACGCTGTACGGGATGTCGCCGAAGGCATGCCACCAGCCCTGCTGGCGGGAGTCCTTGGCCATCTGCATGAGCGAGTCGACGATCCGGTGGTCCTCGACCTCGTACACCCCGCAGAGATCGCGGACATCGCGTTGGCTGATGGAGCGGCGGCCGTTCTCCAGGCGGCTGATCTTCGACTGCGAGACCAGCAGGCGCTCTGCCACCTCCTCGGCCGTCATGCCCTTGATCTCGCGCAGTCGGCGCAATTCCTGACCCAACCGTCGTCGTCTGACGGTGGGATTGACGTTGGGCGGCACGGAAACGGCACCTCCGGCTATGTAGCTGTGCGTATCTACTGCTCAGCAGATTGCCACCCGCGCCCCCGGCCGCGCTGGGAAATGGCCACACGCAGCGGCGCGGGGCAGCCGGTGGTACCGGCTGCCCCGCGCTTGGTGCGGCTCCCGGACCGGGTCTTTGGGGACGTCGGTGCGGCGGTATTCGGTTGTTGCCGTGATGCGTTGTTGCGGTGCTGCGGTGTGTGGATGGTGCGGATGATGCCTCGGCGTCCGTGCCGCCCTAGTGGGCCGCGGTGTGCGCCATGCTGTCGCGGCGTGACTGCGACTGCCCTTGCGGTTGCAACGGCACGCCGGCCGCCTGATTGCGGCGCGGTTGTGCGACCGCCCCGTTCTGGACGTCCATCACGGCATGCGCCACGAGACCGCCCATCGGGTCGTGTCTGATCAGGTCCCGGAGCCGGGAGCGCGAAGAGCGCCCCTCGTTCCCGGGGTACAGGTGCTTGCCGAGTCCGACCGCGTGGGCCAGTGCGGCGAGCGCCGCGGTCCGCGGGTCCGGCGGTACGCCGGTGCGGATCGCACTGTCCAGCCGGGCCTTGATGTCCCGGCTGATTGCCGTGTCCGTCGCCTGGTAGCGAGTCGTCGGCAGCACTCCGCACATCTGGCCCGCCACGGCATGCACCATGCCGCACCGCTCCAGATGAGCGAGGTAGATCTGGCGAAGCCCCAGTCGGGGTCCGCCTATCCAGTGGACGGCCCGGACCGGGCTGCCGCGTCTGCGCAGCAGTTCCAGTGCGGAGTCCAGAGTCGGATCTCCTGTCGGCCGTGGCATCACCACGGCGATACGATCCCCGTCAGGGGCTATCCGTCCTGCCAGGGCCAGCTCTACAAGCTGGGCTCCGGCGAGGCCGAGGTCGAGCGACTGCGGCTGCGCTGTGGTACCCGTGGTCGGGTCCAGAGCGAGCAACAGAAGCTCCTCCGGAATTGTTCTGCGGCTCCTGCCCATCCATGCCTCCCCGCGTGGATGAGTGACAGGGTGACCCCTCTCACATCTGTCTGTCGAGGGTGCCTGGGTGCTTTGTACTGGAACCAGTAGGTATGTCGTTCTCGTCTAGCAGCCCAACCGAGGGTTCACACGGGACACTGGTAGATGGTTCGGACAGCGCGGGGATGTCCCCGTGCCGCATGGAGGAGGCATCGGTGGCGGGCGAGTCCCCCGACAAGTCGGAGCAGCAGAAGTCGTCGGGAACGGCTCGGAGCGAGCACGATCCGCGGCTCGCGGTGTTCCGCGAACCCGACTCCCCGGCGGAGTCCGGCGGCAGGGCGGACACGGCGACGGCCGTTTTCAGCACGCGGCGGTCCGAGTCGGAGGCCGAAGACGAGCCCGCGGCCGTGAAGGCTGGGCCCGTGGCCGCGAAGGAGACCCCTGAAGGCTCTGAGAGCCCGGTGGAGGCCCCTGGGGCCGAGCCGGGTGCCACGGAGGCGACCGGGGAGCCCGAGGAGCCTGCGGAGGGCGTCGAGCCCGCTGGGGCGACCGGCACGGCGGAGGCCGCTGCGGTGGATCCGGCGGACGAGCCGGACGAGCCGGAGAGCGCGGCTGCCGACCCCGGGGCGGGGGATGCGCGGCTGCGTGCGGCCGTTGCCGCCTGGGTGACGACGGACGACGGTGACGCGCCGGAGGGCGAGGCCGGTGACGGCCGGGCTGCCGACGAGCGGTCCGACGACGCCCCGTCCGACGACGAGCCGGAGCCTGTGGCGGAAGCCGAGGAGCCGGCCGGGCGCTCGGATGCGACCGCGGAGAGCGAGGCCCGTGTGCCCCGCACCCGCGAGGAATCCGGCGCGGATTCCAGTCCGGAGCCCAACGAGGACTCCGAGCGGCGGGCAGAAGAGAAGCCTGACGAGAAGTCCGAAGCGAAGCCCGAAGAGAAGCCCGAAGAGAAGCCGGGCGGGAAGTCCGACGAAGAATCGAAGTCCGACGGAAAATCCGAGCGGCGGCCTGACACGAAGGGCGACGAGGAGTCCGACAAGGCGTCTGACGAGGAGGCCGACGAGAAGGCCCCCGTCGGCGAAGGTGCGCAGGTCACCGGCGCGGAGCGCGGGATCGACCAGGCGACCGCCGTCTTCAAGGCGCCCCGGCTGCCCCGCGTCGATCAGCCGACGACCGCGCTGAAGATCACACCGCCGTCCACCGGGAAGCCGAAGCCCGGGTCCGGTCCGGATTCCGCCCGGAAGTCCGAGCCCGAGTCCCCCGCCGAGCGGACCAGCAAGTTCGTACCGCTGCGCGCCGACGACGTACGGCCGGCCCGCGCGCCGCGCGGCCCCGAGGCCCCCGCGCCGGAGTCCGGCACCGGCCGGTCCGGGCCGGACTCCGGTCCCTCATGGGCCGCTCAGCTGCCGCCCGACGCGTCGCTCAGCGGCGCCGAGCGGACCCGGCAGCAGCCGATGCCGCCCCGACCGCCGCTCGACCTGCTGGCCGAGCTGACGAACACCCCGCCGCCGCCGGAGACCACGGTCCGCACGGCCGTGCGGAGGGTCAAGATCTGGACGCCGCTGGTCCTTCTGCTGCTGATCGCGTTTGCGATCGCGCAGATGGTGCGGCCGCTGCCCGATCCCGCGCTCGTGATGTCGGCGAAGCCGACGTACACCTTCAAGGGCGCCGGCCTGAAGCTCGACTGGCCCGCGCAGGGGCAGTCGGCGGTCAGCGTGGACGGTGTCGGTTCGCTCGGTTCGGCGGGAGCGCAGAAGCCGGCGCCGATCGCCAGTGTCGCCAAGATCATGACGGCGTACGTGATCCTCCAGGGTCACCCCCTCGCCGGCAAGGAGCAGGGCGAGAAGATCACCGTCGACCAGCAGGCCGAGGACGAGTCCAAGGCCGAGGACGAGTCCAAGGTGCCGATCACCGAGGGGCAGCAGTTCACGGAGAGGCAGATGCTGCAGCTCCTGATGATCCCCTCGGGCAACAACGTGGCCCGGCTCCTCGCCCGCTGGGACGCCTCCTCCGAGGCCGCCTTCGTCTCGAAGATGAATGACGCGGCCAAGAAGCTCGGCATGAGCCACACCACGTACACGGACCCGAGCGGTTTGAAGAAGACGACCGTCTCCACCGCCGACGATCAGCTCAAGCTGGCCGCCGCCGTCATGAAGAACGAGGTGTTCCAGGGGATCGTCGACACCCCGCAGATCAAGGTCGACGGCATCGACACGACGATCTACAACAACAACACCATCCTGCTCGAGCCGGGTGTGAGCGGTATCAAGACCGGTTCCTCCACCCCGGCCGGCGGCAATCTGGTCTGGTCGGCCAACACCGTCGTGGACGGCAAGAAGCTGTGGATCTACGGCGCCGTCATGGGGCAGCAGGCAGGCACGGGTCAGCCGTACGACAGCCTTGTGATGTCGCTGACCAACAGCCTCAAGCTGATCAAGGGCGCACAGGAGGCCGTGACGTCCGCCAAGGTGGTCCGCAAGGGCGATGTCGTCGGGTATGTGGATGACGGATTCGGTGGCCAGACGCCGCTGGTCGCGACCGCCGACCTGAAGGCGAAGGGCTGGCCGGGCCTGGACGTGAAGCTCTCCGTGGCGGGCAACGGCAAGGAGATCTCGCGCACCATGACGGCAGGCACCAAGGTCGGGGTGGTGACCGTGGGAACGGGCAGCGCCAAGGTCAGTGCTCCCGTTGCCCTTCAGCAGGATCTGTCGGAACCGGGCCTCGGCCAGAAGCTGACCCGTATCAGCTGATCCATTTGATCCATATCGGCGAGCCGCAGCAGCCGACCCGCAGCAGCCGATGCGGGTCGGCTTCCGTCCAAACCGCCGAACGTCCAAACCGCCGAGCGTCCGAGCGTCCGAGCGTCCGAGTGCCCGAATATCCGAATGTCCGAATGTCCGAAGGCGACGTGCTCATGGCGCCCCCGAGGCCCTTTCCGGACGGCCTCAGAAGCTGCGTGCTAGCGTCCCAGAAGCAACGCGTGTATCCCGGAACGCGTTTTCTGGCAATTGACGCCCACGCTGCGAGCGAGTCGGCGGATTCACCGCGTCCGGGGAGGGACGGGGAGAGTCGCAGTGACCACTGCTGAGCCGACACGGGCGAAGCGCGACGAGGACGGGGTACGGGGCCCGGACGGCGAATCCGCGCCGGAAGGCGCCGGCCGGCTCGACGCGTTCAAGCGGGGCTGCGTTCGTCATCCGGTCCTGCTGACGACCGCGGTGGCCGCGGCGGTCCACATTCTCTGGTTCTTCTTCTTCGCGAACAGCGGCGGCGACATCGCGGCCCAGGACGCCTGGGCCGAGTTCGTGGGCCAGCACCCCGGTACCGCGTACAACCTGGCCTGGTACGGGGGCATGCACCCCGTCTCGTACAGCGTCGTGTCGCCGTATCTGATGTCGGTGCTCGGTGTCCGTACGACGATGATGATCGCCGGTACGGTCTCGGCGGGGCTGACCGCGCTGATCCTGGTCAGGGTGCGGGCCGTCCGCAATCCGATCGCCTGCGCGATGGCCGGCGTCTTCGCGTACCTGTGCAACGCGCTGTCGGGCCGGGTGACGTTCGGGCTCGGCATGATGTTCGCGCTCGGTGCGGTGGCGGCGGTGTTCTGCTGGCCGCACCGCTGGCGGTACAAGCGGTGGGCGAAGGCGGTCGTGGCCGCGCCCCTCGCCGGACTCGCGACGGCCGGCAGTCCCGTGGCGGGGCTCTTCCTCGGTGTGGTCGCCGCCGCCCTGTTCCTGAACAAGCGCCGCCCCGGGGCGTACGCGCTGGGGCTGGCTCCCGTCGTGGTGGTGGCGCTGTCCGCGTGGCTGTTCCCGTTCTCCGGTACCCAGCCGATGTCGATCGCGACGCTGTCCCTGCCGTTCGTCTTCGCGGCCCTGGTCTTCCTCCTGGTGCCGCGTGACTGGCGGACGGTACGGACCGCGGCCGCGGTGTACGGCATAGGGACGCTGCTGACGTATGTGGTGGACTCGCAGATCGGCTCGAACGTGTCGCGGATGGCGATGCTGTTCGCCGGCGTGGTGCTGCTGGCCGCCCTGCCGTACGCGGAGCCCCGCTCCCGGCGGTGGTACGCGCTGGTCCTCGCGTTCGTCGGGCTGAACTTCTGGATCGGGTTCAAGGGCGTCGACGACATCGTCCGGACCGCGCCCACCGCGTCCTGGACACGCGAGCTGGCTCCGCTGGTCAACCAGCTCCAGAAGGTCGGCGCCGAGCGGGGCCGGGTCGAGGTGGTCCCCCCGAGCAGCCACCGGGAGGCGTCCGCGCTGGCCCCGCTGGTGAACCTGGCCCGCGGCTGGAACCGGCAGGCCGACATGGAGCGCAACCCGATCTTCTACGACGACACCCTGGACTCCATCAACTACCGGCAGTGGCTCGACCGCTGGGCCGTGCACTACGTAGTGCTGCCGCAGGGCTCCCCGGACTCCAGCGGCGCGGTGCAGGAGGCCGAGCTGGTCAGCAAGGGGCAGCCGTACCTCAAGCCCATCTGGTCCGACTCCAACTGGCGGCTCTACTCCGTGGACAGCCCGGTGCCCCTGGCCGACCCGCCGGCGACGGTGGACGAGGCCGGTGCCGGTGAGCTGACCATCCATGTGAAGAAGGCGGGCCGGGTGCTGATCCGTATCCCGTACTCGCGCTGGCTCGCCGTGGTCGACGAGGAGGGCCGGAACGTGGAGCGGCCCCAGGAGACCGAGGAGTCCAAGCAGCGTGAGGACAAGGACCTCCCCAAGGACTTCGTCAACAAGAACGGCTGCCTGATCAAGCTGGACGAGGACCAGTACGGCGACGAGTGGACGGAACTGCTGGCACCGCGCCCCGGCGTGTACCGGCTCGGCGCGCCCTACCACCTTCCGCCGGGGACGCCGTGCCCGGACGAACTGCGCTGACGCCGGAGAGGGACGGGACACCGGCGTCGCCATCGCGTCGCCCTCGCATCTCCATAGCGTCGCTATCGCGTCGACATCCGACGTGGCAAGTATTTTCCACACTGGAAAGTCAATGCCATGATGGGACCTGTCGGCAGCCGTCGGGCTGCTCGTGTGCTCTCAGGAAGGATTCGGTGTGCTCATGACGTCGCAGAAGAACAAGTCCGCGCCCCTGGAGGGTGAGGACGGGCCGGCGGCGCACGCCGAGGACGCGCTGAAGGGCGTGGAGACGGCCAGGGAGCGGGCCCGCCTCAAGTCCGGGCTGGTTCCGGCGTGGTACGGCCCGGCCGTGGCGGTGACTCTGGTACTGCCGAGCGCGGTGCAGGCCTGGAGCCGGGGCAGGGGCGGCTGGACGACGGCGGCGGCGCTGCTCGTGTCGCTCCTGGGGCTCGCCGCCGTGTTCGCGCTCGTTCGGGGCGCGCGGCGGGGCACGGGGGTACTGGTCACGCGGCCCTTGTCCGCGCGCCTGCGCCGGGGTCGGATCGCACTTCCCGCTGTCCTCGCGGCGGGCCTTCTGGCGGGAGGGTGCTGCTGGGTGTCGGGGGCCGGGGAGGCCACGACCCGGATCACGGCGTTCGCCGTATGGGGGCTCGGCGTGTGGGGTGTGTGCATCGCCCGTAACGCGGCGATCGACCGGGCGCTACGGGAACTCGCGTGAGGGGCGATCCGCCAGGACGGGAGCGGGCCGCCCTGGACGAGACCATCCACCATCCGACCCGGCTGGCCGTGGTCGCCTTCCTCTCCGCGTGCGACGAGGCGGAGTTCGCCACCGTTCGTGAGGGCTGCCAGGTTTCCGACTCGGTTCTCAGCAAGACGGCGTCGGCACTGGAGGCCGCCGGCTACCTGAACGTCCGCAAGGGGCACGTGGGCAAGCGTCCTCGGACCTGGCTGTCTCTGACGCCCGCCGGCCGACAGGCCCTGGCCGGGCACATCGCGGCGCTCCAGGACATCGTGGCCACGGCCCGGAGCGCGGGCGCGGGGACCGGGGCGGCGGCCGCCCCGGCGGCCATCGACGCCGCACCGGACCGCCCGGCGCCGCTGATGTGAGCGGGCTACGCCTTCACGGCCTGCGATGTTGACGCCCGGAACCGCATCGAGGCAGACACCAGGTCAGGGGCCGGGTCAGGGGCCGGGTCAGACACCAGGCCAGGCACCAGGTGAGGGGCCGGGTCAGGGACTGGGTCAGGGGCTGGGGATCTCCTCGACGCGGTGACGGTTGAGCAGGAACCGGGGCAGGTGTGGCTGGACGGGATCGACGGGGAACCCGTAGTCGAAGGCGAGGCTCGCAATCGCCAGCGGCCCCAGGGCCACCTGGGCACGCGGTGCCGTCGACTCGCCCCAGTAGAGGCCGTGTTCCGTCAGGGCTTCGCCGAGTGTCTTGGCGAACGTGTCGTGGTCCCGGGCGATGAGGCGGTGGAAGAGCGCGATCGGCTGGTAGTCGATCGAGTTCACGAACTCCATCGGTGCGCGGGTCACGGCGTCGGGTCCGGACGCCTCCATGGTGGCGAGGAGTTTCTCCACCACCTCGTCCATGGAGACGCTTTCGGAGAAGTAGGCCTGGAGGGTGTCGATCCAGTGCGGCACGTACGCGTCGACGGAGTCGTCCTGCCGCAGCGTCTCCAGCGGTACCTGGCAGAGCCGGTGGATCCGGTTCCTCTCCCGGCACGCGATCGCCAGGTAGAGGGCGTCGAGCCAGGCACGGGCGTCCGCGGGCGGTGCGGCGGGGGTGGCCGGCACCTGCGGAACGAGGTCGTCGCCGAGTCGGCAGTCCTGCGGCCGCCCACCGGTGAACAGGGCGGAGCCGAGCTGTACGGCGGTGGCCCAGGCGTCCCACGTACCGATCCGATCCACCTCGGGATCGGTGGCGCACCGGGAAAGGGCGTGCGCGACGGCGGTGGCGAAGGCGTCGCCGAGGCCGGCGTTTCCCGGGTCCTGGGAGAGACCCGCTATCGACTCGGCCGTGGCGCGGGCGAGCCCGTCGAGGTCGGGAGCGGGCGCCTCCGCGGTGGCACGGGTGGCGAGCCGGCCGGCACGGTCGAGGCGCACCAGGCTCTTCATCAGGCCGAGCAGCTCAGGCGGCGGCTGGATGGACAGGGAGCGGGTTTCCTCGTCGAACACAGTGAGCGGCTTCAGGCCGCCCCGGTGCCACCAGTAGACCCGCGGGGACAGGGCGCCCGGCCCGTCCTCGAAAGCGCCCAGCGCGTAGCTGGCGAGGACGTTGACGGCGTCGACGACTGTGCCGTCGGCGATCGGGTGGTACACGAGGTTGTGGCGGCTCGGCATGACGACAAGGGCCCCGGCGTGCGGAAGCGACTCACCAGTGACCCGCCCGACCGCCGCCGACAGGAACAGGGCCTGGCTGCCGACGAAGTGCGAGTCTCCGTAGAAGGAGTGCAGGATCGTCCCCTCGATGGGGATCTCCTCGTGTGTGACGGGGACACGCATCAGATTCCCGTACGCGGCCTGCCCCAGCTCCTGAAGGCCGACGCGCTCCACGTCCCGGTCGGTGAGGATCCGTACGTCGGTGGGCCGGTCGAGGGCGTAGACGAAGACGAGGTCGTCGGCCACCAGCCGCGCATAGCGCAGGGAGCCGGCGACCTCAGGGGGGATCGAGTCGGTGGGCAGCAGCCGTGCGTACGTACCGCGCAGCAGTTCGCCGGTGTCGGGAGTGTGGTCCGTGTTCATTGCCCTGACTCTACGAAAACGGCGCGCGGCCGGGTGACGCGACCCGCCCTCCGATTCAGCCCCGCCGGGAACCCAAGTGGACGCGCGGGTACGCCCCTTGGGCCCTTGGGCCAGGAAGATCCTCGGCATGTAAACGTCCGCACATTCACAGGTGAGCTGAAAATGAGCAATGGCTATCTACTGGTACCGAACGGGTTGGGAGCCGTCTGACGCCGAGGTACTCGTGCGGTCCCTTGCCTTCGTGATCGACCGGCTGGGCACAGCCGAGGGCGTTGACTGGGACGCGGTCGTCACCCTTGGAGCAGCCAAACTGGACGGTCGGCCGGACACCCTCGCGCTGCGACCTGAAGCCGTGGCACGAATCCCTGAACTTTCCGGGGCGGAGCACCGGAAAGAACTGCCGCTTCACGTCTTTGGACGGTCTTTGAACGACCCGCCTTCTCCGCCCGACGGGGCCAAGCCGTCGCGGCCCGGCCGCTCTCCGGACCGGGGTCGTTCCTTCGGCGAGTCCGCGGCGCGACGGAATCACCGCCTGCGCAGCCGCAGCCTCCGTCGCACCAGCACGCCGGCTCCCGCGAGGACCACGCAGCCGACGACCACGCTGACAACTACGACACCGACACTTGCCTTCGGTCCGGAGCCGGCCTCGTCGGGCACCGGCCCGAACAGGTCGAAGGTACGCGTGTTGTTCGTGGCGTCGGGATCGGCGTGGTCCATCTCGGCGTCGCCGGGCTTGAGTGCGGCCTTCGCCTCTCCGCTCCCCATGCCCTCGCCCTTGCGTACCTCGTCACCGCGCGGCACTCCCCCGGTCGTAGTTGATGAGGAGGTGCTTCTCACGGTCGGGACCCCCGGATCCCGTACGACAGGCCCGTTACGCCCGAGCCCTCGCCGCGGTGCGGCACGAATACGGCGGCCGTATCGCGCCGATCGGCGAACGGGGGGCGGCCGCCTCCCTCGCCATCCACAAGACGCTCAAGGCCACCGGCGCCAGCATCGATCCGCCGGACGCACTGATCGCCGCCACCGCGAACGCCCACAGAGCGAGCGGGCGGGGAACAGAACTACCGGCTGACTCACTGTACGAAGCTTCGTGCCGGACAGTCCGCTCATGCATCGCGCACGCACGGTGCCAGTGCCCTGGAGGCGGTGCGTGCGTTTCGCCGACTTGGCCGACGACGCTGTGCAGGACACCGGGGCAGGCGGAGTCCAGGAGGCTGGAGCGCACGGCCCCGGGGGTGGTTGTCCGCTGTCGTCCAATCGAGGCGCTTGGCAGCGAACCCAGTCACTCGGCTTCTGTGGCAGGTGACCGGCTCGCGACGCTGCCCGTGTTGATCCACCTGCCGCAGCAGCAGGAGTTTTCCAGGCCGCGGGTGCCGCCGCCGTGGCGCAGGGCATTGATGACGAGCTCCGAGACAACAAGGGCCACTGTGTCGGCTTGCCTCAACCGCGCTGGCCGGCGGCTGTGGTGTTCGCGGCATCGAGCTGGCGTAACGGCCCTGGTCAGCGGGGGCGAGCCGGCTGGAGCGGGACCACCGCGCACCCGGTCGGTGGCCAAGACTGACTATCTCTCAACCTGACCCACGGAAATCTATGTCGGCCAGAGTAGACATTGGGTGGTGGTGTGGCTATGGTTTCTCTCGTAGCCCAGAGAGACAGCAGGCGCGGCAGAGACGAACTGCCGGGCAGCAGTAACCGCAGGACGGTGCGGTGGTGGAGTTTCGAAGCCAGGGTTGTTGCAGGACGGCGACGGGACTGACGACCGGACCGGGTGGCCCGCAGTGATCAGGGGCTGCCGTCAGCAGGACCGCAGTTCACGCAGTAGTAGTTCGGCAAGTGCAGTACCCAGCAGTGAAGTCAGTGAGCGGTACCTCGGTGAAGGCGTCGGCTGCGGGCGCGCGTACCGGGAAGTTCGGCAGTGGGGTTCCAAGCCAGAGCAGACGCAGGACGGGCAACGGGGCTGGCTGCCGAAGGGTGGCGCTGTCGCAGGCCACAGAGCAGTTCGCATCACCAGCAGTACCAAGGAAAGCAGTACCAGCAGCAGGCAAGTGATTGATCCCAGAGGGAAGAAACGGAGGACCAGGCGCCATCAGGATCGCCCGGACGGAAGTCTTGAGTCCGGGTACCGCAGGACATCGATAGTGAGGTGGTCTCCGGTCAAGCAACCGCGATCCCCGCAATCCCGACGCCTTCCAGGTCGGGTCAGCGGAAACAGAACGCCGGCGCAGTATCAAGGCCGGCAGATGGTGTAGCAGTTCCTTCGGGGCCCGGGTGCCATACGGCACCCGGGCCCCTCCACGCGTTCCACAGAGAGGTGCAAATGACAGCAGACGACTCGTTCGGCCGTCTCGACGACGACGACTACCCCGCCTACACCATGGGCCGGGCAGCCGACATGCTCGGCACCACCCAGGGCTTCCTCCGCGCCATCGGCGAAGCCCGCCTCATCACCCCGCTGCGATCCGAAGGCGGCCACCGCCGCTACTCCCGCTACCAGCTGCGCATCGCAGCCCGCGCCCGGGAACTCGTCGACCAGGGCACCCCCATCGAAGCCGCCTGCCGCATCGTCATCCTGGAAGACCAGCTCGAAGAAGCACAGCGCATCAACGCCCAATACCGCCGCGCCGCCGAATCAGAGAACCAGGCGACCGCGAGTTGAGGTGGCGCGTGCCCGCCGGGTACCGCACACACCTGGCGGCGCCCCGGGCCAACACATCAACCCCGCCCGACCTGACAGCCCCGCTCCAACTGGCTCGCACGAACAGTGGGCGTCGACCTTCAGTTGATGGTGCTGGGAGCACAAGTGACAGGGCCGCTCAGCAGCAGCGCTGCGCGGCCCTGATCTGCGTCGGGACCGATATACGGGCTGACTGACGCGGGCGTCGCAAGTCGATGCCGCCGCAGTAGTTGCGCCCTCCGGGCCGCAAACAGCGACTGCTCCTGGTCCAAGCGGTGACGTCGGCGATCGCCACGCGGTACATCCCGCCCGTCTCCGGGATCCCCACCGTGCCCTGCAGAAGCCGCCCCCCGTCCGCTCACGCAAACGGCCCCGGACGGGAAGTCCGAGGCCGAGTAAGACCCTTACCTGGGAGAGAAACCCCAGGTCAGTGGGGTAGTGCGTTGTGCCCCGGCAGGATTCGAACCTGCGACACCTGTTAGGAGCGAGGTGGGGCGACCCTGCGGCTGGCCTGCAAAGCAGCACTCTGGCTGACGTGGGGCACGCGGCCCACTGGCGCCTGCTGTTCCCCGTGAGTCCCCGCTCCATCTGGCACGGTTGTGGCACGACGCCCTTCTGGTCACAACTTAAACAGACAATCGAAAGTCCTCGATTTTCTGTCGGATTAGCTCCGCTGGGTCCTTTTCTTG
Source organism: Streptomyces sp. NPDC048671 (assembly GCF_055587045.1). Lineage (NCBI taxonomy): Bacteria > Bacillati > Actinomycetota > Actinomycetes > Kitasatosporales > Streptomycetaceae > Streptomyces > Streptomyces sp. NPDC048671. The sequence goes on along the minus strand of NZ_JBVJHB010000006.1, from coordinate 321,652 downwards.
CTTATTGTCCAAAAGCATTTGTCGTACTTCCTCGTCGTGAAGAGTTAGGATCAATTTATCATGAAGGATCCATTGCTCCCGCAAGACGTATGTCAGTTTATGGTCGACCTCCGTGCGGCAAAATATAAGCGCGAATAGGCCGACCCCGTGCCTCTGGAGGTAATTGGCGATCTGGAGAATTTCTTCCTTCTTAATGGATCCGGCATAGTTCTTGGCGTCAATCACAATATAGTCAGCTCGGTACGCCTTTCGGAAGAACTCCCACAGGTCACCCGAGGTTGAATAATTAGGCATAATAATGTCACGCTTGTTCGTGAAGTCGAGGTTCCTTCGTTCCCAGATTGGGAGGGCCAGTGGAGGGCAGAAAAGCTCGGTCGCAATATCTTGCACCAGCTTCTGGTAGGCGGACCATGCTTCCTTCCCGGGAGGAGTGTCAGTCAATCGCGAGAGTAGCGAATCTGTAGCGCGCTGCTGCGGGCCGTCTTGCCGCTGTGGTCCGATGAAACGTTCAGCCTCCTCCAACAAGTTGACGGAAATGGCACGCTGACGAATCCAGCTAGCATCCCATAGCTCAATCCCCCTTTCTTTCAAAAGTTCCCTATTTCGCTCCGGGATCTGGCTAGGTACTACGAGAGCAAGGATCGGGATCGCTCCGTTATCTGCTTGGTAATTCGTTCCTCCTTCTCGTAGGCGGTCGGCGGCCGAAAGTACTCGACGGGCCGTCTGGGGTGTCGTCATCTTACATTCTACGAGTGTTGGGGTACGGGCGTTCCGAGGCTGGACTTCGAAATCCCACTTATCCTTTCTCTCGTCGCCACGGCGCACGGAACTTCCATCGGCCGACAGGAGGCGTTGGATGAGTCGTTCGAAATCAACATAATCGCTGAGACTTGTCATGAGACGCTCCTGACTGCAAAGCATTTAATTTCGATGTGATGTGCGGGCACGATGAATCCGTTCGACAACTACGGTGGACATTAGCTGCCCGGGACCTCTCAGAGGGCTTTCGTTGAGTATGGCCGGTATCGAGTCGCCTAGGGCGGGAACTGCTGTATCGGGAGGTAGGAATTCATCGAGATCGGACTCGGTGGCCCATCTTGCGATGCGCGCCCACTCACTAGTACCACCCAGGCTTCTTCCCACCACTGTACGAACGACCTTGACGCCCTGAACCACGACCGCTCGGCTTTGCCTGGGTCGGAGGTGGTCGGGATGGGAGCCCCACGACGCTCACCACGAATCCGCCGGCACTCGCGAACGGCGCCCCATCCATCCCGGTGCCGTAGCGCCCCCGCCGGAGGCATGTCTTTGGCCCGCGGATCGGTCTCGACTCATGCCCTCCGGGCCTATCCACTGCGGGCGCGCGTCGGCGGCGGCAGCGACGAGCGGGCCGGAGGCAGAAGCGCGGGAGCGGCCAGAGCCGGGTGCCTTGATGAGGTAGAGAGACCTGTAACAACTCCAGGCGACGCGAGCAGTCAGATGCTCGGCCGGGGGCTGATCGCCTGGGCGATGGCTTGCATGGAGTCGGTAACCGCTTCGGCCCCTGCATCGACGAAGAGTTGGCTCTTGTGTGGTTTGTTGGCGAAGCCGATGGCGGTGCTTCCGACCGCGTGAGCAGCCTGGACGTCAGTCAGTGAGTCGCTTGAATCCGCCGGCCTCCGGGTGATCCGTCTGCATGATGCTCGGCACGGCTGCGCCACGCTCCTTACCGCGGCGTGCCTGGCTCCTCGCGTCGTGACGGAGATCCTCGGCCACAGCCAGATCAGCATCACGATGGACGTGTACACGCATGTCGCCAAGGACACGCAGCGCGAGGCGATCAGTCACATGGACCGGCTGCTCAAGAGGCGGCCCGGTCGTGAGTGACCACTGCCGTTGATGTCAGCAGTAGATGTCAAAGGCCACCTGGGAACGTTCCTAGGCGGCCTTTGGCTTGTGCCCCCGGCAGGATTCGAACCTGCGACACCCGCTTTAGGAGAGCGGTGCTCTATCCCCTGAGCTACGAAGGCGCGGGCTTGGAGGAACCTTGCTGAAAGCCCGGTGAACGGGTCATCGGCAAGGGCTGCAGGCCCACTGGACGGTCGAGGTGTGGCGCTTTCTGCGATCTTGCTGGGGCAGGCAGCGGGACATACCAATGAACGACCAGGGACAGCGTAGCGGATCCGTCCCCGCGAAGGGCTTCCCCATGGGGTTAGCGGCAGCGGGCGCAGGGTGTCTGCTTCTGACCTGCCATTTCTGTGAGTCTGTGGGGCTGTGGGTCTGGGGTTCTTCGGGAGGGGTGCTCCCGGCCGGGCAGTGCGGATGACGGCTCTGTGGTCTCGTCGCCGCCGTCCTCTCTCACCAGCGGCACACGACGAGTTGATGACGCGTCACGGGCACTCGGGGTGTGACTCGGGTCGTTGGGATCTGTGACGGTGGGCGGACGCGGGGCCGGGCCGGGTCCTCTTGACGGGGTTCGGGCGCGGGCATAGCGTCGCGAAAGCCCTGAGCAAGCGCTTAGAAAGGTCGTTCGTGCCGCACACCGAACCGACGCCGGCCACATCCGCTCCCGAGCCCACCGCCGGAGCTGCCGCCGAGGCGGCTGCCCGGGTGGAGGCCGCGTTGACCGGGCCAGGGGGTCCGTTCGCCGTTGTACGTGCCGAGGACGGGCCGCAGGCGGGCTCACTCGTGTACGCCGACGGGCCCAGGACCCTTCGTGAGTTCGTGGAGACCACCTGGGCGTTCGGCGACCAGCCGTTCCTGATCGCGGGGGATCGCAGCTATTCGTACGGGGAGTTCTTCGCCGCGGCCTCCGCGCTGGCGTGCCGGCTGGGCGAGACGTACGGGCTCCGGCCGGGTGACCGGGCCGTGGTGGCGATGCGCAACCACCCGGAGTGGCAGATCGCGTTCTGGGCCGTCCAGTTGGCCGGGCTGGTCGCCGTCCCGCTGAACGCCTGGTGGACCGAGAGCGAGTTCACGTACGCGCTCGACGACTCCGGGCCGCGGGTGCTCCTGGTCGACGGGGAGCGGCTGCCTCGGGTCGCGGCCTGGGCCCGTGGGTCCGGGGCTCGCGTGATCGTCTTTCACGACGAGGAGCGCGAGAAGCCCGAGGCCGGTGGAGCGGGTGGGGCGGAGTCGTCGGGCGGGGTCGAGTGGTACGTGGACCTGCCCGCGCCCGATCCGTTCGCCGCGCCGCCCGACGTCGAGATCCGGCCCGAGGACGACGCGACGATCATCTATACCTCCGGTACCACCGGCAGGCCCAAGGGTGCCGTCGCCACCCATCTCGCCCAGGCGGGTGCCGCGCGCAACCCCCGGTTCCACGCGGCGGCCTCCGCGCTCGGCCGGGGCGTCATCCCGGGGCAGGGGCCGGCGCCCGTTTCGCTGCTGACGTTCCCGTTCTTCCACGTCGCCGCGTTCACCAGCTTCTACGCCGCGATGTCGGCGGGTGGCGCCCTCGTCCTGATGCGCAAGTGGGACGCGGAGGAAGCGCTGCGGCTGATCCGCGAGCACGGGGTGACGCACTACGCCGGAGTGCCGGCCACCGCGCTCGACCTGCTCGCCGCGGCCACCCGGGACGGGGACGGGCTGGAGAGCCTCCGGATGCTCAACACCGGCGGGGCCGCCGCCCCGCCGGATCTGGTCGCTCGGCTGACCGCCCGCTACGGCGAGCGGATCGAGCCGCGCAACGGGTACGGGCTGACCGAGACCAGCGGTGGCGTCCTGGCGAATTTCGGCGCTGACTACCGGCTGCACCCGGGCAGCGTCGGCCGTCCGACCCCCACCACGGAGGTGCGTATCGCCGATCCGGCGGGGGAGGCGCTCCCCGAGGGGGAGGTCGGCGAGCTGTGGCTGCGCGGACAGGCGCTGGTCCGGGGCTACTGGCGGGACGAGGCGGCGACGGCGCAGGCATTCACCGGTGGCTGGTTGCGCACCGGGGACCTGGCGGTGGTCCGCGAAGGGCGGATCAGCGTCGTCGACCGGATCAAGGACATGGTGATCCGCGGCGGTGAGAACGTGTACTGCGCCGAGGTCGAGGCCGTGCTGCACGACCACCCGGACGTCGAGGACGCGGCGGTCCTGGGAGTGGCCCACCCGGTGCTGGGCGAGGAGGTCGCCGCCGTCGTCCGGCTCCGCCCGGGTGCCGCTGCCACGGCCGATGACCTGCGGGCGCACGTGGGGCGGAGCCTGGCCGCGTTCAAGGTTCCGGCCCATGTGGTGATGTCCGGGGAGCCACTGCCCCGCAACGCCACCGGGAAGATCCTCAAGCGGGAGCTGCGCGGGCCGGTGGAGCAGGAGGTACGGGAGGCGCGAGAGGCACGGGAGGTACGGGAGGCGCGGGAGGTAGGGGTGGAGCGGGAGGTACGGGAGGTCAGGGGCGGGTGACCCTTACCCGGTAGTCCCCCTTGGCGTCCTTGTCGACCACCGATATGCGTATCCCGGTGGCCCGGTCGGTGAAGGTCTGGCCGGGCTGGAACGGGGCGTCGGAGAGTTCGGCGTGCACATTGGGGAGCCGGGTGCAGCCACTGCTGTCCTTGGTGCTGTCCGTGACGGAGATGGGCCCCTGGCCGGTGTCGACGTCCGAGCTGACCTTGTAGATCAGTACGCCGGGCCGGCAGACCGCCTGGTCGTTGCCCGCCTGGGTCCGTACCTCCACCGCGTAGCCGGACTCCGCGGTCAGCGGCACGAACGCCAGCTTCGTGCCGCCGCGGGTGGCCAGCGGTTCGAGGACGTGGTCGCTGGTGCCGGTCCGCGACGCGCAGCTGATCTGGCTGTTGTCCAGCCAGCCGAGCTTCCACTTGTGCCAGCCGAGCATGTCGTTGTTGGCGCCCCAGTCCTCGGACATGATGTCCCAGTGCCCGACGGAGCCGCCGCCCTCCATCGTGTAGAGGTCGGGCAGGCCGAAGACGTGGCCGTTCTCGTGCGGCAGGACGCGGTACCCGGTCTGGGCGTACGACCCCGAGCCGTCGTCCTGCCGGCTGTAGACGAAGGACGTGTTGGCGAGCGGCACGCCGTCCGCGTACGGGGCGTCGTCGTTGCCCGAGAAGGTCACGGACAGCACGGTGTCCAGGGCGGAGGGTCCGGCGTTCGGGCTGATGAGAATGTTGACCAGGTCGTACGCGCTGAAGTCCACCTTCGGGTCGGCGGCGGCGACGATGTCCTGGACGAGGTGGCGGTAGCCCGGTTCGTACGGTGATCCGCGCTCGATCCCGTAACCCGAGAACGGCAGTGGCATCCGCAGCCAGGACTTCACCGGGGCTTCCGGCACATAGGTGAGCCGCCCGTACGAGCTGGTGCGGAACCAGTCGGTGGTCTGCGGGAAGAATTCGGCGAGCCGGTCCATGGCCGGCTCCGTCCCCGGCGCGTCCGAGAAGTCGACCATCAGGTTGAGCGCGTGGATCTGACCGGTGGAGCGGGCGTAGCCCGGCTGCGTCGGCATGCCCTCCGACATCTGTACGCCCATGGTCGCCGATATCCGGCACGGGCCGAGCCCGGCCGATCCGGTGCTGGAGACCGGGCCGGCGGAGGCCCGGCTGGGGAGCGGGAGCGTGTTGCTGGCCGAGGCCAGCGCCGAGATGACCAGGGCTGTTGCCGCGCCAAGGGCGACCGGGTGGCGGTGCTTGCGTATCCGGCGGCGGGGCTGCTGCATGGAGGCGCCTTCGGGGCCGCGGCAGCCGGCCGACCCTGGCTGCGCTCTGCGGATCAGCCTGTGTCGGGTGGTGCGGCGCCGCGCGTTGGGTGCGCCGAAGGGGTGGGATTTTCCCGCTCCGGGGTGACGTGACTCAGGTCACTCCGAGTGGCGAAATAACCGGGGACCACTTCCCCGTTTGCACCGGTGTCCCTGCGAAACGGGGAGGCACTCCCCGGTTACGCGGAGGGGTCGCCCTGGTGACGCGGGTACGAACAGCACGGACGAATACCGGCCGGAAGGCCAGGAAGAGAAGGAGCGCCGTCGTGGACACCGTCGCCCGTACCGCCGCCGGAACCGCGCAGCCGCGTACGCCCCGCCCGCGGGCCGACGCACTGCGCAACCGGGAGCGGATCGTGACGGCGGCGCGCGAGATGTTCGTCGAGTTCGGGCCTGATGTGCCGCTCGACGAGGTCGCCCGTCGCGCAGGCGTCGGCAACGCCACGCTCTACCGGAACTTCCCCGACCGGGCCGCGCTGACCCGGGAGGTCGTCCTCGCGGTCACCTCCCGCACCACCGATCGCGCCGAGGAAGCCGCGAACGAAGGGGGAGACCCCTTCGTCGCGCTCAGCCGCTTCGTGCACGCGGCGGCCGACGAGCGGATCGGGGCGCTGTGCCCGATGCTGTCCGGCGGCTTCGACAAGGATCACCCCGAACTGCTCGCCGAGCTGCGGCGCCTCGAAGAGGCCGTCGAAGGACTCGTCGGGCGTGCCATGTCCGCGGGGCGCCTGCGTACCGACATCGCCGTCGGTGACGTACTGGTCGCCCTCTCCCAGCTCACCCGGCCGCTGCCAGGCGTCGCCTGTATGAACATCGACCGGTTCACCCACCGCCACATCCAGCTGTTCCTGGACGGACTGGAGGCCCCGGCCCGGTCCCGACTGCCCGGAACGGCGGCGACCTTGGAGGACCTGCGGCGCCGGACATGACCATCGTGCCGGGCTCCTGAGACGGCTGCCCGGCCGCACGTCCGCCACGCCTCGACCACCCCTTTCTTCCCGATCCGCGCCCCACCCTCGCCCCACCCTCGTACGTACCGAGCCTTCTCCGCATTCGCGGTTCCTCGCCGCTTCCACGGCTCACGACCGCTTTCAAGGTTCACGACTTCGCGCGCCCGAGCGCGCCCTTAGGTGGCTACTCCCATGTCAAAAACAGCCGATATCCGACTCCCTGATCCGAGTCGCTGGAAGGCGCTGGCGTTCATCGCGCTGGCTCAGCTGATGGTCGTGCTCGATGCCACGATCGTGAACATCGCCCTGCCGCACGCCCAGACGGACCTGGGCATCACGGATGCCAACAAGCAGTGGGTCATCACGGCCTACGCCCTCGCCTTCGGCGGGCTGCTGCTCTTCGGAGGCCGGATCGCCGACCTCTGGGGCCGCAAGCGCACCTTCGTCGTTGGTCTGATCGGCTTCGCACTGGCCTCCGCGCTCGGCGGAGCGGCCCAGAACCAGGGCATGCTCTTCGGCTCGCGCGCACTCCAGGGTGTGTTCGGCGCGCTGCTCGCCCCCGCGGCCCTCTCGCTGCTCGCGGTGATGTTCACCGACGCCAAGGAGCGCGCCAAGGCGTTCGGCATCTACGGTGCGATCGCCGGTGGCGGTGGTGCCGTCGGCCTGATCCTCGGCGGCTTCCTCACTCAGACGCTGAACTGGCGCTGGACGTTCTTCGTCAACATCCCGTTCGCGATCGTCGCGGCCCTGGGCGCGTACTTCGTGATCCGCGAGCCGGCCGGCAGCCGTAACCGCTCGTCGCTCGACATTCCGGGCGTCGTCCTGTCCGCGCTGGGTCTGGTCTCGCTGGTGTACGGATTCACCCGCGCCGAGTCCAGCGGCTGGTCGGACCCGATGACCATCGGTACGTTCGTCGCCGCGGGCGTGCTGCTGCTCGCCTTCGTCCTGACCGAGTCCAAGGTCAAGTCGCCGCTGCTCCCGCTGCGCGTCCTGATGGACCGCAACCGCGGCGGCGTCTACCTCTCGCTGGGCCTCGGCGTCATCGCGATGTTCGGCCTGTTCCTCTTCCTGACGTACTACTTGCAGGTCGTCCAGGGCTTCTCGCCGATCAAGACGGGCTTCGCCTTCCTCCCGATGATCGCGGGAATGATCACCGGTTCGACGCAGATCGGTGCCCGGCTGATGACCCGGGTTCCGGCCCGGATGCTGATGGGCCCCGGCTTCCTGACCGCCGCCGTCGGCATGCTGGTGCTCACGCAGCTGCAGGTCGACTCGTCCTACGCGGCGGTCATCCTGCCTGGGCAGCTCCTGATGGGCCTGGGCATGGGTACGGCGTTCATGCCCGCCATGTCGCTGGCCACGCACGGTATCGAGCCGCGTGACGCGGGTGTCGCCTCCGCGATGATCAACACCTCGCAGCAGGTCGGCGGTGCGATCGGTACGGCGCTGCTCAACACCATCGCCGCCTCGGCCGCCACGGCGTACGCCACCTCGCACGCCGCGCTCGGTGCCACCGACCCGGAGATGCTGAAGCTCCAGTCGATGGTGCACGGCTTCACCGGCGCCATCTGGTGGGCCGTCGGCATCCTGGTGGTGGCCTCCGCGATCGCGGTGACCTTCATCAACGCCGGCCGTCCCTCGTCGGTCACGACATCCGGTGGTACCGGCTCCGGTCCGGGTTCCGCCGACAGTGTCGAGGACGAGCTCCGGATCCCGGTCGTCGCTCACTGACCCGTCTCACAGGCCTCTGCCCCGGTTCCGTCCGACGGAACCGGGGCAGAGGCCTGTGCGGTGGGTGGCGTGTGCGCCGGGTCAGCGGAGCCAGGGGAGGTCGGCGTTCGGGCCCTCCGGCTGCAGTCCGGCCGCGATGACCCGCATGATCTCGCCGAGCGAGCGCACCTGCTCGGGGGTGAGCCGTTCGAACATGGCCTGGCGTACGGCGCTGACGTGGCCCGGTGCCGAGCGGTGGAGCATCTCGTGGCCCTCGTCGGTGAGGACCGCGTTCTGGCCGCGCTTGTCGGACGGGCAGTCCTCGCGGCGCACCCATCCGCTCTTCTCCAGCCGGGCGACGGCGTGCGAGAGCCGGGAGCGGGTGATCTTGGCGTCCTTGGCCAGCTCGGTCATCCGCTTCTGGCGGCGGGGCGCCTGGGAGAGCTGGACGAGCAGTCCGTAATAGATGTGCGGCATACCGGCATCGCGCTGCAACTGGCGATCGAGATGATCCTCCAGCAGCGTGGTGGCGTGGAGGTACGCCCGCCACACACTCTGTTCTTCGTCGGTGAGCCAGCGCGGCGCACCGGTGGATGCCGTGGTCATGTACTCCACTGTACGACCTTTTCTTGAAAGTTGAACTAGATAGAGCTAAGGTCTCCGAAGGTAGGAACTTGAAGGTTAAAGCAGTGTTCCTTCCGAAGGCCCAGTAGAAGACTTACCTTGAGCAGCAGTGGATGGGGAGTGCCATGACAGTCACCGCGGAGCGCATGCCCGCCCTCTATCTCTCCCACGGCGCCCCGCCGCTGGCCGACGACCCGGTCTGGCCCGGCGAGCTGGCCGCCTGGTCCGCCGGTCTGCCGCGGCCCGCCGCCGTCCTGATGGTCTCGGCCCACTGGGAGGAGGCCCCGCTCGCTCTCGGCGCCACCGAGACGATTCCGCTCGTCTACGACTTCTGGGGCTTCCCCGAGCACTACTACCAGGTGCGGTACGCCGCGCCGGGTGCCCCGCGACTGGCCGAGAGCGTCCGCAAGCTGCTGCGCGGAGCCGGTACGCCGGTCCAGGACATCCCGGACCGCGGGCTCGACCACGGGGCGTACGTACCGCTGGTGGAGATGTTCCCGGAGGCCGACATCCCGGTGCTGCAGATCTCCATGCCGACGCTGGACCCGCAGAAGCTGATGGACATCGGACGCAAGCTCGCCCCGCTGCGCGACGAGGGCGTCCTGATCGTCGGCAGCGGCTTCTTCACCCACAACCTGGCCGCTCTGCGGCATCCGGGCGGCGGCACCCCCGGCTGGTCGGCGGAGTTCGACGACTGGGGGAGCCGCGCACTGCGGGCGCAGGACATCGACGCGCTGCTGGACTTCGAGAACAAGTCCCCGGCGGGCCGGCTCGCCCATCCGCGCACCGAGCACTTCGCCCCGCTCTTCGTGACGCTCGGCGCCGCCGAGCAGGAGCTCGACCAGGGGCGCAGCGTGATCGACGGGTTCTGGATGGGACTGGCCAAGCGCTCGCTGCAGTACGGCTAGGACGGCCCCGGCGCAGTCCGGGGAAACGCCCGAGGCCCGCAGCCGGCCGGGGCCTGTCGGGTCGGCCGCTCGCTCGCCGGCCCGGCAGGCCCCGGTTCATGGCAGGGGTCAGAGCACCGGAGGGTTCAGCTCGATCGACCGGAGCGCGGCGGCCAGCGCGGTCGGGTCGCCGACGTCCAGCGCGGTGTCGGTGAACTTGATGGTGTGGTCGTCACCGTGCGCGGCCGCCCGCGCGAAGATCTCCTCGGGGGTCAGGCCGTCGGGCGCGGCCGGGCAGTCGGCCGGCCGCGCCGGGGAGTACGCGGCGGTGACCGCCGCGCCGGCCGCCCACGCGGCGTCCAGGCTCGGCGCCCACAGGTCCCGGGGGAGCGCCGGCAGCGTACGCAGCACGGCGTTGGGCGCGGTGGCGGCGTGCACCAGCATGACCGGCGAGCCGTGCGCGTATGCCGCGTAGCGGTGGGTCGCGGCCCGTACGAGCTCCTCCAGGCGGGCTCGGGCGGCGTCGGGGTCCGTCACGGGCTGCCGCGGCCACAGCGGGAACGCGGTGAGCTGTCCCAGCCGTTCCCGGATGCCGCCGCTCTGGTCCGGCACCCGGTCGACCGCGTCCAGCGCGGCAGCGGCGCCGGCCGCGGGGGCGAGTGAGGTCAGCGGCGGCAGCGGCTGGTGGCGGGCGGCCCAGTAGCCGAGGCCGTGGGCGAGTTCCGCGACGCGGGGCGCGTTCTCCCCGGAGGCCAGCAGGGTGCGTACGCAGTGGCCGACCCGGATCACCGGGTGGGTGGCGCCGGCCGCGATGCCGGGGAGCAGCCGGGGCCACCACTCGGCGAGGACCTCGCGCCACGGCCGGCCGGCCGTCTCCCGTTCGAAGTACGCCGTCCAGTCGGCGATGCGGCACGGGTCGCCCAGGGCCTCGCGCCAGTTCGCCGGGGTCACCTCGGTGAACCGGTCCGGCATGTCCTCCAGCTTCGCGCGGTAGTGGTCCAGCCATCGGTGCACACCGGGTGCCTGGCCGTGGTGCACCAGCGCCTCCACGGCCATCGGAGCGTGATTGCTCAGCCACCCCTCGCGTTCGGGGCCGAAGGAGTGAAGCCGTTCCAGTGCTTCGTCGAGCGTTCCGGAGGTGTCGGGTGTCCTGCGTGTCGTGTCGTCCATGCGGCATCACGCTAGGCACCGCACCGGCGCTCCGTAACGGGCTCTGGTCCTAGGGAGGCAAGGGGCTGTGGTCCTAGGGAGGTGACGGGCCGTGGACCTAGGGAACGCGGCGGCCGGGCGTAGGTCGCGTCCGCGAAGTCCCGCCCGGCCCGGCCTCGCGGGCGCGGGATCCGGGGAGCCGGTCCGTCGACAATACGGACATCCTGAGCAACCAGAAGCCGGTGCGGGCCGTCTTCAGGGGTGGAGTGGGAGCGCGGCCGGGGCGGGTGCCGGTCCGGGGTGAAGGGAATCGTGGCGCGTGTGAGGGCGGTCTCACGTACGTAATAGTCGTAGATGTCCGCCAGGGCCTCCCGTTCGCTCTTGATACCCGGTCTGACCTGCGGGTTCGTTCCGAACGCGCCATGTGTCCCGCGTCGGTGGCGCGACAGGGTACTGCATGATCGCGAAAACGAATGCCAGGCATGGGAATTCTGTCCGGATTCCAGTCGTTGTTTCCATCGGAAGCTGGGCATCCGAAAGGGTGTCGCGACCTACTCAGCAAGGAGCACGCATGGCAACCCGTGCCGTCGCCCGTCGTTCGTCCGCCACCGGCGGGGCCAACCGGGCAAGCAGTGTTCGCGCCGTGGGCGGGGAGATCGCCGATCGCGACCTGGTCGGCATGTACCTGGACGAGATCGCGCGCACGCCGCTGCTCGATGCCGCCAAGGAAGTCGAGCTGTCACAGATCGTCGAAGCGGGCGTTTTCGCGCAGCGGATACTCGACGGCGTGGTGGAGAGCGATGCCGGCGGGGCCTCGCGCGAGGAGCTCGAGGCGCTGGTCGCCGAGGGCGAGCGCGCCAAGGACGTATTCATCCGTTCCAACCTCCGACTCGTGGTGGCCGTCGCCCGCCGGTATCCGCGGGCCGGGCTGCCCCTCCTCGACCTGATCCAGGAGGGCAACGCGGGCCTGGTGCGCGCGGTCGAGAAGTTCGACTACGCCAAGGGCTTCAAGTTCTCCACGTATGCGACGTGGTGGATCCGGCAGGCCATCACCCGCTCCATAGCGGACCAGTCGCGCACGATCCGGCTCCCCGTCCACCTGGTGGAGGAGCTCGGCCGCATCCGCCGGGTGCAGCGCGAGTTCAACCGCGAGCACGGGCGCGACCCGGAGCACGCGGAGATCGCCGCCGAGCTGGACTCCACGACGTCGCGGGTCGGTGACGTGCTGGACTGGGCCCGTGACCCGGTCAGCCTGAACATGTCGGTGGACGACGCCGGTGACACGCAGTTCGGCGACCTCCTGGAGGACACCTCGGCGGTGTCTCCCGAGCAGTCGGTGATGACGCTGCTGCGCAGCGAGGAGCTGGAGGAGCTGGTCGGCAGGCTCGACAATCGCACCGCCTCCATCATCCGGATGCGGTACGGCATCGAGGACGGCCGTGAGCGGACGCTGACCGAGGTGGGCAAGCAGCACGGGCTGACCCGGGAGCGAATCCGCCAGATCGAGAAGCACGCACTGCTCGAACTGAAGCGAATGGCTCACGACACGGGCTTTGACGCTGCGGCGTGAGCCGAAGTCCAGTAACCTCCGAATTGGGCCGCTTCACATCGGCCCCCTGAGCTGAGTCCCGGCGCCCACCCCCCCCTGGCGCCGGGGCTCATCCTTTTTTCCGGGGCCCGGCCTTGTGCTTTTCCGGGGTCCGGCCTTGTGCCAGTGCCCCCAGTGCCCCGTGCCCCCAGTGCTCAGACTTGTGCGGGTGCTCGGCCTTTCGCCGGTGCTCAGCCTTTCCGGGCCGCCGGGGATGCCGCACGGGTGAGCCTGCCGCCCAGGTCGTTCAGATACGCCACCAGCTGCGGCGGCCGGTGCGCGGTGAATTCGCAGTCGACCAGTGCCAGCCGCACCGCCACCCACTCCAGCGAGTCCGCCAGCACCGTACGCAGCAGGCAGCTGTGCTCGCCGGTCGGCTCCAGCGGTCCGATCGCGGCGGGGAGCCGCGCGGCGACGAACTCCGCCGGGGCCGCGAAGCTCACCTCGACCGCCATTTGCGGCTGGATGCGCGACATGGAGCGGCTCAGGAACTCCGCCGCATCGCCGGTGGGCAGCTCGCGGGGTGCGAAGCGGGCCCCGGTCGCCAGTGGATCGCTCACCCGGTCCACCCGGAAGGTGCGCCAGTCCTCCCGCTCCAGGTCGTACGCGACCAGATACCAGCGCCACCCGGTGCTGACCAGGCGATACGGCTCGACCTGCCGCCGCGTCTCGGCGCCGTCCCCCGCGCGGTACGCGAACCGCAGCCGCTCCCGGCCGGTGACCGCCGACGCCATCACGGTCAGCGTCTGCGGGTCGATCGTGGCACCGTCACCGCGGGTCAGCGGCACCGTCGCGTTCTGGAGGGTGGAGACCCGGTGGCGCAGCCGCGACGGCAGTACCTGCTCCAGTTTGGCCAGCGCCCTGACGGAGGCCTCGTCGACGCCCTCGATGGCGTGACCGGCCCCGGCCCGCAGCCCCACCGCGATGGCTACCGCCTCCTCGTCGTCCAGCAGCAGCGGCGGCATGGCCGTGCCGGCGACGAGCCGGTAGCCGCCGACCGAACCGCGCGACGCCTCGACCGGGTATCCCAGGTCGCGGAGGCGGTCGACGTCCCGGCGGATGGTGCGCGGGCTGACGTCGAGGCGCTCGGCGAGTTCACTGCCCGGCCACTCGCGCGGCGTCTGGAGCAGTGACAGCAGATTCAGCAGTCGTGCCGGGGTGTCGGTCATGTCACCCAGGATGCCCGCCCATTGGGTCACGACCTGACCTAATAGGCCCTTAACTTCTTCATATGACTTCTTCCGCACCCCAGCCGTCCGGGGCGGCCGCCCCCGCGGTGTCCTCGGACGCTTCGGACCGCCGCCGGTGGTTCGCGCTGGCCATCGTGATGACCGCGGCCTTCATGGACCTGGTCGACGTCACGATCGTCAACATCGCCATCCCGAGCATCCAGCGGGACACCGGCGCCACGTTCAGCTCGATCCAGTGGATCACCGCCGGTTACGCCCTGGCCTTCGCGGCCGGGCTGATCACCGGTGGCCGGCTCGGCGACATCTACGGCCGCAAGCGGCTGTTCCTCATCGGCATCGCCGGCTTCACCGTGGCCTCCGCGCTCTGCGGCTTCGCCGCCAGTCCGGAGATGCTGGTCGCCTCCCGCATCCTCCAGGGCGCCACGGCCGCGCTGATGGTCCCGCAGGTGCTGTCGATCGTGCACGCCACCTTCCCGGCGCACGAGCGCGGCAAGGTCTTCGGCCTCTTCGGTGCGATCGTCGGCCTGGGTGCGGTCTCCGGTCCGCTGCTGGGCGCGCTGCTCACCGAGTGGAACATCGCCGGTCTCGAATGGCGCCCGATCTTCCTGATCAACCTGCCGGTCGGTATCGCGGGCCTGATCCTGGGGAGCAAGTTCATCACCGAGTCCAAGGCGCCGAAGGCGCTGCGCCTCGACCTGATCGGGGTGGCGCTGGTGACGGCGGGGATGCTCATGCTGATCTACCCGCTGACCCGCGGCGAGGAGCTGGGCTGGCCGCTCTGGGGTTACCTCTCGATGGCCGGCAGCCTCGCACTGTTCGTGGTCCTCGTGCTCTTCGAGCGGTCGAAGGCGCGCCGGGACGGTTCGCCGCTGGTCGAACTGTCGCTGTTCCGGGTCAAGAGCTTCGCCGCGGGCATCGCCGTGCAGTTGACCTTCGGTGTCGGACTCGGCATCTTCTTCCTGGTCTGGACGCTGTACATGCAGCAGGGACTCGGCTGGAGTGCGCTGCGGGCCGGTACGACCGGTATCCCGTTCTCGGTCGCCGTCTCGGTCGCCGCCGGGATCTCCGTACAGAAGCTGGTGCCGCGCTTCGGCCGAAAGGTCCTCCAGGCGGGGGCGCTGCTGATGGTCGCCGGGCTGCTGCTCTACATCTGGGAGTCCGACCGCTACGGCATGGGGATCACGTCCTGGCAGATGGCGTTGCCGCTGGTGGTCATGGGCATCGGCATGGGGCTGATCGTGGCGCCGCTGGCCGACGCGGTGCTGTCGGAGGTGCCCAAGGAACACTCCGGCTCCGCCTCCGGGCTGTTCAACACCGTGCAGCAGATGGGCAACGCGCTGGGGCTCGCGCTCGTCTCGGTCATCTTCTTCGGGGCGATCGGTGACAGGCTCACGCCCGCACAGGTGGGTCCGGCGTTCGCCGACGCCTTCGAGCACTCGCTGTGGTGGGTGGCCGGGGTGCTCGTGGCCATCTTCCTGCTGATGTTCGCGCTCCCGGCCCGGCAGAAGCAGCACGTGGACGGTGGCGGGGCGGCCGACGACTCCACCGCGGAACCCGTCGCCGAGCCCGCCCACGGGCCCGCCGACGAGCCCGTGCTCACGCACTGAGCGGACGGAGAACGTGACGGTGCCCGCACCCCTCGGGGTGCGGGCACCGTCACGTCCGGCCCCACGGGCACCGGCCGGCGCTTCCGCCGCGTAGTCGTGCCTTCGTGCCTTCGCGCCGTCGTGCCGTCGTGCCCCGTGCGGGCCCTGCGGAGCGGTCAGCAGATGCGCGTACGGCTCTCCATCGCACCGCGCGCGGTCTCCTCGTCGCCATACACCTCGCACATGTGGCGGCCGTCGGGCGTCGCCGTGTGCTCGACCTCCCACAGGCTCGTCTCGCTGCCGTCCAGGAGCAGGAACGCGTGCTCGTACAGCGTGAAGCCGGCGTCCCGCCCGTCCACGTGGCACTGCCGGCCGAAGATCTGCGTGATGTGGTGGGCGAAGGCGGCCCGCAGCAGGTGGGCGGTCTCCTCGCCCGGGACGTCCCCGTTCTCCGCGCGGCGCAGCACGCGGCGGGCGTGGTCCGCGGAGTTGTCCGGGGCGTACATCCGGGGGAGCGGTGCCGGGGGCGCGGCCATCAGGGCCGTGAGGATCTCCAGGTCGGCCTGCGGCCCGTCGTCCCCGAAGACCGGGGCGTCGCAGAACCCGCCGGTGAGCCGGGCCGCGGCGATGTGCACGTCGGCCTCGTCGTCGTACAGCTCGTGCTGCCGGACAACGGGCTGCGAGCCGTGGCGGGGGTCCCCGGTTTCGCGCTGACCGCAGTGCACCAGCTCCCAGAGGGCGAACGGGCTGCCGTCGGCCAGCAGATACGTATGCCGGTACGTCTCGCGGTGCAGGGTCGAACTGTGGTGCGAGGAATGCAGGGAGCTGCTGTGGGCGAGGGCTGTGCCGAGCCGTTCCACCGTGCTGTCGGTCAGGTCGAACGAGTTGAGAGCCCGTCGCAGGAGTCGCTCGAGGTGCTGCTCGGTTGTCTCGTACGGATCGCTCAAGGTGCTTCTCCAGGCCGTCGCCGCGTGTTACCCGATGCGTGCTTAACGTAGTCCCTGGGTCTGACATCGCGACCGGGCTTCCGGAAAACGTACGACGCACGCAGAAGGTTCCCGGCGTTTTGCCCGAACTTCCTTACGCGGGGGCCGAGTCGGTCGCGGGGCCGCCGCCGTCCGCCGGCCGCCGTGGATGGCGCGGTGTGCCGTAGAGATCGCTGTACGAGAGATACGTGGCGCCGCCCTCGCGGCCGTTGACGCCCGCCGCCGCCCGCACGGCCTTCACTATGGCGCGGGCCACGGCCTCCGCACCCGCTGCCAGCAGGTCGTTGAGCGCGATCGGGTTCGCCGGGTCCAGCGCCCGTCCGCCGGTGGCCAGGGCGAAAACGGTGTCCCCGTCGGTCAGCAGATGCACGGGCCGGATGGCGCGCGCCAGCCCGTCGTGCGCCGTGCCCGCGAGCTTCTGCGCCTGCGCCGGGCTGAGGTCGGCGTCCGTGGCGACGACCGCGAGCGTGGTGTTGAGTGGGGGGCGCGCGTTCGCGTCGTGCGCCTGCGCCAGGCGCTGTTGCGCCGCTCGGTGGATCTCCGGCGCGGGGGCGACGGCCGGTTCGGCGGCGCCGTACTCCCCGTACAGCACCCCGGTACGGGGGTCGAGCACCGAGCCTGCCGCGTTCACCACGGCCAGCGCGCCCACCGTGATCCCGGACGGCAGCAGGGCGCTCGCCGTCCCCACCCCGCCCTTCAACTGCCCCGCGACCGCGCCGGTGCCCGCGCCGACGCACCCCTCCTCGACCGCCGCCCCCGGCTCCGTACGCGCGGCGTCCTCCACGGCGGCCCGGCCGGTCGACGCGTCCGGGCGGGCCCGCCAGTCGCCGCCCCGGCCCAGGTCGAAGAGGCACGCTGCCGGGACCACCGGAACGACCTGCGCCGGATCGGCGCCGACCCGCACGCCGCGCCCCTGCTCCTCCAGCCAGGCCATCACGCCGGACGCCGCGTCCAGCCCGTACGCGCTGCCGCCGGTGAGGACCACGGCGTCGATGCGCTGCACCAGATTGCGCGGGTCGAGCGCGTCCGTCTCCCGGGTGCCGGGGCCGCCGCCGCGCACATCGACGGCGGCGACCGCGCCGCCCTCGGGGGCGAGGACCACGGTGGTACCGCTGAGCGCCCCCTCGCCCACGAGCCGCGCATGACCGACCCGCACTCCGGCGACATCGGTCAGCGCGTCCAGCCGGCGGTGCGCCGGTCGCGGCGACTGCGAAGGGCGGTTCAGCGGGTCCGCGCTGTCTTGGCCGGTCATCCGGGTGCTCCTCGTGTTCAGGGCCGTGTTCAGGGTCGTGCTTGAGGTCGTGCTCGGGGTCGTGCTCGCGATCTCAGGGGTGTGATCCCGAGCGTGGTGGTGAACGTGGTGGTGGTGGCGGTGGCGGTGATCGAGCAGTCCGCCGCTGGGCAGTGCAAGGCGAACGTACCTGCTGGAGCGCGACGAGCAGGCGAGGCCGGAATATGGGGACCGTGTGGGAGCCGTACGCCCGTCCGAGCGGGACTTCTCCTCTGCCTGTCGTTTCTCGTCGGGCTCGGCCTCTGCCCGCTGCCGCCCCGCTGCCCGCAGCCGCCCCGCTGCCCGCGGCCGCACCGCTCACCACAGCCGTACCCCGGAGCGGCCGTATCCTGGGGGTATGAGTACCGCCCCCGCCCCCGGACCGCGTGATCCGAAGCCGGATCCGTCGGACCGGCCCAAGCCTGAGCCCAAACCGGCGCTGATCTTCGACGATCCGCTGGACCAGCAGTCGGCGGACGACACGGACCGGGGATGGGGAGAGCGGGGCACCTCCGGCGGCAGCGCCGCCGATCTGGCCCGGTTCCTCGACGAGAAGCCGCCGCACCACATCTGACTCAGCACAGAATCACCGCAAGTCCGGCTGAGACTCCCGCACCCGCCAGCGCCGTCGCCGTGGCTCGCGGCACGGACAGTACGATGAGCGCCCCGTTCTCCATCGAGCCCTCGGTGGACGGCTGCGGCACCTGGGCCACTCGCGCGCTCTTCGCCAGCACCCGGGCCTCGGTCCCGGATCCCGCGGACGCGATCACATCGACGCGGTCTCCGGGCCGCAGCAGCCGCACGGTCGCCGCATCCGTGATCCGCACCGGCGCCGATACGAGCCGGAGCGGCGGCGATGCCCGCTCCGGCGCCGCCCCGGCCGTGCTTGCCGCGCCCGCTGCCGTCCCGGCCGCTCCATGTCCCGTGTCACCGCCCCCGCTCTCGCTCCCTCCGAACCCCGAGGCGGCCAGCGCGGCAGCTGTCAGTGCCAGCCCGGCAGCCATCGCCCGCCGCCGGCGCCACGCGGCCCGCCACAGCCGGTGCCCGCCACCCCCGCGCACCCGCAGCGGCGGGAACGCGGGCACCCCGCAGGGTGCGGGCGCCGGCGCACACAGCAACGGAGCGCCGGACGGGGCAGCGGACTGCGGAGAAACGGGTGAACCGGGTGAGCGTGCCGAGATGGGTGAACCGGGTGAGCGTGCCGAGATGGGTGAACCGGGCGATCGGGTTGAGACGGGGGAACCGGTTGAGCGCATGTCGAACACCGCCTGGGACGAGGGATGAGGGGAAGTCGGGAACCGAGTGGCCCCGGATGAACAGACCTCACGATCCGGCATCCGAGAGATTCCCGCTGCGCCCTGTGGACGCCCCAGCCGATGTGGAGAACTCCCTCACCCTCCCTCACCCGCCGCCCCGCCTCACCCCGCCCCACCCCGTACGCCCTACGGCAGCGCGATCCCCGTATCGATCCCGTCCAGAGCATGCGCGCACGGGCAGTCGCGGTCCGCCTCCGCGGGCAGCGCGGCCACCGCGTCGAAGAGGACCGAGCGCAGCCGGTCGACGTTGGCCGCGAACACCTTGAGCACTTCGCCGTGGGAGACGCCCTCGCCGGTCTCCGCACCCGCGTCCAGGTCCGTCACCAGCGTCATCGTCGTGTAGCAGAGCCCCAGTTCGCGGGCGAGGACGGCCTCCGGGTGCCCGGTCATGCCGACCACCGACCAGCCCATCGCCGCGTGCCAGCGCGATTCCGCCCGGGTCGAGAAGCGCGGCCCCTCGACGACCACCAGCGTCCCGCCGTCCACGGGCTCCCAGTCCCTGCCCCGGGCCGCCGCCAGCGCGGTCTTGCGGCCCTTGGGGCAGTAGGGGTCGGCGAAGCCCAGGTGCACCACGTTCGGCGCCACCCCGTCCGCGCGGGTCTCCCCGTCGTAGAAGGTCTGGACGCGGGTCTTCGTACGGTCCACCAGCTGGTCCGGCACGAGCAGCGTTCCCGGCCCGTAGTCCGGCCGCAGCCCGCCGACCGCGCACGGGCCGAGCACCTGGCGCACCCCGACCGAGCGCAGCGCCCACAGGTTGGCGCGGTAGTTGATGCGGTGCGGCGGCACATGGTGGCCGCGTCCGTGCCGGGGGAGGAAGGCGACCCGGCGGCCGCCGATCTCGCCGAGGAAGACGGAGTCGCTGGGCTCTCCGTAAGGGGTCTCCACGCGAACCTCGGTGACGTCCTCCAGGAAGGAGTACAGCCCCGAGCCGCCGATCACACCGATCTCTGCGTTCACCATGCGGTCACACTAGCGGGGCCGAAAACGCCGGTACCCCGCCGAGTGGATCAGCGGGGTACCGGTCGAAGCAGGTGGGCCGGCGGCTCAGGCGGCCGACGTACCGCTCGACGAAGACGAGGACGAAGTCGACGACGAAGACGAGGAACCCGAAGAGGAGGACGCCGACGAGGACGACGAGGCCGCGGACTTGGTGTCCGACCCCGTCGAGGACGACGATCCGGAATCGGAGGTCTTCGCGGCGGCCGGTGCGGGCGTGCTGCTCGACGACGAGCCGCGGCTGTCGTTCCGGTAGAAGCCGGAGCCCTTGAAGACAATGCCGACCGCCGAGAACACCTTCTTCAGGCGTCCTTCGCAGCTCGGGCACACCGTCAGGGCGTCATCGGTGAACTTCTGCACCGCTTCGAGGCCCTCGCCACACTCGGTGCACTGGTACTGATAGGTCGGCACTTGTTCCTCCTGGCACTCTCACTCGATGAGTGCTAACGACGCTCCATAGTGACGTATTCCGCTGGATCAGTCCACCGTGACCGGCCCGCGGTGACCGATGCCACGTGCCACGGTCCGTCCCGAAGTGCTCGGCACGAGCCTGGAACGCAGGGCCAGCAGGGTCGCCAGCGCCAGCGCCGTACCCACCAGCGGCACCAGGAATCCGGTGCTCGCGCCATGGGCGTCGGCGAGTTGGCCCGCGACCGTGACGGCCGCAGCCTGCCCGAGCGCGACCGCACCCGTCAGCCAGGTGAACGCCTCGGTCCGGGCAGACGCCGGGACCAGTGCCTCGACCAGGGTGTAGCCGCTGATCAGCGCGGGGGCGATGCAGAGCCCGACCAGCAGGCCGAGCCCGGCCAGCAGGGGCACGGAGTGCACCGCCCACAGGCCCGACGCGGTCAGGGTCAGTGCCGCGTATCCGGCGATCAGCCGGCGCCGCGGCCCGGTCTTCCAGGCGATGGCGCCGCAGGCGATCCCGGCCAGCATGTTGCCGGCCGCGAAGATTCCGTACAGCACCCCGTTCGAGCCGGGGCTGCCGATCTCCTCGGCGAAGGCGGTCAGCGAGACCTGCATGCCGCCGAAGACCGCGCCGATCCCCAGGAAGGCGACCGCGAGCACACGTACGCCGGGTACCGACAGGGCGGAGGCGTGGCGAGGGGAGCCGGCGGGTCCGGCGGCGCGCACGGCCGGCTGGGTGGCGCGCTGCGCGGCGAAGAACAGCCCGCCGGTCAGTGTCAGCGCGGCTTCCGCGATGAGTCCGGCCGCCGGATGCACCCCGGTGCACAGGGCGGTGGCGATGACCGGGCCGATGACGAAGGTGAACTCGTCCGTCACCGACTCGAAGGCGGCGGCGGTGGACATCAGGGGCGAGGCCTCACGGCCGGGCGCCGCCCCGAGCATGGCCGCCCACCGGGCCCGCACCATGGGGCCGACCTGCGGGATGGAGGCACCCGTCGGCACGGCCGCCAGGAACAGTGCCCAGATCGGCGCGTCCGAGAGCGCGAGCACCGTCAGGACCGACACGGAGACCGCGTGCACCAGGACACCGGGCAGCAGTACGGCCCGCTGTCCGATGCGGTCGGCGAGCTTGCCGGTCTGCGGCGCGAACAGGGCCATGGAGACGCCGCTCACGGCCGCGACGGCGCCCGCGCTGCCGTAGGAGCCGGTGGTGTGCTGGACCAGCAGGACGATGCCGATGGTCAGCATGGCGAAGGGCTGCCGTGCGGCGAAGCCCGGCAGGAGGAAGGTCCACGCACCTGGAGTGCGCAGCAACTGCCCGTATCCGGGGCGGTCGGAGACCGTGGACACCACGGTCCATGCCTTTCTGCCGCCTGGTGGCCGTGCTCCTGCGGGACGGTCCCGCACCTGGGTGCGGGCCCGGTCAGGAGCTGCCGAGAGCTGTCCTCTTCGCGCGGGACTGCGGTAGATGCCGGGCGCTCACAGCAGAGGCGGAGGACGCCACGACCGCCATACGGTCGCGCCAGCTCTGCGTCAGGCAGAGTTGGTCGATCAAGATCGTTGAGTATCGGTGAAGATGAATTCGGTGACGATGAATTCGGGTGGATCAGTCACTGCCGGACACGTGCGGCACGGCGATGCGGCACCGGAGCGCGTCACAGCTGTGCGGAGCGTGGGCAGGTTTCCTTCATGGTACAGGCAGGGTTCCGGTCGCACCTGCGATTGTGCGCCAGTCACCCTCTGTGACCTGAGAACACGGGCGCCTTCTCACTGGTGTGCCTTTGCCTCACGGGCTTTCTCTTCACGGGTCCTGGCTTCGCGGGCCTTCGCCTCACGGGCTTTCGCCTCGCGGGTCTTCATCTCCCGGGGCGTCGTCCCGGGCGCCTTCGTCTCGTCCGGCATACGGCCCAGCTTCTTCACGGCCTTGAGCGCATTGGAGACATGCGGTCCGGTGAAGGGCTCCACGCCGGGATTCCCGTCCGTCCCCAGCCAGCCGGCCAGCTTGCCGCCCTCGCCGACCGCGTGCAGCCGCGCCTCGGTCGCGTCGCGCACCGGATCGGTCGTGATCACCAGCAGTTCGTCGCCGCGGCGCAGCACGGTCGCCGGGTTGGGGACGAAGCTCGTGTCGTCCCGTACGACGAGGGTGACCGCGGCCCCCGAGGGCAGCCGCAGTTCGCCGACCTCGACGCCGTGCATCTTCGACTTGGCGGGGATGGCCACCGACAGCAGATGTCCGCGCAGCCGCTCCAGGGGCGCCGACTCGATGCCCAGGTCGGCCGCCTCGGACGGGTCGTCGGCGATCTTGAGGGCCTTGGCGAGCCAGGGCAGCGTCGGGCCCTGGATGAGGGTGTAGACGATGACGAGTACGAAGACGATGTTGAAGACCCGGGTGGAACCCTCGATACCCGACACCATCGGGATGGTCGCCAGGATGATGGGCACGGCGCCGCGCAGCCCGGCCCAGGACATGAGGGCCTTCTCCTGCCACGGCAATCGGAACGGGGCCAGCGAGAGGAAGACCTCCAGTGGCCGGGCCACCATGGTGAGCACCAGGCCCACGACGACGGCGGGCCAGAAGTCGTCGAGCAGATCGTGCGGAGTGACCAGCAGGCCGAGCAGTACGAACATGCCGATCTGGGCCAGCCAGCCGAGTCCGTCGGCGAAGCCGCGGGTGGCGGGCCAGTGCGGCAGCTTCGCGTTGCCGAGGATCATCGCCGCGAGGTAGACGGCGAGGAAGCCACTGCCGTGGACCATGGCGCCCGCCGCGTAGGCGGTCACCGCGATGGCCATCACGGCGATCGGGTAGAGGCCCGAGGCGGGCAGTGCCACATGCCGCAGACCGAACGAGCCCAGCCAGCCGACCGCGATGCCGATGGCAGCGCCGATCGCCAGCTCCAGTGCTATCTCGCCGACCAGTACGTACCAGTGGTCCACCGGACCGACGGTCGAGAAGGCCACCACCAGGATCACCACGGGGGCGTCGTTGAAGCCGGATTCGGCCTCCAGGACACCGGTGATCCGGGCGGGCAGCGGCACCTTGCGCAGGACGGAGAAGACGGCGGCGGCGTCCGTGGAGGAGACCACCGCGCCGATGATCAGTGCCTGCCGCCAGTCCAGGCCGACCAGGTAGTGCGCTCCGGCGGCGGTCACGCCCACGCTCACCGCGACGCCGACGGTGGAGAGCAGCGCCGCCGCGGGCAGTGCGGGTCTGACCTCTTTCCACTTCGTGCCGAGGCCGCCCTCGGCGAGGATCACGACCAGGGCCGCGTACCCGATGACCTGCGTCAGTTCCGCGTTGTCGAACTTGACGTCGAAGAGCCCGTCCTGCCCCATGACGACCCCGATGCCGAGGTACAGGAGCAGGCTGGGAAGCCCGCTGCGCGACGAGATCCGTACCGCCGCCACCGCGACGAGCAGGACAAGTGAGCAGACGAGCAGGAGCTCGTTGAGCGCGTGGACAGTCAGTGGCCGGTCCTTCCCTGCGAGCGCCTGCCGGATCGTGTTCCGGCGGCCGGTACTTCGTTACCTTACCTAATCTTTAACGCTTTCTTGATGCGTTCGAGTACTCGTGCGACCGCTACGCAATTCGAACCATCCCGATACCGCGTCAGAGGGGCTCCGGCGCTGCGCCTATGGTTGCTCCTGCACTCCCAGGACCACCCTGCCCCTCGAAGGACAGCGATGCCCGCCAACACAACCGCCTCTTCCGGCTCCACCGGTTCCGCCGGTGGCAGGCCGCGCAAGAAGAAGGGGCGACGCGCCCGCCTGATCGTGATCGTCCTGGTGCTGGCGCTTGTCGCGGGTATCGGATACGGCACGTACTGGTCCGTATCCACCGTGCGGGCCTCGTACCCGCAGACCAACGGGACCGCCGAGCTCGCCGGCCTCGACAGCGATGTCGAGGTGAAGCGCGACAGCTACGGCATTCCGCAGATCTACGCGGACTCCGACGCCGACCTGTTCCGCGCCCAGGGATTCGTCCAGGCGCAGGACCGCTTCTGGGAGATGGACGTCCGCCGTCACATGACGGCCGGCCGGCTCTCCGAGATGTTCGGGTCCGGCCAGGTCGAGACGGACTCCTTCCTGCGCACGCTGGGCTGGCGCAAGGTCGCACAGGAGGAGTACGACCACGTCCTGTCCGCCGAGACGAAGAAGAACCTCCAGTCGTACGCGGACGGGGTGAACGCCTACCTCAAGGGCCGCGACGGCAAGGACATCTCCGTCGAGTACGCGGCGCTGGGCCTCACCAACGACTACAAGCCGACGAAGTGGACCCCGGTCGACTCGGTCGCCTGGCTGAAGGCCATGGCCTGGGACCTCCGCGGCAACATGCAGGACGAGATCGACCGCTCGCTGATGACCAGCAGGCTGGACGCGAAGCAGATCGAGGACCTGTACCCGCCGTACCCGTACGACAAGCACAAGCCGATCGTCGCCGAGGGTGCGATCTCCTCGGAAACCGGGAAGTTCGACCCGCAGGCGACGCCGTCCGACGGCCTCGGCTCGTCCACCGCGCAGGGTGCCACCGAGGGCCTGAACACCCAGCTCGGCGCGCTCTCCGACACCCTCGACAAGATCCCCTCCCTGCTGGGCCCGAACGGCACCGGCATCGGGTCGAACTCCTGGGTGGTCTCGGGCAAGTACACGACGACCGACAAGCCGCTGCTCGCCAACGACCCGCACCTGGCGCCCCAGCTGCCCTCGCTCTGGTACCAGATGGGGCTGCACTGCCGCACGGTCTCGGCGACCTGCAAGTACGACGCCGCCGGCTACACGTTCTCCGGGATGCCGGGCGTGATCATCGGCCACAACCAGAACATCGCCTGGGGCTTCACCAACCTGGGCGCGGACGTCACCGACCTCTTCCTTGAGAAGGTCTCGTCGGACGGCTACCAGTACGACGGCAAGGTGAAGCCCTTCACCACCCGCGAGGAGACCATCAAGGTCGCCGGCGGCCGGGACCGGCACATCACCGTCCGTGAGACCAACAACGGTCCGCTGGTCTCCGACCGCAGCAGCGAGCTGGAGAAGGTCGGCCAGAAGGCGCCGGTCACCAACGCCGCCCCGGACCGTGCGGACGGCTACGGGGTGGCGCTGAAATGGACCGCGCTGGAGCCCGGCAAGTCCATGGACGCGGTCTTCGAGCTGAACCGCGCCAAGGACTTCACGACCTTCCGCGCGGCGGCCGAGCACTTCGAGGTTCCCTCGCAGAACCTCATCTACGCCGACACCAAGGGCCACATCGGGTACCAGGCCCCCGGCAAGATCCCGGTCCGCAAGTCCGGCGACGGCACGATGCCCAGCCCCGGCTGGTCCTCGGCCTACGGCTGGAAGAAGGACCCGATCCCGTTCGACGAGCTGCCGTACGAGTACGACCCGGAGCGCGGGTACATCGTCACCGCCAACCAGGCGGTCATCGACGAGGAAAAGTACCCGTACATGCTCACCAAGGACTGGGGTTACGGCACCCGCAGCCAGCGGATCAACGACCTCATCGAGTCGAAGATCAAGGGCGGCGGGAAGATCTCGACCGACGACATGCAGAAGATGCAGATGGACAACACCAGCGAGATCGCCACGCTGCTGGTGCCCGAGCTGATGAAGATCAACATCTCGGACAAGGACGTCCGGCAGGCGCAGAAGCTGCTGGAGGGCTGGGACTACACCCAGGAGTCCGACTCGGCGGCGGCCGCGTACTTCAACGCCGTCTGGCGCAACATCCTCAAGCTGGCCTTCGGCGACAAGCTGCCCAAGGAGATGCGGGTCGAGGGCGAATGCCTGAACGTCCCCCCGGCCAAGAGCTCCGGCCCGGTCGACGAGCAGGACAGGCTGGTACGCGAATGCGGCCAGCGCGCCCCCGACTCGGCGCAGCCGGACGGCGGTGACCGCTGGTACCAGGTCGTCGAGAGCCTCATGGACAAGCCGGACAGCGACTGGTGGAAGGCGCCGGCGAACCGCAAGGACAAGGCGACCGGGAACCGCGAGGAGCTCTTCGCCCGCGCCATGGAGGACGCCCGCTGGGAGCTGACGGCCAAGCTCGGCAAGGACATCACCACCTGGAACTGGGGCCGGCTGCACCAGCTGACCCTGAAAAACCAGACCCTCGGTACGGAAGGGCCCGGACTGCTCCAGCGGGCGCTCAACCGCGGGCCGTGGAACCTCGGCGGCGGTGAGGCCGCGGTGGACGCCACCGGCTGGAACGCGGCCGGCGGCTACGAGGTCGTCTGGGTTCCGTCGATGCGGATGGTCGTCAACGTGGGGGACTGGGACAAGTCCCGCTGGATCAACCTCACCGGCGCCTCCGGGCACGCGTTCAGCGCGCACTACACCGACCAGACGGACAAGTGGGTCAACGGCGAACTGCTCGACTGGTCCTACGGGACGAACGCCGTGGCCGGGTCGACGAAGGACACGCTGACCTTGAAGCCATAGGGCACGCGCCGCCCCTGAAGCCGTAGGTACGGGCCCGCTCCTGGAGTGTCAGGGGCGGGCCCGTGGTTGTTCAGCCGCCGCTGAAGCGCCGCGAGCCCGCCGGTGTCACCACCGCGTCCACGGGGTGGTCGTGCGGTTCCTCCGGGACCCGCGCGGTCACCTCGCCGTCGTACAGCAGGACGATCAGCGCCGGGTGCGCCCCGGCCGCCGAGAGCCGGGCCAGCACCCGGTCGTAGCTGCCGCCGCCGCGGCCGAGCCGCATCCCGCGCCCGTCCACGGCGAGGCCCGGCAGCAGCACCGCGTCGGCGGCCAGGACGGCGTCGGGCCCGAGCCGCTCCCCGTCCGGCTCCAGCAGTCCGCGACCGGCCTTCGCGAGGCTCCCGGCGCCCTCGTACGGCGCCCAGTCCAGGTCGTTGTCCGCCAGGAGCACCGGCAGCAGCACCCGGACGCCCCGCGCGCGCAGCGCGTCCAGCAGGGCGCGGGTGCCCGGTTCGCGCCCCACCGAGACGTACGCGGCGACGGTACGGGCCCCGGAGAGCTCGGGGAGGGCGAGTGCGTGACGGGCCAGAACCGCGGCGGCCCGTTCGGCGTCCTCCCCGGTCAGGAGGCGTCGTGCGGCGAGCAGTTCACGCCGCAGCAGTGCCTTTGCGGACATGTCGTCGTTCAACGGGGCACCCACGGATCTCTCGTACTGGCATATATGAGTACAAAGTTAACCGGAGGCTCATCTTCCGCCCATGTGCGCCGGTTAAGGTTCTGCGCATGACTCAGTCGAACCCCAGGATCAGCAAGGCTGTCATTCCGGCGGCGGGCCTCGGCACCCGCTTCCTGCCGGCCACCAAAGCCACTCCCAAAGAGATGCTGCCTGTCGTCGACAAGCCTGCCATCCAGTACGTCGTCGAGGAGGCGGTGGCCGCCGGACTCTCCGACGTACTGATGATCACCGGCCGCAACAAGCGTCCCTTGGAGGACCACTTCGACCGCAATTACGAGCTGGAGTCCGCGCTCACCCGTAAGGGCGACGCCGAACGGCTGCGCAAGGTCCAGGAGTCGAGCGACCTCGCCACCATGCACTACGTCCGCCAGGGCGACCCGCGCGGCCTCGGCCACGCGGTCCTGTGCGCGGCGCCGCACGTCGGTGACCAGCCGTTCGCCGTGCTCCTGGGCGACGACCTGATCGACCCGCGCGACCCGCTGCTGGCCCGCATGGTGGAGGTCCAGGAGCGCGAGGGCGGCAGCGTCGTCGCGCTCATGGAGGTCCCGCGCGAGCTGATCCACCAGTACGGCTGCGTGGCCGTCGAGCCCACCGCGGAGGGCGATGTGATGCGGATCACCGGCCTGGTGGAGAAGCCGGAACCGGCCGACGCGCCCAGCAACCTGGCCATCATCGGCCGCTACGTCCTGGACCCCGCGGTCTTCGAGATACTGCGCCGGACCGAGCCCGGCCGCGGTGACGAGATCCAGCTGACCGACGCCCTGCAACTGCTGGCCGAGGACGAGAAGACCGGCGGCCCGGTGCACGGCGTCGTCTTCAAGGGCCGCCGCTATGACACCGGTGACCGGAGCGACTACCTCCGTGCCATTGTCAGACTCGCGTGCGAACGTGAAGATCTGGGCCCGGAGTTCCGGACCTGGCTCCGCAGTTACGTCACCGAGGAGATGTAAGACCTTGAGCAGCACGATCTGGTCGGTGGACGAGCACCTGGAAGACATTCTCGCCGCGGTGAAGCCGCTCGAACCCATCGAGCTGCAACTGCACGACGCACAGGGCTGCGTGCTGGTCGAGGACGTCGTGGTGGAGATCGCCCTGCCTCCCTTCGACAACAGCTCGATGGACGGTTACGCGGTCCGCGTCGCCGATGTGGAGGGTGCCACCGAGGAGTTCCCCGCGGTCCTCACCGTCATCGGTGACGTCGCGGCGGGCGACGCCGGACTCCTCGGCGACCAGCGGGTGGGGCCGGGCGAGGCCGCCCGCATCATGACCGGCGCCCCGCTGCCGGCCGGTGCGGAGGCCGTGATCCCGGTCGAGTGGACCGACGGCGGCACGGGCGAGGGCCCCGCCGCCGCGATGCGCGCCCACAGCGACGCCCCGGAGGGCGCGGGCGGCGAGGTCCGCGTCCACCGCCCGGTCGAGGCCCGCGCCCATGTGAGGGACCGCGGCAGCGACGTCCGGCCGGGCGATCTGGCCCTGCGGGCCGGTTCGGTGGTCGGGCCGCCGCAGATCGGGCTGCTCGCGGCGATCGGCCGCTCGACGGTGAAGGTGCGGCCCCGGCCGCGCGTCGTCGTCATCTCCACCGGCAGCGAACTGGTCCAGCCCGGCGTGGAACTGACCGGCGGCCAGATCTACGACTCCAACAGCTTCGCGCTGACGGCCGCCGCGCGCGACGCCGGAGCGATCTCCTACCGGGTCGGTGCCGTCACCGACGACGCCGAGACGCTGCGCGCCACGATCGAGGACCAGCTGATCCGCGCCGACATCGTCGTCACCACCGGCGGCGTCAGCGTCGGCGCGTACGACGTGGTCAAGGAGGCCCTGTCCTCGGTGGGCGACGAGGACGAGCCGGGGAGCGGCATCGACTTCCGCAGGCTCGCCATGCAGCCCGGCAAGCCGCAGGGCTTCGGCTCCATCGGCCCCGACCACACCCCGCTGCTGGCGCTGCCCGGCAACCCGGTCTCCAGTTACGTCTCCTTCGAGCTGTTCGTACGGCCCGCGATCCGTGCCCTGATGGGCCTTCAGGACGTGAACCGCCCCACCGTCAGGGCGACCCTGGCCTGCGACAAGGCACTGTCCTCGCCCGCCGGCAGACGGCAGTTCCTGCGCGGCACGTACGACGCCGAGGCGGGCACCGTCACACCCGTGGGCGGCTCCGGATCGCATCTGATCGCCGCTCTCGCCCAGGCGGACGCGCTGATCGTGCTGCCCGAGGACGTCACCTCCGCCGAGCCCGGCACGGACGCCGAGGTGATCCTGATCCGCTGACGGGCGCCGGGTGGCGGTACGGTATCTGCCGCTGTGCCTTCCGGGGGACACCCCCCGGACCCCGGGCCCGCACCCCGGTGCGGCCCAGGGGCAACCGGCGCCCTACCGCTAGGCGGAGTTAGTTGAGTACGCAGAACAGGCTGACGCATATCGACGAGGCGGGCGCCGCCCGCATGGTCGACGTCTCCGAGAAGGACGTCACCGCGCGCGTCGCCCGTGCCAGCGGCCGGGTCCTCGTCTCGCCGCGTGTCATCGAACTGCTCCGGGGTGAAGGAGTCCCCAAGGGCGACGCCCTCGCCACCGCGCGCATCGCCGGGATCATGGGGGCCAAGCGCACCCCCGACCTGATCCCCCTCTGTCACCCGCTCGCCGTCTCCGGCGTCAAGGTCGACCTGAGCGTGGCCGACGACGCGGTGGAGATCCTCGCCACGGTCAGGACCACGGACCGCACGGGCGTGGAGATGGAGGCCCTGACCGCGGTGTCGGTCGCCGCGCTCACCGTCGTCGACATGATCAAGGCGGTCGACAAGGCCGCGGTCATCACCGACATCCGGGTCGAGGCGAAGTCGGGCGGCAAGTCCGGAGACTACCGGCGCACCGCGCCCGGCGGAGCGGACGCATGACGACGCCGGGGACATCATCACCGTCCGGGTACCGCGCCCTCGTGGTGACCGCGTCCAACCGCGCCGCCGCCGGGGTCTACGCCGACAAGGGCGGCCCGCTGATCGCCGAGGCGCTGACCGGGCTCGGCTTCTGGGTCGACGGACCGCGGGTCGTCCCCGACGGCGACCCGGTCGAGCAGGCGCTGCGGGCCGGCGTGGCCGCCGCGTACGACGTCATCGTGACCACCGGCGGTACGGGCGTCTCGCCCACCGACCGCACCCCCGAGGCGACCGGGCGTGTCCTGGAGCGGGAGATTCCCGGTATCCCCGAGGCGATCCGCGCCGAGGGCCGGGACAAGGTCCCCACGGCCGCGCTCTCGCGCGGTCTGGCAGGCGTGGCCGGCCGCACCCTCGTCGTCAATCTGCCCGGTTCCACCGGCGGGGTGCGCGACGGGCTGGCGGTCCTGACCCGACTCCTGGTGCACGCCGTCGACCAGCTCCGCGGCGGCGATCACCCCCGACCCGGGAGCCCGAGCTGAACGTCCCGACCTGGCCGGTGACCCTGGTGGACGGCGATGTCACCCTCCGGCCGATAAAGCTGCGCGACCAGGCCATGTGGCGCGAGGTCAACCGGCGCAACCGGGACTGGCTGCGCCCCTGGGAGGCGACCGTGCCGCCGCCCGCCCCCGGTGGTCCGGTGTCCCAGCGCCCCACGTACCGGCAGATGATCCGCCATCTGCGGGCCGAGGCCAACGCGGGCCGGATGCTGCCCTTCGCCATCGAGTACCGGGGCCGGCTGGTCGGCCAGCTGACCGTCGCCGGGATCACCTGGGGCTCGATGTGCTCGGGCCATGTCGGCTACTGGGTCGACCAGGAGGTGGCGGGCCGCGGGGTGATGCCCACCGCGGTCGCCCTCGCCGTCGACCATTGTTTCCGCGCGGTCGGGCTGCACCGGATCGAGGTGTGCATTCGCCCGGAGAACGCGCCCAGCCGGCGGGTGGCGGCGAAACTCGGATTCCGCGAGGAAGGGATCCGGCCCCGCTATCTGCACATCGACGGGGCCTGGCGGGACCATCTGATCTACGCGCTCACCGCCGAGGAGGTGCCCGACGGTCTCCTCCGGAGGTGGCAGCGGGCCCGGCCGGAGCATCCTGAACATCACACTAAATGAAATGTATGTTCGAAATTGATCGCTGTTTGACTGCTAACGAACACACAAACACCGACTGTTGATCCGAACAATCACAAAAAAAGTCCGTGATATCAGCTGGATCGTGCGACACACCGCGCCAATTGGCGGATGCCTCCAGGCAAACCCCTCTACGGTGTGAGATGTGAGCAGCAGTGGCCTCATCTACGCAGTCATCGTCGGGGCCTGGGCCGCCTACTTGGTGCCGATGTGGCTCCGCAGGCAGGACGAGCTCAACGAAGCCCGTCCGACGGAACGCTTCAGCACCGCCATCCGGCTGCTGTCCGGACGGGCGGCGATGGAGCGCCGGTATGCCAAGGGCCTGCAAGAGCGCACCGACGATGAGGCGGCGCCCGACGCCGAGCCGGACGTGAGCACGGATCGAATGGATTCCGTCGACGTCCGGAACTTCTCCGCGCCTCCGGCGCACACCGAGGCCCGGGTGTACGACCCGGCTCGTACGCCGGAGCGCACACCGAAGGAGCGCCCGGCCCGGGAACGGCCGGCATCCCCCTCCGACCCCGTGCCCGCATCCGCGCCCGCCCGGCGCCCGCGTTCGCGCCCCGGCGGGATCGACGCCGAACGAGCCCGGCGCGCGCAGCGCACGCAGGTCCTCGCACGCCGTCGGCGTACCACCGTCGTCCTCTTCCTCGCCTTCACGCTCGGCGCGGTCGTCGCAGCGGTCGGCGGCCTCGGCTTCCTCTGGGCCCCCGCGGTTCCGGCGGTGCTGCTGAGCACGTACATCGTGCATCTGCGCGCCCAGGAGCGGCGCAGGTTCGCCTTCACCATGGACCGGCGACGGGCCGAGGTGGCGGCACAGCGGCTCCGCGAGAACCGCCCGCGCAGGCACCAGCCCGCCGCGACGGCCCCCGCGGAGTCCGACGAGGACCCCGAAGCGCGCCACCCCGTCCCCGAGCCCACCCCCACGGTCTCCCCGCAGGAGGCCGGCCGCCGCGCCCTGGTCGAGCAGACGGACCACGCGGAGTGGGTGGACCAGCAGCGCGAACGCGGCCGGGTCCAGGGCGACAGCTGGGAGCCGGTCCCGGTCCCGCTGCCGACCTACGTCACCGCCCCGGTCGCCCCGCGCGCCACGGGCGGCGTCGAGGTCGGCAACCCGGAGACCTGGAGCGCGGCCCGCTCCAGCACCGCGGAGCCCACCCAGCCGGCCGCGGCGCCCCCCGTGGACCCGGCGCCACGCCAGCGCACCAACCAGTCCCGCCGCTCCCGCGACCGGGGCCGGACCCCCCTCTTCGACCAGTACGACGAGGACGACCGCCCCCGCGCGGCCAACGAGTGAGGCCTCCGCCCGCGCCACGACACCGACTCGGCTGACCAGCGCGGAACGGATTTCCGAGCACCCCGGTGAGGGTGCTAAAGTTTCACTCGTTGCAAGGGCCTGTGGCGCAGTCTGGTAGCGCACCTCGTTCGCATCGAGGGGGTCTGGGGTTCAAATCCCCACAGGTCCACGCACGGGCCGTCCACGATTTACCTCGTGGACGGTTCACGAAATCCCGTCCGATCACTTCGATCGGACGGGATTTCGTCGTTTCTGGGCTCGTCGGGAGGTCTGGGCGCGTACGTCGGGCCGGCTTGGTGGGCGCCGAGCAGAACCAACCGGTTCCACGGCCTGGACCAGCGCTGCTGGTGCGTCCTCGGTGACCGCGCGCGCCTGGACGCAGTGGTGGCGCAGGAACAGCGGCACCTCGGACTGCTCTTCCCGGCCGAGGCCGTCGAACCATTCGATGCCCTCTGACATCGGGCGCAGCCCCCGCGCGAACTCGTTGAGCAGGACATCGCGTTCGTTCATGGCTGTCTCCCGTGGGACAGATGCCGCTCCGCAACGGTGATCAGGATTCCGAGCAGCACCGCCAGATCGGCCGCACCTTCGGCGTCGTCGGCCCAGCGAGTGGTCTGAAGCGGGTGAACCTGATCGAGGGAGACGCCTTCCCGTGCCAGGACGAAGGCCAACGCCAACATCGCCGCACGAGCGTTGCCGTCCTCGAACGGATGGAAGAAGAGGATGTCGAGGTAGGTCCGGGCAGCGCGTGAGGGGAGGGGCAGATCCGGTTGAGCGCTCTCGGACAGACAGCGCCCGAATCGCGCCCGCGTATCGGGTGCAAGGCCGTACCGCTCCCGTCCGCCCTTCGCGAAGGCCGGCATCGTGCGGAAACCGACGAGGTCGTGGCCCAGCACGGTCCGCTGCCACTTCGTCATGAGGGCGAAGGTCAGCGGCGGGCCCTGCTCAGCGTCGGCGAAGGCCAAGTCGAGAGCGGTCAGGACACGTGCGGTTCCCTCGCTGTCACGTCCGCCTCGCGTTGCCATGAAGAAGCTTCGGAAGCCGTGGCCGGCTGGTGCTCCAGAGATCGGGCGTGCGCCGCGCCAGGATGGCCAGGAGATCTTCGCCCGGATGCGCAGCCAGTCAGCAAGGCCGTCCTTCGGTTGGCCGGGCCCGGAGGTCATCTGATTGCGCCCACGCCTCTGGCGAACCGCGAGCTCACCGCGTCGACCACCGGAACGTCGGGTGCGATCCAACTGCCGAACCGGCCGCCGACCGCGTTCGTGACGATCTCCTGAGCCTGTTCCTCGTCGATGCCGTTGTAGGCGAGGAACCATTGGAGGACCTGCATGCAGTGCCCGTACCAGCCGCTCTCGGCCTGGGTGCGGTCGGCCACCGCGGTGACCAGGCGGGTGCATGCTCGCTCCCAGTACCAGTGGTCCGTCGAAGTCGCCGGGGTGTTCCCCTGCGGAGTCAGGGCCGCGAACCGCTCCGCCAGGTCCTCCAGCCAGTCACGCCATTCCCGAAGGGCCTCAACAACCAGCGGGGCAGTGGCATCTGGGGTCGTCACGGAGTCGGATGAACAACACCAGACCTCGACGACGCCTCCGTCGACGTCACCCTCACCGACCGACCAGTTCCATCCGCAGGCCCATCGGCCGTACCGGCCCGCCAGGAACTCGGTGACGGGATCCAGCGAATGCCAGCGATCCTCGCGAGTGACTTCAGCGCTGGGCAGCAAGGACGCGACAAGGCTCGCCAACTCTTCCGCCGCATCGTCGTCCATCTCGAACGGATGTCGAGCCGGATCCACATCTGCCCACGCCAGGGTGTGTGCCCACAGTTCACTCACCGTCCCACTCTGCCTTGCGTAACCGTCCCAACTCCACTCGATATCGAGTGGCCGCCCCATCAGCGGGAAGCGATCTCCGGTCAACTGGGAAAGCGATCTTCAATCGCTTCCTTCCCGCCTGTTCGGGGCGGTGGCTGGTGGCGCATCGGGTCCGGCAGACCTACTCAGCAGGTGCCTGGCCGCTGCCGAGGTATTCGACCGCTCCCGCGTCGCTGGGGGCCGGTGAGGGTGCTGTGGGGCTGTGACGGTGCCCGATCAGAGGTTCACTGACGGATGTCGTCTCACGCCGACCGGTGTGGGGATGCTGGTCTGGTTGCGGCCTGGGGCAGCTGGGACGGACTCGAAGCCGGCGTCGGAGAGTGGGTCGCCGGTGGGCTCGTAGAGTCAGGATTCCAGGATGTCCAGGTTTCCGATGGTCACCGTGAACGCGATGAGGATCGTCTGCCACTTCACTGCGTCGGCTGATCACCCAGCGCGCCACTTGGAAGAAGCTGCCGGCTCGATGTCCGATGCTCGTCCGGACCGCCGAGCATGTTCGTGTGTTCGCCGAGCTGATGAGACGCAGTAGGGCAGAGATCCAGCCCACCGTGCACGACCCCGTTACTCTGGACCACGAGGAGACGTCACGTCACACACGGGGGCAACGTGGGCGAAGAGACAACGCACGGGGTCAAGTTGGCTGTGCACCCTCAGAACGAGTTGAGCTCGCTACGAAAGTGGTTGACGCTCATTCCGGGAGTAGAGGTTCACCAGGAGGCCGGTGCCCCGGGCTCAGGCGAGCAAGGAGCCTTCGACACGCTGAGCGTGGTGGCCGGAAGTGCCGGACTCGTCGCCGCGATCAGGGTGTTGCCACAGTACCTTCGTGCCAAGCGGAGCGACGTGGCCGTGACCGTCGAGGTCCGGGGCAAGAAGCTGACCGTCGACGCCAAGAATGTCGAGGAGATCATGCCGATACTGGAGCGATTCCTCGATGACTGACCAGCCATTAGGACACGATTTCTCGCGTTCGCGAGCTGTGTTGATGGGCACGTGGGACTACTCCCACCTCCCCTCGGTCGATGCCGCACGACACAGTCTGGATCGCATGTATGGTCTGCTCACCGGTCCGTGGTGCGGATGGCCCGAGGAGCAGGTGACCCTGCTGTCCAACGAGCGCGGCCCCGGTGATCTCGCCGACCAGATGTTTGAGCTCTTCGAGGATGCCACCGACGTGGCACTGTTCTATTACGTCGGGCATGGGCAGATGGATGACGAGGACCAGTTGTGTCTGGGGCTTGTGGATTCTCGGACAGAGCCGCACCGCCGGGCGGCCACCAGCCTGCCCTTTGCCGCCATCCGCCGCGTACTTCGCCGGAGCCGCGCCACCACGAAGGTGGTCATCCTCGACTGTTGCTTCTCCGGCATCGTCACGGGCGACCCTGACCACACACTCGCCGGGCCGGACGAGCACATGCTGTCGCAGGCCGCTGCCAGGGCCGGGGCCTACACCATGACCGCCAGCAGTGCCGATACCACGGCATGGTTCGAGACCGATCCTCAACTGCCGGAGCCGCAGACCTACTTCACCAAGTACTTGGCCGACTTGGTCGAGTCCGGGATTCCGGGCCAGCCCGTCGAGCTGAAGCTGCACTCGTTGTTCACCTGGTTGCACGACAACCTTGCTCGCGACGGGCGGCCGATCCCACAGCAGCGCAGCATCGACGCTGCCCGGAACTTCGTGTTCGCCCGCAACGCCGCGCCGCCGGAGTCGATCACCGACCCCGACGCGGAAATCGCCCGGTTACAGAGAAGGGTCGCCGACACCGAGGCGCGGGAAGCCGCCCTGTGGGCGGAAGTGCGCACGTGGGCCCGCCAAGTGGAAGGACTGCAGTCGGCGGGACCTCGTAACCGAACCGGCCCGGAGGCCGAACGTCTCCGGGTCGCGGAGAGACGGCTGGTTGAAGCCGCTGCCGCGCAGGACGAAGCCCAGTCAGCCCGTCAGCGAGCTGCCGCGACCCTGCTGAGGCGCGCCGCTGTTCGATCCGCATCCACTGTCGCGGGTTTCGACCTTTCAGAGCACCGACTGGCCAATGGCCTGAGGGTTATGCTCTCCGAAGACCACAATGTCCCCGTCGCCGCTGTGAATGTCTGGTATGACGCCGGCTCCCGTCATGATCCTCCTGGACGCAGTGGCCTCGCACACCTCTTCTGCATGCTGATGTTCCAGGGATCCGCTCAGGTCGAAGGTAATGACCACTTCAATCTGGTGCAGCGCAGTGGTGGGACGCTCAATGGCTCCACCAGCTTCGAGCGTGCCAACTATTTCCAGACCGTACCTGCTCACCATCTGGAGCTCGTGCTCTGGCTGGAGGCCGATCGTATGGGTTCATTGCT
Source organism: Streptomyces sp. NPDC048671 (assembly GCF_055587045.1). NCBI lineage: Bacteria > Bacillati > Actinomycetota > Actinomycetes > Kitasatosporales > Streptomycetaceae > Streptomyces > Streptomyces sp. NPDC048671. The sequence continues at coordinate 284,620 of NZ_JBVJHB010000006.1, read as the reverse complement.
CACCGCGATGAGTAATTACGATATGCAAAACTGCGGCGACATCGTCAAGAATGAGCGGCGTCAAAGGTATGACGCCGTCCAATACGGTAACGCATTCGAACAACTCGTCGCTATGGTGTACCCGGAAGGCAGCGCCTACCATCACACCCCCATCGGCTCGAATTCCGATCGGGACGGAATCACGCTGAAAGAGGCGCAAGAGTTCTTCCGTACCTACTACACGCCGAACAATACCGTGATGGCAGTTGTCGGCGACATCGATCCGGAGCAGACCCTGGCCTGGGTCGACAAGTATTTTGGGTCCATTCCTGCCAACTATGCTCTGCCAGCCCTGCCCACCAGCGGCATCACGGAAGAGATCATGATGGGTGAGCGGCGCGAGCACGTTGTCGCGGACGTGTCGCAAAGCGCGTTCATGGCGGCGTTTCGGCTGCCTCGTGACGGAAGCCGCGAATGTGATGCTGCTGACTTGGCCCTCACGATCCTCGGTGGTGGAGAATCCAGCCGTCTCTATAATCGCCTGGTGCGCCAAGAGGGTTTGGCGGCCTCGGCCGGATTCGGTCTGATGCGGCTCGCCGGAGCGCCTTCACTCGGCTGGCTGGACGTCAAGTCCATCGACAGCACCACCGAGAAACTCGGCGCCATTGAAAATGTGATCGATGAGGAAATGGACCGCTTCGCCATTGAAGGCCCGACGCCCGACGAGCTGGAACGTGCCCAGGCGACGCTGGAACGTGAGTGGCTGGACCGACTGGGAACTGTTGCCGGCCGAGCCGACGAATTCTGCCGCTACGCCGTACTTTTCGGTGACGCCCAACTCGCCCTCAGCTCGTTGGGTAACGTCCTCGACGTCTCGGCCGACGAGGTCCGTGCCGTTGCCGCGCGCCACTTGCGCCGAGGCAACCGGGCGGTCGTTACCTACGAACCCTCCATGGCCCGAGATTATTGAGCTTCTTCAGCGTTGCCGATCCGGCGTGAGGGTGGCCTTGGCGATTGACGCCAACCGGTCCTCTGGTCGGCGTGCTCGCCATCTGTGGTCACCGACCGGCTGACGGTGAGGAGGCGGCAATGCGCGAGGCTCTGCGTTCTCTCGATAGAGCAAGGCGAAAAGCTACCCTCGACCGGTCTCACGCGCTGGTCGAGCGCGGCAGGACAGAAGACCAACGAGGCACCCGCGCAGCTGAGTTGAGACGTCGAACATCTCCCTCAACGGCACGGGTGCCTCGTGCGTTGTGGCCTTCCCGCCGTCGCCCGATCGGTGGCCACTTTGAAAACGCTCAATCACCCGAAGGCACGACACTCAAAATATTGGGATACTCGGAATCCCCGTTATTGCGGCGCCCGTCGAACAAAATGGTGACTTTCCGTCCCGAATTTTTGTAACCTCGAAGTTCGGTTTGAATGTTGGACGTCCGCGTCTTTCCGGCTTTCGCCTCGCCCTCGCCCTTGCTGTCGATTAGTTTGTTGACATCGATTAGCTTGTTGACCTGGTCAACATTTTTGAATTCCGCACTGCATGTTGGGTTGCAGGAGTCCAGGCCATCGTCCCCGAGCAAGTTCTTGATCCCCATTTTGCATTCGACGGCGCAGGGGTTCGGTTTAGGGAAAATCACCGTCACCCGATAAATCTCACTGGGCTGCGCGGTGCCATCCGACTCTTTCTTTCCGGCGTTGTTGTTTCCCTGTTTGGGTGGAACGTCATCGATGGTGACGCCAGAGATGATTCCAAAAGTCAGGGAATCCTTTTCCATTTTAAGGGTACCCAGCTCTACTGCCGAGATGATCGTCGTGGGCTTCGATGCCTCGAAAACATGATTGGCTGCCGCACCGCTTCCCGCAGAGACCATCACCACCAAGAGCAGTATTACATGCCCTTTCCTTATTTTATCCGTGATGCGCCGCCCCAAGGAATTGAGGGCAGCGAAGGCGCTCTCTACCGCCCGCACAAGACTTTGATCCTGTGAAGCTTCATCGGGTTGGCGTTCGCGGCCTCGATCCGGCATTCCCTCTCCCGTTCTGATGCTTATATCTTCACCTTGCGCACTCTTGGGGCCGTAGCCATGCGAAACCGATATGACGGCCGGTGGTTCCGTTGGCACGCAGGGAGGTGAGCGAGAACCCAGGTGTGGCTTCCCTTGAATCCGGCTGGAGGCAACTGCGCTTCTTGAGCCCTCGGTTGGCACATGGTACGTGCGGGGGTGACGTGGCGTATCGGGTTTGCCAAAGGAAGCCGCGCACATGTGGTCTCCCCGCTGAACAAACTGCGGCGGGCGGGTGCCGTCGGCCCCAATGCCGATTAGACAAGGTGAAGTTTGAAGGGTGAGCGCAGCCCTCGCACGGAACGGGCGAGCCAGCCCGGGGAGTCCAGCCGGATCGCATGGTCGCCCACGAGCGACCGGAGCGCCTCCTCGAGTACGGAGAGCGCCTCCGTACCCACCTGTTCCTCCCACTGCTCACGCAGCTCGTCGAAGATCGCTTCGCCCTGTCCCAGCAGTGCGAGTCCGCGTTCTGTGACGCGAAGTCGCGTCCGTCGACGGTCGGCCGGGTCGGGTTGGCGTGCTACGTAATCGCGTTCCTCCAGTACGGCGATCGTCTTCGCGGCGGCCTGTCTCGTCACCGACATCCTGCGGGCGAGCTCGGAGACGCTGTCGGCGCCGGACAGGATCGAGTGGAGGGCGAAGTCGTGCACCGTCCGTACGTCCTCGTACCCGCGCCCGGCGAGCTCGGTGGTGGCTCGGTCCGCCAGGGTGCGGAAGCCGGCGAGTATGTCGGATTCCTCGGCGCTCCGGGCATCCCCGGAATGCTCCTTCCGGGCCATGAGCGCGAGCTCCTCGCCGACTGGGCCTACCCGCTGATGAACGGGACGGAGGGTTCCATGGAGCAAAGCGATGTCGACGAGTTCGTCCGAACCTACGCACGCCCGAACGCCTGGCGGGGTACGGAGGGGCTTTACCGCGGCGTCTTCTCCAACGGGGACGCCACCAGGGCTCTCGCCGAGTCGCACCCGATCACCGTGCCGGTACTCACCGTTGAGGGCGCCGGCCACGGAATCACCGAGACGACCTTCCGCCAGGTGTCCGCCGGCGAGTTCACCGCGGTGCGCCTTGAAGGCGTCGGCCACCTCATCGCGCAGGAAGCGCCCGAAGCACTCGCGGCGGCCGTCCTCGAGTTCACCGGAGGAGTCGACAACAGGCGGGCCTGAATGTCGTCGGGGTCGTGACTGGAGCCGCAAGCGATGCTTCGTGGAACCGGCCGATGACGGGGGCGGGCCCGGAACGCCGTCCATCCGGGCGGCATCCGCCGGGGAGCCTCCCGTCCGGGGCGCTGCCGCACCTGTCGCCTACGCTGAAAGCGTTTACCCGGCAGCGAAGTTGTGCGCGCAGAGGAGCGTCCTGTGACCGCAGGCATACCCAACCCCCCGATCGACACCAGCAAGCCTCATCCCGCGCGCGTCTACGACTGGCTGTTGGGCGGCAAGGACAACTATCCGGTCGATCAGCAGGTGGCGGAGAAGCTGCCCGAGGCGGCGCGGGGCAACGCGGCGCGCAACAGGGCGTTCATGCACCGGGCGTCGGCCTGGCTGGCGCGCGATGGGGTCGATCAGTTTCTCGACATCGGCACCGGGATTCCCACGGAGCCCAATCTCCATCAGATCGTCCAGGCGATCACGCCCACGGCCCGGATCGTGTACGCGGACAACGACCCGATCGTGCTGCGGCACGCGGAGGCGCTGCTCGTCAGCAGCCCCGAAGGGGCCACGGACTACCTGCACGCCGATGTGCGGGAGCCGGAGGCGATCCTCGAACGGGCGCGCGAGCTGCTGGACTTCGACCGGCCCATCGCCCTGTCGCTCATCGCGCTGATGCACTTCCTGCCGGACGGTCAGGACCCGTACGGCATCACCCGCACCCTGGTCGACGCGCTGGCTCCGGGCAGCTTCCTGGTGCTCTCGCACGGCACCGCCGATCAGCATCCGGAGCTCAGGCAGGAGACCGAGACGGCGTACCGGAAGGGCGCCATCGCGCTGCGGATGCGTACGCGCGCCGAGGTGGAGCGGTTCTTCGACGGGCTGGAACTCGTCGAACCCGGGCTCGTCCCGGCGACCGAGTGGTACCGGGAGGGGCCGGCGCCGGTCGTGGAGCGCAGCGGGTTCTACGTGGGCGTCGGGCGGGTCCGGTAAGCACCCGGAGCCGGGGGTGCCGGGCGTGACGTCCTACCGCAGCGGCTTGGCGTAGCACTGGCTGTTCTCGTGGTTCCGGTAGTGGCCGAACTTCGCGCAGGGCTCGTAGCCGCTGGAGGCGTACAGGGCGATCGCCTCGGGCTGCTTGTCGCCGGTCTCCAGGATCATGCGCTGGCGGCCGGCCGCGCGGGCGTCGGCCTCCAGGGCGGCCAGGATGCGGCGGGCCAGGCCGTTGCCGCGGCCCTCGGGTATCACGTACATCCGCTTCAGCTCGGCGTCCCCGTCCGAGTACCCCTCGGCGTTGCGCTCCTGCGAGCGCCAGCCGCCGGTGGCGACCGGGCTGTCCGAGGTGTCGTAGGCGATCAGGTACAGGCCGTGCGGCGGCTCGAACATCGTGGCGTCCAGCGGTGTGACATCGCCCTCGTCCCCGTAGCGCTCGGCGTATTCGAGCTGCACGCGATCGTTGAGTTTGACGGCGTCGGGGTGATCGAAGGCGCGGGTGTGGATATTCATGCGAATCATGGTACATGTATGCGGCACCCGGATGTCGGTATCGTGCCGGGATGCTCACTGTGACCTCCGTGAATGTAAACGGTCTCCGCGCCGCCGCCAAGAAGGGCTTCGTCGAGTGGCTGGCGCAGACCGACGCCGATGTGATCTGCCTCCAGGAAGTGCGGGCCGAGCCGGAGCAGCTGCCCGAGGACGTGCGTGAGCCCGAGGGCTGGCACACCGTCCACGCGCCCGCTGCCGCCAAGGGGCGGGCCGGGGTCTCGCTCTACTCCCGCCGGGCGCCCGAGCGGGTGCAGACCGGCTTCGGCGCCTTCGGCGACGCCGGGAGCGAGGAGTTCGACGCGAGCGGCCGGTACGTCGAGATCGACCTGCCGGGCGTCACGGTCGCGAGCCTGTATCTGCCCTCCGGCGAGGTCGGCACGGAGAAGCAGGAGGAGAAGGAGCGCTTCATGGCGGCCTTCCTGCCCTATCTGACCGGGCTGAGGGCGCGGTCCGCCGCCGAGGGCCGCGAGGTGGTGGTGTGCGGTGACTGGAACATCGCCCACCAGGAGGCCGACCTCAAGAACTGGAAGGGCAACAAGAAGAACTCCGGCTTCCTCCCCGAGGAGCGGGAGTGGCTGACCCGCGTCTTCGAGGAGGCCGCGTACGTAGACGTCGTACGGGCCCTGCACCCGGACGTCGAGGGGCCGTACTCGTGGTGGTCCTACCGTGGGCGCGCCTTCGACAACGACACGGGCTGGCGCATCGACTACCAGGTGGCCACCCCGGCGCTGGCCGCCCGCGCCGCGAAGGCGTGGGTCGAGCGGGCCGCCACGCACGCCGAGCGCTGGAGCGACCACGCGCCGGTGACGGTGGTGTACGAGCAGTAGGGGCGGGGTCTACGGGGCCGGCGGCTGCGCCGCCTCCGCGTCGCGGCGCAGCCGCCGGTCCAGGGCCATGGAGAGTTCCGCGTCCACCACCGCGCGTGCCAGCGGCCGCAGCTGGGGAGGTTCCTCCCGCGTGCTGTGGTCGCGCAGGGTCGCGACGAAGAGGTCGGCGAGGGCGTCCGCGTGTTCGCGGACCCGGCGGCCGGAGGCGAGGACCGTGGCGAGCGGGACCCCCTCCCGCACCAGTTCGGCCGACACCTCCAGGAGGCGGCGGCTGATGTGCACGATCTCGTCGCCGTCCGTGCCGAGATAGCCCAGTTCCATGGCGGCCGCCAGGTTCTCCGGGGTGGACTCGCCCTCGAAGTAGTCCGCGAGCTGCTCGGGCGTGAGCCGGACCGGGGTCTCCTCGGTCGGTTCGCCCAGGCCCAGCACCTCGGCGACATCGCGGCCGCTCTCGAAGGTGCGGGCGAGGTCGGCGATGCCGTTGAGGGTGTGGCCGCGCTCCAGCAGGCCCGTGATGGTGCGCAGCCGGGCCAGGTGGTGGTCGTCGTACCAGGCGATGCGGCCCTCGCGGCGCGGCGGTGAGATCAGGCCGCGTTCCCGGTAGAAGCGCAGGGTCCGGACGGGGATGCCGGCCTCCTTGGCCAGTTCCGCCATGCGGTATTCGCGGTGCTCGCGTCCGTCAGCCACCCCCGCACCCTACCGGCCTGCCCTGCTGGGGACCCCGCATGTTGTACCGCCGGTAACTTTCCCTCGTCGCACCCCTACCCATCAGTACGGGGCTGCTCTAGTCTCCCAACTGTGCCAGTAATTGCTGGCGCAGTCGTGGGACGTACCGCGGGGAGGCGGCAGCATGGCCCAGCACGAACATGTACGAGTGGCGGTGATCGGATCCGGATTCGGGGGCCTCGGGGCCGCGGCCCGGCTCCGCCGCGAAGGCATCACCGATTTCGTGATCCTGGAACGCGCGGGTTCGGTCGGTGGCACCTGGCGCGACAACAGCTATCCGGGCTGCGCCTGCGACGTACCGTCCCACCTCTACTCGTTCTCGTTCGCCCCCAACCCCGAGTGGCCGCGCACCTTCTCCGGACAGGAGCACATCCGCGCCTATCTGGAGCATGTCGCGGACGTCTTCGGACTCCGTCCGCACCTCAGGCTGAACCATGAGGTGACGAAGACGCGCTGGGACGGGGACGAGCTGCACTGGGTCATCGAGAGCGCGAACGGCACGACGGTCCTCGCCGATGTCGTCGTCTCCGCGACCGGCCCGCTCTCCGACCCGAAGACGCCCGACATCCCCGGGCTCGCGGACTTCCCCGGCAAGGTCTTCCACTCCGCCCGCTGGGACCACGACGCGGACCTGGCCGGCAAGCGCGTCGCGGTGATCGGCACCGGCGCCTCCGCGATCCAGATCGTGCCGTCGATCCAGCCGAAGGCCGCGAAGCTCACGCTGTTCCAGCGCACCCCGCCGTGGGTCATGCCCCGGATGGACCGGCAGATCAGCGGCGCCGAGCGCTGGCTGCACCGCACCCTGCCCTTCACCGGCACCGCCCGCCGCGGACTGCTCTGGGGCATACGGGAGTTGCAGGTCAGCGCCTTCACCAAGCACCCGGACCAGCTGGGCCTGGTCGAGCAGATAGCCAAGTCCAACATGGCGCGCTCCATCAAGGACCCGGTGCTGCGCGCCAAGCTGACCCCCTCGTACCGCATCGGCTGCAAGCGCATCCTGCTCTCCAGCGCCTACTACCCCGCGCTCGCCCAGCCCAATGTGGACGTCGTCGCCTCCGGTCTGAGCGAGGTGCGCGGCTCGACCGTCGTCGCCTCCGACGGTACGGAGGCCGAGGTCGACGCCATCGTCTTCGGCACCGGCTTCCACGTCACCGACATACCGATCGCCGAACGGGTGGTGGGCGCGGGAGGCGAGACGCTCGCCGAGTCGTGGAAGGGCGGCATGCAGGCGCTGCGAGGCACGAGCGTGGCCGGCTTCCCCAACTGGATGACGATCATCGGCCCCAACACGGGCCTGGGCAACTCCTCGATGATCCTGATGATCGAGGCCCAGCTGAACTACCTGGCCGACTACCTGCGCCAACTGGACGCACTGGGCGGCCGCGTCGCACTGGACGCGCGTCCCTCCGCCGTCGGGTCCTGGAACCGCCGCGTCCAGGAACGGATGAAGCGCACCGTCTGGAACACCGGCGGCTGCACCAGCTGGTACCTGGACGCCAACGGGCGCAACACCACCGTCTGGCCCGGCACCACCGCCGAGTTCCGCAAGGCGACGCGGACGGTCTACATCTCGGAGTACCAGGTCGTACGGGTGCCCGCACAGCGGGACGCGAAGCAGGCCGTCGCCGAGGAGGTCGCCGGATGAGCCACCCCCTGAGCGGTCGGAACCCCCGGCCGCTGCCCGTGCGCGAACTCATGGCCGTCTCCGCCGACGGCTCCCGCCTCCACGTCGAGGTGCACGGACAGGACGGCGCCCCCGCGGTGGTCCTGTCCCACGGCTGGACCTGCAACACCGGTTTCTGGGACGCCCAGATCCGGGACCTGGCCGTGGACCACCGGGTCATCGCCTACGACCAGCGCGGCCACGGCACCTCGCCCGCGGCCGGCCCCGGCGGATACACCACCGACGCGCTGGCCGACGACCTCGAAGCGGTGCTGGCCGCCACGCTGGAACCGGGCGAGAAAGCCGTGCTCGTGGGGCACTCCATGGGCGGCATGACGATGATGGCCGCCTCGCGCCGGGCCGGGCTGCGCGAACACGCGGCCGCCGTACTGCTGTGCAGCACCGGCAGCTCGCGGCTGATCTCCGAATCACGGGTCGTGCCCCTGCGGGCCGGCGCGGTCCGCACCCGGCTGACCCGTGCGGTCCTCGGCGCGCGGGCGCCGCTCGGGCCGGTCACTCCGCTCTCCCGCCGCATCCTCAAGTACGCGACGATGGGCGCTGGTTCGGCTCCGGACCGGGTCGACACCTGCGCCCGGATCGTGCACGCCTGCCCCCGCGGCCCCCGGGTCGCCTGGGGCCACGTCCTCGCGGACCTCGATCTCGACGAGGCCGTACGGGAGCTGCGGGTGCCCACCGCGGTGATCGCGGGTACGGAGGACCGGCTGACGCCCCCCGTCCACGCCCGCGCCGTCGCGGCGGCGCTCCCCGACTGCCTCGGGCTCACCGAGCTGGCGGGGCTGGGACACATGACACCGGTGGAGGCGCCGGAAGCGGTCACGGCGAAAATAAGAGAATTGGTGACCGCGTGCCTCCCGGTGCGCGGAACGGCCGAGGCCGAGGGCAACGAAGAGGAGGTCGCGTGAGCGGCAGGCACAGTCTCCAAGGACAGGTCGTCGTCGTCACGGGCGCGGCGCGCGGCGTGGGCGAGCTGCTGGCCCGCAAGCTCTCGGCGCGCGGCGCGACCCTCGCGCTGGTCGGCCTGGAGCCGGACGAGCTGAAGAAGGTCTCCGAGCGGCTGCACGGCGACAGCGACCACTGGTACGCGGACGTCACCGACCACGAGGCGATGGCCCGGGTCGCGCAGGAGGTCAAGGCCCGGTTCGGCAAGATCGACGTCGTCGTCGCCAACGCGGGCGTCGCCTCGGGCGGCCCGTTCCTCGACTCCGACCCGGTGGCCTGGCGACGGGTCATCGAGGTCAACCTGATCGGCGGCGCGGTCACCGGCCGCGCGTTCCTGCCGATCCTGATGGAGAGCCGCGGCTACTTCCTCCAGATCGCCTCGCTGGCCGCGATCACCCCGGCGCCGATGATGACCGCGTACTGCGCGTCCAAGTCGGGCGTCGAGGCGTTCGCGCACAGCCTGCGCGCGGAGGTCGGCTACCGGGGGGTGAAGGTCGGCGTCGGCTACCTCTCCTGGACCGATACGGACATGGTGCGCGGCGCCGACGAGGACGACGTCATGCGCGAGCTGCGGCAGCGCCTGCCCTGGCCCTCGAACCGGACCTACCCGCTCGGCCCGGCCGTCGACCGGATAGTGGCCGGCATCGAGCGCCGCTCCGCCCATGTGTACGCACAGTGGTGGCTGCGCGGCATGCAGTCCGTACGCGGCTACCTGCCGACGCTGATCGGCGTCGTCGGCCAGCGCGAGATGCAGAGGTTCGGCTCGCGGCTGGAGGGTGTCGGCACGGGGCTCGTCGGTGCGGGCGGCGCCGCTGACCAGCACGAACGGGCGGCGCGCACGCAGCGTGAATGATCGAAATGCGATGAATGCCCGGTCGTGTAAGTCTGGTCGAGGCCCTTACGGGGCCACCCCCACGCACCCCACCGAGGAGTGAACAGCATGGGCATCGCCGACCAGTTCAAGGACAAGGCGCAGGACCTCGCCGACCAGGCGCAGAAGAAGATGAAGGACGGCAAGGGCGACGGCCAGGACCGCTCGCAGGACGCGTCCGAGCGGGCCTCCGACGCGTCCGAGCAGGGTCGCGACAAGGCCAAGGGTGCGGCGGACGACGTTCGCGAGAAGTTCGACCGCTGACGGCGGCGGTCGGTCGCGTGTGAGTGACGTGTGCTGAGGGGCGCGCCCGGGTTTGTTCCGGGTGCGCCCCCTTCGCGTGCGCAGCCGGAATTCGGAGCGCTGTTCGCGGCGGTCGTGGGACTGGGCTGTACGGGGTGGGGAGGGCGGACCCCGCACGGGCCGCTCCGGTCGCCGGAGTCCGCCCGGAGGATCAGTCCCCCTTGACGCCGTCGGCGGCGCCGGAAGTGGAGCACTCCCGTGCGGCCCGCTCGATCTGGTGTGCAGCGTCGATGAACGCTTGCGGTGGCTGCTTGTACGGGTCGGCGACTCCGCCGGCCAGCACGTGAACCGGCCGGCCGGGGGCCCGCTCGGCGAGCGCGCGCGCGGTTTCGTCGTCCACGGCCACCAGGTCGTCAGCCCACTCGATCAGCTCGGGGGTGAGTTCGGCGCCCCGGTGCCGCGTCAAGTCGTAGCCGAGGTCCGCCGCTGTTGTGATCATGAGCGGATGGGCGGCCTCGCCGATGTGCCAGTCCCGGAGCCCGGCGGACTTCGCCTCGATCGTCCCGTCCGACGTCGCGCCGATCAGCAGTGCGGCGAGGGGGCTCCGGCAGTAGTTCCCCATGCAGACGACCAGTACGCGCCGGGGCTCACCCATGGACCAACTCCAGTTCGAACGTGAGCACGCCCAAGGCTTCCTTTGTGGGCGGGAAGATGGCTTGAATCGCCATGAGCTGTTCGACCTCCGTGGCGTTCGGGTTGATCGCCTGCACGGACTCGGTGCCGAACATCTCCTTGAACGTCCGGTACGTGCCCACACGGGTCACGCGGGTAAGGCACGACAGGTCACGGCATGTGAAGTTGAGCAGATCACCGACCTTGATCCGCTTCATGGAGTCGTAGGCAACGCGAACTTCGACGGTCTTCGAGCCGTCGGCGATCAGGTCGAAGTACTCCCGATAGATCTGAATGTTGCGGGGGCGACCATGCGCCTGAGTCCGGCTTCGCGCGGGCTGACGGGTACTCATGGTGAGTCGTTCCATCTCAGTTGTCGTGTAGGACCGGAAGAAGTTCCGGGGGTCGGAGAGCAGCAGCTCACCGAGCTCGGTCAACGTCCTTACGTAGTCCTCGGGGGTGCCCGTCCACAGCGAGGGATTGAGAATCCACCCGAAGGGATTGCCATCGGCGGGTCCGGCCCCGGCCTCGCGCAACAGGCTCTTGGAGAGCTTGCCGCCGTCGGGGCCGAGGATCTGCGGGGTGAAGATCCGCACCGGTGCCGTAGCGGTCATGCCGATGGCGCTCTGTGCTCCGTCGACCAGTTGGCAGCCGAAAGCCCAGTCGCCGCCCTTCACCATGACGTGCAACGTGCCGTCGGCGCGGTAGGACCGTTCCTTGACGACGTTGCGGTACAGGGTCGACAGGTCGAGATACCCGCCACCGAGCGGCGTGATATCGGACTCGTATCGGCCGTGGTGGAGGCACACGGACTCGAACAGGCCTCCGCTGCCGTCGAGTTCGAGCAGGCGAGTACGTTCGGCGTACTTCTCTGCCCACCCGCATTCGGGGCACGGCAGTCGGATGTGCGCCGAGCCTGCCGAGGGGTCGAGCCAGTAGCGGATGGCGTCGAGGTGTTCCAGCGTCCGCAGGAATTCGGCGCGGAACTCCGGAGTGTTCTGCTGGACGGTGTAGGTCGTCAGGTCGTACGGAACCCCGGTGCGCAGAGTGAGGGCGTCGAACAGCGGCGTGTAGTGCTCGGTCACCAGGTCCGCAATGGCGTGGGGGCCGAGCCGGTGCCGGTACGTCCGCTGGTACCGGTGTCCGCTCGCGGTGTCTCGGACGGTGTCCGCAGGGGCGTTGTCGAGCGCGTGGAACTCAACGGCGGTGTCGATGCCGTAGTCGTCCCGGGCCGCCTCGGCGACCAGGAACGCGAGGGACTGCACCAGGTGCGTTCCGATGTGCGGGTGCCCGTTGATCTGCGTCCCGACCGTGAACCGGATTCTCTCGGTGCTATCGGCGAGGATGCGCGGGCGGAGCACGTCAAGGGCGTAGTCGATGGCGTTCGCCAACACGGTGTTCGGGGAACGAAGGTGGACCGTCTCCGCCGTCATCCTGTGCTCTCCCTGTGATCGTTGATCGGGGCAGTGCGATCTGGTGGTGCCCCGCTCCGACGGGCGACGCCCTTTCCGGCCGCCGGGACGGAGTTCATAGGCTGCGCCAGAACACGTCCGGCCGAAGAAGCCTTCTCCCGGCGACCGGACGGGGGCCGACTCCGGGCTCGTCGGGCTACTCCCTCGGACTGGTCGGAACCGGTGACCAGCACGCTAGGCGAGCGAGATTCGCTGATGAGTAGAAGATTCGCGAATATTCCAGCGGACGCGGCTGAGGCTCGCGTTGATTCTCAAACGGTCCCGAGCGCCCGGCGGCACCGCGCGATGACCTTGTGTGCATCTGAGCCGTAGACGGCTGCGCCGGCCAGCGACTCCCACACACGCAGATACAGCGCCACGTTGTCCGGCTGATCCAACCAGAGCTCGGCGTGCCAGTCCTCCACGATGGCAAGCCGCTCGTCGTACAGCCAAAACCCGTTGGCCGGAGGCAACGGGAGCGCGGCGCCGCATGGCACGATGCCCAGGCGAACACTGTCCAGCCCCATCACGCCGCTCAGCCGGTCGAGTTGTGCGGCCAGCACGGCCGGCGGACAGACCATGGCCCGTAGCGCGGGCTCCCACATGATGATTTCGTAGCGCTTGCCAGGCTGGTACAAGCTCTCTTGCCGTCGAACGCGAGACCGTACGGCATCTTCGACGTCACGCGGCGACTGGTGGAGATCAACGTACGCGCTGAACACGTGCCGGGCGTAGTCGGCCGTCTGGAGCATGCCGACGACCATGGAGCCTTCCCAGGCGCGCATGACGGTCGAACGCTCGTACTCGACCGTCAGCCTGTCCTGTACGGGCCTGTGCCCGGCCGCGAGTTGCCGACGCCAGGAACGCGACTGCGACTCGAACGCCCTCAGTCTGCTCCCCAGTTCAGGTGCGACCTGGGGTTGACCGACGCCCAGGGCCCACGCGTTGAGGTCGTCGTGGGTGGCCGTCTGCCGACCGGTCTCCAGCTTGCTTACCTTGGACTGTGTCCAGCCCAGGTGGCCGGCCAGTTGCCGACCCGTAAGGCCACCCTCGGTACGGAGCTCGCGAAGCCGCATACCGAGGGCCACCCGCGCCTGTTGGAAGTCGGTGCTCACACGCCGGACGGTACCTCAGCGCTGAACGCCCGATGCGGTGCGGCGAAGTGCCAAGCGGCGTCCCGAACCTGGCAGGCGCGAGCCACCTGCGTCGGGTCGGTGATCAGCTCCACGCCGGTCAGCTCGTCGTCGACGTCGAAGTGCAGCAGCGCGATCACCCGCGAGTCGAACAGCCAGGCGTCCTCGCAAGGAAGGCCCAGACGGTCGGCGTCCGCACGCCAGAGGTACCGGATGTCTTCACCGACGGCACAGTTTCGCTCAGCGTTGTCGAGCAGATACCGCTGCCCCGTAGTGGGCGGGTTGTCCATGATTCTGACCCGCTCGAACCGTTTGCCCATGGCGACCTGCTCACGTCGCGAACGGCACCACGGGTCCTCCAAGTCCCAACCGGCTGACTGCCCAGCGTTGAAACGACGATAGGTCTCCGTCTGCTCGTCGGAGTGGTACCGGCGACGGGTCTCCAGGCGGAAGGCCGTGTGCTGGAAGCTCTCGAACATCCCGTCGAACTCATCGAAGCCGATCATGACCGGCTCCCGGTCCACGTCGCGCGGCGAGAAGTCAGCGAGCAGCACGCGCGGCACGATGACGAACCCTTCGCCGGGCTTGATGTTCCGGAGTTGGGCCACTTCGTCGGGATCGGTGACCGCAACGCCCTGCACCACGACATCCCCGGTCTCCACGTCCTCGTAGAGCGTTGGGCATCCGTTGTTCCCCGAGTTGCTTCCGATGTACCGCAGTTGTCGGCTCACAGCCGCTCCTCTCACCGTCGGACAGGCCGGATCAGGATGCCTTGATGTCGCCCCACAGCGAGCGCGTATTCTCGAATATTCTCCTGAGGCAACGAAAGCCCCCTTTTACGCGATGAGATGTTCAGATGGGCCAGCCGATGGCCGGTACGACAGGCCCTAGCCCAGCAGCCCGAGCAGCCGCCCCACCGCCTCCGCGGCGGGCCGGCCCACCTCGCCGACCGTGGCCGCGATCTGCGCGACGGACGCCAGGACGATGCCGCGCTCACGCAGGGTGCTCAGGTCAGGAGTGAGCTCGGGCAACGCGTCCTCGACGGTCCGGGCCTGGTCCGGGGCGAGGTGGGGGCGCAGCTCCCGCAGGACGCGGGTGAGATCCGCGACAGCGGCACGGAGCTCGACGTTCTGGGCGGCGCCGCCGGCGGTGCCGTTGTTGATGCCGATGTTCTCGCGGCCGCCGTTCATGTTGACCACGGGGCCGTAGTAGTTCGACGCGTCACTCACAGTTTGAACCCCGTGTTTCCCCGGCCGTTGCTCATGTTGACGACAGGGCCGTAGTTGTTCGTGCTGGTGTTGCGGACTTGCTGCACCAGCGTGGTGAACTCGGCTTCCGGGTTGTCGATCGCGTGCACGATCCGTCCGGCGATCTCCCGCAGCTCGTCCATGCTCGGCAAGGTCACGACCACCTTGGAGCCGCTGTTCATCTCGACCACCAGCACCGGCTTCGCCGACGCGATCAGTCCCTTGATGACGACGGCCAGGCAGATCGCGATGAAGACGAGCCAGAGCCTGCCGGTCGCGGTCTCCCTGACGTCCCCCTCCTCCCTGCTCGCGGAGTTGAACGCGGCATAGACCAGGACGGCGATGCCCAGCCATTGCAGGAGGCGGCCGAAGGCCCGGCCCCAGTTGTGCTTGAGCCGGAACGCGTCGACCCAGGCGATGTTGTGCAGCGGTATGGCCGCCGACCCCACCCACAGCATTCGGCGGCTGACCTTGAGGACCAGGGGGTCTCCCTTGCGGGGAGGCTGATTGCTCTTGCCGGGGTTCTGGAGGCGTCCGGGTACCGCCGAACCGGGCTGGACGGGCCGTGCCTGTGGCGGCCTCGGGGGCATCGGCGGCCGTGAGGGAGGTGGGGGCGGCGGCGGCTCGGGCTGTGGTGCGCCGATGGTTCCGGTGTCGTCCATGGCTCCCCCTTGTGGTCATCAGTCCCACCCGCATACCGCAGGAGCACCATTAAGCGCCCGGAGGGAGCTGTGAGGCAGGGAGGAAGCAGCCAAATCGCCGTACGTTGGCCGGTAGTTGACCTGTCGGGGCCCCCTTGCGAGCGGCGGGGGCCCGCTGCGGTCCACCAGGGCGCTCAGGATGCCTTGAAGGACTCCACGAAGGGCGCCCAGGCGGCCGCGTGCACGATGAGCGCGGGTCCGTCGGGGCGCTTGGAGTCGCGTACGGGGACGACGCCGGGGAGGCCGGCGGCGACTTCGAGGCAGTCGCCGCCGCTGCCGTTGCTGTAGCTGCTCTTGAGCCAGGTCGCAGTGCTGAGGTCAAGGTCGGTGCTGGCCATGCCGGTACTCCTCAGCCGCCTTTTCGATCAGGGCGAGGGACACCTCTGGCGGCAATGCGGCGGCCCTCAGCCGATCGTATGTCTTGCAGTACTGCATCAGGAGTGCAGGATCGTCGATGGTCTGGCCGTGGTACGGGCCCTCCGTGTAGAGCAGCGGCGGCTCGCTGTCGAAATCCATCAGCAGAAGCGGCAGTTCGGTAAGAGGACGGGTCGGGCCGTTCCACGGAAGGATCTGCACAACGATGCGGCCGCGCTTCACCAGGGCGGTGATGTGGTCCAACTGCCCAGCCATCTCCACAGACGGGACGATGGAGTGGCGCACCAGGGACTCGTGCAGGACTACCCAGTACTCGGGCGTCTTGGGGTTGTCGAAGAGCGTGGCCCGCTTTAGCCGGACATCGATCTTGGCTTCGACTTCCTCCGGTGTGTCCAGCGTGTGCGTGGAGCGGATGACGGCATGGGCGTAGGCCCTGGTCTGGAGCAGTCCCGGGATGAGGGTGCCGGACCACTGGTTGATCGTTCGGGCCCGTGTCTCCGCCTCCGCGACTCCCGCGAAGAACGCAGCGTGAGCTCCCTGCTTGGCCTTCCGCACGTCCTCGCAGCGCCGTTGGAAGAACCCGTCCGTCCCCAGCACCCGGTCCACATGCCGGGCCAGCTCCACCGGCATGCGCCGATGCCCGTGCTCGATCTCGCTCAGGTACGTGATGCCGAAGAAGCTGCCGTCCACCAGCTTCTCCAGGGTCAGGCCCGCCTGCTCCCGTTTGAAGCGGAGCTCATTGCCGTAGAACTGCGGGATCCCCGCCGAGCCGTCGATCTCCTTGCGTGTGGCCACCGCTGACCGCCTTTCGCGCTGTCCTCTGTCGAGCGGTAATGCCTTCCACGGTAGAGGTCCGCGCGGCAGCGTGTGAGGCGTTCGTCACAGTCAGCAACGAAAGGTGTACGCCTCCTCATGGACGAGATCAGGGACGAGATCAGGGACGACTCACCCACGTACGACATCGTCGAGGACATCGACGCACTGCGCGCCGCGCTCGCCGCGCACGGCATCACCCTGCCGTCCCTCGGCGTCGATCCGCTGACCCTCGCCGGGTGGACGAACCATCCGCCGCTGGTCGCGCTCGGTAACTGCACGGTGGTGACCGCCCGCTGGCTGGCCGACGCGCTGCGCGCGGCGGCCGGGGGATGACGCCGCTGCCCTTCACGGTGGATCTGTTCGCCGTGCCGGAGGCCGTACCGGAGATGCGGCGCATGCTGCGGTGGCGGTTCGGGGACGTGGACGTGCCCGATCTGGCGCTCTGCGTCAGCGGTACGAGCGCCGGGCGTGTCCGCGTCGAGCTGAGCGATCCCGCGCCCGGCCTCTGGCCGGCCATACGCATCGCGGCGAGCGGAGACGAATCCGGGCGCGGGCTGTTTGCTGTTGGACGCGTTCGCGCTGCGGTGGGGCGTGGAGCAGGGGCCGTACACGAAGGCGGTCTGGTGCGAGCTGCGCGCGCCCGTCCGCTCGCGCCCGCACGCGCACCAACACCCGGCATCTGTGGGGAGTTGAGAGTCAAGTGGGCGCGACGGATCCGGCCGGGGCGGCCCCGGCCGGGTGGGAAGCGCCCAGATCACTCTCAACTCCGGCTTGAGCGGCCGGCTCGGCCGGATTCGGTGGGGCCGATGACGTCAAGTGCCGGGCGGACAGGGCCGGCCAGATAGCTCACTTCTTCTGCCGGCGCGAAACGATCTCCGCTACGTCGTTGAGCCACTGTCGGAGACCGACTCCTGACGGCGGTGATACGTCCATACCCAAGTTTGAGGTGGTCTGTTTGAGGTCTCTGTCTGTGGTGGCCATGGTGAGCAGTTCCGTGATGTCTCGAAGAAGTTGGTCCAGGTCGGGTTCCGACGCTCCGGACAAATAGTCGTCGATGGCCTCACTGTAGGACGTGTACTCATCAGAGAAGTCTTGATGGAAATAGGCGCCAAGGAACTGATTCAGTTCTGGGAAACGCTCTCGGCACTCCCACGTGCTTTGTGGCAGCGTCCGGCTTTTCTGCGCGGCGTTTTGGAGTTGGCGGACCAAGTGCCCGCGGATGATGCCGAGGCAGTCCTCAACGCTGCGGCCCGACGATGGTTCGATCTTCGGGAACAGTTCGATCTCGTCCGCGATCTCAGGTGAGAACAGGCCGGTCCGCAGGATGTCGTCAAGTTGATCTACCGCAGTAGCCGCCCTCTGCGGGTCCGCAGAAGCGATCCTGAGGTACGCGGACAGTGCCTGTCCAGGGATCTCAGAGGTGTCGGTGAAGGCGTAGGAGTGCGCCGCGTACGCCGCCAAGAGTTCCTGGACCTCGTGGAAGCGAAATCCAGGGCTGGGGGACGATGCCATGTGAGAGCTCCGTTCAGGTCTCGCGTCAGGGTGTGGGGTACGAGGTCAGGATCCGGAAACGCGCTGGTGCATTGAGGTCCCGCTTCAGAATGACACGAACTGACCGCACTTCTTGGGGCGAGTGGCCGTGCTTGAAACCCGAGCGTGTCAGGTGGAGTCCTGTGGTCTCGTCGAAGGAGGCCTCCAACTCAAGTTTGGACTTCTTACCGTGCAGCCAGTTGTCAATTTTCCTCTGGTTGCGCAGCAAGGTCTCGTCCGCGAAGCGTTGGGCGTCCGCTTCACTCAGGAATCGGGAGTCGGCGTCGAGTCGGGGTTCGTTTCGCAGGCGGTTGCGCATGTCCCGGGTTGTCTTCTCGACATGCCGCTCAAGGGTGTGGGATCCGTTCTTGCCCTCATCCCCCTTGACGTCAGCCCGGTGCTTGGGCTTGACCGGTCCCTTCCGCTTGCTGCGCGGCCACGCGTTCTGGGTCGGCGTCTCTGGAGAACCGACGACGCCGGAAAAGCCGCCGCTCGCGCCTGCGGTCATGAGGACGATACCGGCGGTGCCGAGGAGAGCGGCATTGACGGCGGCTTCGGCCGTGACTGCGCCGACTACTCCGACTCCGGCGAGTGCGAGACCGCCGGGCGGGAATAAGGCGAGGAGGGAGAACAGGAGGAGGGCGAAGCCGAGGTAGACCAGAAAGTTGTCGAGGGCGTCGATCAGGTGGAGCGTGGGGATGGCCTTGCCATCGGGGCCGGCCTCGCCGAGTCCTCGGTAGAGGAGAAGGAGGCCGGTGGTGGCCCCTCCCAGAGCGGTGGCGATGCGGAAGCGGTGGGCGGCCAGGGGCTCGCCGTGGGGCTGGATTGACGTCGGCTGCCAGGTGCGGAGCAGGGTGATCAGCTGCCAGGCGATCCAAGCCAGGGCCGCGACTCCGAAGCCCATAAGGATCTTCGGGCCGTCGCCGGTGGTGAAGTACCCCTGGAGTTCGGCGGTGGACTTGAATGAACCGACACCCAGGAAGAGCAGCCCGGGGAGCATGAGTACGCACGGTATGAGCAGCAGCCACTTGCGCCCGGGATTGCCGGTTCTCGCGGCTTCGAGGTGGGTTCGTATCTCGTCAGGGCGCCAGGCGCCCTGACGGTCGGTGGCGTCCATCTGCGCGGTGATCCGGGCGACCGCCCGGTGCAGTGGCTCGATCTCACGCGGAGGTGAGAGGGCGGTGGCGTACAGCAGGGAGCGGCGCAGCCGGATGTAGCGCAGCGCGATGAGCAGAGTCCATCGCGGACGCCAGGAGACATAGCGGAGCATTGCAGCCGTCGTGTCGCCGTCGGTGCGCTCGGTGGCCAGCAGCACTCCCGGGACGGTGCGTTTGCCGCTGTGCAGTTGGTACACGTCGATGGTCATGGCGATCGCCAGGCACACCAGGGGCACGGTCCAGGCGTGGTCGTTCAGAGTGCCCAGCCATTGCTCGGCCTGTTCTGTGGACTTCTCGGCGGCGTAGTTGTTCACCGCGTGGTGCCCGGACGCGGCCGCTACCGGTACCGCAGCCAGCACGCGCACCCAGCCCCGGGTCCGCCACAGCAAGCCGACGCCCAGCCCTGCCAAGGCTGTCCACACGAGATGGGAGAAGGTTTCGGCGACCTGTGGCCCGACGATGGTCGACTGGCCGGTGGGGCCGGGCAGCCAGGCGGTGAACACCTGCTTCAGGCCTGGGATGTACGGCGGGAAGAGGCTGTCCGGGATGACCCACCCGCCGCCTTCGCGCGGGATCGCCCTGTTCGTTTCCAGGCCGTACCGGAGTACCGCCCCCCGACGCCCCGAAGCCATGCGTGATTCGCAAAAGCGAACGCCATGCTAGGGGGGTGACTCGGCGGTGGGTAAGACGGTGTGTGGACCCAACTGTCCATCCAGAGGTGGGCCTAAAGCGAGGGCATGTGGTAGGGCATCCTCATGAACGATGGCTTCCTGGATGTTGAGGTCCGGGGGCTTGAAGCCCTGGATCTCTCGAACCTTGGGACGTTCATCGTTCAGGCCCGGGTGCCTCACTGACGACAGCCGCCACGAAGGGCGCCCAGGCGGACGCGCGCACGATGAGCGCGGGTCCGTCGGGGCGCTTGGAGTCGCGTACGGGGACGATGCCGGGGAGGCCTGCGGCGACTTCGAGGCAGTTACCGCCGCTGCCGTTGCTGTAGGTGCTCTTGCGCCAGTGGGCGAAGTCCTGTGCCACTTCGAGGCAGTTGCCGCCAGATGAGTTGCTGTAACTGCTCTTACGCCAGGTGGCGGCGGTCAAGTCGTACTGGCTGAACGCCATTTCGGTAGTCCTCTGCCGCTTCCTGGATCATGGCTAGGGACGCATCCGGCGGCGAGGCGGCGGCCCTCAAGAGATCGTACGACCTCCGATACTGCTTCACGAGGCCCGGATCGTCGACGGTATTTCCGTGGTGCTGGCCTTCCATGTAGACCAGCGGAGGAGCGTCCGCGAAGTCCAGCACCATGGCGTTGCTCAGCATGAGCGGGTGCGGCCCCGCGTTCCACGGAATGATCTGCGTAAGGATTCGGCCGCGTTTGATGAGGGCGGCGATGTGGTCGAGCTGCTCTGCCATGTGCTGCGACGACACGATCGGTTGCCGTAACAGCGTCTCCGGCAGAATCGCCCAGTACTGCGGTGTCCGATGGCTCGTTTCGAAGAGCTGCGCCCGCGCCAGCCGCGCGTTGACCTTCTCGTCGGTCTCCTCCGGGAGTTCAGGCATGCGCTCGGCGCAGATCACGGCCCTGGCGTACGGTGCCGTCTGGAGCAGGCCCGGGAAGACACCCGGTGACCACTCCTCGATGGACGCGGCGTGCTTCTCCGCCTCCAGTACGCGCTCGAAGTAGTCCGCGTGACCCTTGCGCCTCGCCTTCCGTACGTCTTCACAACGTCGCTTGAAGAACCCGTCCGTCTTCAGCACCCGGTCCACGTGCTGCGCCAGCTCCACCGGCATGCGCCGATGCCCGTGTTCGATCTCGCTCAGGTACGTGATGCCGAAGAAGCTGCCGGCCACCAGTTTCTCCAGCGTCAGGCCCGCTTCCTCCCGTTTGAAGCGGAGCTCGTTCCCGTAGAACTGCGGGACTCCCGCCGAGCCGTCGATTTCCTTGCGTGTGGCCATCGGTGACCGCCTTTCGCGCCGCGCTCTGTGGAGCGGTAATGCCTTCCACCGTAGAGGCCCGTGCGGCAGCGTGTGAGGCGTTCGTCACAGTCAGCAACGAAAGGTGTACGCCTCCTCATGGACGAGATCACGGACGAGATCAGGGACGACTCACCCACGTACGACATCGTCGAGGACATCGACGCACTGCGCGCCGCGCTCGCCGCGCACGGCATCACCCTGCCGTCCCTCGGCGTCGATCCGCTGACGCTCGCCGGGTGGACGAACCATCCGCCGCTGGTCGCGCTCGGTAACTGCACGGTGGTGACCGCCCGCCGGCTGGCCGAGGCGCTGCGCGTGGGGGCGGGGGGATGACGCCGCTGCCGTTCGCGGTGGATCTGTTCGCCGTGCCGGAGGCCGTACCGGAGATGCGGCGCATGCTGCGGTGGCGGTTCGGGGACGCGGACGTAGCCGATCTGGTGCTCTGCGTCAGTGAGTTGCTGACCAACGTGATCGTGCATGTCGGTGAGGGGACCCCGGTCACGCTCCGCGTCAGCGGTACGGGCGCCGGACGTGTCCGCGTCGAGCTGAGCGATCCCGCGCCCGGCCTCTGGCCGGCCATACGCATCGCGGGGAGCGGTGACGAGTGCGGGCGGGGGCTGCTGCTGGTGGACGCGTTCGCGCTGCGGTGGGGCGTGGAGCAGGGGCCGTACGGGAAGACGGTGTGGTGCGAGCTGCGGGCACCGGCGGGCGGGGCCCGGTCGCGGTATGACGGGTGCCGGGACCGGGGCGGGGTCGATGCGGCCGATGCGTTCCGGGCCGGGGACGGCCAGGAGCGGTGCGTCACCCCTGCCTCAGCGCAGCCTCCAGCGCGTCGAACGCCGCGCACACCCGTGCCCTGTGGTCGTCCGCCAGCATCGCCGCAGCCTCCCCCGCGAGCAGGCGGCGGGCGGTGGTGACGTAGACCGAGCGGTAGGCGGCGACGGTCAGGGCCGCCGCGAAGGCCGGGTCGGCGCATCCCGGGTCGGTCTCGGCGAGGGCGAGCGCCAAGGCCTCCTCCAGTTCCTCGACGCCCTCGCGGGCGCGGGTGCGCAGGGCCGGCGACGCGATGACGATCCGCCAGAAGTGGGGGTAGCCGTCGCCCACCGCGGACAGCGGGTGGCGCTGATCCAGGAGTTCGAGCGCCAGGTGGCGCAGCGCGTTCAGTGGGGGCTCGCCCGGTCCTCGTCGCCGCACGGCGCCGGTGAGCAGTTCGATCGCCTGGGGGATGCGGTCGAGGAAGAGGTCCTCCTTGCGCGGGAAGTAGTTGAAGACCGTCATGGCGGAGACCTCGGCGGCTCGGGCGATCTGCGCGACCGTCACATTGTCGAAGCCGTTCGCGACGAACAGTCCCGTCGCCACATCCGAGATCCGCTGCCGCGTCGCCCGCTTCTTGCGCTCCCGCAGGGGCAGTGCGGCTGCTTCCTGGGCTTCCCGTTTTTTCGTCATGCCGGAACTGTAGCGGGAACCTATAGCGAATACATGTTTTGAGTGACTATAGTTATCTGTCATGGATCTCATGACGCAATACGACGTGGTGGTCTCCGGGGCCGGCCCCGTCGGCCTGATGCTCGGCTGCGAACTGCGACTCGGCGGGGTGGCCCGCGTGCTGGTCGTCGAGCGCCTGACCGAAGTGGACGAGACGATCAAGGCGGGGGCCGTCAACATCCCCACCGCCGTGGCCCTCGACCGGCGGGGGTTCCTGCCCGCGCTGGTGGAGGTCCAGCGGAAGGCGATGGACCGGTTCCAGGAGTTCCAGCGGGCGCGCGGCGGGGACGGTGACACCCCGTTGCCCCCGAAGTTCGCCGGGCACTTCGCCGGGATCCCGCTGGACGCGGGCCTGCTGGACGCGGCGGATCCGGCCTTCGCCGACGTCGGTCCGGCAGGTGACGTGGGCCTGATACCGCAGTCCTCGCTGGAGCGGCTGCTCGCCGGCCGCGCCGGGGAACTTGGCGTCGAGCTGCGCCGGGGGGTCGAGCTGACCGGTTTCGAGCAGGATGACGACGGGGTGACCGTGCACTTGGCCCCCGTCGACGGCTCGGCGCCCGAGTCCGTACGCGCGGGCCGGCTGGTCGGCTGCGACGGCGGCCGCAGCGCCGTGCGCAAGCTCGCCGGATTCGACTTCCCGGGGACGCCGCCGGAGATCACCGGCCACCAGGCGTTGGCCGGTCTGACCGGCACCGAAGGGCTCGGGGCCGGCTGGACCGCGACGGACACCGGCGTGTACGCCCACGGCCCGATGCCCGGTCGCGTCCTCACCGTCGAGTTCGACGGACCGCCCGTCGACCGCACAGCGCCCGTCACCGCCGAGGATTTGCAGGGCAGCCTGCGCCGGGTGTCCGGCGTGGACGTCACCGTGACCGAGGTGCACACGGCGACGCGGTTCACCGACAACTGCCGTCAGGTCACGAGCTACCGGGCCGGCCGGGTGCTGCTCGCGGGTGACGCGGCCCACGTGCACTCACCGTTCGGCGGGCAGGGGCTGAACCTCGGCATCGGGGACGCGATGAACCTGGGCTGGAAGCTCGCCGCCGTGGTGCGCGGCCGGGCACCGGAGAGCCTCCTCGACTCGTACACGAGCGAACGGCATCCGATCGGCGCGTGGGTGCTGGACTGGACGCGCGCCCAGATCGCCCTGATGCGGCCGGAGTCGCACGCGCGCGAACTGCGCGCGGTGTTCACCGATCTGACGCGTACCGTCGACGGCACCACGCATCTGGTCAAGAAGATCTCCGGCGTCTGGCAGCACTACGACCTGCCGGGCGGCCATCCGCTGGTCGGCCGCAGCGCACCCGATCTGGAACTCGCTGACGGCACCCGGCTCGCCGACCACCTTCACGGTGGCCGCGCCCTGCTTCTCGACCTGGCCGACGACCCGGAGCTGCGGGCCCTGGCCGAGGGCTACGGCGACCGGGTGGACGTCCGGACCACCGTCTGCCCCGGCCGCCCGGAACTGTCCGGACTGCTGGTGCGTCCGGACGGGTTCACGGCCTGGGCCGCGGACCACCGCCGGGCGGACGGCTCGGTGGCGCAGGCGCTGGAGCGCTGGTTCGGAGCACCCGCGGGGCGCCGTCCGGGGGCCCTGCCCCCGGACGCCCGCTCCTCGATCGCGCGCCGGCGCGGCCGGGAGGGA
Source organism: Streptomyces sp. NPDC048671 (assembly GCF_055587045.1). Taxonomy (NCBI): domain Bacteria; kingdom Bacillati; phylum Actinomycetota; class Actinomycetes; order Kitasatosporales; family Streptomycetaceae; genus Streptomyces; species Streptomyces sp. NPDC048671. Next base: position 260,414 of record NZ_JBVJHB010000006.1, on the reverse strand, counting down.
CGTCGGCGTTGACGCGGATGCGGCGGGGTGAGTTCGAGCGCGAGGGCGAGATCATGGACCTGTGCGACGCGTGCCTGGCCGCGGTGCGGGGCTGACCCGCGAGGGTCAGTCGGTCCGGGGGGTGGTCCGGCGGCCGGCAGGCGGCCAGACGGTCAGCTGTGCCCCGTCGCAACTGACCGTCCGGCCCGGGTACATGGCCTGGACGGCGGCCCGGTCCAGGCCGTCTATGTCGCCGCGGAGGATGACCGCGCCCGGCTGGTGGGAGACCCACACCGTGCCGACCGGCCACACCACGATCGTGTTCCCGCACCGGGTGACGTGCCGCCAGGGGTACGCCTCGCGCAGGGCTGCCAGCGCACTGTCGCCGCGGCCGTCGGCGTAGTCCCCCTCCAGGCATACGAGCGTGTGGTGGCGGCTCGCCCGGACGGTGCCGTCGGGCCACGGCCGGTCGTAGGAGTGGGCGCCCAGTGCGTCGGCGCCGTTGCGGCCGAACATTAAGTGTTCCGGAGAGCGAACGTGTTCACGTGAATCGGACACCGGGAAACCCCCCAAATCGCTTCGCACCTCGCAGGATTGCTGAACCCCCGAGGCTTTGCGTGAGGAAATCTATAAGATTGCTTCCGCGAATTGCAAGCGATATTGGTGAGCCGGGTCCCGGAGGGGCGGGCGTTCAGGGGGTCTGCGGTGACGGGCTCTCGGCGGCGGTGCCGGAGCCGCGCGGCGGCAGCGGCGGCCGCCTGAGGTCCGGGGCGCCCTCGTACGTCGGCGGGGTCGCCGGGGGGCTGGCGGCCAGGAGGTCCAGCGCCATCCAGACCGCGTCGTCCAGCACCGCGTGGCGGCCCTCCGCCCAGTCCAGCGGCGTGCGCAGGGCCTCCACATCGGGGGAGACGCCGTGGTTCTCCACCGACCAGCCGTAGGCGTCGAACCACGCGGCGTTCATCGGGACCGTGATCACCGTGCCGTCGCCCAGCCGGTGGCGGCCGGTCATGCCGACCACGCCGCCCCAGGTGCGCTGGCCCACCACCGGGCCCAGCTTCAGCAGGCGGAACGCGGCGGTGATCATGTCGCCGTCGGACGAGGTCGCCTCGTCGGCCAGGGCGACCACCGGGCCGCGGGGGGCGTTGGAGGCGTAACTCACCGGCTGGGCGTTACGGGTGAGGTCCCAGCCGAGGATCGTGCGGGTGAGTTTCTCGACGACGAGTTCGCTGATGTGACCGCCCGCGTTGCCGCGTACGTCCACGATCAGGGCCGGGCGGGAGACCTCCAGGCGCAGGTCCCGGTTGAACTGGGCCCAGCCGGAGCCGCCCATGTCGGGGATGTGGAGGTAGCCGCAGCGGCCGCCGCTCACCTCCCGTACGACCTCGCGGCGCTTGGCCACCCAGTCCTGGTAGCGCAGCGGGCGTTCGTCGACCAGCGGGACGACCGCGACCCGGCGGGAGCGGCCCTCGCCCTCGGCCGGTCTGAAGGTCAGCTCCACCGTGGTGCCGCCCGCGGCGGACAGGAGGGGGTAGGGGCCGGCGACCGGGTCCACCGGGCGGCCGTCGACATGGGTGAGGGCCGCGCCCTCCCTGATGCCCGTACCGGCCAGCGGGGAGCGGGCCTTGGAGTCCGAGGAGTCGCCGGGCAGGATGCGTTGGACGGTCCAGTCGCCGTCCCGGCACACCAGGTTCGCGCCGAGCAGGCCCATCGCCCGCTGGTAGTGCGGCGGGCCCTCGTTGCGGCGGGCGGGAGCGACGTAGGCGTGCGAGGTGCCCAGTTCGCCCAGGACCTCGCGCAGGAGATCGGCGAACTCGTCCGGGGTGGCGACCCGTTCGACCAGCGGGCGGTACTGGTCCAGGATCGCGTCCCAGTCGATGCCGCACATGTCCGGCTCCCAGAAGTAGGAGCGGATGATGCGCCCCGCCTCGCCGTACGCGCCCCGCCACTCCGCCGCCGGGTCGACGTCGTGCAGGATGCGGCGCAGGTCCAGGTAGACCGTGGAGTCGTTGTCGCCCGGCTCGGTCGCGGGGACGGCACGCAGCTCGCCGTCGTCCATCACGACCAGCCGGGAGGCGTCACCGCTGACGGCGAACCAGTCGAGGTGGTCGACGAGTTCGGTCTTCTTCGCCTTGGCGATGCTGAAGTGCTCCAGCGTCGGCCGGCCCGACATGTCCGCCGGGTTGGCGAACGTCTCGCCGAGCGCGCCGGAGATCGGCCAGCGCAGCCAGACCAGGCCGCCGCCGCTGACCGGGTACAGCGCCGAGTACTTGGAGGCGGAGACCGGGAACGGCGTGACCCGGCTCTCCAGGCCCTCGAACTCGACGGTGGCCGTGGACCCCTCGGCCGTACCCGCCTCCGCGGTGTCCACCGGGTCGAGGCCGCCCGCGGCCGGCCGGCCGTCGGGGGAGAGCGCGAAGGGGGAGGGGGTCGCGGAGGAGAGCGGGACCAGGTACGGGCGGCAGCCGAGCGGGAAGGAGAGGTCGCCGGTGTGCACGTCGTACACCGGGTCGAAGCCGCGCCAGGACAGGAACGCGAGGTAGCGGCCGTCGCCCGTGAAGACGGGGTTCTCGTCCTCGAAGCGGCCGTTGGTGACATCGACGATCACGGGGGAGCCGGCACCCATGATCCGGGCGAGTTTGATCTGGCGCAGCGAGCGGCCGATGCCGGGGTGCGACCAGGTCAGCCAGGCCCCGTCCGGGGAGAACGCCAGATCGCGGACCGGTCCGTTGACGGAGCGGATCAGTTCGACGGGTTCGCCGGTGGCGTCCTCGGCGGTGTCCAGGAGGAGCAGCCGGCCGTCGTGCGAGGCCATCGCGAGCGTCTCGCCGTCCGGGTCCGCGATCAGCTCCTGGACCCGGCCGACCAGGCCGGAGGCGAGTCGGCGCGGGGCGCGGTCGCCGCTGGCGCGCGGCAGATAGGCGATCTCGATCGCGTCCTCGCCCGCCGCGTCCGTCACGTACGCCACCTGGCCGCCGCTGCCGAGCATCTCCGGCAGCCGGACCCGTACGCCGGGGGTGTCGGCGATGGTGCGGGCGGGCCCGTCGCGGTGGGTGAGCCAGTACAGGCTGCCGCGTACCGATACGGCGCTGGCCCGGCCGGTCTCGTCCACGGAGAGCGAGTCGACATGGCTGGCGGCCGGCACCTGGTAGGTGCGCCGGCCGGCGCGCGGACCGCCGAGCCGTACCTCCAGCCTGCGGGGGACCGCGCCGGGTGTGGCCAGGTCGTCGGCCAGCCACAGCTCGCCCGCGCACTGGTAGACGACCCGCCGCCCGTCGCTGGAGGCGTGCCGGGCGTAGAAGGCGTCGTGGTCGCTGTGGCGGCGCAGATCGGTGCCGTCGGGCAGGCAGGAGTAGAGGTTGCCGACGCCCTCGTGGTCGGAGAGGAAGGCGATCCGGCCGGCGACGAACATCGGCGAGCCGAGGTGTCCGCCGATGTCCGGGAGCAGCCGCTCGCCGTGCAGCCACAGGCGTCCCGTCGCCCCGCCCCGGTAACGCTTCCAGGCGGCCGGCTCGTGTGGCGGGGTGCCGGAGAGCAGCAGGGTGCGGCGCTCGCCCCCGATGTCCGCGACGGCGATGTCGGAGACCGGGCCCCAGGGCAGCCTGCCGCCGGGGCTGCCGTCCGTGGGCACGCTGTAGGCCCAGGAGAAGTACGAGAACGGCTGCCGGTGCGAGGAGACGGCGAGGATCTGCGCGGCGTCGCCGTCGTCCGGGGTCCAGCCGCAGACCCGCGCGTCCGTCGAACCCCAGTAGGTGAGCCGGCGGGCCGGGCCGCCGGTGACCGGCGCGAGATGGATCTCGGGGTCGAGGCTGCGCCAGGTCGTGTACGCGATCCGGGTCCCGTCGGGGGAGAAGCGCGGATGGCTGACTCTGGTGCGGTCGACGGTCACCCGCCAGGCGCGTCCGGGCCGGTCGCCCTCGGGGACGAGGGGGGCGACCCAGAGATCGTCCTCCGCGGCGAAGCAGAGCAGATCCTCGTGGAGGTGCGGGAACCGGAGATACGAGACGTCGTCACTCACCCCCCAATGCTTTCCGTGCACGGGGGCGGCGGCAACTTGTGGTGCGGAACACAAGCGAAACGATTCCGTTTCGCTGGATGGCGGGAGTACCGTCGATGTGTACGAAACAGTTTCGTTCGATTGGCTGACGTTCGGTTGGCTGACGTTCGGTTGACCGGCGTTCGGTTGACTGGCATTCGGTCGAGCGGCATTCGATCGAGTGGCGTACACATCGCACGAGCTGAGGAACGGGGGGTCGACACATGGCGCGCACACGGCTCACGCCCGAACGTGAGAGCGAGCTGTACGCCGCCGTGCTCGACCTGCTCCGCGAGGTCGGCTACGACGCCCTGACCATGGACGCCGTCGCCGCGCGCACCCGTTCCAGCAAGGCCACCCTCTACCGCCAGTGGGGGAGCAAGCCCGAGCTCGTCGTCACGGCTCTGCGGCACAACAAGCCCGTTTCCCTCGGCGAAGTCGACACCGGCTCGCTGCGCGGTGACTTCCACGCCGTCCTGAGCCGTACCGATGACTGTCAGATGGAGAAGGACGCCGCGCTGATGCGGGGTCTGAGCCATGCCGTCCACAACAACCCCGACCTCCTCCAGGCCCTGCGCGAACTGCTGATCGAGCCGGAACTGACCGGTCTCGAAGTGCTGCTGAGCCGAGCCCTGGACCGGGGTGAGCTGCGCCCGGACAACCCGGCGCTGAAGTACGTACCTCACATGCTGATCGGTGCGTTCACCGCTCGGCAGATGATCGAGGACCGTGCTGTCGATCACGCGTTCCTCACCGATTACGTCGACTCCGTGATTCTCCCCGCTCTCGGAGTCTGACCCCCGTCCCTCGCACGGCCCTCTCCCCAAGCCCCACCTGACACGCCGCTCTCGTCGTCGGGCTGGTTCCTCACGCCTTTTTCCACTCAACGACCTGACCGGGAGTACGCCCGCGTGGCCACATTCCTCTACAAAATCGGACGGCTCGCCTTCCGGCGCCGCCGCTATGTCGCCCTGATGTGGGTGGCACTGCTGGCACTCGCCGGATTCGGCGCGGCCTCCGCGTCCACCCCCACCTCCAGCTCCTTCTCGATCCCGGGTACGGAGGCGCAGCAGGCCTTCGACCTGCTGGAGCAGCGGTTCCCCGCTGCCAGCGCCGACGGCGCGACCGCGCGCATCGTCTTCCAGGCCCCCGCCGACGAGAAGATGACGGACCCGGCCAACAAGGCCGACGTCAAGAAGATCACCGCCCAGCTGAAGTCCGGCTCGGAGCAGGTGGCCTCGGTCGTCGACCCGTACGACGGCAAGGCCGTCTCCAAGGACGGCTCGACCGCGTACGTCTCGGTCACCTACAAGGTCAACTCGATGGAGCTGACCGACGCGACCAGGGACGCCCTGGAGGACGCGGGCGAGGCGGCGCAGAAGACCGGGATGACCGTGGAGATCGGCGGTGACGCGCTCCAGGTGATGCCGGAGACCGGAGCCACCGAGATCATCGGTGTCGCCCTGGCCGCGGTGGTCCTCGTCATCACCTTCGGATCGCTCATCGCGGCGGGGCTGCCCCTGCTGACCGCGCTGATCGGCGTCGGCATCGGCGTCGCGTCGATCACCGCGCTGGCCAATGTGCTGGACCTCGGTTCCACCACCTCGACCCTCGCGATGATGATCGGCCTCGCGGTCGGCATCGACTACGCGCTGTTCATCGTCTCCCGCTACCGCGCCGAACTGGCCGAGGGCCGGGAGCGCGAGGAGGCGGCGGGACGCGCGGTCGGCACGGCCGGTTCCGCGGTCGTCTTCGCCGGGCTCACCGTGGTCATCGCCCTGGTCGGCCTGGCCGTCGTCAACATCCCGATGCTGTCGAAGATGGGCTTCGCCGCGGCCGGTACGGTCGCCATCGCCGTCCTCATCGCGCTCACCCTCGTCCCGGCCCTGCTGGGCTTCGCGGGCAAGCGGGTCATGGGGCGCAAGGCGCGCAGGGCCGCCGAGGCGGAGAACAGGCCCGAGGCCAAGCCGAACATGGGTACCCGCTGGGCACGGTTCGTGCTCCGCAAGCCCGTGTGGGTGCTGCTCGTCGGCGTCCTCGGCCTGGGCGCGATCGCGATCCCGGCCGCGTCCCTGGAGATGGGCCTGCCGGACGACGGCTCCCAGCCCACCAGCACCACCCAGCGCCGCGCCTACGACCTGCTCTCCGAGGGCTTCGGCCCCGGCTTCAACGGCCCGCTGATGGTCGTCGTCGACACCGAGAACAGCTCCGACGGCAAGACCGCCGCCAAGCGGGTCGGCGACGAGATCTCCGACATGCCCGGCGTCGTCGCCGTCACCCCGGCCAACTTCAACAAGGCCGGCGACGCGGCGATGATCACCGTCGTCCCGAAGGACCGGCCGAGCTCGGTCGAGACCGAGAACGTGGTCCACGCGATCCGCGACGCGGGCAAGGACATCAAGTCCGACACCGGCGCCGAGATCCTGGTCACCGGTTCCACCGCGATGAACATCGACTTCTCGCAGAAGATGAACGACGCGCTGCTGCCGTACCTGGCGCTCGTCGTCGGCCTCGCCTTCCTGCTGCTGATGCTGGTCTTCCGGTCGGTGCTGGTGCCGCTGAAGGCGGCGCTCGGCTTCCTGCTCTCGGTCGTCGCGGCCCTGGGCGCGGTCGTCGCGGTCTTCCAGTGGGGCTGGCTCGGCTCGCTCTTCGGGGTCGAGCAGACCGGTCCGATCATGTCGATGATGCCGATCTTCATGGTGGGCGTGGTCTTCGGTCTCGCGATGGACTACGAGGTCTTCCTCGTCACCCGGATGCGTGAGGCGTACGTCCACGGCGAGGAGCCCGGCCAGGCGATCGTCACCGGCTTCAAGCACGGCGCCCGGGTGGTCACGGCCGCGGCCGTGATCATGATGGCGGTCTTCTCCGGCTTCATCGGCTCCAGCGAGTCGATGATCAAGATGATCGGCTTCTCGCTGGCCATCGCCGTCTTCTTCGACGCGTTCGTCGTCCGGATGGCGATCGTGCCCGCGGTCCTCGCCCTGCTCGGCAAGCGGGCCTGGTGGCTGCCGCGCTGGCTGGACCGGGTGCTGCCCAACGTGGACGTGGAGGGCGAGGGGCTCCGCAAGGAGCTCGGCGCCTCCGCCGAGGACGGCGCCGGTCCTGACCACGGCGGCGAGCGCGAGCTGACCCGCGTCTGACCCGGCCGCTGAGAGCCGCAGACCTCCGGAGCCGCGCCTGAGCGGAGCGCGGCCCCGGATGCGCCGGTTACCTGTGGGGACGGGGGACCGGAGCGACGAGAGCCCCCGTGCACCTGGTGTGCACGGGGGCTCTCGGCATGACGCGGGCCGTCTTGCTGCTGCGACGGGATCTCGGGCGCGGGCGGCTTCGTGGGGGACGGATCTCAGGCGCGGGCGGTCTCGGTCCTGGCCTCGGTGTGGGTGCGCCGCAGGAAGCGGATCAAGGGGGCGCTGTCGAACTGCACCACCTCGACACCGGTCGGCGCGTGGAGCTCGACGACGAGCTGGGCCCGGCCGCACGGCCAGATCCGGTAGCCGTCGTGCTCGACCGGGGCGCGCAGCCCGCGCTCCAGGAGTTCGCGTTCGACGGCCCACTCCGCGCCGCCGGGAAAGGCGACATGGATCGTATGCGGATCGGCGGCGGTGTCGTAACGCAGCTCGACCGGGACCGTGGGCAGGTCGCGGGCGTCGGTGACGAGCCGGGCTCGGGCATGTTCTTTGATCACGGGGGACATGGGCCGGCTCCTCCTGTTTATATGTCTTCGTCATCCAATGTCCCATATTTTACGTAAAGAGCACTGTGGGAACTCTGAGTAGTTGTGACGGAGGCGCTCTTGCGAATCGTTCGCAACAAGGTTCTATTATTGAGAGGTTCATGACCCCGCGCAGTCACGCAGTAACGCAGGAAGCGGAGCCGCCCCCATGCATGTACCCGACGGATTCATCAACGCGCCCGTCTCCGCCGTGGCCGGAGTCGTGGCCGCCGGTGCCGTAGCGGTCAGCCTGAAGGGGGCCCGCAGGGAACTGGACGAGAAGACCGCGCCGCTGGCCGGGCTGGTCGCCGCCTTCATCTTCGCCGTGCAGATGCTGAACTTCCCGGTCGCCGCAGGTACCAGCGGCCATCTGCTGGGCGGGGCGCTGGCCGCGATCCTGGTCGGGCCCTACACCGGGATCCTCTGCGTGTCCGTCGTCCTGCTGATGCAGGGCATCCTGTTCGCCGACGGCGGGCTGACCGCGCTCGGCGTGAACATCCTCGACATGGGCATCGTGACCACCGTCGTCGCGTACGCCCTCTTCCGCGGACTGGTCGGCCTGCTGCCGCGCACCCGCCGCTCCATGACCGCCGCCGCCTTCGTCGCCGCACTCGTCTCCGTACCGGCCGCGGCCTGCGCCTTCACGCTGATGTACTGGATCGGCGGCACCACCGACATCCCGATCGGCAAGGTCTTCACCGCGATGGTCGGGGTCCACGTCCTGATCGGCATCGGTGAGGCCGTGATCACCGCGCTGACCGTCGGCGCCGTCATCGCCGTACGCCCCGACCTGGTCCACGGCGCCCGCGGGCTCACCGCCCCGCTCAAGCTCCGGATCGACGGCGAACTCGTCGACGCGCCCGCCCGGGAGCCCGTCGCCCCGGTCCCGGCCCCGGCCGCCCGCTCCAACCGGGGCCTGTGGGCCACCGGCCTGATCACCGCGCTGGTGCTCGCCGGCTTCGTCTCCTTCTACGCCTCCGCCAACCCCGACGGCCTGGAGAAGGTCGCCACCGACCAGGGCATCGACAAGAAGGCCGAGGAGCACGCCGCCAAGGACTCCCCGCTCGCCGACTACGGCGTCAAGGACATCTCCGACGCCCGGATCTCCGGCGGACTGGCCGGAGTGATCGGCGTCGGCGCCACCCTCGTCGTCGGCAGCGGCGCCTTCTACGTCGTCACCCGCCGCCGCCGTACGAGGGACGAGCCCGCGGGCGGCGGCACCCGTACCGGCGAGAAGGTCTGATGGGCGCGGGACACGCCCACAAGCTCTTCCGGCACGGGCACTCACCCGTCCACGACCTGCCCCCGCACTGCAAACTCGCCGCCGTCTTCTGCTTCGTCGTGGTCGTCGTCTCCACCCCCCGCGAGGCGGTGTGGGCCTTCGGGCTGTACGCGCTGCTGATCGCGGGCGCCGCCGCGCTCGCCCGCGTCCCGGCCGGCTTCCTCCTCAAACGGCTGCTGATCGAGGTGCCGTTCGTCGCGTTCGCGCTGCTCATGCCGTTCGTGGTGCCCGGCGAGCAGACCCACGTCCTCGGCCTCTCCGTCAGCGTCCCCGGCCTCTGGGGCGCCTGGAACGTCCTGGCCAAGGGCACCCTCGGCGTCGCCGCCTCCGTGCTCCTGGCCTCCACCACCGAACTGCGCTCCCTGCTCCTGGGCCTCCAGCGGCTGAAACTGCCGCCGCTGCTCGTCCAGATCGCCTCCTTCATGATCCGGTACGGCGATGTGATCACCGACGAGATGCGCCGGATGTCCATCGCCCGCCGCTCGCGCGGCTTCGAGGCGCGCGGGGTACGGCAGTGGGGCGTGCTGGCGAAATCCGCCGGCGCGCTCTTCATCAGGTCCTACGAGCGCGGCGAACGCGTCCACCTCGCCATGGTCAGCCGCGGCTACACCGGCACCATGCCGGTCATCGACGAGGTGACCGCCTCGCGCACCCAATGGGCGTACGCCTCGTCACTCCCCCTGCTCGCCCTCGCCGTGTGTCTGCTGGGATGGACCGTATGAGCCAGTCCGCCGTCGTCCCCGTACCGCCCACGCCGCCGCCCTCCCTGGAGGTCGGCGGTCTCGCCTACGCCTACCCCGACGGCCACCAGGCGCTGTTCGGCGTCGATCTGACCGTCGCGCGCGGTGAGCGCGTCGCCCTGCTCGGCCCGAACGGGGCCGGCAAGACCACCCTCGTCCTGCACCTCAACGGCATCCTCGACGCGGGCGCCGGCACCGTCCGGGTCGCCGGGCTCCCGGTGGAGAAGCGCAACCTCGCCGAGATCCGCCGCCGCGTCGGCATCGTCTTCCAGGACCCCGACGACCAGCTCTTCATGCCCACCGTCCGCGAGGACGTCGCCTTCGGGCCCGCGTCGGGCGGGCTGCGCGGCGCCGAACTGGAGGAGCGGGTCACCGACGCGCTCAAGCAGGTCGGCATGGAGGAGTACCTCAACCGGCCGCCGCACCACCTCTCCTTCGGCCAGCGCCGCCGCGTCGCCGTCGCCACGGTCCTCGCGATGCGGCCGGAGATCCTCGTCCTGGACGAGCCCTCCTCCAACCTGGACCCGGCCTCCCGCCGCGAACTCGCCGACATCCTGCGGTCCTTGGACGTCACCGTGCTGATGGTCACGCACGACCTGCCGTACGCCCTGGAGCTGTGCGGCCGCGCGGTCATCCTCAGCGACGGGGTCATCGTCGCCGACGACCGCACCCAGGACCTCCTCTGCGACGAGCAACTGATGCGCGCCCACCGCCTGGAGCTCCCCTTCGGATTCGACCCAGGCTCCGTCAAGGTGAACATGAGGTAACCCGCCCCACGCCCCACCTGCGGCGCAATGCACCATGGGGGGATGAGCGGGAGCGCGGGAACAGGCGTGGACGTACGGGGCACGGCGGCGCCCGGATTCGAACCGGTCCGGGATGCCTTCATCCGTAACTTCGAGCAGCGAGGCGACCGCGGGGCAGCGGTCACCGTCTACCGGCACGGACGCAAGGTCGTCGATCTGTGGGCCGGGACCAGAGACGTCGACGGCGTCGAACCATGGGCCGTCGACACCGTGCAGGTCGTCCGCTCGGCCGGCAAGGGCATCGCCGCCGCCGTCCCGCTGCTGCTGCACCAGCGCGGCCAGATCGATCTGCACGCGCCGGTCGGCACCTACTGGCCGGAGTTCAAGGCCAACGGCAAGGACCGCGTACTCGTGCGCCACCTCCTCGCCCACCGGGCCGGGGTCCCGGCCCTGGACCGGCCGCTGACCCCCGAGGAGGCGGCCGACGGGGTGAGCGGGCCGCGGGCCGTCGCCGCCCAGCGCCCCCAGTGGGAGCCCGGCACCGAGCACGGCTACCACGCGCAGACCTACAGCTGGCTCGTCGGCGAACTGGTGCGACGCGTCACCGGACGCACCGTCGGCCGCTGGGTCGCCGAGGAGATCGCCCGCCCGCTCGGCCTGGACTTCTGGTTCGGCATCCCGGCGGACGAGGCGCACCGGGTGGGCCGGATCGGCCCGGTCGAGACACCCGAGGGCGACGGCGCCGGCGCGCTGCGGATGCGCCCCAAGCGGTCCGTCGTCGACGCCTACCGAGACCCGGACTCGCTGACCCGCCGGGCGTTCGGCGCGATCGACCCGTTCCCCGACGAGAACGACCCCGGCTACCGGGCCGCCGAACTCCCCGCGTCCAACGGCACCGCCACCGCGCGGGGCCTGGCCCGCTGCTACGCCGCGATGATCGGACCGGTCGACGGCCACCGGCTGTTCGCCCCCGCCACGCTGACGCTGGCCCGCACCGAGGAGTCCGCGGGCCCCGACCGGGTGCTGGTCGTCAACACCCGTTTCGGGCTCGGCTACATGCTGCACGGGCCGGCCTCCCCGCTGCTCGCCCCGGGCTCCTTCGGACACCCCGGCCGCGGCGGTTCGCTCGGATTCGCCGACCCCGAATCGGGCATCGCGCTCGGCTATGTGACGAACGGTCTGCAGAAGGGAGTCACCGCCGACCCCCGTGCCCAGGCACTGGTCCGCGCAGTACGGTCGGCGCTATGACTACTGCTGCGCTCGCGCGATTCGACGGATACGGCGTTCTCATCACCGGTGCGGGCCAGGGCATCGGCGCCGCCACGGCCCGCCGGCTGGCGGCCGAGGGCGCGCGGGTCCTGGTCACCGACCTGGACCCGGACCGGGCCGCGCGGGTGGCGGCGGAGATCGTGGCGGCCGGTGGCGGGGCCGAGCCGCTGGGCTGCGACGTGACCGACCGGGCGGCGGTCGAGGCGGCGGTGGCCCACGCCGTCGCGTCGTTCGGCGCGCTCGACGTACTGGTGAACAACGCCTACGCGTGCACCCCGGACACCGCGCTCTTCGAGGACGAGCCGGACGAGGTCTGGGAGCGCGACCTCGACGTCACCCTCAGCGGCGCCTACCGGTGCGCGCGGGCCGCGCTGCCCCACCTCGCGGCGTCCGGCCGGGGCGCGATCGTCAGCATCGGATCGGTCAACGGCGTGCAGGACTTCGGCAACCACGCCTACAGCGCCGCCAAGGCGGGCCTGGGCAGCCTCACCCGTACGCTCGCGGGCCACGCGGGACCGCGCGGGGTGCGGGTCAACCTGGTCACCCCCGGCACGATCCGCACCGACGCCTGGGCCGGCCGCGAGGCCGAAATCTCCCGGATCAGCGGCCTCTACCCGCTCGGCCGGGTCGGCGAGCCGGAGGACATCGCGGCCGCCGTCGCCTTCCTCGCCTCCCGCGACGCGGCCTGGGTCACCGGGACGACGCTGTGCGTGGACGGCGGGCTGACCGCGGTGAACACGGGCTTCCGGCAGGCCGTCGCGAAGGAGTAGCGGGCCGCCGGGAACGCTTGCTCCGATCCTGTGCAAGTACAGGGTGAGACCGCCATCCGGGCGGGATCGGACAGGAGATCCCATGGATTCGGACGAGGACCTGCTCACTCGCGCCGCACGCGAGCCGACGGCCTTCGAGCCACTGGTCGCCCGGCACTCCGCCGCCCTGCACAGCTATCTCGTACGCCGGGCGCCCGAGGTCGCCGACGACCTGCTCTCCGAGCTTTGGCTCCAGGCCTACGCCCACCGCGGCAACTACGACGCGGCGCGCGGCTCCGCCAAGGGCTGGCTGTTCGGCGTCGCCAGGAACGTCCTGGCCCGGCACCGGCAGTCCACGGCCCGCGCCGCCGACCGCCCGCAGGTGCCTGCCGACGCCGTCGTGGGCGACCCGTGGCAGGCCGTCGACCTGCGGCTCGACGCCGCCGCCGTGGGCCCGCAGCTGCGCAGCAGACTCGCCGAACTGCCCGAAGGGGAAAGGGAGCTGCTGCTGCTCGTGGTCTGGGAGCAGCTGACCCCGGCTGAGGCGGCAGCCGCCCTGGGGATACCCGCCGGCACCGCCCGCTCCCGACTGCACCGGGCCCGCGCCCGGCTGCGCGACGGACTCTCCGGCCCCGCCCGTACGACCCTCACGGGAGACTTCGCATGACGAACGACGGCCAGTACACCGACCTGCTCGACTTTCCCGGCGGCGCCGCCCTCGAACGCGCGGGCCGGACCGAACCACTCGACCCCGCCGTCCAGGAGCGGGCCCACTCCCTCGTCCTCGGGGCGATCGGCGCGGACACCGAGGCGGCCGCCGCCGGCACGGCGGACACCGGGGCGGCGGCCGTGCCGGCACCCGCGATGCGGCCCCGCTCCGGCCGGCGTCGGCTGCTCGTCGCCGCCGCGGTCGCGACCGTCGCGGCGGGCGCCGCCGTCCTCCCGGTCACCGACATCGGCGGCGGGCCCGCCGCCGGCGCCTCGGCGGCCGATGTGTTCGGCGCCATGGCGGACCGGGCGGCCGCGGGGAACCCGAGCGCCGCCCCGTACTGGAAGACGACCGTGAAGACGTGGGTGGAGGGCCGGCGGGCCTACACCGACGACATCCTTCTGGGCCGGGACACGGTGGTCGTCAAGGCCGCGGACGGCCGGACCGTCACCAAGAGGATTCCGGGGGGCACCAGTTGGCCCGTCGGCAAGGGCGAGGTGAGCTGGGACGGCCTCGGCGATCTGCCCTCGGAGCCGGACGCGCTGCGCCGTGCCCTGTCGGCCGGGGCCGACGGGCCGGACGCCGCCGCCGAGCAGACCGTCCAGCAGGCCGGACAACTGCTCACCGACGCGCCCCTCCCGCCGCGTCTGCGGTCCGCGCTCTTGCGCGTACTGGCGAAGACGCCCGGGGCCACCGTGACGGAGGGGGTGAAGGACGGCAACGGCCGTTCCGGCACCCGGATCTCCTGGAAGTGGGAGGCGCGTCCCACCGAGAGCAACAAGGAGGACTGGGGCTGGGCGCCGGCGCGGGCCGCGGGCGAGGAGGACAAGGGCGGCTGGAAGATGGCCACGGCTGCGACGCTGCGACCGAACTGGATCGTGTCCCCGTCCGACGGCCGCCTCCTGGAGGTCGGCCTCGACCCGGACGACAGGCCGGGTCACGTCGTCCAGCGGCAGACGTATCTGTACGCGGGCCCGGCGAACAGCACGCGCTGAGGTCCCGTACAGCACCGGCCTCCCAGGGTCACTCCCGGGAGGCCGGTGCGGGGGATGTCCCGTGTGGCGCCGGGAACCTGGCCCCGGTCAGCGGTCGGTCGCGTCGTCGTACACGCCCACGATCCGTTCCAGGAAGGCCGCCACGACGGCCTGTTCGTCCGGCGAGAGCTCCGAGGCGGCGTCGGTGACGCCCTCGATGACCGGCGCCACATGCTCGTACGCCGTGGCGCCCCAGTGCTCGGCCGGGGTGACGATCACCTTGCGGCGGTCGGTGGGGTGCGGCTCGCGGGTGGCGTGGCCGCCCGCGACGAGCCGGTCGATCACCAGGGTCGTCGCCGCCGTCGAGGCGTCCAGCCTGCGGGCGAGATCGGTGGGCGTCGTCGGCCCGACGTTGACGAGATGGTCCATCACGGCGAGACCCGCCGCGTCCACCCGCAACCGGCGCCCCAGGTAGCGCTCGAACCGCTGCTGCCGGAGCGTCAGGTTCCGTAGCTGCTCGCGGATGGCACCACCGGTCGTCGCGGAGCCTGCGGGCGCCGGGGCGGTCTCGGCGGGGTCGGTGGGGCCGGCGGCGGGCGGTTTGACATCCATGCGGCTCAGGATACTCTCGATATTGCTAATAATATTGGTAATCAATGATCTGAGGTAAAATGAGCGCGACGGAGCCGATCGCCGCACCGGGCGCCGACCCGGACGGCCCGGGGAGGGTTCCCGGGTCGGCCAGGTCATCCGGGTCATCCGGGTCGGCCGGGTCGGCCGGGTCGGCCGGGTCATCCGGGTCGGCCGGGTCGGCCGGGGAAACGCCCTACCGGTGGCGCTGGCTGATCCTGGCGGTGATGCTCGTCGCGGAGATCATGGATCTGCTGGACGCGTCCATCGTCAACGTGGCCGGACCCGAACTGGAGAGGTCCCTCGGGGCGGGCCCGGTCGGCCTCCAGTGGGTGATCGGCGGCTACGCGCTCACCCTGGGCGCGGGCCTGATCCTCGGCGGCAGACTGGGTGACCGGTACGGGCGCCGCCGGATGTTCCTGCTGGGCCTGGCCGCCTTCACGCTCACCTCGCTGCTCTGCGCGTGCGCGCCGACCATCGAGTCGCTGATCGTCTTCCGGCTGCTCCAGGGCACCGCGGGCGCGATGCTCCTGCCGCAGGGCCTCGGGCTGCTGCGGGAGAACTTCTCCGGCGCCGAACTCACCAAGGTCTTCGGCATCTTCGGCCCCGTTCTCGGTCTCGGCGGCATCGTCGGGCCGGTCCTGGGCGGCGGGCTGATCCAGAGCGACTTGCTGGGCCTGGGCTGGCGGCTGGTCTTCCTGGTCAACCTGCCCATCGGCATCGTGGCCCTGATCGTCGCCGCGAAGGCCGTACCGAAGAAACCGGGCGACCGCACGGTGGTCGTCGACGGCGTGGGAGCGGCCCTGGTGGCCCTGTCCTGCGCGCTGCTGGTCCTGCCGCTGAACCAGGGCCAGGACGCCGGCTGGCCGCTGTGGACCTGGCTGTGCATGGCCGCGTCCGCCCTCGGCTTCGCCGCCTTCGGGCTCCAGCAGCGCCGCACCGCAGCGCGGGGGCGTCAGCCGCTGGTGACACCCGCGCTGCTGCGCAAGCCCGCGTTCACCGTGGGGCTCGGCGGGATCGCGCTGTTCTTCGGCGGACTGGTCGGCAGCCAGCTCGTACTGACCCTCTACCTCCAGATCGGGCAGCACTTCACCGCCGGTGAGGCCGGTCTCGGCAATCTGCCGCTCGCCGTGGGGACCGCGATCGGCGGCGCGGTCAGCGGCGCGTTCCTCGCCGAGCGGATCGGCCGGGCGGTCCTGCAGATCGGCCCGCTCGTGCAGCTCGCCGGCGCCGGACTGCTCTGGTACGAGCTCGGCACCACCGGCTCGTTCTCCGTCTGGGACATCGCGCCGGGCGTGGCCGTCTCCGGTGTCGGGGCGGGCATGGTGATCGCCGCCCTGTTCAGCTTCATCCTCGCGGCCGTGGACGACAGCGAGATCGGCTCCGCCTCCGGGGTGCTCACGGCGGTGCAGTCCATCGGCGGCTCGATCGGGGTGGCCGTCTTCGGCTCGGTGTTCTTCGACCGGGCCGGAGCCGGTGAGTTCACCGCCGGCTACCGCCACGCACTGATCGCGCAGGCCTGCCTGCTGGTGGCCTTCCTGGCCATCACCCTGCTGCTGCCGAAGGAGGCACGGCCCGAGGGCGAGGAGTACGCGGGGGCGGGGGAGGGGGCCGGGGCGTGACGCGCGCGGCACCGGCCTCCCGGGGGCAGTCCCGGGAGGCCGGTGCGCGGGGTACCCGTCCCCTCAGGCGGGTACCCGCAGGCGCTGCTTCCGCCGGACCTCCGTGTCCTCCCCGGTGGCTCCGCGGGAGGTGAACAGCCGGTCCGCGGCCAGTGCGCCCGGTCCCGAGAAGACGATCAGCAGCAACGTCCAGCAGAAGAAGACCGCGGCCTCGCCGCCGTTCTCCATCGGGAGCAGGCCCCGCTGCTGGTGCACGTCGAAGTACGCGAACGCCATGGAGCCGGAGCCCACCAGAGCGGCCGTTCTCGTACCGAGGCCGAGGAGCACCAGGGTGCCCCCGGCCAACTGGATGACAGCGGCGTACCAGCTCGGCCACGTGCCCGCCGGTACCGGTTCATCGCCGAGGACGCCGAACAGCGAGGCGATCCCGTGGCAGGTGAAGAGCAACCCGATGACGATGCGGAACAGGCTGAGCGCGTAGGGCTGTGCCCGCCCCAGGCGATTGATCATCATGAGGGCCCGTCTCCTGTCAGCTGTAGACGCCGAACTCGTAGAGCGAGTAGCCGTAGCCGGAGCCGCGTTCCGTGCCGTTGATCCGCACGTAGCGGCCCGTGCCGTTGACGTCGATGTCGTCGATGTCGCCGTCGCCGTCGGTCACCGACTTCACCGTCGTCCAGTTCTGTCCGTCCTCGGACGTCTGGATGTCGTACGCCTTGCCGTACGCCGGGTCCCAGGCGAGCTGCACGTGCTTGAAGCTCGTCGAGGCGCCGAGGTCGACCTGGAGCCACTGCGGGTCGCTCCAGTCGCTGGCCCAGCGGGTGTCGAACTTCCCGTCCACCGCGTTGGCCGCACCGCATGGGCAGCCGCCGGTCGGGTCGGTCTGGAACGAGGACGCCGTGGCCGTCTTGCCCTGGGACACGTTCGTCCCGTCCACCTTCGGCGGGATCACCTTGATGGACTTGGTCTCGATGCCCTCGTTGCCCTTGCCGTCCGTGGCCTTCACGTAGACCTTGTAGACGCCCGTCTTGTTCGGCGCCTTCGCGGTCAGCGTGCCGTCGCCGTTGTCCTTGGTCTCGGCGGGGACGAGCGCCTTATTCTCGTCGATGTAGTTGCTGCTGAACAGCACCTGGTAGCTGATCGCGTCGCCGTCCGGGTCGGACGTCCTGGTGCTGATCCGCACGTCACCGCCGGTGGGAACGCCGGAGGTGGCGTCGTCCACCGCCATGTCCGTGATCACCGGCGGGGTGTTGTCACCCGAGGTGTCGGCGCCGTACGCCTTCTTCACGGCGTAGTACGAGAGCCGCTTCTCGCCGCCCGGCAGCAGGTTGAACCAGACGCCGCCGAAGTCGTCCTCGACGCCGTAGTGGAACATCGTGGCGCCGAGCGCGACCCCGGTGTGGCCGGTGACGCAGCCCCACGCCTTGGTGTAGCCCTCGGCCTTTGCGACATCGGTCGGCTCGGTCGGGACGCCGTTCGCGTCGTCGTCGACCTCCCACTCACCGGCCGGGCCCGTCTCGGTGACGATGTAGGGCTTGTCGTAACCGCCCTGCTCCCAGTCGGACTTGATGTCGCACACCGCGTTGTAGGCGTTGACGGCGTACAGGTCGAGATCGGGGGCGTTCTTCTTGTAGTACGGCCAGGCGCCGGTCCAGGCGTCGGTGGAGGTGACCGGGTGGTTGGGGTCGACGTCGTGGATCTTCTTCGCGATGTCGTTGACGAAGGTGGTGTACGCGTTGCGCTGGGCCTCCAGCTCGTCACCGCCGTAACAGTTCTGCAGGCCGAGCGTGGACTCGTTGCCGACGTTCCACATCAGCACGCCGGGGTTGCCCTTGTAGGTGTCGACCCACTTGGGGAACTCGGCGAGCATGTCGTTCTTGTACTGGGTGTCCGTCAGGTAGTTCACGCAGCCCCCGCTTCCGGGGCCGCCGCCCGGCTGGAGCCAGAAGCCGGCGATCACCTTGACGCCGTTGGCCGCCGCGGTGTCGAAGAGCGGCTTGCTGGTGGCGTCGGTGCCCCAGGTGCGGATGGTGTTGACGCCCATGGACGCCACGTCCGGCATGTACTTCTCGGCGTCGGCGACCGAGGGGCCCCAGGTCAGACCCTTGACCGTGTACGGCGAACCGTCCACGGTCAGCTGCCAGGCACCCTGCGAACCGGTGACCTTGACGACGCTGCCGGCCGCCTGGGCGGCGGGCGCCTGAAGGGCCACCAGGGCGCCGGCCAGCAGAGCCGCCGCCGCGAAGGGGGCTACGAGGCGTTTGGCCGTTCGGGTGGGGGGATGGTGCATGTCACTCTCCTTGCGGGTGGGGGGAGGCAGGTGGGGGAGGGGAGGGGGAGGAGGAGGCGGTCGGGGGGAGGGGTGACCCCGGGTGATCTTGGAGAGCGCTCTCCAAGATGGGCCGAAAAAAGGCCCGTGACCCGGGGTGCGGGTGTGCGGGTGTGCGTCCGTACGCCTGTACGCCCGCACGCCTGTACGGGCTACGGGAGTTCGTAGTCCCCGTTGAGCACGGGGCCCGCCTCGGGGTGGTTCTCGTCGTAGCCGTGCGGGTCGCACTGGAGCCCGCCCTTGACGCAGTGGGTGACCATCGCGTCGAGCGTGGCGGCGTCCCACCCGTTCATGAAGTCGTAGTGGAAGGAGAAGCCGGCGCCGCTCGCCAGTTTCACCTGCGACATGTCACCGTTGACCGGCCAGGCCATCTTGAACTCGATCATCGGCAGCGCGACGGGGTGGTCGGCCGGGCAGGAGTTGTAGTTGGCGCCCCCCGCCACCGGGTAGGCCATGTGGCTCGTGTGGTCGGGCGTGTCCAGGTGGATGCCGTCCCAGCAACTCGGCGCCTGGAGACGCAGGTTGAGGTAGGTGTCCCGACTGGTCGGGCAGGTGGCCGGGAAGTCGTAGTTCTTGAACGACTCACCGCACTCCCAGCCCTCGACGGTGCCCTTGAGGTTCTTGAACTCGTCCTGAGACTGCATCGGGCTGCCGACGACGTACCGCAGTCCCCTCGGGAAGGGGCGGACGCTTCGGTAGTCGGTGACCCCCGACTTGTAGTAGATGGTCTGGACGCCCTCGGGGAGGATCTTCGTGTCCCCGTTGAACAGGCTCGGCATCCAGTACCCGGACTTGTCGCCGGGGGCCAGGCAGGTGGTGTCGCCCGCCTCCAGCGAGGCGGTGGTGGTGTTGGCGTTCGTCGTGGTGTTGCCCATGAACGTGTGGTCATGGGACTTGCCGGGCTGCCCCGGATAGACGATCGGGTCGTCCGGAGCGGTGTGCGTGGGGGCGCACTTGGCCTGGAACTCGTGGAAGTACGCCGGCGGCGGGACCTCCATCGAGGGGGTGACCCCGGTGACCGGCGGGTCGGCCATGATGTAGCCGTCCCCGTCCGGGTCGTCGCCCGAGGCCTGGGTGGAAGCCTCCATGCCGGGCATGCCCGGCATGGAGTACGCGGCGTGCCCGGCGTGCGCGCCCGCCGCGGCAGCGGTCGGCGTTTCGGTGGACGCGTTCGCCGTCGCGGCGATCCCGGCGATCCCTGCCGTGGTCAGGGTCAGCGAGGTGAACAAGAGCAGTCCGGTGAGTGTTCTCGACCTCCGTGGCATGGAGACCTCCTGCTGCGTGGGTGGGGGTGCATGAGGGTGGGAGAGCGCTCTCCCATTCCGGAGTGTTCCGCTCCTGACAAGAGCGTGTCAATAGTTGGTTAACGACGGCCGCGATACGCGGAGTTGGCGCGGCGAGGCGGTTGGGTGGCGGCGGGGGCGGGTGACCTGCGCGGATGCCCGCGGGGTGCTCAACTCGCGTGCAGCGTGCACGTGTTACCTGTTACCTGATACGCGTTACCTACAGGCAGGCGGGCGGGCGGACTGCCGATGGGGTGGCCTATGCGGAAGGTGGGACCGTCGCCCGTCTGGCGGACTCCTTCCGCGCGGTCCTTTGACTGCACCGTCCGTACCGTCCGTACCGTCTGCACCGTCCGCACCGACCTCGACGGCTGGGGGCCAAGGGGCAGCTGAGTGCGGGGTCGGCCTTCCGGCCGCGGTCGTCAATCCCGCACGTAGCGAGTGAGCGCCTCGGCCAAGTCGCGGTGCCACGCCTTGGCGCGGGCGGCGCGACGGGCCTTGATCTCGCTCTCGACCGTCGAGCCGTCGAGCAGCGTGACCGTGATGTGTAGCCAGGTTCGGTGGGTGACGCGGTGGGTGACGTCGGCAATCTCCGTCCAGGAGAAGTCGAGCTCAACGTCGTCCTGGTCGAGGTCCTCGTCGTTCTCCACCTGGTCGAGCGGCGGTCCGCCTCCGTGGAGTGTCAGCAGTACCCCGTCGGCGTCGAGCACGATGCTGGACTCCGTGTCCGCGGCGATGAACGCTTCGCTGTCCGAAGCCACCCCCCGTCCGGGGCGGGCGTCCGCCGGTGCGCCGACGATCGTGGGCAGGAGAGGGCGAACGTGCGGTGGCAGAGGCACGGTCGGGCGCGGGGGCGTGAGGGGGTACGACGTCGCTGCCTCCGCATTCGCCAACGCGTCGAAAAGGTCGAGGAGTTGGTCTGGGCTCGGGCGTCGGGCCGGTTCCTTGGCCAGGCAGGACGCGACCACCTCACGCATCACCGGCGGGACGGCGCTCAGGTCGGGCGGTTCGTGCACCGACCGATACATCAGCCCCATCGGCGTGCCTGCCCCGAATGCGCTGCCGCCCGCCGCAGCTACGAGGACCACGCCCAGCGCGAACACGTCCGCCGCCCCTGTGACATCGGTGCCCATCGCCTGCTCAGGCGCGAGGAAGCCCGGCGTACCGAAGGCGTGGCCCGTCGCTGTGAGGCGTGTGAGCTCAACCGCCCTTGCGATCCCGAAGTCCAGGACGCGGGGCCCGTCCTCGGCCATGATGATGTTGCCGGGCTTCAGATCGCGGTGGACCAGACCGCAGCGGTGAATGGCCGCCAGCGCCTCAGCGAGCGCCGCGCCGAGCGCCTTTAGTCTCCCGGCGTCCATGGGGCCTTGGGACTGGATGCACTCGGCGAGTGTCGGCCCCGGTACGTACGCCGTCGCCAGCCAGGGTGGGTTCGCATCAGGGTCCGCGTCGACAACCGGCGCCGTATGGAAGCCGCCGACGGCGCGCGCCGCGGTCACCTCGGCACGGAATCGGGCGCGGAAGCCGGGGTCGGAGGCGAGTTCGCCCCGCGCGACCTTCACGGCAACGGCACGCCCACCGCGCGAGCGGGCCAGGTACACGGTCCCCATGCCGCCCTCGCCGATTCTCCCCTCGATGGCGTACGGCCCGATGCGTTTCTCGGGCTCCGTGTGCCCCCCGTTCCCCTGCCATCCGTCCGCGCCCACTCGATCCCCCGAGTCCGTTCGATCGACTGTTCATCGACGGGGATCATCTCACTCGCGGATCGCAACCGGGGCGCGTGCGGGGTCTTGACCATTCGGCCTCATGGAGGCTCTGAGGGCGTCGCTCGTCACAAATGGCTCGGCTTGATCCATGCCAAGCCGTGTGTCGGCGATGGGCGAATCGTGATTCAGCCGCCGCCGGCACCTTGTTCATAGCTATAAAGACGCTCTGTGAAACCAGTAGCCCCGAGGCGTGTTCCGCACCAGAGCTATCACCCGGTTCACAGCGTTAAACAGCGGTACGGATGCGGTCCCCGTCTACGCCGGCCACGAAGGCTGACCAGGTATCGACGCCAAAGATCAGGACCGGACCACCTGCAACCTTGCTATCCCACACAGGCACCGCGCCGTGGGCGTCGGCAACCTCGACGCACTGACCGTTACCACTGCTGTAGCTACTCGTCCGCCACACCAGCTCGGTGGGTTCGTACTGCACATCAAACACCTTCTCTAGCGAGTGAGGAGCAGCGCTCCTATCCGGCCTGCAGCCAGCTTTCGAGAAGAGCCTCCCGATGCCGTGATGCCAATACTGTGGAGGGCTGCTGGTTTCCGAGGTACCAGTCGGACAGGACGGCGGGTGAGGATTCACCGCGGACGAAGCGTGCGAGCAGTCCCAGCGAGAGATCGACTTCTCGTTGCGTGTAGGCGATTGATGCGCCTGAGAACACCGGCGTTTTGTACTCGTCTCCACCGGCGGCGATCACTACGGTCATCTCGGTCGGGCTGCCCGGAACCCATGCGTTCAGAGCTGCAGCGGCAACGCTCGCGGCGCGGGCTGCCCATCGGGCGGCGGTTGACCGTACCGGCGCCTCGGTCACCCGTAGGTCTGCCACGTCGGACCAGGACCACTGCCGCGGGTCGGGCCCGACGACCTGCGGACCGACGGGTGAGAGAAGCACGCCAGGTGCTGGTGGGGTGGGGGGCACACCCAGGTATGTCTCCTCCGACTGGATCCAGAAGAGACCGACCATGGTGCCAAGGTCCTGCTGCTGAGGCGGCGTCGATTCCAATGTCAGCTCCTTGCTCATCGGTCGGCCGCCGGAGGCGGCCGGTGCCGGAGCTACCGAACCTATGTGGCCCTTGACCGGTGCTGTTCTGTTTGAGCCACATCGAGCACGGGACGGGGCGCGGCGGCACAGTGCCGGCGTGCTGTGCCGCTGCGCGACGGACGTGTCCGCACCTGCCCCGTACACGGCCGACTCGCGAAGGGTCTTCCAGACCTTGGTGTGCGGGTGACGTTGTCGGGGTCGTCCAACCACATCTCGGCGTGCCGGTCCTCCGTGACGACCACGCGGTTGTCCAGGAGCCGGAAACCAGCACCGAGCACCCCACCGCCCAGTCGGCAACGCTGTCAAACGCGCCGAATCAATCAAGGAACACCGACGTCGGACTCGTCGAACGCCAAGCCTAGGCCGACTCCTTCCGGGCCGTCACCCACGCGGCGAAGTCCTCGATGCCGTCGATGAGCGCCTCGAACCGGAAGGAGTGGAAGAGGTCGAAGGCATGGTGCGCGCCAGGCAGTTCGACGTACACGACTGGCGAGGTGGAGACGGAGCGCAGAGCGGTGACAAGGGCCTTGGGGTTCTCGGTGTCCACCAGCTCGTCCAGGTCCCCGTGCGCGATGAGGAACGGTGGTGCGTCCGCCCGGACGAGGTTCACCGGCGAGGTGGCCGGGTCTCCGTCGAAGTACTCCGCGAGAAAGCCGTTGAGTGCGACGGCACCGGTCACAGAGGTGTCCGCCTCTTCGAACCCGGGCTGGTAGGCCGGTTCATTGGGGGTGAGCGCGGCCTGCGCCGCCATGTGCCCGCCCGCAGAGCTCCCCGCCACGAACACGGCCGCCCCGGACGCCGCGCCGTACTCCGCCGCGTGTTCGCGCGCCCAGGCGATGACCTTCTTCGCGTCGATCAGATGGGCGGGATGCGGGAAGTCGGGCCGCAGCCGGTAGTTGGCGCTGATGCAGACCCAGCCCTGGCCGGCGAGCCGGTAGAGCAGGGGCAGCGACTGGGTGCTCTTCCGGCCCTGGTCGTAGTGGCCGCCATGGAAGTGGATCATTATGGAGCCGCCCTCGGGGCGCGAGCGGTGGTGGTAGACGTCGAGGAGGTTGCGGCGGCCGCCGTCCCCGTAGCTGAGGTTGCCCACCCGCTTGACGTCATGGCGGCGGCGGAAGACGGGCCTGAGCAGGATGCGGGCCAGCGGCGGCCGGCGGCGCGTCCCCGTACCGGCGCCGAGCGCGTCGTCCAGGGCGACCCGCACCACGGACGCCGTCCGCATCCCGCGCAGGGTGACCACCACGAGCCCGGCAGCCGCGACCGCTGCCATCCCGACGTTCACCCGGTCGGGGGTCGTGGCGATGTCGCCCTCCGAGAAGGCCAGCGCCGTCGATGCCACCAGCGCGTAGAGAGCGACGTGCGGGATCTCGTTGAAGACCAGGCCGAGCCGGTAGCTGAAGTAGAAGAGCGGTTTCGGCCCGCGTATTCGAACCAGGCTGAACACCACGATCAGCAAGGCCAACACCACGGTCACCAGATAGCCCACAGCCACCACAACACCCCGTTCGACACTCGGCCTGACAAACCCCGTCTGTGGTACCACGGTTGGAGTGATGGGGGCAGGTGAATTGCCGCTTGCGACATGGGTCCGCGTCGGCGAGGAAGCACCGCAGCCGTGGCCTCCCGTGGTCGCCGATCTCGGGTTCGCGCCGAGCGTCTGGGTACGGCTTTCGCAGACCGTCCACCGTGCCACCCATGACTACTCCCAGGAGTGATGCCGAGCCCGTGACGCCACCGTGGCACTGCGTTCGTTGACGTGGATCGGACCGTCGTGCTCGTCGGCCTCGACCGTTCACGGGCCTCCGTCGGGCCCTGTCCTACCGGCCGTCGGGCCGGGAGCGCGCGAAGAGGATTCCTCCGAGCTTGCTCTCGGCCGAGCTGAGAGTCGTCTGTGCCTCGACCGTGAATCCGGCGGCATCGAGCCGGGCGGCCAAGTGACCGGGCGTGCGCAGATGGACGTGAACCCTCATCGGCAGGCCGCCGTAGCCCTGCGTTTTCAGCCGTGACCCGTCACCGACGTGGAAGCCGAGTAGCAGGGGGCCGCCGGGCCGCAGTACGCGCCGGAAGTGCGCGAGCACCGGGCCGACCTCGTCGTCGGGGACGTGGATCAGCGAGTACCAGGCGACCAGACCGGCCATCGAGGCATCGGCGAGGTCGAGGTCCGTCATGGAGCCCACCTCGAACCGCAGACCCGGGTGATCGCGCCGAGCCACCTCGATCATCGCGGGCGACAGGTCGATCCCGAACGCGTCCGTGCCCAGTCCACGCAGATGGGCCGTGATCCGCCCCGGCCCGCATCCCACGTCCGCGACCGGTCCTCCGCCGCCGGTTCGCACCAGTTCGGCGAAGAGCGCCAGGGCCGCGCGTTCGTGAGGCGTCTCGTCCAGGAGGTCGCGCACATGGTCCGCGTAGTCGGCGGCGACGGTGTCGTAGGAGGTTCTGGTGTCTGCCAGCCAGCCTTCGGAATCCATGTCCGGACAGGGTAGTGCCGCATCAGGAAACGTTTGCCCTGTCCACGAGGGCGCGTAGGTGCTGGTCATCGGCGTGGTGGTTTCGCCGGATGATGTAGTGGCGGATCATGCTGCCCTGTTCCTTATGGTTGGCGCCCGCCGTTCCGCAGATGGGGATCGGTTCGGCTACGCAGCGAGGGCCGCAATGACCTTGTCCGTCATACGGGCGAGGAGGTCCGGGTCGGTGGGGGCCTGCCGGATTACGGTGGCCCAGTACAGCGGGCCCGCCAGGA
Organism: Streptomyces sp. NPDC048671; assembly: GCF_055587045.1. NCBI lineage: Bacteria > Bacillati > Actinomycetota > Actinomycetes > Kitasatosporales > Streptomycetaceae > Streptomyces > Streptomyces sp. NPDC048671. The sequence goes on along the minus strand of NZ_JBVJHB010000006.1, from coordinate 234,805 downwards.
AGTCGAGGCCGAGGTCCAGGTCGGTGTCGGCGGGCAGCTCGCCGCGTTCGACGGCCCGGCGCAGGATCGTACCGACCTTTTCGCGGCGCTCTTCGCCGATGCGGTCGCCCAGCGTGGCGGCGATGCCCGGGTGGTAGGCACGGGCGGCGAGCAGGTCGGGCAGGATGCGGGAGACCAGCGGGTGGCGCAGTAGCTCGTCGGTCTTGGTGAGGTAGGCCAGTACGTCGCCGCGCAGGCTGCCGGTGTCGGGGGTGTCGGCGGCGGCCACCGAGACCTGGACGACGAGGTCGACGGCCGTGGCTTCCTTGGACGGCCAGCGCCGGTAGATGGCCGCCTTACCCGTGCCGGCGCGGCGGGCGACGGCCTCCAAGGACAGTTTCCCGTAGCCGACTTCGGCGAGTTCCTCGAAGAAGGCGGTGCGGAGTGCGTCGGTAACGGCGTCCTGTAGGACCGGGCCGCCCGGGGGGCGGGCTGGGGCTGATCGGCTCATGACCGAGAGCATACCCAAGACGGAACGGTTGCGTCTCGGGTAATCGAGGGGTACGGTCGCACTCGAAGCGAGACGGAACCGTACCGTCTCGGCAATGGATGATGGGAGACAGCCATGAAGTTCCTCTTCGACGACGAGTCCTTCGCTTTCGAGACCCTGCGCACCGCCTGCTTCGCCCCCTATGGCGGCGCCGATCTCGGGGAAATCATCGTCACTGCCCGTGCCATCCCCGACGGCGATGAGGACGCCTGGTACCAGCAGTGGCGCGCTACCGCCGCCCGCGTCCACGCTCTGGGCGAGAAGGCGCTGGCCGCCGGCCACCGAGTCAGCGCTCGCGAAGCCCTGTTGAGGGCCTCGAACTACTACCGCACCGCCGAGTTCTACCTCCGCGACAACCCCTTCGACGATGACCGGGCCAAAGAGCTCTCGCGCCTGGCACGCAGCACGTTCGCCACGGCCGCCACCCACCTGGACACCCCGGTCGAGCCAGTCTCGATCCCTTACGAGAACACGGCCCTGCCCGGCTACCTCTTCCTGGTCGACGACTCCGCGACCCCGCGCCCAACCGTCATCTTCACCAGCGGTTTCGACTCGATCCTGGAAGAGTCGTACTTCGCCGTCGCGGCGGCCGCCCTGCGCCGCGGCTACAACTGCCTCGCCTATGACGGCCCCGGACAGGGCGCCGCCCTGCGCGAGCAGCGCCTGTTCTTCCGCCCCGACTGGGAGGCAGTCCTCACCCCGGTCGTCGACTACGCCCTCACCCGACCGGAGGTCGATCCCGACCGCGTCGCGCTGCACGGCTACAGCTTCGGCGGCCACCTGACCGCCCGCGCCGCCGCCTTCGAGCACCGCGCCGCGGCCCTCGTACTGGACGGCGGCATCTACAGCTACTACGACGCCACCACCCGGCTGGTCCCGTCGTGGCTGCTGCAGTGGGTCCTGGACGGCCGGGACGAAGAAGTCGAGCAGGTCCTGCCGCTGGCCCTTGCACACAGCACATCCCTGCGCTGGGCTCTACGCAACGGCGTCTGGACCTTCGGCGCCGACTCCATCCCTGATTACGTGCGCCGCTCCCGCTCCTACACCCTTGAGGGCGTCGCCCAGCAGATCACCACCCAGGCCCTCGTCTTCGACCCGGACAACGACTTCGCCTTCAACGGCGAACCACTCCGCGTGCACCAGGCCCTCAAGAGCCCGAGCACCCTCATCTCCCTCCCCGAGACGGAGGGCGCCGGTGAACACTGCAGCTACGGCGGCCGCTCCACCCTCCACCAGCACATGTACGACTGGCTCGACGAGACCCTCCGAGCCCACGTCTAGTGCCATCAGGCAGCGTTCGCCCTGGGCGGTCTGTGACGACGGATGTCGTCCCCGTCTATGCCGGCCACGAAGGCTGACCAGGTGCCGAGGCCAAAGATCAGGACCGGACCACCTACAGCTTTGCCATCCCGCACAGGCACCGCGCCCTGGGCGTCAGCAACCTCGACGCACTGACCGTTACCACTGCTGTAGCTGCTCGTCCGCCACACCAGCTCGGTGGGGTCGTACCGCACATCGAACACCTTCTCTCAGTCACTCCACATCTGCCTGATCGCCTGGGCGCCCCCCTTCCGACTGGAGGATCAGCGCCTCCCGATGCCGCGACAACGCGGCGACGGGATCGCCGTTGACGTCGCGGGCGGGTTCCGCGGGGGCCGTGATCAGCGGGTGCGGCGATCCGCGTGCTGCCCTTGAGCCGTCAGCTCGCCATCACCATTTGAGGCCGTGACCGTGCCCCCGGCTGTGTCCCCGACCGGGGTCGTGCCGGGGGCCGTTGTCGGCAGCAGCCTGTGAGGCGCATGCCTGGGGGCTACTTCTGGGTGGAGCAGGGGTCGCAGCAGGAGGGGGCCGGTTCGACGCAGATGGTCGCGGTGTCGGTGTTGTTGGTGGTGTCGGGGTCCTTTTCGTTGCTGGTGGCGGTTGCGGCGTTGCTGGTCCGGCCCGCCTTGGTGGCCTTGGCCCTCAGGACGAGGGTGGCGGTGGCGCCGTCGGCCAGGTCGCCCACGGCCCACTGCCCGGTGGCCGGGTCATAGCTTCCGGGTGTGCCGTCGGCGGACAGGAAGGTGAGGCCGTCGGGGAGCTGGTCGGTGACGGTGACGCCGGTGGCCTGGTTCGGGCCGGTGTTGTGGACGGTGATGCGGTAGGTCACGGTCTGGCCGACGGTGACGGTAGTCGCGTCGGCTGCCTTTGTCACGGTCAGGTCGGCAGCCGGTTTGACCTGCGTGACCTGCTGGTTGGAGGTGGACGTCAATGGCTCTGGCTTGTCGCCGAGCCTGTTCTCGTAGGAGGCGGTTGCGGTGTTGCTGATCTGATTGCCGCCGCTGGCCCGGCCGATGGTGACCCGGTACTCCACCGTGGTCCCTGACGGCAGGGACTCGGTGTTGGGCAGGCTGCCCCCCGCCGCGCCGGAAGCGCCGTTGCCGAGATGGAAGACGACCTTGTTCGCCTGAGCGTCGTAGTACGCCTGGTCGTCACCTTGCGTATCACTCTTCGCTCCGGCATTCGGGCCGTCGACGACACGCAGGGAACCGGGCAGATACGTTGTTCCCTGCGGGATGACGTCGGTCAGGATGAGGTTCTCGGCCCCGCCGCCGCCCTCGTTCTTGGCGGTGACGCGGTAGGTGACGACGTCGCCCACCTCCAGCGGCCCCGCGGGAACAGCGGTCTTGGCGAGCACCACGTAGGGGGCGGTGCCGAAGAAGATGCCGTCCAGGAAGTTGCCGATGCTGGGATTGCCGCCGGCGGCAGAGATGGAACGGAAGGCGAAGCGCGTCAGCGTCTGGCCCGCGGGGACGGTGTAGGTGCCTGTGTAGTAACCCCAGGCGGTGTTGCCGTCGGTGAAGCGCCTCTGCTGCACCGTGGAGCCCGGCGCGCCGATGTCCAGCGCCATGGTGTCATCCCCCTGGCGGCCACGGTGATACAGCCGCCAGTACAGCTTCGTACCGGGCGTAGTCGGCAGGTCCTGGTAGAGCGTGGAGACCTGGTACGCGTTGAGCTCGGCGAACTGGGCGCCCTCAGCCGCCGGCACACCGTTGAAACCCGAATGCCACAGCTCGATCATGTGGTCGGAGGCGGTGGTGAGCCAGCCCGGGACCCGCTTGGCCGCCTGCATCTGTGAGGAGTCCGGCAGGATCTCCACACCGGTCACAGCGGGTTGTTCGAAGCTGCCGTTGACCAGGGCAACCCGGAGCGGAGCAGCAGGAGGTGTAGTCATGGTTCTTCCCTTCGAGACGACACTGCTGGAGTGCACCGCCGACCGGCCGCACATCTGCGCACCGTGGCGGAGCCGAAACCACCAGAAGCGCACCGCATTCGCGTGAACACGTAAAGTGATGCTCGAATGGGGTCAGCCAACCCCGCGCGGAAAGTTTGCGAAGCCGGCCCCGGGGCACCCCCCGCCGTCGGCACACCGCTCCCGCCACACACGCCTCCCATCTCTCTCGTGCCACCACTGTCTTGACCGAAAGCCCCTATTGCACCTCTTACGCCCACCCTTGCTCAGGGTGAATCAGCTACCGCGAAGTTGACGCTCCCGGCACAGTGGCGGCGGCCGCGTAGGAACCAAAGGCTCGGCACTCAACCTGGCCGGGTATTCGGTCCAGGACCGGATCGGTGAGTCGGGCGCGAACGCCGTCTTCGGCTCGGCGCGGGCATTGCGCCAGCGGATGTAGGCGGCGATGGCCGCGTTCTGCTCGCCGTGGCTTCGATGGTCGGTGCCGTTCAGGGCGAAGTAGCGCAGTGCCGCGAACTCGGCCTCGATCCAGTTCAGCCAGGAGCCGTAGGTCGGCGACGGCCGTGTACGGGGCCGACGCGCACAGCCTCCTCAACTCGTATGCAGCATCAACCCGATACCCACCACCATCAGCCCGGCCGCCGCGATACGCGGGGCGCCGAAGCGTTCCTTGAAGAACACCGTGCCGATGGCCGCGCCGACGATGATCGAGGATTCGCGCAAGGCCGCCACCGGGGCCAGGGCCGCTCGGGTCTGGGCCCACAGGACGAGTCCGTACGCGGTGACCGACAGGGCCGCGCCGAGCAGGCCGCGCAGCGCGTACGGGCGGAGCTGGGCGGTCAGGGCGGAGCGGCGGCGGTGCAGGGCGTAGAGGGGGATCACTACGCCTTCCAGGATCATCAGCCAGGCGATGTACCCGAGCGAGCTGCCCGAGGCGCGTACGCCCACGCCGTCGACCGTCGTGTAGCCGGCGATGGCCAGGCCCGTCGCCAGCGCGGCCAGGATCGCGGGCCAGTGGGGGCGCTTGCCGGAGCCTCGGATGCCCCACAGGGCCAGCCCGACCAGTCCCGCCGAGGCCACCGCGACGCCGGCCGTGGCCCAGCCGTCCGGGCGCTCGCCCACGAAGACGGCGGCGAGGACGGTGACCACCAGCGGGGCGGTGCCGCGGGCGATCGGGTACATCTGGCCGAAGTCGCCCAGGGTGAACGAGCGCATCAGCAGCAGCATGTACGCCACGTGCAGGGCGGCGGAGAAGGCCAGGTACGGCCAGGCGTCCGCCGCCGGGAACGGGACGAAGAAGGCGGCGGCCGCGCCGATCAGCAGCCCGCCGCCGGAGATCAGGGTGAACGAGATCAGCTGGTCCTTGATCGCGTGCGCGATCGCGTTCCAGCCGGCGTGCGTGAACGCGGCGATCAGGACGGCTGTGGCGACGAGCGGTGTCACGTGGTACCTGGTTCCGGTCAGCGGGGGCGGCGGCCGGTGAGCGCGTGCCAGCGCGCATGGGCGCCGTCGAGATCCTGGCGCGCTCGGGGGATACGGGGATCGCCGCTCTGGTGGGCGGTGAGCGCGTCGAGACGGAGACCCGTCTCTGAGCGTCCGGTGGTGTCGTTCCGGACGCGTCTCGGCTCGCGCAGGTAGGCGACGTCCGCCTCGGCGCTGCGTACCCGGCGGCGGTGGGTGGCTTCGGCCTTCCGGGCGGCTGTCCGTGCGCCGGACAGTTCCTTCTGTGCCGCCCGCTCCCCCGCTCACGGCCCCGCGCGCAGGACCTCCGCGACGACCGGGCCGGCCGCGGTGCCGCCGTGGCCGCCGGACTGGACGAGGGCCGCTGCCGCCAGGTCGTTGCTGAAGCCGGTGAACCAGCTGTCGGACGTGGCGTGGCCGTCGATCTCCGCCGAGCCCGTCTTGCCGCCCTTGTCGCCGCCCACGTTCGCCATGGCGGCGGTGGCGGTGCCCTCCTGGGCCGTCGCGGTGTAGCGCAGCATCTGTTTCAGCTGCGCCGAGACCCCGTTCGGCAGTGGGTTCGCGACGGCGAAGACCCGGTTGTCCAGGTCCTTCGCGACGATGTAGGGCTGCCGGAACTGGCCGGTCACGGCGGTCGCGGTGATCGACGCCATGTTCAGCGGGTTCATCTGCACCTTGCCCTGGCCTATGTACGACGCCGCCGTCTCCGCGCCTTCCGACGCCGGCACGCTGCCGTCGACGGTCACCACGCCGGTCCGCCACTCCTGGCCGATCCCGAAGTACTGCCCGGCCTCCTCGCGGAGCGCCGTGTCGGCCTTGTCGCCCAGCGGGCTCACGGGCTTGATGAACGCGGTGTTGCAGGAGCGTGCGAAGGCGCTCTGCAAGGTGGGGTTCGGCATCGAGAAGTTGTCCAGGTTGTGGAAGGGCACGCCCATCCACGTCACCTGGGACGGGCACTCGACCGGTGAGTTCGCGCCGCCGAGGCCGTTCTGCATGATCATCGCGGCCGTCACGATCTTCATCGTCGAGCCGGGGGCCACCGAGCCCTTCCGCGCGGCGTCGAAGCCGTCCGCGCGGTTGTTGGCGAGCGCCCGGATCGCGCCGGTCGACGGTTCGACGGCCACCACCGACGACTCCTCGAACTGCTTCACCGCGTGCTCGGCCGCCGCCTGGACCCGTGCGTCCAGGGTGGTCGGGACCCTGCCCGGCTTCCCCTTGGCCAGGGTCAGCAGCGTCCTGTCCGCGCCGTCCGCGTTCGCGCTGTTGATCCAGGTCTCGATGCCGGTGGTGCCGCCGGCCTTCTCGCCGTACTTCTTGCGCAGCTCGTCCAGGATGCCGCCCAGCGAGGGGTACTTCTCCTTGCTGAGCACCTGGCCGTTGCGGTCGACCGCCTCGATCGACGCGGTCGACGCCTCGCCCGTCTCCAGTGTCTCGTCGGCCCGCAGTTCCGGGTGGACGACGGAGGGTTTCCAGTCGACGAGCGCGTGGCCGGTGGTCAGTCCGCGCACCACGGTCAGGTCGGAGTCGTACGACCAGGGCTTCGTCTTCCCCTTGTACGAGACGGTCGCCCTGACCGTGTACGGGACCTTCGAGCCGGTCGGCGTGCCGGGGGTGATCACGGCCTTGGTCACATGCGCCGACTCGCTGTACTGCGTCAGAAGCGATTCGGCATCGCCCGCGTTGTTCGTGAGCTGGGACGCGACGGCCGCGTCGCCCTTCGCCCACGCCGCGAGGAACTTCTTCGAGGTCTCGGCTATCTCCTGCTTGGTGACCGGGCCGGTCCGCACCTCCTGCGAGGTGGTTTCGGTGTTCGTGCCGCCCCCGACGCCGCTGTCCCCGAGCCCGTCCAGGATGTTGTACGCCCCGTAGCCCACGCCGCCGACCACGACCGCGAACACTCCGCCGATCACGGCCACTTTCACTCCACTGCGCATGTGCGCGGTCCCCTCCCCAGGAGGCCCCCTTGAACAGGTTCAAGGGGGCTTTTTCGGGGACCCTACGGGACTGCTCCGACAGCGGAGTCGGTTGTTATCGGAAAGCGATCCGTTGTGGTGTGAACAGACCGGTCATATCCGGGTATCCAGCCCGTTCTTTTCCTTCCCCGTCAAGGAGGCACGCGGGCCCACCCGTTGGGATGACCATCCGGGTGCCTGGCACAACCGGCGGTGATCATGGTGAGTGAGGGCACACAGAAAGTGCCCCTGACATAGGAGACCCCCCACATGCGCCGAACCCTGATCTCCCTCGGCAGCGTTGCCGCTGCCGGAATGCTCGCCTTTGCCGGCACCCAGTCGGCATTCGCCGCGAGTGGCACGTTGATCGTCAACGGAGTGGCATACGACAACCCCGGCCCCGGCTGCTACGCGGCGGGCGACAGGGGCGCCGAGGTCGACAACCAGACCGACGCGGATGTCGAAGTCTTCCTCGACGCGGCCTGCACGGACGGGCCTGTGGGTGCCATCGGCTCCGGCGAGTCCGGGTCCGTCGACGCCGGTGGGAGCATCAAGTTGTCCTGACGCCCGCAGCGGCCGACAGACATGTGGAGGGCATGGCCACCGGCCACGCCCTCCACATGTCTATCGGCCGGCTAAATCCAGGTGTCCAGCCACATCCGGTCGCGCCAGGAATTCTCCGGAATGGGGGTCCCGGTATACAGCGGCCAGAAATAGATGAAATTCCAGACGATCAGCAGGACCAGTACGCCCGCCGCGACCGCCCCCACCGTCCGGCGCCGTTCTCCCGACGGGTCACCGGTCGCCAGGCCCAGTTCATGCTTTGTCCCGGTACCCGCCGCCGGCCCCAGCATCGCGCCGATCATCATCGCCACCGCGAGGCACAGGAACGGCACGAACACGACCGCGTAGAAAAGGAAGATGGTGCGTTCCTGGTACAGGAACCACGGCACCCACCCCGCGGCCACCCCGCAGGCGATCGCGCCCGCCCGCCAGTCGCGGCGGAAGAGCCAGCGCCACAGCACGTACAGCAGCGCGAAGCACGCGGCCCACCACAGCAGCGGTGTGCCGATGGCCAGCACCTCGCGGGCGCACTTGCCGGTCTCCGACGCGGCGCAGCCGTTCTGCTCCTCGTAGAAGTACGAGACCGGGCGGCCCAGCACGATCCAGCTCCACGGATTGGACTGGTAGGTGTGCCCGGACGTCAGGTTCACGTGGAACTCGTAGACCTGGTACTCGTAGTGCCACAGGCTGCGCAGCCAGTCCGGCAGCCAGGTCCAGCTGCCGCCCTTGCCGTCGGTCGCCGCCCAGTCCCGGTAGTAGCCGTGCCGGGCGGGGGAGTTGTGGATGATCCAGCCGGTCCACGAGGCGACGTAGGTCAGGATCGCCACCGGCACCGTGGAGACGAACGCCGGGACCAGGTCCCGCTTCAGCACCGCCACGTACGGCCGCACCGCGCCCGCCGTACGCCGGGCGCCCACGTCCCACAGGACCGTCATCAGGCCGAACGCGACCAGGATGTACAGGCCGTTCCACTTGGTGGCGAAGGCCAGACCGAGCATGAGTCCGGCCGCGATCCGCCACGGCCGCCAGCCGAGCCGCAGCCGCTCCGCGATCCGCGCGTCCGGCCGCAGCACCCCCTCCGCGTCGACCGGCAGCGCGGCCGCGAGCCGGCGCCGCGCCCAGTCCCGGTCGATCAGCAGACAGCCGAACGAGGCCAGCACGAAGAACATCAGCACCAGGTCGAGCAGCGCGGTGCGGCTCATCACGAAGTGCAGCCCGTCCACCGCGAGCAGCGCGCCCGCCAGGCAGCCCAGGAACGTCGAGCGGAAGAGCCTGCGGCCGATCCGGCACAGCATCAGCACCGACAGCGTGCCGAGCACCGCGACCATGAACCGCCAGCCGAACGGGGTGAAGCCGAAGATCTGCTCACCGATCCCGATGATCCACTTGCCGACCGGCGGGTGCACCACATAGCCGGGGTCGATCGGGATGCTCACCTTGGACGGGTCGTCCAGGATCAGCTTGTCGACGTCCTTGGGCCAGGCCCCCTCGTACCCCTGGTTGATCAGCGCCCAGGAGTCCTTGGCGTAGTACGTCTCGTCGAATATCACCGCGTGCGGGCTGCCCAGGTTCCAGAACCGCAGCACCCCGGCGACCAGCGTCACCAGCAGCGGACCGCCCCAGGCCGACCAGCGCAGCAGCCGGTCCGCGTACACCGGGGGCACCCCGAGCACCGCCCACAGCCGGCTCCCGGGGCGGGTGTACGGCGGAACCAGCCGTTCCCACAGCCCGATCCCGGGCCGCGGTGAATGACCGAAGCGGCGCAGCCGCTGCTGCCAGGAAGTCGGCTCCGGGCCGTACTGATCCCCGGCGTCTTGGCCCTGCCGGGCATCGGGCGCTGTACTCGTCACCGCGCCATCGTAGGGAACGCATCTGTGCGAGTGCTGCCGCCCGTGCTGGGAGGATGGGCGTTGTGACGGAGACGACTGGAACGCTGGTACTCGCAGGGACCCCCATCGGCGATGTGGCGGACGCCCCGCCACGCCTCGCCGCCGAACTGGAGACGGCGGACGTCGTCGCCGCCGAGGACACCCGCCGGCTGCGCCGGCTGACCCAGGCGCTGGGCATCCACACCACAGGGCGTGTCGTGTCCTATTTCGAGGGCAACGAGTCCGCCCGTACGCCGGAACTCGTCGAGGCGCTGACCGGCGGCGCCCGGGTGCTGCTGGTCACGGACGCCGGGATGCCGTCCGTATCCGACCCCGGCTACCGGCTCGTCGCCGCCGCCGTGGAGCAGGGCATCAAGGTCACCGCGGTGCCCGGCCCCTCGGCCGTGCTCACCGCGCTCGCCCTGTCCGGGCTGCCGGTGGACCGGTTCTGTTTCGAGGGCTTCCTGCCGCGCAAGGGCGGCGAACGCCTCGGCAAGCTCCGCGAGGTCGCCGGCGAGCGCCGCACCATGGTCTTCTTCGAGGCCCCGCACCGGCTCGACGACACCCTCGCCGCGATGGCCGAGGTGTTCGGCGCCGACCGGCGCGCCGCCGTCTGCCGGGAGCTGACCAAGACGTACGAGGAAGTGAAGCGCGGTCCGCTGGGCGAACTCGCCGCCTGGGCGGCCGAAGGCGTACGCGGCGAGATCACCGTCGTCGTCGAGGGCGCCGCCGACTCCGCCGAGGAACTGGACGCCGGGGAGCTGGTGCGCAGGGTGCAGGTGCGCGAGGAGGCGGGGGAGCGGCGCAAGGAGGCGATCGCCGCCGTCGCCGCCGCCGCCGGGCTGCCCAAACGCGAGGTCTTCGACGCGGTAGTGGCAGCAAAGAACGCGGCTCGGACCGGCCCGGCGGAGGGCAAAGGACTATCGTGAAAGGCAAAGCGAGAGCCGCGTACCGCCCCCTTTTGCCACGAGAAGGCCAAGACCGCTCCAACACTCGACAGGGCCCGGTGCGCTTCTGCCGGTAAAGGCGTCCACTGGATATCAGGACGCATTCTCCGGAGTGCTTGTCCGGCGGACAAGAGGAGCAGGCATGAGTGAGATCGCAGCGACAACAACCGTGCACGAGGCATATGCCTTCGCCTGCATGAGGTGCGGACACGGCTGGGAACAGGCCTACGAAATAGAGCACCACGTCGACGCTTCCAACAACGCTTTCGTGGTCTACAAGGCGGACGGCGAACGAGTGCCCTCCCCCCTTTCCACGCCCACCTGCACCAACTGCGGCGGGCACGTCGTGCGGATCATGCGGGCCGGCCGGGTCTCGACGGTTCAGCAGCTGCTCCAGAACCGCCGGCCCGCCGACGCCGTTGACGCCGCCGCCGACACCCGTGAACGCAAGGCCGAGGCCGTGGCCGCAACCGCCGCTCCGGCGGGCGAGCACCACTGGCACCTCGCCGGCCTGCTGCACCCCTTCCACCGCAAGTGAGCCGCGGGCCACGGTCCTCGTACGATCGTGGCCATGAGCCGTACCGAAGCCCCGCCGCTGCCCGAACCCCTCCGGGTACCGGTCGCCGATTCGCACACCCACCTGGACATGCAGGACGGCACCGTGGAGGAGGGCCTGGCCAGGGCCGCCGCGGTGAACGTGACGACCGTGATCCAGGTGGGCTGCGACGTGAAGGGCTCGCACTGGGCCGCCGAGACCGCCGCCGCTCACCCGGGCGTGCACGCCGCGGTGGCCCTGCACCCCAACGAGGCGCCGCGCATCGTGCACGGGGACCCGGACGGGTGGTCGCGGCAGGGGGCGCGCGAGGCGGGCGGGACGGCGGCTCTCCATGAGGCCCTCGCCGAGATCGACGCACTGGCCGCGCTGGACCAGGTACGGGGCGTCGGGGAGACCGGACTCGACTACTTCCGGACCGGCCCCGAGGGCATGGCGGCCCAGGAGGAGTCCTTCCGGGCCCATATCGAGATCGCCAAGCGGCACGGCAAGGCGCTCGTCATCCACGATCGCGAGGCGCACGCCGATGTGCTGCGCGTCCTGGCCGACGCGGGCGCCCCCGAGCGGACCGTGTTCCACTGCTACTCCGGCGACGCGGACATGGCCCGGATCTGCGCGGACGCCGGGTACTTCATGTCCTTCGCGGGCAACATGACCTTCAAGAACGCCCAGCCGCTGCGCGACGCCCTGGCCGTCGCGCCCACGGAGCTGGTCCTGGTCGAGACGGACGCACCGTTCCTGACCCCCGCCCCCTACCGCGGGCGGCCCAACGCGCCGTATCTGATTCCGGTCACGCTGCGCGCCATGGCGGCGGTGAAGGGCATCGACGAGGACACCCTGGCTTCGGCGATCGCCGACAACACGGCTCGCGCTTTCGACTACTGACCGCGTCTTCACGACGTTGGGTGGTTGCGCTGCCCCGGAGGGTTATGCGGACGCGGTCCCCGTCGGCGTCCCGGGCGCCAAGGGCGAGATCCCGGGCCGCCCGGCGGCCGTAGGCTTGACGGGTGAGCACCACAGAGCCCGACGCCCTCCTGGGCCCCGCAGACATCCGCGAGCTGGCCGCGACGCTGGGCGTACGCCCCACCAAGCAGCGCGGCCAGAACTTCGTCATCGACGCCAACACGGTCCGGCGGATCGTGCGGACCGCGGAAGTCCGCCCCGACGACGTGGTGGTCGAGGTCGGCCCCGGTCTCGGCTCGCTGACCCTGGCACTGCTGGAGGCGGCCGACCGGGTCGTCGCCGTCGAGATCGACGACGTGCTCGCGGGCGCCCTGCCGGCCACGGTCGCCGCCCGGATGCCGGGGCGCGCGGACCGGTTCACCCTCGTCCACGCGGACGCGATGCAGGTACGGGAACTGCCGGGCCCGCCGCCGACCGCGCTGGTCGCCAACCTTCCGTACAACGTCGCCGTGCCCGTACTGCTCACCATGTTCGACCGCTTCCCGACCATCGAGCGGACCCTCGTCATGGTCCAGGCCGAGGTCGCCGACCGGCTGGCCGCGCGGCCGGGCAACAAGGTCTACGGAGTGCCGTCGGTGAAGGCCAACTGGTACACGGACGTCAAGCGCGCCGGCTCCATCGGACGCAAGGTCTTCTGGCCCGCCCCGAACGTCGACTCGGGACTGGTGTCCCTGGTGCGCCGGGCCGAGCCGGTCGCGACCACGGCGAGCAAGGCCGAGGTCTTCGCGGTCGTCGACGCCGCCTTCGCCCAGCGCCGCAAGACCCTGCGCGCGGCCCTGTCCGGCTGGGCGGGCTCCGCGCCCGCCGCAGAAGCCGCCCTGGTCGCGGCCGGGATCTCGCCGCAGGCCCGCGGCGAGGCACTGACCGTCGAGGAGTTCGCCGCCATCGCCGAGAACAAGCCCGCGCGGCCCGTGAGCGACACCGCCGAGAACAAGCCCGCCGGGGACCTCCCGGCCGCCGACGAGCCCGCCGGGGACCTCCCGGCCGCCGAGAACAAGCCCGCCGGGAGTGCCGAGTGAGCGTCACCGTCCGGGTACCGGCCAAGGTCAACGTCCAGCTCGCGGTCGGTGCCGCGCGCCCCGACGGCTTCCACGACCTGGCCAACGTCTTCCTCGCCGTCGGCCTCTACGACGAGGTCACCGTCACCCCGGCCGACGAGCTGCGCATCACCTGCTCCGGGCCGGACGCCGCCCAGGTCCCGCTGGACGCCACCAACCTCGCCGCCCGCGCCGCGATCGCCCTGGCCGGGCGGCACGGCATCGACCCCCGGGTGCACATCCACATCGACAAGGACATCCCGGTCGCGGGCGGAATGGCGGGCGGCAGCGCCGACGGGGCCGGCGCCCTGCTGGCCTGCGACGCGCTCTGGTCCACCGGCGCCACCCGCGACGAGCTCCTGGCCATCTGCGCGGAGCTGGGCAGCGACGTCCCGTTCAGCCTGGTCGGCGGCGCGGCCCTCGGGGTGGGACGCGGCGAGCGGCTGACCCCGGTCGAGGTCGGCGGCACCTTCCACTGGGTCTTCGCGGTCGCCGACGGCGGCCTCTCCACCCCGGCCGTGTACCGCGAGTTCGACCGGCTCACGGCGGGGACGCCGGTGCCCGAGCCGGCCGCTTCCGGCGCGCTCCTGGACGCTCTGCGGGCCGGGGACCCCGCCGCCCTCGCCGCCGCCCTGAGCAACGGCCTCCAGCCCGCGGCGCTGTCGCTGCGGCCCTCGCTGGCCGACACCCTGGCGGCGGGCACCACCGCCGGTGCGGCGGCCGCGCTGGTCTCCGGTTCCGGGCCGACCACGGCGTTCCTGGCCGAGGACGAGGCGTCCGCCCGCAAGGTCGCCGACGCGCTGATGGCCTCGGGGACGTGCCGCAACGCCCGGATCGCCACGTCCCCGGCGCCGGGCGCAACGCTCCGCTGACGGGGGGCGCCGGGGAGGCGGCGGCCCGGCTCAGCCGAGCCGCAGGCTCCGCTTCGCCAGCTCGTACGCGGGCAACATGGCCCGGTGCTCCTGGGAGTCCAGCCCGCCCAGGTGCACCACGACCGGTCCGTCCGGGGTGGCGACGGCGAAGGCCCGCGCCTCGCGCGACTCCTCCATGACCTTGCTGTGGACGGTGTAGGAGACCTCGGTCACGGCCAGCTTCCCGACCGTGCTCCGGGTGTACGCCGTCTTCGACGCGTTCTCGTCGGCCGCCACGAAGCCCTCCAGCGCCTGACGCGGTGTGCCGCCCTTGCCGTCGCCCTGCCACACCCGCAGGAACCCGAGGTGCCCGGCGGGCTTCGCGTCGATCTCACAGACCATGGAGACCGGGCCCTGCGTGCCCAGGGCGGCGTCCACGGGCGAGTCGGACTCGATGGTGACGGCCTGCGCCTTCCACCGCTCCGCCACGTCGAAGGTGACACGCAGCGCGCACCCGGAACCGGCGCCCCCGACCGTGCCGCCCTTGGCCGCCACGGTCTTCCCGGCAGCGTTCCCGGCCGTCGCTCCACCGCCCGGTGACGCCCCCGCCCCGGCGCCTTCGTCCGACTCCGTCGAACATCCGGCCAGCGCTCCCGCGACCAGCAGTACGGGGACGAGCCCCCGAACCGTACGACCCACCATGAAGTTCCCCACCCCGGCGAAATCCCGGGCCCGGCCCCCCGGGCCTTGATCATTTCGGGCAAGGTACCGCACGTGCCGGGAAACGGCCCCTGTGGCCTGCGGAGGCCGGTCCCGGACCCGCCCCCGTACGGGTGGAACGGGCGCTCGTACGGAGCTCCGCACCGTGGCGACTACGCTGAAGGTCAGTGTTTTCCTTCGAGCTGGAGCGTACGTGGCCGTCAACCTCGTCAATGTCGAGCAGGTCAGCAAGGTGTACGGCACCCGTGCGCTGCTCGACGGTGTGTCCCTCGGCGTGTCCGATGGAGACCGGATCGGTGTCGTCGGTCGTAACGGAGACGGCAAGACGACCCTCATCCGGATGCTCGCCAAGCTGGAGGACGCGGACACCGGCCGCGTCACCCACAACGGTGGGCTGCGTCTCGGTGTCCTGACCCAGCACGACTCGCTCGACCCGCGGGCGACGGTCCGCCACGAGGTCATCGGCGACCTGGCCGACCACGAGTGGGCGGGCAGCGCCAAGATCCGCGATGTGCTGACCGGGCTCTTCGGCAGCCTCGACCTGCCGGGCTTCGAGCACGGCCTGGACACCGTCATCGCCCCGCTCTCCGGCGGAGAGCGCCGCCGGATCGCGCTCGCGAAGCTGCTCATCGCCGAACAGGACCTGATCGTCCTCGACGAGCCGACCAACCACCTCGACGTCGAGGGGATCTCCTGGCTGGCCGGCCATCTGCGCGCCCGCCGCTCGGCGCTGGTCTGCGTCACCCACGACCGGTGGTTCCTCGACCAGGTCTGCACGCGCATGTGGGACGTCCAGCGCGGCACGGTCCACGAGTACGAGGGCGGCTACAGCGACTACGTCTTCGCCCGTGCCGAACGGGAGCGGATCGCCGCCACCGAGGAGGGCAAGCGGCAGAACCTGATGCGCAAGGAGCTGGCCTGGCTGCGGCGCGGCGCCCCCGCCCGTACGTCCAAGCCGCGCTACCGCATCGAGGCGGCCAACGAGCTGATCGCCGACGTGCCGCCGCCCCGCGACACCAGCGCGCTGATGAAGTTCGCCAACGCCCGGCTCGGCAAGACCGTCTTCGACCTGGAGGACGTGACCGTCCAGGCCGGGCCCAAGACGCTGCTCACCCACCTCACCTGGCAGCTCGGCCCCGGCGACCGGATCGGCCTGGTCGGGGTCAACGGCGCGGGCAAGACCTCGCTGCTGCGGGCACTGGCCGAGGCCGCCCGCACCCAGGGCGAGGAGCAGCCCGCGGCAGGGAAGATCATCGTCGGCAAGACGGTCAAGCTGGCCTACCTCTCCCAGGAGGTCGCGGAGCTCAACCCGAACCTGCGGGTGCTCGAAGCGGTGCAGCAGGTGCGCGACCGGGTCGACCTCGGCAAGGGCCGGGAGATGACCGCGGGCCAGCTCTGCGAGCAGTTCGGGTTCACGAAGGAGAAGCAGTGGACCCCGGTCGGTGACCTGTCGGGCGGTGAGCGGCGGCGGCTCCAGATCCTGCGGCTGCTGATGGACGAGCCCAACGTCCTCTTCCTCGACGAGCCCACCAACGACCTCGACATCGAGACCCTGACCCAGCTGGAGGACCTGCTCGACAGCTGGCCCGGGTCGATGATCGTGATCTCCCACGACCGGTTCTTCATCGAGCGGACCACGGACCGGGTGCTGGCGCTCCTCGGCGACCGCTCGCTGCGGATGCTGCCGCGCGGCATCGACGAGTACCTGGAGCGCAGGCGGCAGATGGCGGCGGCGGGCACCCCCGCCGCCGTCGCTCCCACGTCGGCCTCGCAGCCCGCCGCCGCCGCACCGGCCCCGGGCGTTTCGCCGCAGGAGGCACGTGCGGCGAAGAAGGAACTGCAGAAGGTCGAGCGGCAGCTCGACAAGATGTCGACCCGTGAGACGACGCTGCACGCCCAGATCGCCGACAACGCCACGGACTTCGAGAAGGTGGCGAAGCTGGACGCCGAGCTGCGTGAACTGGTGGCGGAGCGCGATGTGCTGGAGATGCGCTGGCTGGAACTGGCCGAGGACGCCTGACACCGCATCAGCCGCACCCTAGGGCCTGTAGTGGGTTGTCCCGCGCAACTGGCGGGGCGGGTGCGGCTGATGGGGCTTGTGGGGTCTGTGGAGTCTGTGAGGCCTGTGGGGCAGATGGTAGAAAGAGATCTTGCCCGGCGCGGTAGCCGGACCGCGCCACACCGCAGGTGACAAAGGAACAGGGGGACGGGCCGATGAGCCAGCCGCCCGGACAGCAGCCGCCGCAGGGTGAGTTCGGGGCCCCGTACGGCCCGCCGCCCGAGACGTTCCCGCCACCGGGTCAGGGCACGGCACAGCCGTCCGGCCCGTACGCGGCGCCCGCGCAGCCCGGCCCGTACGGACCGCCCGCGCCACCCGTACAGCCCGTACAGCCCGTACCGCCCGCGCCGGTCCACGGCCAACCGCCGCAGCCCGCACCGGGATACGGGTATCCGCCGCAGCCCGGCCCGTACGGGCAGCAGCCGCAGGGCTACGGCTATCCGGGCCAGCAACCGCAGCCGCAGGGCTACGGCTATCCGGGCCAGCAGCCGCCGCCGTCGCAGCCGCCGCGGTCCGGCGGGCCTCGCGGCGCGGGGCGTTTCCGCGGCCGGACCGGGGCGGTCGTCGGTGCCGTGCTCGCGGTGGCGCTCCTGGCCGGCGCCGGCATCTGGTTCGCCCTCGACGGGGAGGGCGGCAGCGGAAAGCCCACGGCCGGACCGGAGTCGAGCTCCGGGCCGCCGGACTCCTCCCCCTCGCCCTCGCCGAGCAAGCGGAAGAACTATAACGACGACCAGCTCCGCCCCGACGCGGAGACCGCCGCGGTCAACGCCGAGCGCAAGCCCGGCGAGGCGAAGATGCTCTGGCTCCAGGAGAGCGGCGTCGACCTGCCCGAGGGCGGCGAGGACGTGTACGGCCCGTGGATCTTCGGCGACACCATCGTCAAGGCGATGTACCACACCGTCACGGGCTACGACGTCACGAACGGCAAGCTGAAGTGGAGCCTGCGACTGCCCAGCAACGCGTGCGGGGCGCCCTCGCAGGCCACCGCCGACGGCAAGATCGTCCTGGGTCTCAGGCACACCACCTCGCGTGACTCGGAGTGCAACGCCCTCCAGATGATCGACCTCGGGACCGGCAAGGCCGGCTGGCACAAGACGTACGTCCGCCAGGGCGTCTGGGACGGGCTCTCCGATCTCAGGATGGCGACAAACGGCGACACCGTGACCGTGGGGCGCACCTCCAGGACCGACGCCTTCCGGGTCAGCGACGGCAAGGTGCTGTTCGGGAAACTGCCGGGCAACTGCCAGCCGTTCGGATTCGCCAGTGGCGATGTGGCCATCGCGGCGGCCAGCTGCCAGACCGCCGCGGACGACCACAAGGAGCAGCTGGTCCAGAAGATGGACCCGGTCACCGGCAAGGTGCTGTGGTCGTACAAGGTCAAGAAGGGCTGGGAGATCGCGCAGATCTACTCCGCCGACCCCCCGGTGATCTCGCTCAAGAAGCCGGACAAGTGGGCGATCCTGGCGCTCAACACGAACGGCACCTACCGTTCCCAGCTCTCGGGCGGACCCGGCGACTACGCGCCCAAGTGCGACAAGGACGTGATCGTCCAGGGCTCCAACCTCGACAACTGCCTCGGGGTGGCCGCCGACGCGAACACCTTCTACATGTCGACCGGGCCCGTCGACATCAAGGTCGGTGACGGCAACAAGGTCGCCGCCTTCGATCTGGCCACCGGCAAGCACAAGTGGACGGTCTCCTCCCCGGCCGAGCAGTCCCTCAGCCCGATGCGGACGGAGGGCGGCAAGCTGCTGATGTATCTCGCGCCGAGCAAGGGCAAGGGGGGCGGCATCGCCTCGCTCCCGCCCACCGGCGGGAAGTGGGAGATGGTGGTGCGGCACCCGGCTTCGGGTGCGGAGGTCGAGCGCCAGTTCATCCAGCCGCGCATCGTCTACGCGGACGGACGCACCGTCATCGGTCAGACGAGGATCAGCGGTATGAACGACGAGGAGATCAGGACGCGGTCGATGGTCGCCTTCGGCAGCTAGGTCATGTCCAGGCCCTTGGCGTAACGGCGGCATCACGGGCCGGTCCTCCCTTGGGCACAGGGGTGGACCGAACCGGGGGACGCGGTGGGGCGGGTGGTACAAAGAAGCCCCGCTCGACTGTCGTAACACTGCGGGATCCATGCCCGATTCGCTCCATTTCGCTGGGGATTCAGGGGGTCTTGTCCGACTCCCGGAACCCCGGCGGAATCGCGGGGGAGTCCGGAACGGGCACCGGACCGCACGAAGGGGGACGCGCTGATGACCCAGCCGCCCAGCCAGCAACCGCCGCAGGGAGGCTTCGGCGCTCCGCAGGAGCCGCCGCATGGGGTACCTCAGCCGCCCCAGGGCCCGCCGCAGTCGCCGCCGCCGCCCGCGCAGCCGCCCCAGGCACCGGCCGCCCCGCCGGGCCCGCCGTCCGCGCAGCCCGGCTACGGCTACCCGCAGCAGCCGGGCCAGCCGCAGCAGCCCCCGTACGGCCAGCCGCAGCCCGGCCCCTACGACCAGCCGCAGCAGCCGGGTCCGTACGGCCAGCCCCAGCAGCCGGGCCCCTACGCCCAGCAGCCCGGCCCGTACGGTCAGCCGCAGCAGCCGGGTCCGTACGGTCAGCCGCAGCAGCCCGGTTACGGCTATCCGCAGCAGCAGTACCCCGGCGCACCCGTCGCCGGCGGACCGGGGGGTCCCGGCGGCCGCGGGCCCTTCAAGGGGAAGCCCCTGGCGATCATCTGTGCCTCGGTCGCGGCCCTCCTGGTCGTCGGCGGCGGTGTCTACCTGGCCACGAGCGGGGGCGACGACGACAAGAAGCCCGTCGCGGAGAAGAGCGACGGCGTCCAGAAGCCGTCCTCCTCGCCGTCCGTGGACGAGGGCGACGGCAACGGCACCGGCCGCGAGGGCGACGACGACCTGAACGGCGGGCGCAAGCAGGGCGAGGCGAAGGTCCTCTGGCTCCAGAAGAACGACGTCGACCTCCCGCGCAACGGCGCCGACGTGTACGGCCCGTGGATAGTCGGCGACACCGTCGTCAAGGGCATGTACCGCACCGTCTCCGGCTTCTCGGTGGCCGACGGCAAGCAGAAGTGGACGCTGAAGCTGGGCACGGACATCTGCTCCGCGCCGGCGCAGACCACCACCGACGGCAAGATCGTCATAGCGGTGAAGAACGGCACCACCTCCAAGGCGGACTGCTCGGACCTCCAGCTGATCGACCTCAACACCGGCAAGACCGGCTGGAAGAAGTCGATCAAGAGCAGTGGCCTGTTCGACATGCTGTCGGACATCGCCCTCGCGATCAGCGGCGACACCGTGACGGTCGGCCGCACCAACGGCTCCAACGCCTTCCGGGTGAGCGACGGCAAGGAGCTGTTCGGCAAGCGGGACGGCAACTGCCAGCCGTTCTCCTTCGCGGGCGGTACCAAGCTGATCGCCGCCACCAACTGCCGCACCGGCGACGTCGAGAACCCGCAGCACGAGGTCGAGGAGGTCGACCCGGTCACCGGGAAGCCCAAGTGGACGTACAAGCCCGCGCGCGGCTGGGAGATCGACCGGTTCTACTCGGTGAGCCCGCTCGTCGTCTCGCTGACCAAGGGCAGAGGTGAAAGCAAGAAGTGGAGCATCCTCGCGCTCAAGGAGAACGGCTCGCTCCGCTCCCAGGTGGTCAGTGAGGAGGGCGACAAGTTCGCGACCGGCTGCGGCAACGCCTTCGCCATCTTCGGCAAGTCCGTGGACGGCTGCGCAGGTGTCGCGGCCGACGCCAACACGCTCTACATGGCGACGCAGGACGACACGAGCGGCTCCGCCCGGACCAACAAGGTCGTCGCGTTCAGCCTGAACACCGGCAAGACGAAGTGGAAGGCGAACGCCCCGGCCGAGCAGACGATGCGGCCGCTGCGGATGGAGGGCGGCGACCTGCTGCTCCGCGTGGACGCCGGTTACAGCAAGGGCGGCGGGATCGCCAGCCTGGCGCAGACCGGCGGCACCCCGCGGATGCTGCTCAAGCACCCGGACTCGACGTCGGCGATCGAGAGCTCCTTCTACAACGAGAAGGTCCTCTACGAGGGCGGCCGTTCGTTCATCGCGAGCGGGCGGGTCAGCGCCAGTAACGACAAGGAAGAGCTGGAGACGAAGACCATGATGGTCTTCGGCAAGTAACGGCTCCCCACGGCACCCGCAGGAACCCGGCCGGCCGCGGACGGCAGAACCGCCCGCGGCCGGCCCCGGCCCACCGACTCGACTCCCCTTCTCCAGAGGTACGCAACGCCATGACGCAGCCGCCCCAGCCGCCCCAGCCGCCGCCCAACGAGCCGCCCCAGGGCGGGTTCGGCGCACCGCAGGACCCGCCGCCCGGTGGTTTCGGCGCGCCGACGCCGCCGCCCGCCGACCCGCTCGGCAAGCCGCCGGCCACCGCGCCGACCCCGCCTCCGGGCGGATACGGCACCCCGCCGCCCGCCGGCGAGCCCGCGCAGCAGCCGGGCTACGGCTACCCGCAGGCGCCCCCGCAGGGCCAGCCGCCGCAGCCCGGCTACGGACTCCCGCAGGGCCAGCAGCCGCAGCAGGGCTACGGCTATCCACAGCAGGGCTACGGCTATCCGCAGCAGGGCCAGCCGCCGCAGCAGGGCTACGGGTACCCGACCACCCCGATGCAGCAGCCGTACCAGCCGCCGGGCGGGAACGGGCCGAAGAAGTTCTCCACCCAGGCGCAGATCATCGTGGCCGCTGCGGTCGCCGTGGTGCTGATCGTCGGCGCCGGTGTCTGGTACTCCTCCAGCGGGGACGACGGCGGCAAGAAGAAGGACGAGGCGTCCACGTCCGCCGGCACCGAGGGCGAGAGCAAGGGCGGCGACGGCAAGGGCCTCGGCGGCAGCGGCAAGGAGAAGGTCCCCTCGAACACCAAGGGCATGGTCGCCTTCCAGCTGCCGCAGCCCAAGGTCACCGAGGTCACCACGGTCGACGGCTCCTGGCTGACCGACAAGGCGTACGTGAAGACGGGCGTCAACGAGGTCATCGGCTACGACCCGGCCAAGGGCACCAAGCTCTGGTCGATCGCGCTGCCCGGCCAGCTCTGCGCCGCCTCCCGGCACATGACCAAGGACTTCAAGACGGCCGTCGCCTTCGAGGAGGGCAAGCGGACCGCGTCGAAGAAGTACCAGAGCTGCAACCAGGTGGGTGCCCTCGACCTGAACACCGGCAAGCTCATGTGGAGCAAGTCGGTGACCGCCGCCACCGGCGGCGACGCCCCCGTCCGGTTCGATGAGGTCACCCTCAGCGGCACCACGGTCGCCGCGGCCGGCAGCGACGGC
Source organism: Streptomyces sp. NPDC048671 (assembly GCF_055587045.1). Classification (NCBI taxonomy): domain Bacteria; kingdom Bacillati; phylum Actinomycetota; class Actinomycetes; order Kitasatosporales; family Streptomycetaceae; genus Streptomyces; species Streptomyces sp. NPDC048671. The sequence goes on along the minus strand of NZ_JBVJHB010000006.1, from coordinate 212,788 downwards.
GGTGCCGCCTTCGACCTGAACACCGGCGCCGAGCGCTGGAAGCCGAAGGTCAGCACCGACGGCTGCTTCGACACCGGGTACGGCGGCGGCGAGGCACTCGCCGTGGTCCGCAAGTGCGGTAAGTACGACGACCCCCAGCTCACCATCCAGGCGCTGAACCCGACCACGGGCGCCCCGCTCTCCTCGTACAAGATGCCGCCCGGTGTCGAGTACGCGAGCATCGTCTCCACCAAGCCCCTGGTCGTCGCCGCCGACGTGGGCGACACCGCGGGCGACGGCAGCGGGATCTCCGACTTCTTCTCGATCGACGCGGCCACCGGCAAGCTGCTCGTCAGGATCCCGGCCGACGCGGAGAAGTACGCGGCGAAGTGCGGGTCCACCGAGGTGGAGAGCTGCCAGCAGCTCGCGGTCGGCAACAACCGCATCTACCTGCCGACCGAGGAGCACGAGGGCGGCGGCGAGTACGGCGACACCAACGAGATCGTCTCCTTCGACCTGACCACCGGCAAGCAGACCGGTGACCGGGCCGACGCGGGCGACCGCTACACGATGTTCCCGCTCCGCATGGACGGCGGCAACATCATCGCGTACAAGGAGCCCCCGTACGACAAGGGCGGCCAGGTCGTCTCCATCGACGGCAGCACCTTCAAGGAGACCGTGCTGCTGGAGAACCCGAGCGACGAGTCGGTCCGGGACGCGGAGACCAGCTTCTCCGCGGACTACGCCGAATTCCGTTACAGCGGCGGGCGGCTGTACATCTCCGAGAAGATGATCAGCAAGCCGCGGGAGAGCTCGCTGGGCGACAAGGAGTACCTCGTCGTCGCCTTCGGCGCGAACTGACGAGTAGTCAGTACCGCAACGGGCCCTGCCGGTCGATCAGTCGACCGGCAGGGCCGGTCGTTTTCCGACCCTCAAGTGAGCCTGAATGACACCCGATGCGGCATTCCGTGGGCCTTCTGCCGGCTAAGGCGCGCGCGGCGTCGAACATGCGTGTAACTTGCCGGGTCTAGCGGGCCGGGGGGCCTGGCGTCGGTAGGGGGGTTGCTCGATGGCCGTGCGGCTGATGGTGGTCGATGACCACCGACTGCTCGCCGAGGCGCTCGCCTCGGCACTCAAGCTACGTGGTCACCGGGTCCTCGCCGCCGCCGCGCCCACCGCCGGAGCGGCCGACCTGGTGGTCAGCAGGGCCCCCGAGGTCTGCCTGTTCGGCACCGCGGCCCCCGCCGAACCGGGCACCTTCGACCCGATCGTGCGGATCAGGCGCGAGCGCCCGCAGATCGCCGTGGTGGTGCTCGGACCGGTGCCGAGTCCGCTGGGTATCGCGGCCGCCTTCGCGGCGGGCGCCGTCGGCTACGTCCGTCACGACGAACGCATCGAGGGCGTCGAGCGGGCGATCACCAAGGCGCGGGCCGGTGAGGCGGCGGTCGCGCCGCAACTGCTCCAGGCCGCCTTCGCCGAGCTGCTCGACCCGGCGGTCCAGCCGGACGACGAGGGGCAGCGGCTGCTCCAGCTGCTCACCCCGCGCGAGGTCGAGGTCCTGGTCAGGGTCGCGGAGGGGGAGGGCACCCGGCTGATCGCGGCCGGTATGCGGATCGCGCCGAGCACCGCCCGTACCCATGTGCAGCGGGTACTGATGAAGCTGGGCGTCGGCTCCCGGCTGGAGGCGGCGGCCCTCGCCGCCCGCACCGGCCTGCTGGACCGGGCGGCCGTGGGCACGCGGCAGGGGCCGGACCCCGCCGGCGGCTGACGCTGTCCGGGCCGGGGGCGCTGAGGAGCGTGACGGCGGCCCTCGCGACCGCACCGGCGACGAACCCGGCGATCGCGGAGACGGAGCAGGCGCCCCGGTCGCCGGGATGCCGATGACGCCCTGCCGCGGATGACGGCGTAGTCGGCCACCGCCGCATCAACGGCGGGATCGCGTCGTTGTACGTCGTGCCCCGGCCGGCGGCGGCGATGTTTGATCGTGATCATTTCACCCGGAAGCCCGGCCTCAATCCACGAGAGCCCACGAGAACCCACAAGAACCCCACAAGAGTCGCGCGAGGGCCGTGTCCGACGGCCGCGCGAGATCCCGCTCACATCCGGCCGCACTTGGTTGACGTCGACTCATTGACGCGCCTGTTGATTTGTGGTTCATTGTGTTCGGTTATGTTTGGGAGGAGTCTGGTGAAGAAGACGGTTACGACGCTCGCCGACGGCCGGGAGCTGCTCTACTACGACAGCCGTGACGACGTGGTCCGCGACGCCGTCGACCGGCGGCCGCTCGACGCCGTGGCGACTTCGTCCGAGATCCGCCGGGACCCCCTGCTGGGGGACAGCGTCGCCATCGCCTCGCACCGCCAGGGCCGTCCGTACCACCCGCCGGCCGACGAGTGCCCGCTCTGCCCCTCCCGGGAGGGACGGCTCAGCGAGATCCCCGACGACCACTACGACGTCGTCGTCTTCGAGAACCGCTTCCCCTCGCTCGCCGGCGACTCCGGCCGCTGCGAGGTCGTCTGCTTCACCTCCGACCACGACGCGTCGTTCGCGAGCCTCAGCGAGGAGCAGGCCGGCCTGGTGCTGGAGGCCTGGACCGACCGCACCGCCGAGTTCGCGGAACTTCCGCAGGTCAAGCAGGTGTTCTGCTTCGAGAACCGGGGCGCCGAGATCGGCGTGACGCTCGGCCACCCGCACGGGCAGATCTACGGCTACCCGTTCGTCACCCCGCGCACCGAGCTGATGCTCCGCTCGATGCGGACGCACCGCGCGGAGACCGGCGGCAACCTCTTCGACGACATCGTCGCCCGCGAGCTGTCCGACGGCGACCGGATCGTGCTCTCCGGCGAGCACTGGGTGGCGTTCGTGCCGTACGCGGCGCACTGGCCGTACGAGGTCCATCTGTACCCGCTCCGGCGCGTCCCCGACCTGCGGGACCTCGATGACGCGGCGCGCACAGAGTTCGCACAGATCTATCTGGAACTCTTGAGGCGGTTCGACCGGATATTCGGACCCGGCCACCCGCCGACGCCGTACATCTCGGCCTGGCACCAGGCACCGTTCGGGATCGCCGGGCGGGAGGAGTTCGCGCTCCACCTGGAGCTCTTCACCGTCCGGCGGACCCCCGGCAAGCTGAAGTTCCTCGCGGGTTCCGAATCCGGCATGAGTGTGTTCATCAACGACGTGCCGCCGGAGGCCGCGGCCGCGCGACTGCGAGAGGTAGCGAGCGAGTGAGCGAGTCCCCCAAGAAGTACCTGGTGACCGGCGGTGCGGGATACGTGGGCAGCGTGGTCGCCCAGCACCTGCTGGAGGCCGGTCACACCGTCACCGTCCTCGACGACCTCTCCACCGGTTTCCGCGCGGGCGTCCCGGCCGGCGCCGAGTTCATCGAGGGCCGCGTCCAGGACGCGGCGAAGTGGCTGGATCCCTCCTACGACGGGGTGCTGCACTTCGCCGCGTACTCCCAGGTCGGCGAGTCCGTCACCGACCCGGAGAAGTACTGGGTCAACAACGTCGGCGGCTCCACCGCCCTGCTCGCCGCCATGCGTGACGCCGGGGTGCGCACCCTGGTCTTCTCCTCCACCGCCGCCACCTACGGCGAGCCGGTCTCCAGCCCCATCACGGAGGCCGACCCCACCGCTCCGACCAGCCCCTACGGCGCGACCAAGCTCGCCGTCGACCACATGATCACCGGCGAGGCGGCCGCCCACGGACTGGCCGCCGTCTCGCTGCGCTACTTCAACGTGGCCGGCGCGTACGGCAGCTGCGGCGAACGGCACAGCCCCGAGTCCCATCTGATCCCGCTGGTCCTCCAGGTCGCCCTGGGGCAGCGCGAGTCGATCTCCGTCTACGGCGACGACTACCCCACCCCCGACGGCACCTGCGTCCGCGACTACATCCATGTCGCGGACCTGGCCGAGGCCCATCTCCTCGCCCTTGACGCCGCCACCGCGGGCGAGCACCTGATCTGCAACCTCGGCAACGGCAACGGCTTCTCCGTCCGCGAGGTCATCGAGACGGTCCGCGAGGTCACCGGCCACCCGGTCCCCGAGACCGCGGCCCCCCGACGCGGCGGCGACCCGGCCGTCCTCGTCGCCTCCGCCACCACCGCCAGGGAGCGCCTCGGCTGGCAGCCGTCCCGCGCGGACCTGGCCGCGATCGTCTCCGACGCCTGGACGTTCGCCCGCCGAGAGGAGCCCACCGCACCATGACCGACACCGCTGAGCCGACCGCCGCCTCCACCGAGCTCGCCGCTTCCTTCACCGAGCTGTACGGAAGCGAGCCCGAGGGAATCTGGGCCGCCCCCGGCCGGGTCAACCTGATCGGCGAGTACACCGACTTCAACGACGGCTTCGTGATGCCGCTCGCCCTGCCGCACACCGCACGGGCCGCCGTCGCCCGCCGCACCGACGGCGAACTGCGGCTGCACTCCACCGATGTGCCCGGCGGTGTCGTCCAGCTCCGCGTCGACGAGCTGGCCCCGCACTCCGGACACGGCTGGGCCGCCTACCCGGCCGGGGTCGTCTGGGCGCTGCGCGAGGCCGGCCACCCGGTCACCGGCGCCGACATCCAGCTGACCTCCACCGTCCCCACCGGCGCCGGGCTCTCCTCGTCCGCCGCCCTCGAAGTGGTCACCGGGCTGGCTCTGAACGACCTGTTCGGGCTCGGCCTCACCGCCCAGGAACTGGCGGTCCTGGCCCAGCGCGCGGAGAACGCCTTCGTCGGCGTCCCCTGCGGCGTCATGGACCAGATGGCCTCGGCCTGCTGCACCGAGGGCCACGCCCTGCACCTGGACACCCGCGACCTCACCCAGCGCCAGGTCCCCTTCGACCTGGCCGCCCACGGCCTGCGGCTCCTCGTCGTCGACACCCGCGTCAAGCACGCACTCGGCGACGGCGCGTACGCCGAGCGGCGCGCGGCCTGCGAGGAGGGCGCCCGCACCCTCGGCATCCGTACGCTGCGCGAGCTTCCGTACGAGGGCCTGGGCGCCGGGCTCGACACACTGGCCGAGGCCGGCGCGGACGAGTCCGTCGTGCGGTGCGTCCGCCATGTGGTCAGCGACAACGAGCGCGTCGAGCAGGTCATCGCGCTGCTCGACGGGGGTGACGTGCGCGCGGCCGGTCCGGTCCTCACGGCGGGCCATGTCTCGCTCCGGGACGATCTGCGGGTCTCCTGCGCGGAGTTGGACCTGGTGGTCGAGACGGCGAACGCGGCCGGGGCGCTCGGTGCGCGGATGACCGGCGGCGGCTTCGGCGGCTCGGCGATCGTGCTGGTGGAGGAGGCGCAGGCGGACCCGGTCACCAAGTCCGTGCTGGAGGCGTTCACTTCGGCGGGCTACGCGGCCCCCGGCGTCTTCCCCGCGGTTCCCTCGGCGGGCGCCCGCCGGATCGTCTGAACGGCCGGACGGCTCAGCCGAGCCGCTTGGTGAGGGTGAACTCGGTGATGCCCGGCGGGTAGTTCTCGACCCGCCCCGTCACCTCGTAGCCCCGCTTCCGGTAGAAGTCCGGGGCCTGGAAGTCCCAGGTCTCCAGCCGGGAGCGGGTGCAGGACCGGTCCCGGCGGGCCACCCGTTCCGCCTCGGCGAGCAGCCGCGAGCCGAGGCCGCAGCCGCGGTGCCGGCCGTCGACCCAGAGCATGTCCACATGGAGCCAGTGCGCCCAGGTGCGCCCGGTCAGCCCGGCGGCGACCTGCCCGTGGGCGTCCAACGCCCATACCTCCAGCGGGACTTCATGCGCGGCGGGGCCCTCGCGCAGCGCCCGGATCTCCGGCGAACCGGTGGTGTTGTCCTCGCGGAGCCGCCTGCTCAGGAGATGACGACGCTCTTTGTCCACTTCTGTCTCAAAACGGAACATGAACAACACCCTAGGTCGTGTCCGCGCCCCCAGTTCTGTGAATCGCCTCCCGCCCCGCGCGGCCGCCCGTACCCTGATGTACAGCACCGGCGGGGGCCGGTGCTGATTCAGGGGTACGAGACAGCCGGGTGCGACACCCGGGCGGGGTGGGCAGTCGGTGCACGGCGGCGGCCGGGGCACCGTGGTCCTGCTCCCCGTTCCGGGTGTCGCACCCGCGCCGGTCCGTCGCTGCCGGGGGGCGCACGCTACGGGGCGCCCCAGAACACACAGCATGGGGGTGTCTGTGGTCCGTATCCGGGTTCTCGTGGTCGACGACCACCGCATTTTCGCCGAGTCGCTCGCCGCGGCGCTCGCGGCCGAGCCTGACGTGGACGTGGCGGCGGCGGGCAGCGGCCCGGCCGCCCTGCGCTGTCTGGAGCGCGCGGCCGCCGAGGGGCGCGGTTACGACGTGATGCTGGTCGACGCCGAGCTGGGCGTCCTGGCCCCGGCGGGCGGCCGCAGGGCCGTCGGCCCGGTGCCGGTGTCCGCTCCCGGCGCCGGGAACGGGCCGGCCGACGGCATCTCGCTGGTCGCCGGGGTCCGTGCGGCCCGGCCCTCGGTGCGCACGGTGGTGCTCGCCGAGAAGGACGACCCGCGCCGGGCCGCGCTCGCGCTCCAGGCCGGGGCCTGCGGCTGGGTCGCCAAGGACTGCTCGCTCCAGCGGCTGCTGGCGGTCGTCCGGGGTGTGCTGCGCGACGAGACGCATCTGCCCGCCGCCCTGCTCACCGGGGTGCTGCGGGAGCTGCTGGCGGACCGCAAGCACCGCAGCGAGAGCGAGCGGCTCGTCGAGTCGCTGACCCCGCGCGAGCGCGAGGTGCTGCGCTGCATGGTGGCGGGGCTCGGCCGCAAGGCGGTGGCGGAGCGGCTCTTCCTCTCCCCGCACACCGTGCGTACCCATATGCAGAACGTGCTGGGCAAGCTGGGGGTGCACTCGACGCTGGCGGCGGTCGCGCTGGCCAGGCGGGCGGGCGTCGGCCCCGCCGATCCGGTGGCGCCCCGGGCGCCCGGTCTAGCCGGGGATGTTGTCGAACGGGGCAGTCAGCCGGCGTAGCAGCCCCGCCAGTTCGCCGCGCTGGTGGCGGGAGAGCTCGCCGAGGATGGCGCGCTCCTGGGCGAGCAGGCCGGCCAGTGACTGGTCGGCCTTGTCGCGGCCCTCGGCGGTGAGCCGGACCAGTACGCCGCGGCGGTCGCTGGGGTCGGGCAGCCGCTCGACGAGGTTCTTCTTCGTCAGCCGGTCGATGCGGTTGGTCATGGTGCCCGAGGTGACCAGGGTCTGGGTGAGCAGCTGGCCGGGGGAGAGCTGGTACGGATCGCCGGCGCGGCGCAGCGACGTGAGGACGTCGAACTCCCACGGCTCCAGACTGTGCTCGGAGAAGGCGATCCGGCGGGCCCGGTCGAGGTGGCGGGCCAGGCGGGAGACGCGGCTGAGGACCTCGAGTGGTTCCACGTCGAGGTCGGGGCGCTCTCGGCGCCATGCAGCGACCAGTCGGTCGACCTCGTCCTCCATATGGATCAGTGTAAAGGGTCTGTCGACATGAAGTCTCTTGAATTCGAGTGTCTTGACATCAAGATACTTTCGGGATGATCCTGGATCCCATGACCGCACCCACCTGGGACCCGCAGCAGTACCTGCGCCACGCGGACCACCGCACCCGCCCCTTCCACGATCTGCTGGCCCGCGTCCCCCCGCTCCCCGGCGCCCCCGCCCCCCGGATCGCCGACCTCGGCTGCGGAGCGGGCAACGTCACCGCCCTGCTCGCCGAACGCTGGCCCGGAGCCCGCGTCACCGGTTACGACAACTCCCCGCAGATGCTGGAGCGGGCCCGCGCCCACACCGCCGCCCTGCTGGACTTCGCCGAGGCCGACGCCGCGACCTGGACACCCGGGGAACCGTACGACCTGATCGTCTCCAACGCCCTGCTCCAGTGGGTGCCCCGGCACGCCGACCGCTTTCCCGACTGGCTCGCCGCCCTCACCCCCGGCGGCACGTTCGCCCTCCAGGTCCCCGGCAACTTCGAGCAGCCCAGCCACGCCCTGATGCGCGAACTCGCCGAGTCCCCGCGCTGGCGCTCCCGGCTGGGCGGCCTGCTGCGCCACTCGGACGCGGTACTGAGCCCCGCCGCCTACCTGGACCGGCTCACCGCCCCCGGCCGCACGGCGGACGTCTGGGAGACCACCTACCTGCACCTGCTGCCCGGCGAGGACGCCGTCCTTGACTGGGTCAAGGGCACCGGCCTGCGCCCCGTCCTCACCGCCCTCGCCGACGACACGGAGGCCCGGAGCGCCTTCCTCGCCGAGTACCGCGACCTGCTGCGCGCCGCGTACCCCGTAGGCCCGCACGGCACCGTCTTCCCGTTCCGCCGTATCTTCGCCGTCGCCCACCGGGAGAAGTGATGATCGCCGCCGTCGACCACGTCCAGCTCGCCGCCCCCGAAGGCTCCGAGGACGCGCTGCGCGACTACTACGTGCACGCCCTCGGGATGACCGAACTCCCCAAGCCCCCGGTCCTGGCCGCCCGCGGCGGCTGCTGGTTCCAGGCGGGCCCGGTCCAGCTCCACCTGGGTATCGAGGCGGACTTCCGCCCGGCCCGCAAGGCGCACCCCGGCCTGCGTGTGACGGACATCGGGGCGTACGCGGCCCGGCTGGCGGAGCACGGCGCCGAGGTGCGGTGGGACGAGGACCTGCCGGGCCACCGCCGCTTCTTCAGCCACGACCCGGTGGGCAACCGGCTGGAGTTCCTGGAGCCGGTGACCGGCTGACGGGGACGCGGAAGCGCCCCGCCCCCGCAGATCCGGGGACAGGGCGCTTCGATGCCTCTTGCGGGGCGGGCCGGGCGGGACGCTCAGTACATGTTGTTGTAGATGTCCCAGCCGTAGCCGATCTTCACGCGCTTGTCGATCTTCCCGGTGCCGGTGGACGTGTAGAGGTACACGTCGCCCTTGCCGTCGACGCCGATCAGATCGGCCTTGCCGTCACCGTTGATGTCACCCGGTGCCACGAACTTCTTGTAGATGTTGTAGCCGGTGCCGATCTTGATACGTGCCTTGAAGGGCTTGGTGGCCGATCCCGTCCCCGGGTAGAGGTACAGGGTGCCGTCCGACGCGCGGGCCACCATGTCGTTCAGACCGTCGCCGGTCAGGTCACCGGCGCCGACGATCTTGTACGACTTGTAGCCGTAGCCGACCTTGATCTTGGCGGAGAAACCGGTGCCGGAGCCGTTGCCCCGGTAGAGGTACAGGTCGCCCGAGGTGGTGCGGGCGAGCAGGTCGCCCTTGCCGTCGCCGCTCAGGTCACCGGGACCGACGAGGGAGTTGTAGGCGCCCCAGCCGCTGCTGACGGCCGAGCCCTCGTTGTAGAGCGTGCCGCTGTACTTCTCCAGCAGGTCCGCGTAGCCGTCGTTGTCGAGCGACGACGGGAAGCTGATGTCGGCGCCGGCCCAGCCGCCGCTGTCACTGGCCTGGACGCGGGCGCTGAGCTTGCCGTTGTTCTTCGCGTAGTACCAGTAGAGCGTGCCGCCCGTGGTGCGGGCCATCAGCTCGTTCTTGCCGAAGTCCGGGTTACCGCCCTGGCCCGCGAAGAGCGACGCGGCGTTCCAGCCGGTGGCGATCTCGGTCCGCTTGAGGAAGGTGCCGTACCCGGTGGACTCGTACGCGTAGAGCGTGCCGCCCGGCGTACGGCCCATCAGGTCACCGAGGCCGTCACCGGTCACGTCGTCGGTGGCGATGAGCTGGTTGTACGTGTCGTAGCCGTAGCCGACCTTGACGCGCGCCTTGTAGGGCGCCGAGGCCGATCCGGTACCCGCGTAGTAGTACAGGTCGCCGGCGGGCGTACGGGCGTAGAGGTCACCGATCCCGTCACCGTTGACGTCGTTCGCGCCGACGATCTGGTCGTACGAGCCCCAGCCGTAGCCCACCTTGACGCCGGCCTTGAAGGGGGCGCTGGTGACGTTGCCGGTGCCCGCGTACAGGAAGATGTCGCCGGACGGGGTGCGGGCGAGCAGGTCGCCCTTGCCGTCGCCGGTCAGGTCGCCCGCGGCGATGACCTTGTTGTACTTCTGCCAGCCGGTGCCGGACCAGTCGGCGTAACCGGCGCCGTCGGCGCTCCACGCCTGGTGGAGCGAGAGCTTGCCGGCCGCCGACAGGGTGAGCAGCTCGGGCCTGCCGTCGCCGTTCAGGTCGCCCGGCGTGATGACGTCCTTGAACTTCTCGTTCGGGTCATCGGGGTTCAGGGAGAACTCGTAGGAGTTCGTCCCGTTCGTCGGGATGACGTAGTAGTGCCCGTCGATCCCGCGGTACAGGGTGTCGCTGTAGCCGTCGCCGTCCACGTCGAAACGCGGCTTGGCGGGAATGACCGCGGCCTTGGCGCCAGGCGCGGCAGCGGCCGGCGACTTCTTCTTCGCGGTGTGCTTCGGCAGCGTCAGCGAGGGCTGCGCCTCGGCGGCGGGCACGCGGGGCTGGGTGGCGCGGTGCGGCGCGGGCGACGAGTCATCGGCCGAGGCCGGGGCCGCCAGCAGCATGCCGGCGGAGAGAACGAGCGCGGTGCAGGCCGCGATCCGCCGCGCGCGCTTCGAGCGCGCGGGAACGGAACGGCCGGGTTCCACAGAAGACAAAGCCCCCCCAGGGGTACGTGGTGGAACCGGGAGAAACGTCTTCACAGGTGCGTCACACGCAGGGTGAAGAGTTCCCGGGATGTTCACAGACTCTACAACTGTGACCCCCGCGACTGAAGTGGTTTAGCAATGGAGCAATGTCTCGGCTTGGACACACCAACGCCCAACCCCCGTGCGCCATCCGGCCCGTGCCGCCCGCCCCATGTCGCCCCCTCAGTTCTTGCGGTGGCCGATCAGCCGAGGCTTCGACTCCAGGTTCTCCAGCCCGTGCCACGCCAGATTCACCAGATGCGCCGCCACCTCGGCCTTCTTCGGCTTGCGGGCGTTCACCCACCACTGACCCGTCAGCGCCACCATGCCGACCAGCGCCTGCGCGTACAGCGGAGCCAGCTTCGGATCGAAACCCCTGGCCTTGAACTCCAGCCCCAGAATGTCCTCCACCTGAGTGGCGATATCGCTGATGAGCGAGGCGAACGTGCCGGTCGACTGAGCGACCGGCGAATCACGCACCAGAATCCGGAACCCGTCCGTGTACGTCTCGATGTAGTCCAGCAGCGCGAACGCCGCCTGCTCCAGCAGCTCACGCGGATGCCCGGCGGTCAGCGCACTGGTCACCATGTCCAGGAGCTGACGCATCTCCCGGTCCACCACCACCGCGTACAGCCCCTCCTTGCCGCCGAAGTGCTCGTAGACCACCGGCTTGGAGACCCCGGCACGCGCCGCGATCTCCTCCACCGAAGTGCCCTCGAAACCCTTGTCGGCGAAGAGGGTGCGACCGATGTCCAGCAGTTGCTCGCGGCGTTCCTTGCCCGTCATCCGCACCCGCCGGGCCCGCCGGGCGGGTGCGCGGGATTTCTCGCTGCTCGTGCTGCCGTCGGTCGCCACATCGTCAATCATGCCGCGTCGGCCTCCGCCGGGTGGCGCCGGGACTCGATACGGGCGGCATCGGGCCAGCGCACATCGCTCGCCCAGCCCAGCTTCTCGAACCAGCGGATCAACCGGGCACTCGAATCGATCTGACCCCGCATCACGCCGTGCCGCGCACTCGTCGGGTCCGCGTGGTGCAGGTTGTGCCAGGACTCACCGCACGAGAGAACCGCGAGCCACCACACGTTCCCGGACTTGTCGCGGGACTTGAACGGACGCTTGCCGACCGCGTGACAGATCGAGTTGATCGACCACGTCACATGGTGCAACAGCGCCACCCGGACCAGAGAGCCCCAGAAGAACGCCGTCGCCGCACCCCACCACGACATCGTGACCAGACCGCCGACCAGCGGCGGGATCGACAACGACACAATCGTGAAGGACAGGAAGTGACGGGAGATCCCGCGGATCGCCGGATCCCTGATCAGGTCAGGCGCGTACTTCTGCTGAGGTGTCTGCTCCTCGTCGAACATCCAGGCGATGTGCGCCCACCACAGACCCTTCATCAGAGCCGGCAGCGTCTCACCGAAACGCCACGGGGAGTGCGGATCGCCCTCGGCGTCCGAGAAGCGGTGATGCTTGCGGTGATCGGCTACCCAGCGCACCAGGGGACCCTCCACAGCGAGCGAACCGGCCACGGCCAGGGCGATACGGAGCGGACGCTTCGCCTTGAACGAACCATGGGTGAAATAGCGGTGGAAGCCGATCGTGATGCCGTGGCAACCGATGAAGTACATCGCCACCAGCAGACCCAGATCGAGCCAGCTGACACCCCGGCCCCAGGCCAGCGGCACAGCCGCGACCAGGGCCAGGAAAGGCACGACGATGAACAGCAGGAGCGCGAACTGCTCGATCGACCGTTTGTTGTCCCCGCCGAGCGTGGCGGAGGGAGGACCGTCGGCCGCCGGAGCGGCCTCGATCACATCGGGGCTGGTCTTCATGGGGAGTCCCCTGTGGGGTGAGACGCGACGGATTTCCTGGCTACGCATCCGTAACCTACGGCGTCGTAAGTATGGCAGCGCGGAGCCCCGCCACAAGAGGGAGCGGCCGACCGGGCACAGAGTGACGTCATACGGGGTAGGGGACACAGCGCGTACCCCGCGGGGACCCGTCTTGAAGTGCGGACACCTTTCGGGGCGCGAACAGCACCCAAAGCACGGACACCTATCCTGAAGAGGTCGGACAGCGCGGTCCGCACTCTGCCCGGGGGTGGCGTGGCACCCGCTGCCAGCCGCAGGGCCCCGGAACCCGTGCTCAACCACTGCAAGGAGCCGCACACTGTGAGCAGTGCCGACCAGACCCCTGCCGCCAGCCCCGAGCTGCGCGCCGACATCCGCCGCCTCGGCGACCTGCTGGGCGAGACCCTCGTACGCCAGGAGGGCCCCGAACTCCTCGACCTCGTCGAACGGGTCCGCGCCCTGACCCGCACCGACGGCGAAGCGGCGGCCCAGCTGCTCGGCGACACGGACCTGGAGACCGCCGCACAGCTCGTGCGCGCCTTCTCCACCTACTTCCACCTCGCCAACGTCACCGAGCAGGTCCACCGCGCCCACGAGATGCGCGACCGGCGCGCCGCCGAGGGCGGGCTCCTCGCCCGCACCGCCGACCGCCTCAAGGACGCCGACCCCGAGCACCTGCGCGCCACCGTCAAGAACCTGAACGTACGGCCCGTCTTCACCGCGCACCCCACCGAGGCCGCGCGGCGCTCCGTACTCAACAAGCTCCGCCGCATCGCCGCACTCCTGGAAACCCCCGTCATCGAGGCCGACCGGCGCCGCCAGGACATCCGGCTCGCCGAGAACATCGACCTCATCTGGCAGACCGACGAACTCCGCGTCGTCCGCCCGGAACCCGCCGACGAGGCCCGCAACGCCATCTACTACCTCGACGAACTCCACGCCAACGCCGTGGGCGACGTCCTGGAGGACCTGGCCGCCGAACTGGAGCGCGTCGGCGTCGAACTGCCCGCCGGCACCCGCCCCCTCACCTTCGGCACCTGGATCGGCGGCGACCGCGACGGCAACCCCAACGTGACGCCCGCCGTCACCTGGGAAGTACTGATCCTCCAGCACGAGCACGGCATCACCGACGCCCTCGAACTCGTCGACCAGCTGCGCGGACTGCTCTCCAACTCCATCCGCTACACCGGAGCCACCGACGAGCTCCTCACCTCACTCCAGACCGACCTGGAACTGCTCCCCGAGATCAGCCCCCGCTACAAGCGGCTGAACGCCGAGGAGCCCTACCGCCTCAAGGCCACCTGCATCCGGCAGAAGCTCGTCAACACCCGAGAGCGCCTCGCCTCCGGCACCCCGCACCGCCCCGGCTGCGACTACCTCGGCACCGCCGAACTCATCGCCGACCTGGTCCTCATCCAGACCTCACTGCGCGAGCACAGGGGCGGCATCGTCGCCGACGGCCGGATGGACCGCACCATCCGCACCCTCTCCGCGTTCGGCCTCCAGCTCGCCACCATGGACGTACGCGAACACGCCGACGCCCACCACCACGCCCTCGGCCAGCTCTTCGACCGCCTCGGCGAGGAATCCTGGCGCTACGCCGACATGCCCCGCGACTACCGGCAGAAGCTCCTCGCCAAGGAGCTCCGCTCCCGCCGCCCGCTCGCACCGACCCCGGCCCCCCTCGACGCCGCCGGCGAGAAGACCCTCGGCGTCTTCCACACCATCAGGGAAGCCTTCGAACGCTTCGGCCCCGAAGTCATCGAGTCCTACATCATCTCGATGTGCCAGGGCGCCGACGACGTCTTCGCCGCCGCAGTCCTCGCCCGCGAGGCAGGCCTCCTCGACCTGCACGGCGGCTGGGCCAAGATCGGCATCGTGCCGCTCCTGGAGACCACCGACGAGCTCAAGGCAGCCGACGTCATCCTCGATGAAATGCTCGCCGACCCCTCCTACCGCCGCCTCGTATCCCTCCGCGGCGACGTCCAGGAGGTCATGCTCGGATACTCCGACTCCTCCAAGTTCGGCGGCATCACCACCTCCCAGTGGGAGATCCACCGCGCCCAGCGCCGGCTGCGCGACGTCGCCCACCGCTACGGCGTCCGCCTGCGCCTCTTCCACGGCCGCGGCGGCACCGTCGGCCGCGGCGGCGGCCCCTCGCACGACGCGATCCTCGCGCAGCCCTGGGGCACGCTGGAGGGCGAGATCAAGGTGACCGAGCAGGGCGAGGTCATCTCCGACAAGTACCTCATCCCCGCACTCGCCCGCGAGAACCTGGAACTCACCGTCGCGGCCACCCTCCAGGCCTCCGCGCTGCACACCGCACCCCGCCAGTCCGACGAGGCCCTCGCCCGCTGGGACGCGGCCATGGACACCGTCTCCGACGCCGCCCACGGCGCCTACCGCAAGCTCGTCGAGGACCCCGACCTGCCGACGTACTTCCTCGCCTCCACCCCGGTGGACCAGCTCGCCGACCTGCACCTGGGATCGAGGCCCTCCCGCCGCCCCGGCTCCGGCGTCTCCCTCGACGGCCTGCGCGCCATCCCGTGGGTCTTCGGCTGGACCCAGTCACGGCAGATCGTCCCCGGCTGGTACGGCGTCGGATCCGGCCTCAAGGCCCTGCGCGAAGCCGGCCTCGACACCGTCCTCGAAGAGATGCACGAACACTGGCACTTCTTCCAGAACTTCCTCTCCAACGTCGAGATGACCCTCGCCAAGACCGACCTGCGCATCGCCCGGCACTACGTCGACACCCTCGTCCCCGACGAGCTGAAGCACGTCTTCGACGCCATCGAGGCCGAGCACGCCCTCACCGTCAGCGAAGTCCTCAAGATCACCGGCAACACCGAACTGCTCGGCACCAGCCCGGTGCTCCAGCAGACCTTCGCCATCCGTGACGCCTACCTGGACCCGATCTCCTACCTCCAGGTATCCCTGCTGGCCCGCCAGCGCCAGGCCGCCGAACGCGGCGAGGAAGCCGACCCGCTGCTCGCCCGCGCCCTGCTGCTCACCGTCAACGGAGTAGCCGCCGGACTGCGCAACACCGGCTGATCAACGCCGCCGCGGGTGCGGCCCTGTCACAGCGCGAAGAACGTCGCCACCAGCAGGACCGCACCCGCGATCCCGGCACCCCACGCGATCCGGGGCAGCCGCAGACCGCCACCGATCACCAGCGCCGCAAGAACCAGCGCGCCGCCCAACGGCACCCACGCGTGCAGGAAACCCGGCGTCCCCGTCCGCACCACCTCGAAGGTGCCCGGCTTCACGACGACGGGGAAACGGTCCCCCTTCTTCGCCGCCACGGACTTCTCGACCGACACCCGCGAACGCCCGGACCCGTCGTCGGCCGGCGTGTAAGGCCCCGTACAGACCTCACTGCCGCACCCGGTGACCGTCATCGTGCCGTGCTCACGGCCCTTGGCCAGCACGATGTGATGCGCCGTGTCCCACGAGGACAGCACACCCGCCACCAGCAGCAGCAGGACGACACCGCCGAGCGCGGCGCTGCGGCCGAAATGCAGGGCACGTTGGGAGGAGCTGCGCTTCATGGGGGCCGATCCTTGGCCAGCGCCCCGCACCCGGTCAAGCCGTGGCTGAAAACAGCACGATTACCGGTAGGTATGTCGGGATTCGCGCCCACCGGAGCTCAGGAGTTGTACGCGCTCTGCGCGCGCTCCAGACCCTCCGCCAACAGGCACTCCACCGAATCCGCCGCCCGGTCCACCAGGAAGCCGAGCTCCTTGCGCTCCGTCGACGAGAAATCCCTCAGAACGAAATCGGCGACCTGCATCCGGCCCGGCGGACGCCCGATCCCGAACCGGATCCGGTGATAATCCGGCCCCATCGACTTCGTCATCGACTTCAGCCCGTTGTGACCGTTGTCGCCACCGCCCAGCTTCAGCCGCAGCGACCCGTAGTCGATGTCCAGCTCGTCATGGACCGCCACGACATGGTCGAGCGGCACCTTGTAGAAATCGCGCAACGCCGTCACCGGGCCGCCGGACAGGTTCATGTACGACATCGGCTTCGCCACCACCACCCGGCGGCTCAGCGGACCCGGCGGACCCATCCGGCCCTCCAGCACCTGCGCCTGGGCCTTCGGCGCCCGCTTGAACTTCCCGCCGATCCGCTCCGCGAGCAGCTCGGCGACCATGAAGCCCACGTTGTGCCGGTTCGCCGCGTACTCGGGACCGGGATTGCCCAGGCCCACGATCAGCCAGGGGTCGGTGGCGTCGGACATCGCGCTGGGTCTCCTCGCGTACGGGTGGGTCGCAGACAGGGAAAACGGGGCGGCGGATCCCCCGGAGGGAGACCGCCGCCCCGTCAGTCAAGCAGGTGGGGCAAGGCTCAGAGGCCGCGGGCAGCCTCTCAGGCCTCGGAACCCTCGCCCTCGCTGTCGGACGCCTCCTCGACCTGAGCGGCGACGACCGCGAGAACGACCGCGTCCGGGTCGGCCTCGGCCAGCACCGAACCCTTGGGCATCGGGATGTCCTTGGCGAGGATCGAGGCACCGGCGTCCAGGCCCGCGATGGAGACCGTGACCGAGTTCGGGATGTGGGTGGCCTCGGCCTCGACACGCAGGGTGTTCATCACGTACTCCAGCAGGTTGCCGCCCGGGGCCAGCTCGCCCTCGACGTGCACCGCGACCTCGACGTTGACCTTCTCGCCGCGCTTCACGGTCAGCAGGTCGACGTGCTCGATGTTGCCCTTGATGGCGTTGCGCTGCACGGCCTTCGGGATGACCAGCGCGTCCTTGCCGTCGATCTCCAGACCGATCAGGACGTTGGCCGTACGCAGCGCGAGCTGAAGCTCGTGAGCCGGCAGCGTGATGTGGACCGCTTCGGCGCCGTGGCCGTAGATGACGGCGGGAACGAGGCTGGCACGACGGGTGCGGCGGGCAGCGCCCTTGCCGAACTCGGTACGGACCTCGGCGTTGAGCTTGATCTCGGCCATGACTGCACTCCTCGTAAGGTGACAAAACTCCGATTGGTCACCCGGCCCACGACAGGCCTGCTACGAAGAGCGCGTCGATAACGGACCGCCGTACCCATGAGTACGGCCTCCCTCGCCGAGCAACTCGCTGAGTCTACCCGGCGGGGAGGCCGCACCCCAAAGTGGATCTTCTGTGACGCTCTTCGCCTACTGCTCCTCGAAGAGGCTCGTGACCGAACCGTCCTCGAAGACCTCGCGCACCGCGCGGGCGATCGTCGGCGCGATCGAGAGCACCGTGATCTTGTCGATCTCCAGCTCGCCCGGGGTCGGCAGGCTGTCCGTGAAGACGAACTCGCTGACCTTCGAGTTCTTCAGCCGGTCGGCGGCCGGACCCGAGAGCACGCCGTGCGTCGCCGTCACTATGACGTCCTCGGCACCGTGCGCGAACAGGGCGTCGGCGGCGGCACAGATCGTGCCACCCGTGTCGATCATGTCGTCGACCAGGACACAGACCCGGCCCTTGACGTTGCCCACGACCTCGTGAACGCTCACCTGGTTCGGCACGTCCTTGTCGCGGCGCTTGTGCACGATCGCCAGCGGGGCGTCCAGACGGTCGCACCAGCGGTCGGCGACGCGCACCCGGCCGGCGTCCGGCGAGACGATCGTCAGCTTCGAGCGGTCGACCTTCGCACCGACGTAGTCGGCCAGGATCGGCAGCGCGAAGAGGTGGTCGACCGGACCGTCGAAGAAGCCCTGGATCTGGTCGGTGTGCAGGTCGACGGTGAGAATGCGATCAGCACCCGCCGTCTTCATCAGGTCCGCGATCAGGCGGGCCGAGATCGGCTCGCGGCCGCGGTGCTTCTTGTCCTGGCGGGCGTAGCCGTAGAACGGCACGATCACCGTGATCGAACGGGCCGACGCGCGCTTCAGCGCGTCCAGCATGATCAGCTGCTCCATGATCCACTTGTTGATCGGGGCCGTGTGGCTCTGGATCAGGAAGCAGTCGGCGCCGCGGGCGGACTCCTGGAATCGGACGTAGATCTCACCGTTGGCGAAATCGAAGGCCTTCGTCGGCACGAGGCCGACACCCAGTTGGTGTGCAACCTCCTCGGCCAGCTCGGGGTGGGCGCGGCCGGAGAAGAACATCAGTTTCTTCTCGCCGGTCGTCTTGATCCCGGTCACAGCACAGTCTCCTCAGACGTGTTCCTGGCGCTGCACGCAGATGTCCCGATGTGCAACGAGCCAGCCGAAATGGGGTGAGCATCTATCACGGTACGCCGTGCGCGACGCGCCTGATTCCGGTCAGCTTTCGCCGCCGGTCTCCTCCGCCGCGGCCTGGGCCGCCTGCGCGGCCGCGCTGCCCGGACGCTTGCGGGCCACCCAGCCCTCGATATTCCTTTGCTGGCCACGGGCCACGGCCAGTGAACCGGACGGCACGTCCTTCGTGATGACGGACCCGGCCGCGGTGTAGACACCGTCCCCGACCGTGACGGGCGCCACAAACATATTGTCCGACCCGGTACGGCAGTGCGAGCCGATCGTCGTGTGGTGCTTGGCCACACCGTCGTAGTTCACGAACACGCTCGCGGCACCGATGTTGGTGTGATCGCCGATCGTCGCGTCACCGACGTACGACAGGTGGGGAACCTTGGTGCCCTCGCCGATCGTCGCGTTCTTCATCTCCACGTACGTACCGGCCTTGGCCTTCGCGCCCAGCCGCGTACCCGGCCGCAGATAGGCGTACGGACCGACCGTCGCACCGGCGCCGACCTCGGCCCCGTCCGCGACGGTGTTGTCCACCCGCGCGCCCGTACCGACGACGGTGTCCTTGAGCCGCGAGTTCGGGCCGACCTCGGCGTCCTCCGCGAGATGCGTCGTACCCAGCAGCTGGGTACCCGGGTGCACGATCGCGTCCCGCTCGTACGTCACGGTGGCATCGATCAGCGTCGACGCCGGGTCCACCACGGTCACGCCGGCGGTCATCGCCCGCTCCAGCAGCCGCTGGTTCAGCAGCCGGCGGGCCTCCGCGAGCTGCACCCGGTTGTTGATCCCGAGGATCTCGCGGTGGTCGCCCGCGACCGAGGCGCCGACCCGGTGCCCGGCCTCGCGCAGGATGGACAGCACATCGGTGAGGTACTCCTCGCCCTGGCTGTTGTCCGTACGGACCTTGCCGAGCGCGTCCGTGAGGAGCTGCCCGTCGAACGCGAACACCCCGGAGTTGATCTCCCGGATCGCGCGCTGGGCCTCGGTGGCGTCCTTGTGCTCGACGATCTCGGTGACCGCGCCGGTCGCCGGGTCGCGGACGATCCGGCCGTAGCCGGTCGAGTCGGGGACCTCGGCGCTCAGCACGGTGACGGCGTTGCCGTCGGCGGCGTGGGTGACGGCGAGCGCGGTGAGCGTCCCGCCGGACAGCAGCGGGGTGTCGCCGCAGACCACGATGACGGTGCCCGCGACGGTCCCGCCCAGCTCGTCGAGCCCGACGCGCACCGCGTTTCCGGTGCCCTTCTGCTCGGCCTGGTAGGCGGTGCGCACCTGGGCGTCCGCGGCGGTGAGGTGAGCGGTGACCTGCTCACTCGCGTGGCCGACGACCACGACGAGGTGCTGGGGCTCCAGCTCGCGGGAGGCCGCGACGACATGTCCGACGAGCGAGCGCCCGGAGATCTCGTGCAGAACCTTGGGGGTCTTCGACTTCATGCGGGTGCCCTCACCCGCTGCGAGGACGACGACGGCTGCCGGGCGTTCGGAGCTCACGGATATGCCCTTCGGCTTCGGGTGGTGGACATCCGCAGGATACCGGGGGGTGTTGGACCGGACATGAGTGCGGGCCCCGACCGGTGAGGTCGGGGCCCGCACTCCGAGCTCCCCCACCAGGACTTGAACCCGGACAAATAGCACCAAAAGCTACTGTGCTGCCAATTACACCATGGGGGAATAATCCGGACAGAACCGGACATTGTTCCGGGTCGCCGGATCGGCACCCAACACTATGCCGTACCAAGCCCCTTCGACGCGACGACAAAGGTCGGCGCTCTTGGCCACGTAGATGACGAGGCGGTCATGGTAGGTGCCGAAAAGCGGACATCCGCCGGGGACTCGGTGCGTGTTCGCCGGATCGGGTGATGAGCACATGATTCGAATCAGTTCGACGCCGGGACGTGCTGTCCGGGTCCCCCGAAAATGAGATGCGCCCGCCCGTACGCTGGATGCCATGACCGCAACGGGGGCAGACCGGGAAGCGGCGGGACCGACCACCCGCGGCTACTGGTGGTGGGAACGGCGACGGAGTGTCGCACTGGATGTGGGGCTGGCGCTGTTCTCGGCGCTGGAGTGTGCGTTGGAAGGGGTGGAATTCGCGGGGGACACCGGGCTGCCGGTGCCGCTGGGAGTGGTTTTCGGGTTCCTCGCGGGGGCCGTGCTGCTGGTGCGCCGGCGGTGGCCGATCGCCGTGGTGCTGGTGTCGGTCGCGACGACACCGGCCGAGATGGGCTTCCTGATGGGCCTGGTCGGCCTGTACACGCTGGCCGCGTCCGACGTGCCGCGGCGGATCACCGTGGTGCTGATGAGCATGTCGCTGGTGGGCACGTTCATCGTCACGTACGTACGGCTGCGCCAGGGCGTCTCGGCCAGCGCCGACTTCGGGCCCGGCGACTGGTACGTCCCGATGCTGTCCCTCTTCATGGCGGTGGGGCTCACCGCGCCGCCCGTGCTGTTCGGCCTCTACATAGGGGCCCGGCGCCGGCTGATGGAGAGCCTGCGGGAGCGGGCGGACTCGCTGGAGCGGGAGCTGTCGCTGCTCGCGGACCGCGCCGAGGAGCGGGCCGAGTGGGCGCGTACGGAGGAGCGGACCCGGATCGCCCGCGAGATGCACGACGTGGTCGCCCACCGGGTGAGCCTGATGGTGGTCCACGCCGCCGCGCTCCAGGCGGTCGCGCCCAAGGACCCGGCGAAGGCGGTGCGCAACGCGGCGCTCGTCGGTGACATGGGGCGCCAGGCGCTGACCGAGTTGCGCGAGATGCTCGGGGTGCTGCGCACGGGGGAGCCGATGGTGGCGCGGGTGACCAAGGTGCCGCTCGCCTCCGTCGGCCGGGCGGCCGCGGTCGCGCCGGAGGACGGGCCCCGGCTGCACGAGGTGGAGACGCTGGTCGGGGAGTCCCGGGCGGCGGGGATGACGGTGGAGCTCTCGGTGGAGGGCGACACGCGTCCGTACGCGCCCGAGGTCGAGCAGACGGCGTACCGGGTCGTGCAGGAGGCCCTGACGAACGTGCACAAGCACGCGGCCGGCGCGAAGACGTGGGTGCGGCTGGCGCATCGGGGGGCGGAGGTCGCCATGCAGGTGGAGAACGGCCCCTCGGACTCGGCCACGGCGGACGCGGGGCTGCCCAGCGGGGGCAACGGGCTCGTGGGGATGCGGGAGCGGGTGCTCGGTCTGGGCGGGGTCTTCGTCTCCGGCCCGACGGACGCCGGCGGCTTCCGGGTGTCGGCGGTGCTGCCGGACGTGGACGGGGCCGGTGCCTGAGGGCGCGTCCCCGCCCGGCCCGTCCGGTGTTCGGGGCGGACGGGCCGGAGAAGGGTGTCGCGGACGGGCTTCGAGGCGGGTTCAGCCCGAGGTCAGGCGTTCCGGCTGGGCGCCCGTGACCAGGGTGGACAGGGCCGAGTCGATGTCCGGCCCGAGGTACCAGTCACCGGTGTGGTCGACGCTGTAGACGCGTCCCTCGGTGTCGATCGCGAGCACCGCCTGCCCGTCCCCTTCCTCCCCCAGCGGGGCGACCTCGGTCTCCAGGGCGCGTCCCAGGTCCGCCAGGGTCCGGGCCAGGTGCAGTCCGCGCAGGGGGTCGATCCGTACCGCCGCCGGTGCGATCTGGCGGCCGGGCGCGGTCGCGGTGAGGTGCAGGCCGCCGAATTCGGCCCAGGCCTCCACGGCCGCCGGGAAGACGGCGTGCTGGTGGCCGGCCGGCGAGGCGTGCGAGCGCAGCGCGTCGGCCCACTCCTCGGCCTGCCGGATGTCCCAGCGGCCGGGCTGCCACCCCGCGGTGCGCAGGGCGGCGTCGACGGGGGCGGGGAAGCGGGTGGAGGCCGGGCGGTCGTGATTCGCCGGGCCCGCCTGTTCGGGGAAGTCGTTTCGGTCGGCCATGGGGGCGGTCAGCCCTTCTCGGCGGTGGTCGCCGCTCCGGTCGTGGTGAGGTCGACGGGTCGTACGCCGAAGTGGGCGAGCATCACCGAACAGGAGCGGCAGGGCGGTGCGTAGCTGCCGTGCAGGGGGTCGCCGTCCTCGCGGATACGGCGGGCGGTGAGGCGGGCGTGCTTGAGCGCGCGGCGGGCCTCGCCATTGGTGAGGGGCTTGCGCTGGGCGCGCTTGGAGCGGCCGGCCTCCGCGGCGGAGAGGTGCCGGGAGAGCAGTATCGCTTCGGGGCAGCGGCCGGTGAAGCGCTCGCGCTGGCCGCTGGTGAGGGTGTCGAGGAAGTCCTGGACGAGGTGGTGCAGTACGGGCGCCTGGTCACCCTTGCCCGCGGTGCAGGTGAGCGTTTCACCGCGTACGGACAGGGCTGCGGCCACGGCGGGCAGGATGCCGTCGCGGCGGTGGGTCAGGCGGGGTGCGTGGCTGGTTTCGGTGCTGCTCCAGCTGAGTCGTGGGTCCCCGGATGTGACGGTGTGTGCAGAGTGTGCGGTGTGCATGGTGCGTTGTCCCTCCCGTGCCCGCAGCGGCCGCTGCCGAATGTGCACGCCCCCGTGTATGCGGTGACAGCCTGCCAAATGTGTCGGGTCGTGTGAAAGCTGGGTCGGGAAAACGTGTGCGCGTGTCGCCCGAAGGTGGCCTGTTGGTCGCTCATTCGGCACATCGTTGTGACGGTTCGTGACGGAAGTGGCCGGCGGCCGGTGGGGCGGGGCCCGTTCTTGCGGCACCGCATAGGCTGTGCCCGGACCGCCCCCATGGGCAGGTCGGTCCTCATCAGCCAGACGCAGCAGGGGGCAACCGCCATGACGACAGGTCGGCTCGGGCAGCAAGCCGCGCCACCGAACGGGGCCTACGCCGGGCAGCTCGTGCACTTCCCGGATCCTGTCCGGGCGTCCCGCCACCCCAGAGGTGTGCGCATGGACGGGAACGGCTGTCCGGAGTTCTCGCCGTACGCGCGCGCCGTCGCCGAGATCGCCGAGCCTCCACAGGGCTTCGGTGTCGACGAACTGCGGCTCACGGACTACGTGTCGGCGAACGCGGCACTGGCGGCCAGTGGCCATGAGCTGTGGGACACGATCGCGGCGGTGGCCACCCCGCACGGCTGGACCTGGCACCACGTGCCGGGCGGCCGGCGGATGGAGCTGGTCCCGGTCGAGGTGAAGGCGCTGCTGCGGCATCACGGCGGTCTCGCGACGACCGCGGTGGACCAGAACAAGCGGGGTACGCGTCCGCTCCAGGAGACCAGGCCCGCGCACTTCCGGCTCCCGAAGGGGTCCGTGGCGGTGAGCGAGCAGCAGATCCAGGGTGTCGAGGAGGACCTCGGCTACCGGCTGCCCGGTGCGTACCGTTCGTTCCTGAAGGCGGCGGGCGGTTCGGCCCCGGTGGGTGCGGCGCTCGACGCGGAGCTCGGTCTGCTGGTCGACCAGCCGTTCTTCACGGTGCGCGACGAGGCCGCCGTGAACGATCTGGTGTACGTCAACAAGTGCTTGCGGGACCATCTGACCAAGGACTACCTGGGGGTCGGTTTCGTCCAGGGCGGCATTCTCGCGGTGAAGGTCCGGGGCCAGGACATCGGTTCGGTCTGGTTCTGCGCGTATGACGACGCGCGGGATCAGGACGGCTGGAGCGTCCAGGAGCGGGTGGAGCGGCTGCTGCTGCCGTGCGGTGCGGACTTCGATGCCTTTCTGCAGCGTCTCGCGGGTAATCCGCCGGAGCTGGAGACGGTGGCGAACCTGATGGTGGACGGCGGCTTCGCGCGCGCTGTCCCGGTGGAGGGGTGAGCGCGATGGTGACCTTTGCGCAGGCGCAGGAGCGCGCGGACGAGTGGGTCAACGGTGACGTTGCGGCGTATCAGCACCGCGAGGTGCGGGTGCGTGAGTTCGAACTGGGTTTCGTGGTGTGGGCCGAGGACCGGGTGGACGGCCCGGTCTCGGACGGCGGCCGGCAGCGGCTGGTGATCGCCCGGGACAGCGGTGAGGCGACGTTGTGGCCCGGACTGCCGGTCGGTGAGGTGATCCGGCGGTACGAGGAGGAGTACGGCGCCCCGGATGGGGCGCAGGCCGCTCCGGAGCCGCCGCAGCGCATCGATCTGAATCAGACGTCGTTCCTGTTGAGCCCGCCCGAGTGGCTCCAGGAGGCGGCGGACAAGCTCGGCATCCCGGACCGGCGGGCGGACCATGCCGGGGAGCGGGTGCCGCCGCAGGCGGCCGCCCCCGCGCCTGCTGCTCCTGCTCCTCTTCCTCCCCCTTCTCCTCTTCCCCCTCCTCCTTCTCCGTCGGACGGGCCGGGCGCGTACGAGCCGACCGCGTTCGAGGGGGTTCCGGCGTCCT
Source organism: Streptomyces sp. NPDC048671 (assembly GCF_055587045.1). NCBI lineage: Bacteria > Bacillati > Actinomycetota > Actinomycetes > Kitasatosporales > Streptomycetaceae > Streptomyces > Streptomyces sp. NPDC048671. Next base: position 187,991 of record NZ_JBVJHB010000006.1, on the reverse strand, counting down.
CGCCGCAGTCGCCGGCCGGGGCCACGCCGTGGGCGGGGACCGATACCAACGCCGGTTCCGACGAGGGGGAGGTGGGGCTGCCCGCCACGGTGTTCGCGCCGCCGCTCTCGGGTGCGGACGACGAGGGTGCGCCGCCCAGGGTGGTGCCGGCCGATGCGCCGACCGCGCTGATGTCCGGCGGCAGCCAGCTGCCCCGGACGGCGATCGTGCCCGGTCTCGACGCGCAGGGTCCCGGTTCGGGGGACATCTCGCAGGAGGCCACCAGCAAGGCGGCCGTTTCGCCGCGGGGCGGGCGTGGTGGGGGTTCGACGACTCCGCCGCCGCCCGGGGCGCCCGGCATTCCGGGTGCGCAGCTGCCGCCGCCCTCGGGACCGGGTGTACCCGGTGCCCCGGCGGGCGGGTACATGCCGACGCAGCTCGCCCCGCAGCAGGGTCCGCCCGGCGCACCCCGGCCGCCCGGCCCGCCCGGTCCGCCGGCGCCGCCGGTGCCCGGTGGCGACGTGCACCAGGCGGCCACGATGTTCGCGGCCCCGGGCCAGGTCGGTCCGCCGGTCCCGCACCCGCCCGGTCCGCCCGGTGTTCCGGGTGCGCCGCAGCCTCCCGGTCCGCCTGGCGCCCTGGGTGCCCCGGCCCCGCAGCCGCCCGGTCCGCCCGGTCCGCCGACGCCTCCCGGCGGCGGTGTGCACCACGCCGCGACGATGCTCGCGGGGCCGGCTCAGATGGGCCCGCCGGCTCCGCAGCCTCCGGGTCCGCCCGGCCCGCCCGGTGCGCCGATGGGGGGCGCCCCCGGTCCGGTGCCGCCGCCCGGCCACACCCCGCCGCCCGGTCATACGCCGCCGCCCCCGGCGTACGGGTATCCGCAGGCGCCCGTCGGTCAGCCGACGGTCGGCCCCGGTTACCAGGCGGTGCTGCGCTACCGCGGCCCCGACGGCAGCGAGCAGCAGCTGATCCGCCGTTCGGCGCCCGGCACCCCGCACCCCGAGTGGCAGATGCTGCACGAGCTGCGGGCCATGAACGTGCCGCCGCAGCAGGTCATCGAGCTGCACACGGAGCTGGAGTCCTGTGAGCTGCCGGGTGGTTACTGCGCCCGGATGATCCGGGAGACCTGGCCGCAGGTGCGGATCACCAGCGTCGCCCCGTACGGCACCGATCACGCGAGCCGGCAGCAGGGCATGCAGCATCTGCTCACCCACCAGGGTGAGCTGCACCAGGTCGCGGACGGTCCGGCGCGGCCGGCGCCGGTCCGGGCGCCGCTGCCGCAGCTGCCGCCCGCGCCGCCGGTGCCGGCGGAGGCCGTCGCGGAGGAGCTGCTGCAGACCTTCGGTCCGCAGGGTGTGCTGCGCTTCGATCAGCGTGCGGTGTCCCGGCAGGGCGTGCCGGAGGTCGTGGCGCGGACGCTGGTGTGGGCGGGGCTGCCCGCCGACTTCGGGCCGTTCTTCTGGGCGCAGCCGGGGCAGCCGGTGGTGCCGACGCTGGCCGAGCTGGCCGTGCAGCGTCAGGTGCAGCCGGCGTCCGACGCGGGGTCGTACCTGGTGATGGGTTCGGACTTCGGCCGGGCGATCTGTGTGCAGTACGGGACGGCGAACATCGTGGCCGTGCCGGTGGAGGCGGGGCCCGGCGGGCAGTCGGTGCCGCCGCAGTTCGTGAACACCGGGTTGCCGGAGTTCACCCGTTCGCTGGCCCTGCTGGGCCGGATGTGGCGGCTGCGGTTCGGGCTCAACCCGGAACAGGCCGGCCGCTGGACGGTCGACTTCCAGGCGCAGCTCGTCGCGCTGGACCCGGCGGCGCTCGCGTCGCCGGAGAGCTGGTGGTCGGTGCTGCTGGAGCAGATGTGGGACGGCTTGATCTGATCGTCCGGCCTGCGTCGTACTTCTTCGGGCGTGGCGCCCTGTTCCTTGTCGGGAGCGGGGCGTCACGCCTTTGCCGTCTGTGATGCCCGTCGCTTCCGTCCGGAAAAGCGTCGAAAGGATTCCGACTTCTCAGCCAATTGCCGCATCCTTGGCGTATTACCCGATGCTCGGGTCGGGTCGGAGAGTCGGAAAGAGGCGTCAGGGATGAGTTCTGCACCGGTGTCCGCGCACGGCTTCGTCGGCGTGCGCGGACGTGGCTACCGTCCGGAGCAGGTGGACCGCATGGTGGCCGAGGTGTCCGCCGAGCGGGACGGTGCCCAGGAGCAGGTGGCGCGGCTGACGGCGCTGGCGGAGGAGCTGGTCGCGGAGTCGGCCCGGCTGGACGAGGCCGTCGCGGTGCTGGCGCCGCAGGACTACGCGTCGCTGGGGGAGCGGGCGCAGGAGATTCTGGCGCTCGCTCAGGGCGAGGCGGAGGCCGTGCGGGGTGCCGCGCTGGAGGATGGGCAGTCCTTGCGGGACGCGGTGGACGCGGCGGCGCGGACCTTGCGCGAGTCGGCCCGTGCGGACGCGGAGGCGATGCGGGCGGCCGCGGTGGCCCATGCCGAGCGTTCGCTGGCCGCGGCGGAGGGTTCGGCCGGTGAGGCGCTGGCCGCGGCCCGGCTGGAGGCGGGGGCGGTGCGTGAGGAGGCGGGCGCCGCGATGGAGGCGACGCGCAGCCGTACCGCGAGTGTGCTGGCGCATCAGGAGCAGGAGCACGCCGAGCGGGGGAAGGTGGCCGGGCAGGAGCTGGCGGACGCCGAGTCGGCGCAGTCCGCGGAGCACACGGAGCTGACCGGGCGGGCGGAGGCCGCTCTTGCCGAGGCGCGCCGGGCGCTGGCGGAGGCGGAGGAGGCCGCGCGGCACGGTCAGGAGGACGCCGAGGCGCGGGGTGCGGAGCTGGTTGCCGCGGCCCGGGTGCGTGAGGAGCGGGTGGTCCGGGAGACGGAGCGGGTGCTGCGGGAGCACGAGGAGGGCCGCGAGGAGGTGCAGGCGCACATGGCGCATGTACGTAATTCGCTGGCGGCGCTCACCGGTCGGGTGGCCCCGGCGGAGGACTGAGGGGCCCCTGTTCGGCCCGTTGGCGGGGGCGCGGCCAGGGCTGCCTGGAGAGGTGCTCGATGCCGCTGTTGAAGCGTTTGAGGTAGCCGGCGAAGGTGGCGATGTCCTCTTCCGGCCAGTCGTTCATGACCTGGTCCAGGGCGCGCACGACGCGTTCGCGCTCCTGGTCGAGGAGTGCGGCGCCCCGGTCGGTGATGCGGAATTTGCGGGCCATGCCGCCGTCGGGGTCGGCGATGCGTTCGGCGAGTCCGGCGCGGGTGGCCGCGGCGGTCTGGCGGTTGAGGGTGGAGGCGTCGAGGCCGAAGGCCGCGCTCAGTTCGCCGTTGGACATGGGGCCCTGGATCCGGATGCGGCTCAGCAGGATGTAGGCGCTTCGGTCCATGAGGGCGTACTTGTGCCGTCCGCCCCGGTGGTGGGCGAGGTCGTGTCGCCCGAGCAGCATCTGCTCGTACTCCACTTCGTCCGTGGGCCTGGACATGTCTGCGGCCTCCTGCTCGTGCTCCGGGGGCGATCGCGCGTCGGTCTGGGAGCGCGGGCTCATGCTCTCATGCGGCGTGCATCAGCCATGTGGTGTGTATGACACATTCGGCATGTACGATGCACATCGCTATTCGGCGCACGAGACGACGACCCCTAGGAGTTCCACCTCATGGATGCCCCCCAGCCGACAGCCAGAACGGGCGGTGTGGTCGCGACTCTCGCCTTCGCCGGCACCGTGGCGGCGGTCATGCAGACCCTGGTCACCCCGCTCATCGCGGAACTGCCGAAGCTCCTCAACACGACGTCCTCCAACGCTACTTGGGTGATCACCGTCACCCTGCTGGTCTCGGCGGTGTGCGTGCCGGTCTCCGGACGGCTGGGTGACCTGCTGGGCAAGCGCCGGATGCTGCTCGTGTGCGCGGTGCCGCTGTTCATCGGTTCGGTGGTGTGCGCCCTCGCGTCCTCCGTCGTCCCCATGATCATCGGGCGCGGTCTGCAGGGCATGGGCATGGGCATGGTGCCGCTCGGCATCGCCCTGCTGCGTGACGTGGTGCCGAAGGAGAAGCTGAGCTCCTCCATCGCCCTGGTCAGCGCCTCCCTCGGCATCGGCGGCGCCCTCGGCCTGCCGATCGCTTCGGCGGTCGCCCAGTACGCGAGCTGGCGGGTGCTGTTCTGGGGCTCCGCCGCGCTGGCCCTCACCATCGCCGCGCTGATCTGGTTCCTGATCCCGGACGTCCCGGCCGGCGCCAAGGGGCAGCGTTTCGACATGCCCGGCGCCCTCGGTCTCGCCGTCGGTCTGGTCTGCCTGCTCCTCGCCGTCTCCAAGGGCGCCGAGTGGGGCTGGGCCTCCTCGACGACGGTCGGCCTGTTCGCCGCCTCCGTCGTGGTGCTGATCGGCTGGGGATTCTGGGAACTGCGGACCAAGGACCCGCTGGTCGACCTGCGCACCACCGCCCGCCCCCGGGTGCTCATCACCAACCTCGCGTCGCTCTTCGTCGGCTTCGGCATGTACGCCGGAATGCTGATCGCGCCGCAGCTGCTCCAGTCCCCCGAGGCCACCGGCTACGGCCTGGGCCAGTCGATGCTCGCGGCGGGCCTGTGGATGGCCCCCGGCGGCATCATGATGATGATCGTCTCCCCGTTCGGCGGAAAGCTCACCGACGCCCGCGGCCCGAAGTTCACGCTGATCTCCGGTGTGCTGGTCATCGCCGCGGCCTACGGCCTCGGCATCCTCCTGATGGGCTCCGCCTGGGGGCTGATGCTGTTCCTCATGGTCAGCAGCAGCGGTGTCGGCCTCGCCTACGGCGCGATGCCCGCCCTGATCATGAGCGCGGTCCCGGCGTCCGAGACGGCCGCCGCCAACGGGTTCAACACCCTCATGCGCGCGCTCGGCACCTCGATCGGCGCCGCCGTGATCGGAGCGGTCCTCTCGCAGATGACCACCGAGACGGGTGGCTTCACCCTCACCTCCGAGGCCGGGTTCCGTACCGGCCTGATGTTCGGCTGCGCCGTCGCCGTCATCGCCGCGGCGATCTCGGCGTTCATCCCGGCCGTGCGCGGGTCCGCCGCCACCGGCGGGAAGGCCGACGCGTCCGCTTCACCGGAGGTCGCCGCGGTCAAGGCCTGACCCCCATGTACGGGTACGCCTGACCGGCCACGGTCTCTCCCTCAGCGCCCCCTCAGCCTGCCGGTCCGGCGGCCGAGGGGGCGCTGTCGGGCTCCTCGGCCAGGATCGGGAAGCGGCGCGGGGCCACGAAGACCAGGACCAGCAGAGCGACGAAGGCCGCCGCGGCCGCCCCGAGGTAGACCCGGTCGACGGCGGCGTCGACGGCCCGGCGCAGATAGTCCGTCGCCGCCGCGCTCAGCGCCCCCGGATCGTCCAGGGCGTGCGAGACGGAGTCCAGATCGCCGGGCAGGCCGGGGACGGGGGCGTCGGCGAGCCGGGAGGCGAGGACCCCGTTGGCGACGGCGCCGAACAGCGCGGCGCCGATGCTCTGGCCCAGCTGGCGGCAGAAGAGCACGGAGGCCGTCGTCGTACCGCGTTCGGCCCAGCCGACGGTCGACTGGACGCCGACGATCAGCGGGAGCTGGAAGAGTCCGAGCGCGGCGCCGAGCAGCAGCATGATCAGGGCGGGCTGCCAGGCCCGGCCCGGGTAGGGCAGCAGCGGGAACGCGAGCAGGACCAGCAGGGCGCCGGACATCCCGATGATCGCGGTGCGGCGGAAGCCGACGCGGTTGTAGACCCGGTTGGAGAACGCCGCCGACACCGGCCAGCTCAGCGTCATCACCGAGAGCACGAAACCCGCGGCGATCGGCCCGAGGCCCAGCACCGACTGCGCGTACGTCGGCAGGAACACGGTCGGCGCGACCATCAGCAGCCCCATCGCGCCCAGGGCGAGGTTGACGGAGGCGATGGTGCGCCGCCGCCACACCCAGCCGGGGATGACCGGCTCGGCGGCGCGCCGTTCGATGAACACGGTCAGCGCGGCGAGTGCGGCGGTCGCCGCCAGCAGTCCGAGGGAGGGCGCCGACAGCCAGGGCCAGGCGACCCCGCCCTGGACGAGCGCGGTCAGCAGCAGGGCGCCGGTGGCGAAGACGGCGAGGGAGCCCGCCCAGTCGATGCGGGGGCGGGGGGCGCCGGCCGCGCGGCGGACGCGGGACGGCTCGTGGAGGTGGCGGGCGACGAGCCAGAGGGCGAGCGCCCCGACCGGCAGGTTGATCAGGAAGATCCAGCGCCAGTCCGCGTACACCGCGAACAGCCCGCCGAGCACCGGTCCGGTGACCGCCGAAGTGGCCCAGACGGTCGACAGTTTGGCCTGGATCTTGGGGCGTTCCTTGAGCGGGTAGAGGTCCGCCGCGATGGTCTGGACGGTGCCCTGGAGGGCGCCGCCGCCGATCCCCTGCACGACCCGGAAGGCGATCAGCGCGGCCATGCTCCAGGCGGCGGCACAGAGCACCGAGCCGAACAGGAAGAGGATCACGCCGGCGATCAGGACCGGCTTGCGGCCGAAGGTGTCGGAGAGCTTCCCGTACACCGGCAGGGTGACGGTCACGGCCAGCAGATAGCCGGAGAAGAGCCAGGAGAAGACGGAGAACCCGCCCAGGTCGCCGACGATCTGCGGGATCGCGGTGGAGACGATGGTGCCGTCGATGGCGGACAGCGCCATGCAGAGCATCAGGGCCGCGACGACGGGACCGCGGCCGCGGGGTTTCGCGGGGGAGGGGGCGGGGCCGAGCCCCGACCCCGATATCGCTTCCGTACCGCCGCTCGCGCCGCTCACCGAGATTCCTTCCCCATGCACGTAATTTCGGCCACTGTCTCACCTGCGGCTCTCGCGGGGCAGAGGGCAGCGGCGGCGGACGCACGGGGCGGGGCGCTCCACCCGCCGTGTGCCCCCTTGGGACCAGGCCCCTCAGCCGGCCCTCCATCCGGGGGCCGAGACCCCTAGGGGTAGCTCCTTACTTCTGTCCAGGGGCCGTTCCTCCCGGCGGAGGACGTGCCCGGTCCCGCCCGCTCCGTAGCGTGGTTGACACACCGCGATTGCGGCTGGCCGCAGGGGGTGGGGTGGGGAAAACCCCACCGGAAGACTGCGCTGGGCACCAGCGCGCCGGACCCCCTCAGGACGACAGACTTCAGAGCAGACAGCGACAACTGGGCGCTGACCGACATAGGAGAGAAACCGTGACAACGGCTGTGACCATTCCCAGGCACGCGGGCACTGGAAGGCGTACGGCTGTTGCTGCGCGAGCGCGGCAGGTCGTCAAGGCGTACGGGGTGGGGGAGACCCGGGTCGTCGCGCTCGACCACGTCGATGTGGACATCGCACGCGGGCAGTTCACGGCCATCATGGGCCCGTCCGGCTCCGGCAAGTCGACACTGATGCACTGCCTGGCCGGGCTGGACACCGTGACGTCCGGTCAGATCCACCTCGCCGAGACCGAGATCACCGGTCTCAAGGACAAGAAGCTGACCCAGCTCCGCCGCGACCGCATCGGGTTCATCTTCCAGGCGTTCAACCTCCTGCCGACGCTCAACGCGCTGGAGAACATCACGCTGCCGATGGACATCGCGGGCCGCAAGCCGGACGCCGCCTGGCTGCGGCAGGTCGTGGAGACCGTGGGCCTCTCCGACCGGCTCAAACACCGGCCGACCGAGCTCTCCGGCGGCCAGCAGCAGCGGGTCGCGGTGGCGCGGGCGCTCGCCGCCCAGCCGGAGATCATCTTCGGTGACGAGCCGACCGGGAACCTGGACTCGCGGGCCGGCGCCGAGGTGCTGGACTTCCTGCGCAAGTCCGTCGACGACCTGGGCCAGACCATCGTGATGGTCACCCACGACCCGGTCGCCGCCTCCTACGCGGACCGGGTGCTGTACCTCGCGGACGGGCGCATCGTCGACGAGATGCTCAACCCGACCGCCGACCAGGTGCTGGACCGGATGAAGGACTTCGACGCACGCGGGCGGACCTCATGACCGTCTGGAAGACCTCGATGCGCAACTTCTTCGCGCACAAGGGGCGAATGGCGCTCTCCGCCGTCGCCGTCCTGCTGTCGGTGGCGTTCGTCTGCGGCACACTCGTCTTCACCGACACGATGAACACCACGTTCGACAAGCTCTTCGCCGCGACCTCCGCCGACGTCACCGTCAGCCCGAAGTCCGCGAAGCTCGAAGACAACCCTGAGAACGGCAGGCCCGAGTCGCTGCCCGCCTCCGTCCTCGCACAGGTCGAGAAGGCTGACGGGGTGAAGAAGGCCGAGGGCGCCATCTCCAGCATGGCCGTCACGGTCGTCGACAGCCACAACAAGAACATGGGCTCCGAGACCGGCGCCCCCACGATCGCCGGCAACTGGACGCAGAACGAACTCCGTTCCATGGAGATCACCTCCGGCCACGCACCGCGCGGCCCCACCGACGTGATGGTCGACGCCGACACCGCGGACAGGCACCACCTGAAGATCGGTGACGAGCTGCGCACCATCGCCGTCACCGGCGACATCCGGGCGAGGATCAGCGGCATCGCCGCCTTCAAGGTCACCAACCCCGGTGCGGCGATCGTCTACCTCGACACCGCCACCGCCCAGCAGAAGCTGCTCGGCGCCCCCGACGTCTTCACCCAGATCTCCGTCACCGCCGAACCGGGCGTGGACGACGCCCAGTTGAAGCGGAACGTCGCCACCGCACTGGACGGCTCGGCCGCGTACAAGCTCCAGACGCAGAAGGAGGCCGCGGACGCCAACAAGGACTCCATGGGCTCGTTCCTCGACGTCATGAAGTACGCGATGCTCGGCTTCGCCGGGATCGCCTTCCTCGTCGGCATCTTCCTCATCGTCAACACCTTCTCGATGCTGGTCGCCCAGCGCACCCGCGAGATCGGCCTGATGCGGGCCATCGGCTCCAGCCGCAAGCAGGTCAACCGGTCCGTGCTGCTGGAGGCGGTGCTCCTCGGCATCGTCGGATCGATCCTCGGCGTCGCCGCCGGGGTCGGACTCGCCGTCGGGCTGATGAAGGTCATGAGCGCCATCGGCATGGAGCTGTCCACCCAGGACCTCACCGTCGCCTGGACGACCCCGGTGATCGGGCTCGCCCTCGGCGTCATCGTGACCGTGTTCGCCGCGTACATCCCGGCCCGCCGGGCCGGCAAGGTCTCCCCGATGGCCGCCCTGCGTGACTCCGGCACCCCGGCCGACGCCAAGTCCGGCTGGATCAGGGCCGGAATCGGCCTGGTCCTCACCGGCGCGGGCACGGCGGCGCTGTGGGCGACCACGCAGGCCGACAAGTCGAGCGACGGATCGCTCTTCCTCGGCCTGGGCGTGGTCCTCACCCTCATCGGCTTCATCGTGATCGGCCCGCTGCTCGCCGGTGTCGTGGTGCGGGCGCTCAGCGTCCTCGTCCTGCGGCTGTTCGGCCCGGTCGGCCGGCTGGCGGAGCGCAACGCGCTGCGCAACCCCCGGCGCACCGGCGCCACCGGTGCGGCCCTGATGATCGGCCTCGCCCTGGTGGCCTGCCTCTCGGTGGTGGGCTCCTCCATGGTCGCCTCGGCCACCGACGAGCTGGACAAGTCGGTGGGCGCGGACTTCATCGTGCAGTCGTCCACCGGTCAGCTGATCGTGCCGCAGGCCGCGAAGGCGCTGGAGACCGCGCCCGGCATCGAGCACGTCACGAACTACAAGGCCATCAGCGCGAAGCTCACCAACCCCGACGGCTCGACGACGGACGAGCACGTCACCGCCGCCGACCCGACGTACCCGCAGGACCTGCGGCGCGAGACCGTCGCCGGTGACCTGACCGCGGCCTACGGCAAGAACGCCATGTCGGTCGGGGAGGAGTACGCCACCGCGCACGGGATCAAGGTCGGCGAGACGGTCACGGTCGCGTTCAAGGCCGGCGAGACGGCGAAGCTGAAGGTCGCCGCGATCACCTCGGACGACACGACCGTGGATCAGGGCGCGATGTACCTGAGCACCGCGACCGCCGAGCGGTACGTCCCCGCCGACAAGATGCCCAAGAACGTGATCATGTTCGCCAAGGCGCAGGACGGCAAGGAGAAGGAGGCGTACGCCGCCCTCAAGAGCTCGCTCGCCGAGTACCCGCAGTACAAGGTGCAGAACCAGGCCGACTTCAAGCAGGACCTGAAGGACCAGATCGGCCAGCTCCTGAACATCGTGTACGGACTGCTCGCCCTGGCGATCATCGTCGCGGTGCTCGGTGTCGTGAACACCCTGGCCCTCTCGGTCGTCGAGCGGACCCGCGAGATCGGCCTGATGCGCGCCATCGGCCTCTCCCGCCGCCAGCTGCGCCGGATGATCCGGCTGGAGTCCGTGGTCATCGCCCTGTTCGGCGCCCTGCTCGGCCTCGGCCTGGGCATGGGCTGGGGCACCTCGGCCCAGAAGCTGCTGGCCCTGGAGGGCCTCGGTGTCCTGGAGATCCCGTGGCCGACCATCATCTCGGTCTTCGTCGCCTCGGCCTTCGTCGGACTGTTCGCGGCCCTGGTCCCGGCCTTCCGGGCCGGCCGGATGAACGTGCTGAACGCCATCGCCACGGACGGGTGAGGCGGCGGTCCACGTAGACTGACGGTTCCGGCCCCGGGCGTTCCTCCAAACGCCCGGGGCCGGATCCGTGCTTCCTGCACGAAGCTGCCGCCGCCGTGCAGCAAGCTGACACGGCGGCACGGACCCTGTCCCGTCCCCCGCTGGCATCGTCGTTCTGCCGGGAGTCCCCGGCCGTACGCAACCGCCGGAGGGAAACGTGTCCAGGTCCTCGCTCTCGCGGCAGCCCGACGGTGTCGCGCACCCCGTCGCCGTCGCCGTCGCCGTCGCCGCCACCGCTTCCGCCGCAGCCCTTCCCGCCGTCCCCGGCCGGGAGCGCGAACCGGTCAACGGCCGGGAGTAGGCGGCCGTGATGCGGTTCCAGCTGCTCGGGCCGCTGACCCTCGCGGACGGCCACGAGGCCGTGGTGCTCCAGCCGTCGAAGCCGACCATCCTGCTCGCCGCGCTGCTGCTGCACGCCAACACCGTGGTCTCCGCCGAGTACCTCCAGCGGGCCGTGTGGGGGCAGGAGCAGCCCGTCACCGCCAGGGCCGCTCTGCAGACGTGCGTGCTGCGGCTGCGCAGGCTCTTCACCCGGCACGGGGTGACCGGGACGGTGATCGAGGCCGTGCCCGGCGGCTACCGGATCACCGCCGCACCGCACACGCTTGACCTGCTCGGCTTCCGCGACCAGGTGCGCCGGGCGGTGACGCTGTCGGGCGACCCGGACGCGGAGCTCGCCACCCTCAAGGACGCGCTGGCGCTCTGGCAGGGCTCGCTGCTGGCCAACGTGCGTTCCGACGTGCTGCACCGGGACGAGGTCCCGCGGCTGGCCGAGGAGCGGCTGCGCAGCGTGGAGCGGGTCTGCGATCTGCTGCTCGGGCTGGGGCGCTGCGGTGAGGCACTGGTGGAGCTCTGGTCCGCCACCCGGACGTACCCGGAGAACGAGCGGCTCCACGAGCAGTTGATCGAGGCCCTGTACCGGACGGGCAGGCAGACCCAGGCCCTTGCCGAGTACCGCAGGGTCAAGGCGTTCCTGCTGGACGAACTCGGCGTCGACCCCTCGCCCGCCCTCCAGCAGCTGGAACTGGCGATCCTGCGGGGCGAGGACCTCGGTACGGGTCACGGCCCGGCCGCGCTGCCGGCCGCCGACCCGGTGCGCACCGCCGAGGCCGGGGCAGCCGCCGGCCACGGTGCCCGTCCGGTGCCCGTCGTGCCCAACTTCACCGGCCGGGAGGGCGAGACCGCGGCCATGGTGGCCCGGCTCACCGCCCCCGCCGAACCCGGCGAAGAGGCCCCGCACCCGCTCACCGTCCTGGTGTCGGGGCCGCCCGGCATCGGCAAGTCGGCCCTCGCCCACCATGTCGCGCACCTCGTGCGGGACGCCTTCCCCGGCGGCCGGTGGCTGGTGCCGGTGACCCGTCCGGACGGCGGGGCGCGCCGATGGGACGACATCGCCGCGGAGGTGGCCGACGCGTTGCGGGCCGGTCCGGACGGCGAACGGGTCCTGCTGGTCCTGGACGATGTGGTGGACGCCGATCAGGTGCGCCCGCTGCTGCCCGCGATCGCCGGGGCGCAGGGGGCCGTGATCACGACCAGCCGGATGGGGCTCGCCGGGCTCATCGCCACCCACGGCGGATGGGTGCACCGGCTCACCGCCTTCACCGAGGCGGAGTCGTACGCCCTGCTGCTGTCGGTGCTCGGCGCCGAGCGGGTCGAGGCGGAGCCGGACGCGGCGCACCGCCTCGCCCGGCTGTGCGGGCACTTCCCCTTCGCCCTGCGGATCCTGACGGCCCGGCTGCTGACCCGACCGGGGCTGCGGCTCGCCGACGCCGTCGGCTGGCTGGGCGAGGACCCACTGGCCCGGCTCACGCTGACGGACTCGCCGGACATCTCCGTGCGGGCCCTGCTCGACGGTGCGCTGAACCGGCTCGGACCCCGGCTGTCCGAGGCGTTCCAGCGGGTCGCGGCGGCGCCGGGGGAGACCTTCGCCGCCGAGGACAGCCCGGCCGTGACCGAGGCGGTCCTGGAACAGCTGGCCGACGCCGGACTGCTGGAGGACGGCCCGCCGGGTCCCTACCGGGTCCATGAACTGCTCCGCAGCTACGTACGCAGAACCGCCCCGGAACACATCCGCCGCACAGAGAAGGTGTGACCCCATGGCCGCGAACACCCCGATTGCCGCACCCTCGAACGCCGTTGCCGGCCCGGCCGGTACCGGTACGTTCGACGCGCTCGCCGCGACCCGGCCGCGCATCCGACGGGACGTGCTGTTCACCGAGACCCCCGGCGGGGTGCTCTTCCACAACGCCGACGGCGGTTTCCACCTGACCGGCCGCACCGCCTACCGCTTCGCCTCCCTCGTCGTCCCGCACCTGACCGGCCACCACCGGCTCGCCGAACTCTGCGCCGGGTTCGGGCCGGCCCAGCGCGCGATGGCCGCCGAGCTGGTCAAGACGCTGTACGAGCGCGGCTTCGCCCGTGACGTGCCCGAGCCGCCGAGCGCGGCGGACCCGGTGCCGGACGAGGCCGCCGCACAACGGTTCGCCGCGCAGATCGCGTACGTCGACCACTACGCCGACGGCGCCCCCGAACGCTTCGCCCGGTTCCGTGCCACGCGGGTCGCCGTGCTCGGCGACGACGAGATCGCCCGCTGGTGCGCACTGAGCCTGCTGCGCAACGGGTGCGCGGAGATCGGCACGGTCACCGGCTCCGACGAGATCGCGGCCGAGGCGGCGGGGGCCGGGGCGCGGGCCGGCCTCATCGGCGCGGGTGCCGGAGCGGGCTGGGACGCGCTCGACGGCTACGACGTCGTCGTGGTGACCGGCACCGGGGCCGGGGCGCGTACCCACCGGCTGCTGGCCGCCGGGATACCCGGGGGCCGCACCCTGATACCCGCCTGGCTGTTCGGCGAGCGCGTGGTCGTCGGCCCGCTCGCCACCACCGACTCCACGGGCTGCTGGTCCTGCGCGGTGCTGCGGCTGGGCGGCAACGTGTCCGCCGCCGACGCCGCCGCGCTGTGGGGCGAGGCCGCGGGGGTCACCCCGGAGTCCGGCGACAGGGTGTCCGGGCCGGTCGCCGCGATGGTCGGCAACCTCATCGGCTACGAGATCTTCCGCCTCACCACCGGCGCGCTGCCCGCCGAGACCGACGGCCAGGTACTGGTCCAGGACCTGGCCTCGCTGGACGTACGGGCCGAACCCGTGCGGCCCCACCCGCGCTGCGGCCGCTGCGCCGCGCTCGACACCGGGCAGCCGCCCGCCGCGCTGCCGGACGGACTGGCGCTGCCGGTCACCGCGACCGTGGAGACGGCCCGGGACGCGGAGGCGATGGTCGAGGAGCTGAACCGGATCAGCACGGCGCTGGTCCGCCCGTACACCGGGGTCTTCAGCCGGTACGACGACGAGGCGCTGACCCAGACCCCGCTGAAGGTCAGCCGGGTCGAGGTGGCGCTCGGCGCGGGGGTGCGGCGGCTGGTCGCCGCCTTCGACGTGCACCATCTGGCGGGTGCGCGGATGCGGGCGCTGTACGCCGCCGCGACCGCGTACGTCGAGCACGTGGTCCCGCCGGCCGGGGCGGCGGACGCGGGGGCCGGGGCGGACCGGGTGCTGGGCGCCGAGGCGTTCACCACCTTCGGCGGCAGCGGCGCGGCCCCGGCCGCCTGGGCCGTCGCGACCTCGCTGCTCACCAAGGAGCCCGTGCGGGTGCCCGCCGAGGCGGTGCGGACCTTCGGGGCGCGCAACCACCACCGGGTGCACCTCGCGACCTCCGCCGGATCGGGCGCGGGCCCCGGTGCGCGGGAGGCCGCGGGCACCGGCCTGATGTCGGCCCTGGCGCACGACGCGCTGCTGCGGGCGGTCCGCGGCGCCACGGCCGTCAGCCCGGTCGCCGCCGACGGGGACGACCCGGAGCTGGTGTTCCTGCTGAAGTCCGCGGCCAACCTGGACCTCGCGGTGGAGCTGCTCGACCTCGGTGAGGCGGAGCGCACCGGTGCCCACGCGGTGCTGGCCCGTGAGGCCGACGGGCCTTCGGGTAACGGGCGTTGGGCGATCGGCGCGGGCCTCTCGCGGCGGGCGGCGGTCTGTGCGGCGCTGCGGGATCTCCTGGGGCAGGCGCAGCTGGCCGCTGAGGACCCGGCGGGCGTCGTGGACCTGGGCGACCCGCTGGTCCGCGATCTCGCCGCCGCGGCCGTCGCGGTGAGCGGCGCCCCGGTCACGGCGGGCGGGCCGGCGACCACGTTCGACGCGGTGCTGGAGCGGCTGCGGCTCGCCGGACGCGACGCGCTGTACGTGGACACCACCCCGGCGGACCTGGCGGCGGCCGGCATCGCCACGGCCAGGGTGCTGCTCACGGTGGACGGTGCGGGTGCCCCCGATGTCCGTTGAGACGCCCGTGCGTGCCGCCGGCCCGGCACAGGAGTCCGCGCACCTGCTGACGGACCTCCTGCACGAGGCGCTGAGCCGGCACGGCACACCGCCGCCGCTGGACGTGGCGCCGCTGGGCGTGAGCGACGCGTTCGCGCCCGTGGCCGCCGCCCCGGCCGGCCCCGTGCCCGCCCACGTCAACACCACCACCGCCGTGCCCGTCCGCTTCTACGGCCGGCACGCCGTCGTCGGCCCCTTCGCGACCTCACGCGGGAGCGGCCCGCAGCCCTGTGCCCACTGCCTCGAACGGCGCTGGCAGGCCGTGCGGTCCGTCGCGCTGCGCGAGGCCCTGGAGCTCGGCTCCGGTACCAGGGCGGCCGGGGAATCCCCCTACATCACACCGTTCACCGCCCACACCATCGCCGGCCTCGTCGCCGCCGGAACCGCCGGGGACGGACCGGACACCGGCGCCTTCCCTGCCGTGCACCTGGTGGACCTGGAGACCCTGACGGTCCGGCACTACCCGCTCGTACCCGACCCGGAGTGCCCGCGCTGCGGACACGTCGAACCGGACACCGCCGAGGCCGCCGTGCTCACCCTGCGGCCCGCGCCCAAGGCCCGGCCCGGCACCTTCCGGGTCCGGGACATCGAGACGTACGAACTGCCCGTCGAGCCGTACGCCAACCCCGTCTGCGGCTCGCTCGGCCCCTCCGTCGTGCAGGACGTCTCCTCGACGTCGACCTCGGCCACCATCGGCTGCTTCTCCATGCGTTCGGGCGAATACCTCCGCGAGACGTACTGGGGCGGGCACGCCGACACCTTCGCCGAGAGCATGCGGATCGGGGTGCTCGAAGGCCTGGAGCGGTACGCGGGCATGCGCTCCCGGTCCAAGCGCGCGCAGACGCGCGGTTCGCTGGACGCGCTGCGCGGCCGCGGTGAGCGGGCCCTCGACCCGCGCGTCTGCGGGCTGTACTCGGACGCCTTCCACCGCGCCAACCCCCGCGTCCCGCCGTTCTCCCCGGACCGCGAGATCCCCTGGGTGCACGGCTACTCACTGCGCGACAACCAGCCGGTCCTGGTCCCGGAAGTCCTCACGTACTACCACGCACCCGGCCTGGAGAACCGCTTCGTGCAGGAGAGCTCCAACGGCTGTGCCTCGGGCGGCTGCCTGGAGGAGGCGGTCTACTTCGGCCTGATGGAGGTCATCGAACGCGACGCGTTCCTGCTGACCTGGTACGGGCGGGCCGCCCTGCCCGAGATCGATCCGCGCACCAGCCGCCGCCCGGCCACCCGGCAGATGGTCGACCGGCTGGAGATGTACGGCTACGAGGCCCGCTTCTTCGACACCCGGATCTCCTTCCCCGTCCCCGTCGTCACCGGCGTCGCGGTGCGGCCCGACGGGGGCCTGGGCCGGATGTGCTTCGGCGCGGGCGCCGGGCTCGACCCGGAGGCGGCCCTGGCCGGTGCGCTCTGCGAGATCGCCACCGACGCGGTGAACCTGCGGCGCCGCACCGAGCGCGATCTGACCCGGCTGCGCGCCATGGCCGACGACTTCGGACGGGTCGAGGCGCTGCACGATCACCCGCTGGCCTACGGAATCCCCGAGATGGGCAGCCACGCCCACTTCCTGATCGGCGAACCGGGAGCGCCGCGCCCGCCCGCCCGGTCCTTCGCCGAGCTGTACGGGGACGGCTCCGTGCCCCCCGTCTCCGACGACCTGCGGGAGGACCTGGCGAGTTGCGTGGACGCGGTCACCGCCGCCGGCTTCGACGTGATCGTCGTCGACCAGACCATGCCGGAACAGCGTGAACTGGGTCTGACCACGGTCTCCGTCATCGTGCCGGGGCTGCTGCCGATCGACTTCGGCTGGACGCGGCAGCGGGCGCTGGCCATGCCGAGGCTGCGTACCGCGCTGGGTGCGGCCGGGCTGCGTCCGGGCGAACTCACCGACGCCGAACTGAACCTCGCCCCCCACCCCTTCCCGTGATCCGTCACCCGTGACCAAGGAGCCTGCCATGGGGTACGCCCATGAATACGCCGACGCGATCCTCGCGCGAAACCGGGTCCCGATGGAGCCGGCGGACTACGTGCCGAACTGGGCGGACGGCCCGCGCAAGGGCAAGCACTACCCGGGCGTCGACAGCATGCCGCTGCCCGCGTCCGGTTACCCGGCCGACGCCTCGCTCGACCGCGGCCTGGACCAGGACGCCGCCAGGGACGGGGAGTTCGACCTTCCCGCGCTCTCCGGAATGCTCCGTGACTCGTACGGGCTGACCGGCCGCAGGCTCGGCGTCCAGGCCAACACCGATCTGAGCGCCCTGCCGCACTACCCGCTCGCCAACTGGTCCCGGGGCTCCGCCTCCGGCGGCGGCCTCTACCCGGTCAGCGTGTACTGGGTGTCCGGGGCGAGCGGGCCCGTACCGCCGGGCGTGCACTACTACTCCACCCGCCACCACGCCATGCAGCGGCTGCTGACCGGCGAGGTGTCGCACGAGGTGCGGGCGGCGCTCGGGGACGGAGCGCCGGGGCCGGACACCGACCAGTACCTGGTCCTGGGCATCAAGTACTGGCAGAACGCCTTCAAGTACAACAACTTCTCCTTCCACGCCGTGTCCATGGACCTCGGCGCCTGCCTCCAGACCTGGCGGATGTGGGCGGGCGCCAGGGGGCTGTCCGTCGAACCCGCGCTCTGGTTCGACGAGGAGCGGCTCGGGCGGCTGCTCGGCGTGGACACACAGGAGGAGGGCCTCTTCGCCGTCGTCCCGCTGAAGTGGGCGGGCACCGGCCCCCGCCCGGAGCCGGCCCCCGCCCCGCCGGCCGAGGTCTCCGTACGCCACCGGGACCAGGAGCGTTCGCGCACCGTGCTCACCTTCGACGCGCTGCGCCGGATGCAGGCGGTCACCGCCGGGCACGCCGCGGACCGGCCGGGCCCCGCGGATCTCGCCCCCGCCGCGGCGCATCCCGTGGACCGGGCCCGCCCCGAGGTGGCGCTGCCGCCTGCCGGGCCGCTCGGCACCGACGTACGCACCGCCCTGCGTGACCGGCGCAGCAGCTTCGGCCGCTTCGACGCCCAGCACCCGCTGACCGGGGAGCAGTTGGCGTCCTGCCTGGCGGCCGCCGCGGCCGGTTCGCGGATCGGCGGGGACGGCGGCGGACAGCGGCTGGCGAAGCTGTACGCGTTCGTCAGCCATGTCGAGTCGCTCACCCCGGGGGCGTACGAATACGACCCCGAGGCGCACAGCCTGCGGCTGGTGAAGGCGGGCCGGCCCGGCGAGTTCCTCCAGCGCAACTACTTCCTGACGAACTACAACCTGGAACAGGCGGGCGTCGTCCTGGTGTCCACCGTCCGTACCCACGCCGTGCTCGACGCCGTCGGCGACCGGGGATACCGCCTGGTCAACGCCACCATCGGGGCGATCGCCCAGACCGTGTACACGGCCGCGTCAGCCGTGCGCACCGGCTGCGGGGTGGCACTCGGCTTCGACAACCTCAGTTACGCCGAGGAGCTCGGACTCGAAGGGACGGGCGAGGCACCGCTGCTGATCATGATGATCGGCAACGAGCGGCCCGCCCCGGCCGACTTCCGGTACGAGATCGCCTGAGCCCCACCACCGTCGACGATGCCCGTAACCGGAAGGGGAAGCCCCGAAATGACCTCGGACAACCCGCCCACCGCCGCCGTCACCCGGCCCCGCTTCATGCTGCGGGTCGCCGGGCTGCCGGTGGAGTGCGTGCAGGCGCTGCGCTGCCCGGAGAGCCGCCGCTGGACCGATGAACTCCTCGACTCGACCGAGCGGTCGAGGGCCGAGGGGCAGGCGCTCGGCGACCTGATCCACGGTCTGGTCGGCGGCAGCGAGGACGAGGCGCTGCGCCGGACGCTGCTCAAGCTGCGCCGCGACGTCTTCAACAACCGGCTGCCCCGCCCCGACGCCGCCGAGCGGTCCCTCGCCCTGGTGCGGGGCCTCGACCCGGCAACGGGTGCGGCACTGGCCGGCTGGCTGACCGCCAGGCACCGGCTGGACGGGCACCGGGCCGTCGGCGCCGGGCTGCTCGCCGAGGAGACCGGCCGGGCCCGCGAGGCGCTGCGCCGGACCGCGGGCGAGGAACGGCTGCGCAACGGGCTGCTGCTGGCATCACCCACGCTGGACGCCCAGCTCGACGCGTACACGCGAAACGGCGGCGGCCCGAACCCCGACCGCAAGCAGCGCAAGATCGAACGCTCGCTGCTCTCCTACGTGTACCGCACGGCCTGCAAGACCAGCCCCTTCTCCACGTTCACCGGGGTGGCACTGGGCACCCTCGGCGAACCGGACGCGGACGGCGGCGGGCTCGGTGTCCGGGTCGACGACGTCTGGAGCGGGCGCATCCGGCTCAACGTGGTGGCCGTCGGCCGGCTCGCCGAAGCGGTGATCGCCGATCCGGTGCGCCGCGCCGACCTGCCGGTCGCCCCGGCCTCCGGCTGGGGCCGCGACGACGACCGGGTCCGCTATGTGCGCCGCTGGGTCACCCAGGGCGACGAGGACACCGCCGTCACCTTCGACGCGGTGAAGGACCGGCTGTTCTTCCTCCACCGCAGCGGCACCCTGGAACGGCTCCTCGCCATGTTCGAGGAGCACGGCACCCTGCGCTACGGCGAGCTGGTGAGCTGGCTGGCGAAGGACCGGGGAGCGGGCGAGGAGGAGTGCGCCCAGTACCTCAAGGCACTCCTGGACCTCGGCATGGTGCAGGTCCCGTGCCTGCGCACCGAGGTCCACGACACCGACCCGCTGGGTGCCTTCCAGTCGTCCCTGCGAGGGCTCGGCCGGCCCTGGGCGGACCGGCTGGCCGCACGCCTGGACACCCCGATGTCCTGCATCGACCGGTTCGCGGACGCGGACCCGGCCGGGCGCCGGGCGCTGCTCGACGAGGTGCGCGGCTCGCTGCGCACCCTCCAGGAGGAGGAGCTCGGCGTCGCCGCGGCGAAGATCCCGCAGACCCTGCTCTACGAGGACGCGGCGGCCGGGCACACGGCCCGGCTGTCCGCCCCGGACTGGGAGCGGCTGGCAGCCGGTCCGCTCGGCGCCGTGGAGCGCGTCCTGCCCGCGTTCGACCTCACGCTGCCGCAGCGCGTGACGTTCAAGGGGTTCTTCCTCGCCCGGTACGGGCAGGGCGGGCGCTGCGACGACCTGCTGAAGCTGGTCCACGACTTCCACGAGGACTTCTTCGACCAGTACATCTCGTTCACCTCGAAGCACACCACGTTCGACGAGGACGGGAACTACGTCCCCGAGGAGAACTGGCTCTCCCTGCCGCAGCTCAAGGCCCTCGACACGGCCCGGCTGGCCTTCGTCGAGCGGATGCGCGCCCTGTGGGCGGCCACCACGTCGGCCCCTGGCCCGGTCCCGGACGAGATCCGGATCGACGACGGCTTCCTCTCCGAGGTCGCCGCCGAACTCGAACCGCTGGCGGAGGACTTCACCCCGCTCACGCACCATGTGCAGATCGTGGACCGGCCCGTCGATCCGCTGGTCGTCCTGAACCGTTCCTACGGCGGGGTGTCCTTCCCGTTCAGCCGGTTCACCCATCTCTTCGACGGCCTGGACGAGCGGCTCCTCGACGCCACCACACCTCTCGTGCCCGAGGGCGCCGTCCTCGCCGAGGTCACCGGGGGACCGGTCACCAGCAACCTCAACCTGCACGGCCGGCTCACCGGGTACGAGATCGTCTGCCCCGGTGAGCGCGGCACCCTGTCCCCGGACCGCCGCATCCACCTGGACGACCTGTACCTCGTCCACGACCCGGACTCCGACCGGCTCACGCTGCGCTCCATCCGCCTGGACAAGGAGGTCATCCCGGTCTACCTCGGCTACCTCGTCCCGCTCGCGCTGCCCGAACTGCCCCGCACCCTGCTGCTGCTCTCACCGACCTCGATGTCCCCGCTCCACGTCTGGGGCGGCGTCCCCGAGGGCGCCCCCGTCAACGGGGTGACCAGCAGGCCGCGTGTCCGGCACGGCAGCGTGGTGCTCAGCCGGCGCAGCTGGACCGCGCTCGCCCCGGCCCTGCCGCTGCGCGGTCCCGGGACGGCGGACGACGCGTGGTTCCTGGACTGGCACGCGTTCCGCCGCGCCCACGCCCTGCCGGACCGGATGTTCGTCACCGTCTCGGACGGCGGGGCGCGCGGGGCGACCGGGGCCAAGCCGAGCTACCTCGACTTCGACAGCCCGCTTTCGCTGGCGGCGTTCGAGGCGCTGGTCAGGAGCCCGGGTGCGCGGGTCGTGTTCCGGGAAATGCTGCCCGACGAGGACTCCCTGCACACCGTCTCCGCCCACGGCCACCACGTCGCCGAGCTCGCGCTGGAGACCCTCGCCCCCGTCCGAGAGAGGAACCACCCATGAGCTCAGCCCTCACCGGCCCCGCCCCCGCGGACACCCGCCGGGCGGGAGCCTGGCAGGCCACCCACATCTTCTACGCCGCCAACCCCCGCCCCATGCTCACGCACTGCGTCCGCCCCCTGATCGCCGCGCTGGAGGCCGACGGGCTGCTCGCGGGGTACTTCTTCATCAACTACTGGCTGGAGGGTCCGCATGTGAGGCTGCGGATCAGGCCCTCCGGCCCGGAGGCCGAGGCAGAGGTCCGGCGCCGCACGGAGGAGGCCCTCGACGCGTTCCTGACCGAACGCCCCGCCCTGTACGAAGTGGACTCGGGGTTCCTCAACGAGTTCTACAACGCCCTGTTCGACATCGAGTTCCCCGGCGCCGAACGCGGCCCGTACATGGACGACCGGGGCCGGATGAACCTGCGCCCCAACAACTCGCGCAGCGAGGAGAGTTACGACCCGGAGTACGCCAAGTACGGTGGCCCGGCCGGGATCGAGCTGGCCGAATGGCACTTCCGGAACTCCAGCGACCTGGTCATCGACGCCTTCCGGTCGAAGAACCTGCACCTGCGGACCGTACTGCTGGGCACCTCCGCCCAGCTGATGATGGTGATGTCGGCGACCTTCCTGCCCGACCGGCGGAAGCTGGCCGACTACCTCGACAGCTACTACGAGTTCTGGCACCGGGCGTTCCCCGGGACCGGCTTCATCGGCAGCGACGAGTACGACAGCAACTACGCCTCGATGGCCGCCGGCCTCGCCGCCCGCTTCGACCGTGTCCGCGCCGCCACGGCGGGCGAGGGCGGCGCTGCCCGGCTGCCCGGCTTCCTCGCGGGATGGGCCGAGCACTGCGCCGAACTCCGGGAGCGGGTGGTCACGCTGGCCCGCGACGGCGATCTGGTGTTCCCGTCCCGCGACGGCGACGGCGAGGAGCCGGTCACCGCCCCCTCGGCCGCGCTGCCGATGCTCCTCTCCCCGTACATGCACATGACCAACAACCGGCTGCATGTGACGATCAGGGACGAGGCCTACCTCTCGCACGTGCTCGGCCGCGCCCTGCGGGAGTCCGGATGAGCGCCGTCGCGCCCGGCTCCGCCGAGGCCCTCGCCGCCTACCGTCCCGCGCTGCGGCCCGGAGTCCTGCTCAGCGAGGCGCTGCTGCACGGCGCCGCGACGGTGCACCTGATCAAGGACACCGACAGCGACAGTTCCTTCAAGGTCGGCGCCAAGGAGCACTTCCTCATCGCCCGGATGGACGGCGAGCACACTCTCGGAGAGATCGGCGAGGCATACGCGCAGGCCTACGGCCGCCGGCTCGACCAGGCCCGCTGGCAGCAGATCCTCCGGATGCTCGGCACCCGCGGCCTGCTGGCCGGGGGACCCGCCCGGACGTCAGCCCAGGCCGCGGGCGGCCCCGGACCCGTCGCGCCCGCACCGCCGCGACGGGGCGTCCTGCGCGGCAGCATCCGGCTGGTCGCCGACGCGGACGCCACCGCGGCCCGGCTGCACCGGGCCGTGGGCTTCCTCCTCGCCCCGGGGTGGATGGTGCCGCTGCTGACGGCCCTCGTGGCGATGGAGGCGCTGATCACCCTGCGGGCGGGCGAACTCCTCCAGGACACCCGCGAGGTCTTCACCAATCCGGTGCTGCTGACCGGCCTGGCCACGCTGCTGTGGTTCAGCACCGCCCTGCACGAACTGGCCCACGCCGTCGTCGCCCGGCACAACGGCGGCAAGGTCGCCGAGATCGGCCTGCGCTGGCGGTTCCCCGTGCTCATCATGTACTGCACGGTGGACAACTACCTGTACCTGGGCTCCCGCAGGCAACGCATCAACACCGCGCTCGCCGGAGCGGTGATGAACCTGCTGTTCCTGCTGCCGTTCTGCGCTCTGTGGCTGTTCGCCCCGCTCGACGATCCCACACACGACGCGTTCGGCGCGCTGCTGCTCCTCGGCAGCGTCCAGGCACTCGCCATGCTGGTGCCCCTTCCGCCGCTCGACGGCTACCGGATCGCCGGACAGCTGTGCGGGGCCACCGAACTGGCCGCCTCGACCGCCACGTATCTGCGCCTGGCCGCACGCCGCGACCCGGCCGCCGCCGATTACCCGCGGCGCGCCCGGACCGCGTATCTCGGCTACGGAACGTGCGCGGTGCTCGCCCTCGTCCTGGTCGTCGCCGCCGTCGTCGCGGCCGTTGTCCACCTGCTCCCCGCCTGACCGCCGCCCGACCCGCCGATCAGTGGCGGACAAGGAGAAGCCCATGACCCCCACCGCCCCGTCCACCGCCTCCGGAGCCCAGGCCGGCCCGGACCGCGACCACCCGGCCGCCGTCGTCCTCGACGGTGTGCACAAGCGGTACGGCGACACCCGTGCCGTCGACGGGGTGTCGCTCACCGTGCCGTGCGGCGAGTTCTTCGGCCTGCTCGGACCCAACGGGGCGGGCAAGACCACACTCGTGGAGATCATGGAGGGCCAGCGCAGGGCCGACTCCGGGACCGTGACCGTCCTCGGCGGCAGCCCCTGGCCACGCAACGCCGCGCTGCTGCCCCGGCTCGGCGTACAGACCCAGAGCTCGGCGTTCTTCGTCAGGCTCACCGCCCGCGAGCACCTGCGCACGGTGGCGGCGCTGTACCGGACGGACGACGCGGCGGCCGAACGCGCCCTGGCCTCCGTAGGCCTCACCGAACACGGCGACACCCGGGTCGGCGACCTCTCCGGCGGCCGGCGCCAGCGGCTCGCCATCGCCTCCGCACTGGTCCACGAACCGGAACTGATCTTCCTCGACGAGCCGACCGCCGCCCTCGACCCGCAGGCCCGACGCGATCTGTGGCACGTGCTGCGCGAGCTCAAGGGGGCGGGCCGCACCATCATCTACACCACCCACCACCTGGACGAGGCCGAGGCGCTCTGCGACCGCGTCGCCATCATCGTCGACGGTTCCATCGCCGCCCTGGACAGCCCGGCCCGGCTCATCGCCGGCTCGAACCCCACCACCCGGCTGCTGGTCCCGCCGGGCCGGCTGGACGCCGCACGGGCGCGCGAGATCGACGGCGTCGACCGGGTCACCGAGGAACCCGACGCACTCGTCCTGGAGACCCTCGAATCGGGCCGGGTGCTGTCCGCGATCGACCAACTGACCGGTCTCCAGGGCGTGCAGACACGCACGGCGAGTCTTGAGGACGTCTACCTGACGCTCACGGGCGCCACCACGCCCACGCCTTAGCAACGCCTGCTCCCCGTCATGCCGCCCCGTCCCCACCACCCCGCTTTCAGCGATACGGAGACTCCGATGAGCGCATACGCGGCGCTGACCACGGCCGGATACCGGGCCTGCACACGCGACAAGACCACCCTGTTCTTCACGTTCGCCTTCCCGCTCGTCTTCCTGGTGGTCTTCGGCCTGATCTTCCACGGCCAGACGGTCGAGGAGAGCGGCAGGCCCTACATCAACTACATCGCCCCCGGCGTGCTGTCCTGGGGCATCGGGAACGCGGCCGTCTTCAGCGTCGGCTTCACCCTCATGCAGTGGCGGCGCGACGACGTCCTGCGCCTCATCCGGATGACCCCGACCCCGCTCTCCGCCATCCTCGCCTCCCGCTACGTCCTGGCGATCGGCATCGGGGCCGTGCAGGCCGTGCTGTTCATCTCGGTCTCCCTGCTGCCGGTGTTCGGCCTCCAGCCGGCCGGCCGCTGGCCGCTCGTCCTGCCGGTGCTGGTCATCGGCATCACGGCCTTCCTCGCGATAGGGGTCATCGTCGGCAGCAGCGCGAGCACACCGGAGGCGGTCGCCGCCGTGGCCAACTGCCTGATGGTTCCGATGGCGTTCCTGTCGGGCTCGTTCTTCCCGCTGGACTCCATGCCGGCCTGGATGCAGAACCTGTCGTACGTCCTGCCACTGCGCTACCTCAACGACGGGATCTCCGGAGCGCTCACCGGAAACGGCACCACCGGCCACATCGCACTGTCCTGCGCGGTGCTGGCCGGATTCGCCGTCGTCCTGTGCGTGATCGCGGCGAGGACCTTCCGCTGGAGCGACAAGTCATGAACACAGCCACCGCTACCGCCACGGCCGCAGCCACCACCCGCCCGCTGCCCGGGGAGAGCCCACTGGAGTCGGCCCGCACCGGACTTCAGCACGAACTGACCGCCAGACACGGGCGGTTGGCCGCCCCCGGAACGCTCCCCGCACCTCTCGTCGTCCCGTTGGGCGCCGCCGACACCCTCGGGCACGGCCTCCCCGACCCGTACGCGGACAGCCGCCCGGCCGCCAACGTCCAGCTCACCTCGCGGGCCGTGCTCATCGGCCCCTGGGGCGGCGACGGCACCGCGACCGCCTGCGGGCAGTGCCTCGCCATGCGCTGGCAGCGGCTGCGCAGCCGCTCCGAGCGCGAGGCGCTGGAACTCGGCCGCGCACCGCAAGGCGCCACCCACTGGCCGGTGCTCACCGGGTACACCGTCGACGCGGCCTGGGCCGTCTACCGCGCGGTCCTGGGCGGCGGCCACGACACCCCCGAGGCGGCCCCCGCCGACCGGGCCCTGCCCCGCGTCACCCGCATCGACCTGGCGACCCTGGCCACCGCCACCTTCCCCCTGCTACCCGAACCCCTGTGCCCCCACTGCGTCCACGAGGTCCCCGACACCGCGCAGGCGGCCCGGATGACGCTGGGCCCGGCGCCCAAACCCGACCCGGACGGCTACCGGCTGCGCTCCCTCTCCTCCTACGCGCTGCCGACGGCCGCGCTCGCCAACCCGGTGTGCGGCGCCCTCGGCGCCGACACCTGGATCAACCCGACGTCCACCACCACCGCCCCGGTCGCCGGTACGCACTTCGTACGCGGCTACGCCGGACTCAACGACGTGACGTGGAGCGGCCAGGCCAACAGCTACGCCACCAGCCGCGTCCTCGCACACCTGGAGGGCCTGGAGCGGTACGCGGGCACCACGCGCCGGCGCGGCACCTCACCCGTGACCGACAGCTGGACCAACCTCGCGGACCGGGCGCTGAACCCCGCCGACTGCGGCTTCTACGCCCCGGACACCTACGCGAACGACCCGATGGTCTCCCCGTTCGACCCGGACCGGCCCATCCCCTGGGTGTGGGCCCACTCCCTGCGCACGGACCGCCCCGTCCTCGTACCCGCCAGGCTGGCCCACTACAGCGCCGGCGTCGAGGCCGACAACTTCGTCTTCGAGTGCTCCAACGGCTGTGCCACCGGCGGCAGTCCGCAGGAGGCCATCCTGTTCGGCCTCCTCGAACTCATCGAGCGGGACGCCTTCCTCCTCGCCTGGTACGGCCGCACCCCGCTGACCGCGATCGACCTCACCACCTGCCGCTCGGCCGCCGTCCGCAGCATGATCGACCGGGCCGGGCTCCAGGGCTACGACGTCCACGCCTTCGACACCCGCATGGACCTCGACATCCCCGTCGTCACGGCGCTCGCCGTGCGCCGGGACGGCGGCCCGGGAACGCTGTCGTTCGCCGCGGCGGCCGGATTCGACCCGGAGGGGGCCGTTGAGTCGGCCCTGTCCGAAGTGCTCACGTACATCCCGCACCTGCCCTACCAGGTGGCCGAGCGGTACGACGAACTCACCGCGATGTCCGGCGACTTCACCAGGGTGCGTCAGCTGAAGGACCACGCCCAGCTGTACGGCCTGCCCGCGATGTCCCTCCATGCCAGGGAGTACCTGGAGCCCGTCGGAGTACGGTCACTGGAGGAGACCTTCGCCGACTGGCAGGCGCGGCGGCCGCGCACCGGGGACCTGCTGGACGATCTGAACCTGCTGCGGGACGGGCTCACCGCCGCCGGGCACGATGTCATCGCCGTCGACCAGACCACCCCCGAGCAGCGCCGGATGGGTCTGCACACCGTCGCCACGATCGTGCCCGGCCTGCTGCCGCTCGACTTCGGCTGGACGCGGCAGCGGGCGTTGCTGATGCCCCGGCTGCGGACCGCGCTGCGGGCGGCCGGCCGGCGCACGGACGAGCTGCCGGAGACCGGGGTCAAGCGCGTGCCGCACCCTTTCCCGTGACCTCAGGGGCGGCGGGACGGTGCCGGCACGGCATGCGACAGCCCCCTCGCGCGCAGCTCGCGAGGGGGCTCCCGTGCGTACCGGCCGGGCGTGGATCAGGCGCAGCAGGAGGTGGTGCTGGTGGTGCTGGAACAGGTCGACGTCGAGGAGCAGGACGTGGAGCCGGCGAGCACGACCTCCGCGGCGTCCGAGTAGTCCGAGATCTCGAAGGTCTCCGACTCCAGCTCCAGGATCTCGTCGGCGAGGGTGGCGAGCTCGGTCTTGGGGGCCATGGTGTTCTCCTCGGGTTCTCGGGGGCGGACCGGCTGTTCCGGCACCGTTCCCCTGCGCTGATGGCATTCCAGCCCCGGCCGCTGTCAGATCGGCCGCGGTTTCGCTGTCACCCCGCTGGCACCCGGTGACAGCGGAACGCCGTACTCACGCCGCGGGGGCGGCGCAGGCTCGGTACCGAGACCCACCGAACGGAAGAGGCGAGCCCATATGCCAGCCCGTGTGCCGGCCCGTGCGCCAGGCCAGACGCCAGCCCGTGTGCCGGCCCAGGTGCCGGCCAGTGGGCCGCGGACCCCCGCCTCGCCCCGGCCCCCGGCCGTCCCCCGTGAGGTGCTGCGCCCCGCGCTGGAGTTCTGTCTCGACGTGCACGCCCACCCCGAGCTCTCCGGGGCCGAGCGGCGTACCGCGGACCGGTTCGCGTTACGGCTGGAGGCGAGCGGCTGCACCGTCACCCGAGGGGTCGGCGGCGGCCACGGTGTCGTCGGCGTGCTGCGCAACGGCGAGGGCCCCACCGTGATGATCCGCGCCGAGCTCGACGCCCTCCCGGTGACCGAGCGGACCGGCCTGGCCTACGCGAGCACCGTGCCCGGTGTGATGCACGCCTGCGGCCACGACGTCCATCTCGCGGCGGCCGACGGTGCGGTGGCCGAGCTGGCCCGTACGCGCTCCGCGTGGCGCGGCACCGTCCTGGTGGTGGGCCAGCCTGCCGAGGAGACCCTGTGCGGTGCGCGGGCGATGCTGGCGGACGGGCTGTACGAACGGTTCGGCACCCCGGACGCCGTCCTCGCCCAGCACACCTCGCCCGCCCCGGCCGGCACCCTGGCGCACGCGGCGGACCCGCGCACGCCGCTGCTGGCGGCCAGTACGGCGCTGGACGTCACGCTGTACGGCAGGGGCGGTCACGCGGGCACCCCGCACCTCGCCGTCGATCCGGTACTGGCGGCGGCCGCCACCGTCATGCGGCTCCAGTCAGTGGTCTCGCGGGAGACGTCGCCGGCCGAGCACGCGGTGCTGACCGTCGGTTCGATCCATGCCGGCGAACGCGGCAACGTGATCCCGGACACCGCTGAACTCTCGCTGTGCGTAAGGGCGTTGTCCGATCCGGTGCTCCACCGGATGGTGGCGGCCGCGGAGCGGATCGTGCGGGCCGAGTGCGCCGCGTCCGGCTGTGTGCGGGAACCCGGCCTCACCGTCACCTCGCGGTCGCCCGCGCTGCTGCCGGACCCCGCCGCCACCGCCGCCGTACGCGGGGCGCACGAGGCCCTGTTCGGGCCGGACCGGGTCACGGACTGTGGGCCCCTCACGGCCACCGAGGACTTCGCGTGGTTCGGTGAACAGGGGGTGGCGACGGTGTACTGGATGCTCGGTGTCACCGGGGCCGGGCCGTGGCGCGCGGCCAGAGCCGGAGGACCGCCCGTACCGGCCAACCACGCACCGGAGTTCGCCCCCGACCTCCGTACCGCGCTGCCGACCGGGATCACGGCGATGGCGGCGGCGGCCCGGCAGATCCTGGACGGCGAGGGGGACGGCCGGTGACGAGCGGGGCCGGTCGGGATCACGGCACGGACCCGGCCCACGGCCATGTCCCCGCGGACGCCCCCGCCCACGTGCCCGTCCGTCTCCGCGGCCACGTCCCCGGACCTGCCCCCGGCCACGTCCCCGTTGACGCCCCCGGCCAGGGCTCTGCCCATGTCGACCTGGTGGCCGTGCGCGTCGACCGCACCGCCCCGGCCGGCGGGACCACCGTCCTGCGCCTGCTGAGCCTGCTGCCGCCCCACTGGGACTGCGCACCGCGTTCGGTGGCATCGGACCGGATCATGCTGCGGATCGCCCCGGGGCCGTCGGCGGACCGGGGCACGGTCCGCCGCACGGTACGCGGAGTCCTGGCCGACCGGGCGTTGGCGGGCTGGGCGGTGGGGGAGCCGGGCGGAGGGGGACTGGGCGGAGGAGGGCCGGGCGCGCGGTGCGCGGGAGCGGTGACGGCCGTCGCGCGGCACCGCCATGACCGCCCCGCGCGGGGCCGGAGCCGGTCACCGGCTGCCCTCCCGTGTCACACCCACCCGCGCTCCCGCGCCAGCAGCGCCGCCTGGGCCCGGCTCGTGGCGCCGAGCATCTGGATCAGCTCGGCGACATGACGCCGGTACGTCCGTACCGAGACGCCCAGCTCACGGGCGCCCGCCTCGTCCTTGCCCACGGTGCACATCGACACGAGCACCCGCCGCTCCGCCCCGGACAGAGCCGCGTCCGCCGGCCCGCCGCCCTCGTCATCGGCGTGTGCGAGGTCCACGCACTGGTCCCAGATCTTCTCGAAGAGCGCGACGATGTTGGAGACCAGGCCGCTGCGATGGGCGAGCAGCACGCCGCGCGAGGGGTCGCGCGGGTCCAGCGGGACGAGGGCGGTCCGGCGGTCGTACACGAGCAGCCGTTCGGTGGTGTCGGAAGTGACCCGGATCGCGGCGCCGTGCGCGGCCAGCTCCCGCAGACGGGCGGCCGTCGCCGGATCCTCCAGTGCGGTCCGCGCGACGACGGACCGGATGCGTACGCCGCGGCGCAGACATCGCAGATCCATGGGGCGGGAGCGGGCGATGCTCTCGGGGGAGAGCCTGGTGTACGGCTCCACGGAGAGGATCTCGTCCCGCGCGAAGAACGCGAGGTCGTCGATCCGGTCACGTATCCGGTCCACCCCCTCCAGCTGTTCGATGCCCACCGGCGGGGGTCTTCGGCCACCCTGCTCCGCGCGTAGACCATCAATGAGGTGGCGCGATCGGGTGACCCGCTGCAGCTCCTGGTGGAGGATATTCAGCCGCAGGTCGACCAGCCGGGCCAGCGCGATGTCCGGGTCTGCCGGGAAGATCCCCGGATCAGTGCTCTCGGGGTGGAGCAGCCCGAGCTCCCGGAGCCGGGCGACGCAGGCGCGTAACGCCTGTGGGTCGGTGTGCAGCAGCAGGTGCAGGCCGTCGGTACCGGCGCCGGGGTTGCGCAGGAAGTGCCGGTAGACGTCCTCCTCGGCCTCCGAGACCCCGAGTACGGACATCTCGTTCTTGCCCACGTATACCCCCACTGCCTGGTCTGTGTGCAGCCGAAATTTCGGGTATTGCCGTTGAATAGGTGCAGGTCGACGATGCCGTCCGCCGCTGCCTGGGCAACGGCTCACGGGCTCGGTAGCGTACCCGCTGCCATGTGCGCCGCGTCAGTGATCGTGCCCGTCCGCGGGTGGCGTATTCCCGCCGTGCGGCCCCGCCCGTTCCCGATCGCGGGAGCGGCTGTCCGACCGGAGTCGTACGCTGGACACCACCCGGCCCGCCCGGGGGGTGCTTTCCGGATCAGGCCGGAAACCGCCCTCCAAACACGTGTCGGGCCCTTCGCGTTGCCCCTGTCAGCAGCCGGCTGCCAGATCTCGCCCTCATTACCCGGACGGAAGCCCTTCATGAGCCTGCACGGTCTGCTGGATGTCGTCGTACGTGACCCGGCACTGTCCGAAGCGGTGAAGGCCGCCGGGGACGGCCACCGGATGCACATCGACCTGGTGGGCCCGCCCGCCGCCCGGCCCTTCGCCGTGGCGGCGCTGGCCAGGGACGCCGGGCGGACCGTGCTCGCCGTCACCGCGACCGGACGCGAGGCCGAGGACCTGGCGGCGGCGCTGCGCACGCTGCTGCCGCCGGACACGGTCGCGGAGTTCCCGTCCTGGGAGACGCTGCCGCACGAGCGGCTCTCGCCCCGCTCCGACACCGTGGGCCGCCGGCTGGCCGTGCTGCGCCGCCTCGCGCACCCGAGGCAGGACGACCCGGAGACCGGGCCGGTCTCCGTCGTCGTCGCGCCGGTGCGCTCCGTGCTCCAGCCGCAGGTCAAAGGGCTCGGCGACCTGGAACCCGTGGCGCTGCGGATCGGGCAGAGCGCCGATCTGGGCGAGACGGTCGAGGCGCTCGCGGCTGCCGCGTACTCCCGGGTCGAGCTGGTCGAGAAGCGCGGTGAGTTCGCGGTGCGCGGCGGCATCCTGGACGTCTTCCCGCCAACCGAGGAGCACCCCCTTCGGGTGGAGTTCTGGGGCGACGACGTCGAGGAGATCCGCTACTTCAAGGTCGCCGACCAGCGCTCGCTGGAGATCGCCGCCCACGGGCTGTGGGCGGCGCCCTGCCGCGAGCTGCTGCTGACCGACGAGGTCCGTGAGCGGGCCGCCGCGCTCGCCGAACAACACCCCGAGCTGGGCGAACTGCTCGACAAGATCGCCGAGGGCATCGCGGTGGAGGGCATGGAGTCCCTCGCACCGGTCCTCGTCGACGACATGGAACTGCTGATCGACGTACTGCCCCGGGGCTCGATGGCCGTGGTCTGCGACCCGGAGCGGGTCCGGACCCGGGCCGCCGACCTGGTCGCCACCAGCCAGGAGTTCCTGGAGGCGTCGTGGGCGGCCACCGCGGGCGGCGGCGTGGCCCCGATCGATGTCGGCGCGGCCTCGCTGCGGGGCATCGCGGACGTCCGCGACCGGGCCCGCGAGCTGGAGATGATGTGGTGGTCGGTCTCCCCGTTCGCCGCCGACGAGGACCTTGACGATGACACCCTCAAGCTCCGGATGCACGCCCCGGAGGCGTACCGGGGCGACACCGCCCGCGCGCTCGCCGACACCAAGGGCTGGCTGGCCGACGGCTGGCGCACGGTGTACGTCACCGAGGGCCAGGGCCTCGCCTCGCGCACCGTCGAGGTGCTGGGCGGCGAGGGCATCCCGGCCCGCCTCGACCAGGACCTGGCGGACATCTCGCCGTCCCTGGTCCACGTCTCCTGCGGCGCCATCGACCACGGCTTCGTCGACGCGGAACTCAAGCTCGCCGTCCTGACCGAGACGGACCTGACCGGCCAGCGCACCGCCATCAAGGACCTGGGCCGGATGCCGGCCCGCCGCCGCAAGACCATCGACCCGCTGACACTGGAGACGGGCGACTACATCGTCCACGAGCAGCACGGCGTGGGCCGCTACATCGAGATGGTGCAGCGCACGGTGCAGGGCGCCACCCGCGAGTACCTCCTCGTCGAGTACGCCCCCGCCAAGCGCGGCCAGCCCGGCGACCGGCTCTACATCCCGACCGACCAGCTGGAGCAGGTCACCAAGTACGTCGGCGGCGAGGCACCCACCCTGCACCGGCTCGGCGGCGCCGACTGGACCAAGACGAAGGCGCGCGCCAAGAAGGCCGTCAAGGAGATCGCCGGCGACCTGATCAAGCTCTACGCGGCCCGGATGGCGGCCCCCGGCCATGTCTTCGGCCCGGACACCCCCTGGCAGCGCGAACTGGAGGACGCCTTCCCGCACGCGGAGACGCCCGACCAGCTCACCACCATCGCCGAGGTCAAGGAGGACATGGAGAAGTCCGTCCCCATGGACCGGCTGATCTGCGGCGACGTCGGCTACGGCAAGACGGAGATCGCGGTCCGGGCGGCCTTCAAGGCGGTCCAGGACGGCAAGCAGGTCGCCGTCCTCGTCCCCACGACCCTCCTGGTCCAGCAGCACTTCGGCACGTTCTCCGAGCGGTACGCCCAGTTCCCCGTCAACGTGCGGGCGCTGAGCCGCTTCCAGTCCGAGTCCGACTCCAAGGCGACCCTCGAAGGGCTGCGCGAGGGCTCCGTCGACCTGGTCATCGGCACCCACCGCCTCTTCTCCTCCGAGACGCGGTTCAAGGACCTGGGCCTGGTCATCGTCGACGAGGAACAGCGCTTCGGCGTCGAGCACAAGGAGCAGCTGAAGAAGCTCCGCGCCAACGTGGACGTCCTCACCATGTCCGCGACGCCCATCCCCCGTACGCTCGAAATGGCCGTGACCGGCATCCGCGAGATGTCGACGATCACCACCCCGCCCGAGGAGCGCCACCCGGTCCTCACCTTCGTCGGCCCGTACGAGGAGAAGCAGATCGGCGCGGCCATCCGCCGTGAACTGCTCCGCGAGGGCCAGGCGTTCTACATCCACAACCGCGTCGAGTCGATCGACCGCGCCGCCGCCCGGCTGCGGGAGATCGTCCCGGAGGCGCGGATCGCCACCGCGCACGGCCAGATGTCCGAACAGGCCCTGGAACAGGTGGTGGTGGACTTCTGGGAGAAGAGGTTCGACGTCCTGGTCTCCACGACGATCGTCGAGTCCGGCATCGACATCTCCAACGCCAACACCCTGATCGTGGAGCGCGGCGACAACTTCGGCCTCTCCCAGCTCCACCAGCTGCGCGGCCGCGTCGGCCGTGGCCGCGACCGCGGTTACGCCTACTTCCTCTACCCGCCGGAGAAGCCGCTCACCGAGACGGCCCACGAGCGCCTCGCCACGATCGCCCAGCACACCGAGATGGGCGCGGGCATGTACGTGGCCATGAAGGACCTGGAGATCCGCGGCGCGGGCAACCTCCTGGGCGGCGAACAGTCCGGCCACATCGCGGGCGTCGGCTTCGACCTGTACATCCGCATGGTCGGCGAGGCGGTCGCCGGCTACCGGGCGTCCCTCGAAGGCGGCGTGGAGGAGGAACCGCCGCTGGACGTCAAGATCGAGCTCCCGGTCGACGCGCACATCCCGCACGACTACGCCCCCGGCGAGCGGCTCCGCCTCCAGGCGTACCGCTCCATGGCCTCGGCCAACTCGGAGGAGGACATCAGGGCGGTCCGCGAGGAGCTCACCGACCGCTACGGCAAGCTCCCGGAACCGGTGGAGAACCTCCTCCTGGTGGCCGGCCTGCGCATGCTGGCCCGCGCCTGCGGCGTCGGAGACATCGTCCTCCAGGGCCCGAACATCCGCTTCGCCCCGGTGGAGCTGCGCGAGTCCCAGGAACTCCGCCTGAAGCGCCTCTACCCCAAGACGGTCATCAAGCCGGCCCTCCACCAGATCCTGGTCCCGCGCCCCACGGCCGGCCGGATCGGCGGCAAGCCGGTGGTGGGCCGCGAACTCCTGGCGTGGACTGGGGAGTTCCTCACCACGATCCTGGGGTCGTAGCGACGGGGGCGGGGCCGCCGCGCCGCAGGCCCGTAGCCCGTACCGGCCCCGCCGGGCATCCGGCGGGGCCGGTGCCGTGCCCGGGGTCAGGGCGCGGCAGGTTTTTCGAACGTCAGCCACACGGTCTTGCCGACGACGTGGTGGTCGACGCCGAACTCCGCGGCGAGTTCACCTACGAGGAACAAGCCGCGTCCCGAACAACTGTCCTCTTCCGGCTGCCGGGCCACAGGTAGGCCGCTGCCGCTGTCTCTTACTTCGAGGCGTACGAGTTCCTCCGTCGTGCGCAGGAGGACGGCGAACTCCCGCCCTGGCGGCACGCCGTGGAGCACGGCGTTGGTCGCCAGCTCCGAGACGCAGAGCCGTATGTCGTCGATCAGGGGCGTGAGCCGCCACTCCGTGAGAACACTGACGACGAAGTCGCGTGAGGCACCGACGGAAGTGCGCCGTCGGGGGAAACGCCGTTGATGCGACAGAGACACGGTGGTTCACCGCCTTGCTCGTGGGTCGTAACGCGTTCACCGTACTGCTATTCGCGAAAGGCGGCAAGGTATCCTTTGGGGGAGTCCGGCCGCGTCGCCTACCGTG
Organism: Streptomyces sp. NPDC048671; assembly: GCF_055587045.1. NCBI lineage: Bacteria > Bacillati > Actinomycetota > Actinomycetes > Kitasatosporales > Streptomycetaceae > Streptomyces > Streptomyces sp. NPDC048671. The sequence goes on along the minus strand of NZ_JBVJHB010000006.1, from coordinate 152,982 downwards.
TGCTTCGGTGGGGGCCGCCGGGCATTGACGGTGAAGGAGAAGGCCATGGGTGAAGGCGAGCGGGCCGGCACGTCCGCCCGGTACCTGACGCCGCCCGTTCAGGGCGGGGGCGATGCCTGGGGAGCCGAGGCGGCGGCCGCCGGGCGACGCGGTACGCAGCGGATCGTGCGGGCCGGAGAGGTGATCGCCCCCGACCGGGTGGCCGATCTGCTCCGGCTGGAGCGGGGACGGCACGTGGTCGAGCGCCGGCGGATCATGTATCTCGACGGTGAGGCGTGCGAGTTGACCGACACCTACTATCCGGTGGAGATCGCCCGGGGTACGGGCCTGGCCGGCACGGGAAAGATCCGGGGAGGGGCCGTCCGGCTGCTGGCCGATCTGGGCTACGCCGGTGTCCGGGCGCAGGAGTGCGTGGTGGCCCGTATGCCGTCCGGTAGTGAGCGGGCGGCTCTGTCCCTGGCGGCGAGCGAGCCGGTGCTCGAACTGACGCGGCTCACACTGGACGGGGACGACCGGCCCATTCAGGCCGACGTGATGGTGATGCCGCCGCGAGGCCAGGAACTGCGGTACGAGATCAGGATCGGACGACTGTGACCGGACCGGACGCGGAAGCTGCGGACCGCCGCTCCCTGCACGAGCGGATCGCGGCGGACCTGCGGGACGAGATCATGTCCGGGGACCTGGCGCCGGGAGCCAGCCTGCCGTCCACCGTGCACCTCAAGGAGCGCTTCGACGTCTCGAACGCGACCGTGCAGAAAGCCCTGCACCTACTCAAGGAAGAAGGGCTGGTGATCGGCAGGGCGGGTGCCGCCGTCACGGTCCGGGACCACCGGCAGCGCACCGTTCGCCCGGCCTCGTACATGACCCCGGCACCCTCGGGGGAGCCGTACCGCTGGCTGACGGAGGCCGCGAAGAACGGCTCCCGCGCTCGCATCTCACTTCTCGAAGTCGCTGAGACCGAGCCGCCTGCGGATGTCGCCGAGGCGCTGCGGCTTCCCGCTTCCGGCACCGCGCTCCTGCGGCGCCAACTCCTCCTGATGGACGACGAGCCGGTCGAACTGGTCGCGTCCTACTACCCGCTGACGATCGTCCGCGGCACGGCGATGACGGAACGCCGAAAGATTCCGGGCGGCACGCCGACCCTCCTCGCGGAGCTGGGGCACCCGCCACGTCTGAGCGTCGACCGGGTCTCCGCACGTGTCCCCACCCAGGACCAGTACCAGGCGCTGAGGCTTCCCGGCTCCCTGCCGGTGCTGCGTACCCTGCGCGTCGTGTACAGCGACGACGAGCGTCCGATCGAGGCGACCGTCATGGTCAAGGCCGGCCATCTGTACGAGCTGCAGTACGAGTTCACGGCCGAGTGAGCCCGGCCGGGCCGTGTGATCCGGGACGCATCCGCGGCGGACATCGGTCATCGATGCGTCCGAACGGGGCAGACGTCCGTAGGATTCCCGGGTTGGTTCGGCTTTCTCCCCGTCAGGACGGCTCCGAGTGATATCTCCCCGCGCTTATCGAGTGATGGTGCCCGCCCTCGGCATGGCCGCCGTGCTGGCCCTGGCCGGCTGTGACCCCGAGAAGATCACGTCCGGTGCCGAGTCCCCGGGCACCGGCTCGAACGGCGGCGGCGGGTCGGTCACCGGCTTCGGTGCCAGCCCGCTCGACAACGCCGACGGCACGAAGCCGGGGCTGGCACCGCTCACCTCCGACGCGGACCGGGCGGCGGCCCGGAAGGTCATCGGGAAGGTGGCCACCAAGGGACGCGGCCCCAAGACCGGGTACGCGCGGGACAAGTTCGGGTATGCGTGGAAGGACACCGTCGACGGCATACCGCTCTCGCGCAACGGGTGCGACACCCGCAACGACCTGCTGGCCCGGGACGGCAAGAAGGTCGAGCTGCGGTCGGGGTCCGACTGTGTGGTCGTCGCCATGACGCTCAAGGACCCGTACACCGGCTCGACCATAGAGTGGCGCAAGCAGCAGGCCACCAAGGTCCAGATCGACCACGTCATGCCGCTGTCGTACGACTGGCAGATGGGCGCCGCCCGCTGGAACGAGGCGAAGCGGCAGCAGATCGCCAACGACCCGCTCAACCTGCTCCCGGTGGACGGCCCGGCCAACAACGCCAAGCGGGACTCGGGCCCCGCGTCCTGGCTGCCGCCGTACAAGCCGGTCCGGTGCTCGTACGCGCTGCGGTTCGCCCAGGTGTCGCTGAAGTACCAGCTCCCGGTCACGACGGCGGACAAGAAGGTCATGCTGGAGCTGTGCGGCGGCTGACCGCGCGGCCGAACCCGCCCGGCGCTTCGTACCCGTCCGGGCGGGTCCGCACTTTTCGTCCAGGGGGAGGGGAGGTCCTGAACTGACCGCGCGCAGATGTGAGAGTTGACTCTCACGAATCGTGAGAGGATGCTCTCACGTCATGACCTCCCATAACCCCCTGGGTGATATCGAGATCACCGATCCGCAGGCGATGCGCGCGTTGGCGCATCCCGTGCGGCTGGCGATCCTCGACCACCTCCACCGGCACGGGCCCGCGACCGCGACGGAACTCGCGCCCGACGTGGGAGCGACGCCGTCGGTGACCAGCTGGCATCTGCGCCACCTGGCGGGCTTCGGGCTGGTCCGCGACAGTGAGCCGGGCCCGGACCGGCGCCGGCGGCGCTGGGAGGCCGTGGCGCGCGGTTTCCGGTTCGAGGCACCGCAGGACCCGGCCGACGAAGAGGGCCGGGCGGCCGCGCGGGTGCTGTCGCAGCAGATGTTCCTGCGCTATGCGGACGTCCCCGCCCGGTGGGCCGCCGAGGTCGAGCCCGAACTCGATCCGGCGTGGCGCGGGGCGGCCGGACTGGCCGACACCCGCGTCGTCGTCTCCGCCGAGGAACTGGCCGCCATCGAGGACGGGATCGAGCGCGTTCTCGCGCCGTACGTGACTCGCGACGCGGCCGAGCGGCCCACGGACAGCCGCGGCGTCCGGCTGATGCGCTACGTCCTGCCGGAAGCCGCCGAGGAGCAGACCGGGCCGACGCCGTGAACAGCCCGGACGGGACCGCCGCGATATCGCTGTGGCGGGATCGACGGTTCCGCCGCTTCTGGGCCGGTCAGTCGGCCTCGCAGTTCGGCGACAGGATCACCGAACTGGCCCTGCCCCTGATCGCCATCAGCACCCTGAACGCCTCGGCCAACCAGGTGGCGTGGCTGACCGCGCTGATCTGGACCCCGAATCTGCTCGCGATCCTGCTGGGGGCATGGGTCGACCACCGGAGCGACAAACGCCGCCTGATGATCCTTGCCGACCTGGTGCGCGCCGCGGTGCTGCTCAGTGTCCCGGCGGCCTACCTGCTGGGGGCGGTGACGCTCGGGCAGCTGTACGCGGTGGCGCTGCTGACGGGCACGGCCGGGGTGCTGTTCAACACCGCCTATCCGCCGTTCTTCGTACGACTCGTTCCGCGCGCTTCCTATGTCGACGCGAACAGCAAGCTCAGCGCCGGCCGGTCGGTGTCATACGTCGCCGGCCCGGCCATCGGCGGCGTTCTGGTGCAGGCGCTCACCGCACCCGTCACCCTTGTCCTGGACGCCCTGAGCTTCCTGGTGTCAGCGGTCCTGGTCGGGCGGGTGTCGGTCGACGAACCGCCTGCGGTCCCCGGTAGTACTGCGGCGTTCTCGCTGTGGCGGCGCGCCCGGGAGGGAATGTCGTTCGTCGTCCGTCACCCGGTGCTGCGGGCGGCCCTCGGATGCGCGGCGACCGTCAACTTCTTCACCTTTGTCGCGGGCAGCGGGCTGATCGTCCTGTTCGCCAACCGGAGCCTCGGACTGTCGGCGGGCGCGATCGGCATCGCGTTCGGGATCGGTGCGACCGGCTCCCTCCTCGGCGCGGTGTCCGCCCCGAAGATCTCGCGACGCTTCGGCGTGGGCCGCAGCATCGTCGTCGGCGCGGTGCTGTTCCCGGCACCGATCGCCCTTGCCGCCGCCGCGGGCGGCCCGCTCTGGCTCCGTGCCGGAGCCCTGGCGGCCGCCGAGTTCCTGTCCGGCTTCGGCGTCATGCTGTTCGACGTCAACCTCAACTCCCTCCAGGCCGCGGTGATCCCCGACGGCATGCGCAGTCGCGTCGCCGGCGCGTACAGCACGATCAACTACGGCGTACGCCCCGTCGGCGCCGTCGTCGGCGGGCTGCTCGCCACCTTCGTGGGCCTGCGGGCGACCCTTCTCGTCGGCGCTGTCGGCGGAGCCCTGTCACTGCTCTGGCTGCTGCCCTCGCCGATTCCCCGTACCCGCTCGCTGACGCGGCCCGACCCGGCCTGACCCCGGCCCGGGGCGGCAGGAGACGGTGGTGTGCCTCCACCGGCGGCGCGGCATCAACGCGACGGCGGGTACGAATGTGCCGCCGCCGGCCGCCGGCTGGCGACCCGCTGCCCGTCAGCCGATGCCCGGCCCGTTGTCGTTGGACAGGTTCAGACCGAACCGGGCCCCCGGCACGAGGGCGCCCAGGTCGACCGGGTTGAACGCGAAGGCGCCCGTCGTGGTCAGGCCGGCGGCGGCGCCGCGCAGCGACCACACCGCACCGCCGTCCGCGACCGCGTCGAGGTCCTCGTCGGGGGCGCCGGCCGCCAGTTCCGCCTTGCCGTCGCCGGTGACGTCGAGCAGCCGGACCGAGCCGCCGAAGTGGTCACCGCTCTCCGCCACCCCGGGCATGCCGGTCGTGTCCTGGTGGAACGACTTCGCGCCGGTGCCGCTCAGACCGCCCGCGCCGCCCTTCAGCAGCACCACCGCGCCCGCTCCCTTGACCGATTTCAGGGCCTCGAAGGGCACCCCCACGGCCAGGTCGGCGTACCCGTCGCCGTTCACGTCACCCGCCCCGAGACGGGCGCCGAACTGGTCGCCCTTCTCGCTCACTCCTGGCACGCCCGTGGTGTCCTGGGTGATCGTCCTGGTCCGGGTGGTGCTCGGCCCGGACGCGGAACCGTAGAAGATCTTGACGGTCCCGGGGTCCGTGGGCAGGTCCTCCGTGATGCCGTTCGGAATCACCCGGGTGGCGAGGTCGTCCTTGCCGTCCTTGTCGAAGTCACCGACCGCTGTGGCCGCGGCGCCGGGGAGCGGGGTGGACTTCGTGGACAGGCCCTTCGGGGTGCCCAGCCACAGCTTGCCGCCCTCGGCGTGGTTCTCGTACTCGTAGAACGTGCACAGGTCGTCGATGCCGTCGCCGTTGAAGTCCCCGGCCGCGGTGTTCGACATGGAGTTGTCCGTATTGAACATGTTGATCGACTGCTCGCGGGCGGGCGCCCCGGCCCGGGTGAACGGCCCGTAGAGCACGCTGCGGAAATCCCCGTCGTCGCCGTGAAGCATCATCAGGTCCGTCGTCCCGTCGCCGTCGAAGTCACCGGCGGTGAGGTTGTCCCCCACCTGGGTGTCACTGAAAGCCGGTATACGGACCGCGCCCTGCCCGGTGATGCCGCCGGTGCGGCCCCACAGCACGATGACGGAGCCGTTGATGGCGGAGCCTTCGAACAAGAACGATTCATGGGTGACCAGGGCGAGGTCGGTCAGCCCGTCGTGGTCGAGGTCCTCGGCGAACATCCGGTAGCCGAAACCGTGATCGTCACCGGGCACCCCCGGCACGCCCGGGGTGTTCTGATCGATGACCGTGGTCTTCGCTGTCGTCAGGCCCTTGGCGGAGCCGTAGCTGACGGTGATGTAACCGGCCCAGGAATGGCCGGCCACCTTGGCGGCGGGGGCGGCGACGGCGAGGTCCTGATAGCCGTCCCCGTTGAAGTCCTCGCGCACGGTGGTGGCTGCGGTACCTCCGGCCGTACCCGCGGACGTGCCGCCGGGAGCTGCGACGGCCGTGCCGCCCGACAAGGCCGTGGCAGCACAGACGGCTATGGCCAGCGTGGTGCGAATGCTCACAGAATTCTCCTCGGTCGCGTACGCGGAGCCAGTGGCGTACGAGGTGTGAGAGCTCGCATAGGAGACACCCGCGACGCGTGGAAGGTTGCCCCGTGAACGGAAGGTGAACTCGACGGGCGGGAACGGGAGTCGGGGCCGGGGCCGGTCACCGTGCGTAGGCGCGGGGGCGGCCGGGGCCGTCCCCGCACCTACGCACGGTGACCCAGCCCTGATCCAGACGGAAGACCCTAGCGCTCCACCCGCGCGGGAGTACCGCTCTGCGCGGTGTGGTCCGCCGCCGCCTCCCTGATCGCCGCCTCCCTGATCGCCGACACCGCGTCGGCGGTCCGGCGCGGCGACGCCCGGACCTTGCGGCTGAATTCCACGTGCAGGAAGGGGAGTTCGGCGTCGGCCGCGTCCCGTCCCTGGACGTTCGTACGGCCCTCCAGGGAGCAGCGGCGTATCCAGACCCGGCAGACCTCGAAGCCCTCCTGCCGCAGTGCCGCCGACAGGCCCTCGCCCCAGGCGCGGCCGTGGTCGCCCTTCCCGGTGGAGACGATCACGTCGTAGTCCGGTTCGGTGGAGTCGGCGTAGCCGTGGAGCTGGATGCCGGGCAGCCGGTGGGTGACCAGTTCGGCGCAGACCGCGTGGAAGACGGTGTCCCGGCGGTGGGCGACATCCGCCGCACCGTCTTCGCCCGCCCTGCGGTTCGCGCCCGCCAGGACCATGACCCCGCCCGGCGTGGCCCGCCAGGCGCCCACGCCCAGCTTCTCGCTGTCGGCGTCGGCGACCGGGTGCGGGACCTGGACGGACCAGGTCGCGGTGGGGCGGGACAGGTCGATGTACACGCGTCCCCAGCCACGGGTGGATTCCCGGGCCCGGTCGGCGATCTCGGCGAAGGGCCGGCCGGTGGCCGTGTCCGTGAACGTGGCCACCCCGAAGTCGACCTCGGCGAGGCGCCGTGCGGCGTCCTTGTGGCGGCCGTCGAGGTAGAGGCCGACGCCGTCGGCGACGGTGCGGCGGTCCAGGTCCGTCGGCGGGTGGAAGCCGCTGCGGCGGATCGTCTCCCGGGTGTAGTCGTCGATCCGGGCCGCGAGGTCGACGCCGTCCCGGGGGCGGGCACGCTGCGGCCGGTCCCCGTCGGAACCCCCTCCTCCGGAGGGGGTGACGAGCACCACAACAGCCGCTACGACGGCTGTGACCAGCAATGTTGCAGAGATCGCCGAGTTTTTGGCCCATTTGCTCGTCATATTCAAGTAAAAATACATGGGTGACCCGACGTCCTTATGCTCCCTTCACCTCTCGCGCCGCCCTGGTGGGGCTCCTCGCGCTGGCTCTCACCGGCTGCTCCCTCCTGGGCGGTGACGCCGATTCCGGCGCGAGCGGTCCGGCCAAGGGCGGAGGGCCGTCGTTCACCGTCGCCGCGGCCGGTGACATCCTGATCCACCCGCCGCTGATCGAGCAGGCCCGCAAGGACGCGAAGGCCGAGGGGCAGCAGGGGCTGGACTTCTACCGGCTCATGGCCGGGGTACAGCCCGTCATCTCCCGCGCCGACCTGGCGATCTGCCACTTCGAGCCGGTGGTGGGCAAGCCGAACGGACCGTTCCGCAGCTTCCCGGACTTCCTGGTGCCGCCGCAGATCACCACCGCGGTGAAGAAGATCGGCTACGACACCTGCTCGACCGCGTCGAACCACACGCTCGACCACGGCCGGGCCGGAGTGAAGCGCACCCTCGACGCCCTCGACGAGGCCGGGCTGAAGCACACCGGCTCGGCGCGCAGCAAGGCCGAGGCCGACAAGCCGCTGATCATGGACGTCAAGGGCGTCAAGGTGGCGCAACTCTCGTACGCCTTCGGCTTCAACGGGCGCGAGGTCCCGACGGCCACGCCCTGGGTCGTCAACCAGAACGACTTCGCCCGGATCAAGGAAGCCGAGAAGGGGGCCCGCGCGGCCGGCGCCGAAGTGGTCATCCTGAGCATCCACTGGGGGCGCGAGCACCACCCCGAGCCCAGTTCGGGGCAGATCAAGCTGGCGCGCAGGATCGCCCGGGAGACCGGCATCAACCTGGTGATCGGCCATCACGCCCATGTCGTGCAGCCGATGGAGAAGGTCAACGGGACCTGGATCGCGTACGGGATGGGCAATCAGGTCGCCCGGCACGAGGTGCCGTCCGGACTGACCGAGGAAGGCATCATCGGCTGGTTCGAGTTCCGCAAGCGCGGCGGGTCGTGGGACGTGCAGGCGCGGTACGTGCCCACGCTCGTCTCCATTCCGCCCACCGAGACGGACGCGGCGAAGACGGTGCCGGCCGACGCGGTGCAGGACCACCGGCTCATCGATGTGGCCGCGGCACTGCGCGACGACAAGAAGCTGACGCCCGAGGAACGGGCCCGCTACCGGCTGGCGTTCGAACGCACCCAGGGCACGATGCTCAACCGCGGGGCCGCGCAGGACGGCCTGAAACCGCTGGAAAGCCTGCCCGGCTGACCGCGGGCGGGGGCGGGCCGTCAACGCGGTCCGGGACGGCGTCGGTGATGGCGGTCGCTGAGAGGCATCGGTGCTGTCGGCCGGGTGAATACGGGATGTCGCCCGGGTTCATCTGGCCATCCCCGTGGCCTGATTCGAGTGGTCTGCATCACAACTGCTTTTTCCACTACAACCGTTCGGAATACGAACGAGTCATGATCTTCCGTGTAGACGTTCGATTCCTCGGGCATGTCGACGCGCCCTGAAGTTCGAAAATTCCCGAAAGGGACAGAAGCCGCAGAAGTGTAGAAGCCGTAGAAGTACAGAAGCCGCAGAAGTTCCGCACCGAGCGAACGTTCCGTTCGCTCCCGCAGGGCCGACCGCTCCTGCCGCATGCCGACCGCCCCCGCAGTGCCGAAGTACCAGAAAACGTAAGAAGTTCCAGAAGGGATGCACCATGGCCGCCTCGCCTGTGAAGCGGCGACACAAGGTCCGCCGCCGGGCCGACATGTCGCTGCTGGGTGGAATACGGCCGCCCATCGCGGTCCTCTCGGTCCTGCTGCTCTCGCTGGCCGCCATCACCGCGCTCGGTCTGGGCCGCACGGTGCAGGACCGCGTACCCGAGGCCGTACTGACCTCCCAGCAGGAGTTCGCCGAGGACGGCGCCATCGCCCTGCGCGCCTCCATCGACGAGAGCTTCACCGACCTGGGGCGGACCGCCGGCCTGTTCAACGCCGCGGACCAGGTCTCTCCCGACGCGGTGCTCGACAAGATCAGCAGCGTCTACCAGAAGTGGACCGGCACGGCGGTCGTCGAGATCTCCTCCGGCAAGCTGCTCGCCGCCCGTGGCGAGAACGTCCCCCTCACCGCGATCGACACCTCGAAGCTCAGCGGCAAGGACGCGCTCGGCCCCCGCATGGTGAAGCTGGCCAACGGAGAGACCCGGCTGCTCTCCTTCGCGCTGCTCTCCTGGCCCGGCGCCCCGCAGCAGCTCCTGGTCGCCTCCAGCAATCTGCGGTTCCCCGGCATCAGCCTGGGCCAGTTCCGCTCCATCGCGGTCATCGACGCGGACGCCGCCATCCTCTCCAGCGACGGCATCCCGCAGCCCGAGCAGCTCCTCACCGACACCCAGCGCGCCGACGCCAAACGCGCCGCCAAGCAGCTGAAGAGCTTCGCGGAGACCGCGTCCGTCAAGGTCCGCCAGCACCCGCTGTCCGCCAAGGAGCCCGGCTCCGGCGGCTTCCCCGGCGTCAGCGGCAGCCTGCTCGGCAGCGTGCACTCGGGCGACCGCAACGTCGCCGGCTACGCCTCGCTCGCAGGACCCCAGCCCGGCGAACCCACCATCGCCACCGGACTCGGCCTCAGCGTCGTCGCCATGGTCCCGGTGGCCGAGAACCCCACCGCGGTCGCCGGACCGTTCTTCGGCCTGGTGGCCGCGGGCTGCCTGGTCGTCGTCGGCGCACTCGCCGTCGCGCTGCTCCTGGGCACCGTCCAGCGGCCGCTGATCCGGCTCTTCCTGGAGAGCCGGCGGCTGACCCGCGGCGACCTCACCCGACCGGTCAGCGCCCCCTCGTACGGCGAAGCCGCCCGGATCGGGAACTCCCTGGAACGGCTGCGCCGCCAGCTGCTCGGTGAGGCCCGGTCCGAGGAGCCGCCCCGGCGCGGCCGGTTCGGCAGCCGCGGACTCCTCGTCGTCTGCGGGGTGCTCGTACTCGCCTGGTGCGCCCCGATGCTGCTCCTCCTCAACCGGGCCGACGCCACCGCCGTCGTACCGCAGCAGCTGGTCAACGACCAGCGCGAGCGCACCGACACCCTCACCGACCGGGTACGCCGGGCCCTCAACGAGGGACAGGCCGACCTCCTGTCGGTGGCCACACTGATCGGCGCCGACACCTCGCCCGCCGACATGCGCACCGTCCTGGACCGCACCCGCCTGGAGCACGACCGCTACCAGTCGCTGTACGTCGTCGACGCCTCCGGGAAAGTCGCCGCGCACGCCGGCGACACCCCGCACCAGCCGGTCGGCAAGGCATCCGCCGACCAGCTGATCCGGGTGCTCAACGACTCCGGCAAGAAGCCGGTCATCGTCGCGCAGGCCGGAATACCCGGCCGCGACGGCGCCACCGTCGTCGGCGAGTTCCGCATCGAGTTCGTCAACGGCCTGCTCAAGCGGCCCGGCCTCGGCCAGGTCAGCATCGTCGACGACAAGCAGCGGATCATCGGCGGCAACTCCGGCTACCGCGCCTTCCAGGAGCTGTCCGGCGAACGGCTGCGGACCCTCGTGGCCGGCACCAACCAGAAGACCGGTGTCAGCACCCACCCCAGCGGCATCCTGTACCGCGACGGCGGCAAGGTGCAGATCGCCGCGGCCGCGCCCTTCGTCGGCGGCGGGGCGGCGAAGTCCCTCGGCTGGACCGTGGTCAGCCGGCAGCCCGCCAGCTCCCTCGCCATCCCCGAATACCGCAGGCAGAACCTCACCGTGCTCGCCGGGCTGCTGGGGATGGCCGCGGCCATCGCCTGTCTGGGCTGGCTGCACATCGTCGTCGTACGCCCGCTGCGCGCCCTCGCCGACCAGGCCGAGGCGCTCGCCGGCGGTGACCGGCGCACCGTCCTCTATCCGCGCCACCACGACGAGGTCGGCGCCGTCACCCGCTCCCTGGAGCTGGTACGCCAGCAGCTCCCGGCGCAGCAGAAGCGCGATACCGCGCCGACGACGCCCACGACCTACGCCGAAAGGACCTGACCGGCCGTGCTGTTCCTTTACACCGTGCTGGTGGTGTGCTGCGCGATCCTGCTGACAGCGGGCATCGTCGAGCAGCGACGCCACTTCATCAACCTGGAGCGAATACCCGCCCGGGTCCTGGTGAACGGCATCCGCGGTAAGTCCTCCATCACCCGGCTCTGCGCGGGCGCCCTGCGCGGCGGCGATCTGGTGACCGTCGCCAAGACCACCGGTACGGCGGCCCGGTTCATCCACCCGGACGCCACCGAGGAACCCGTCTACCGCAAATTCGGCCTGGCCAATGTCGTCGAGCAGATCGGCATCGTGCGCCGCGCCGCCTCGTACGAGCCGCAGGCCCTGGTCATCGAGTGCATGGCGGTGATGCCGGCGCTCCAGGAGATCAACCAGTCCAAACTGATCCGCTCCACGATCGGCGTGCTCTGCAACGTGCGCGAGGACCACCTCGCCGAGATGGGCCCGACCCTCGACGACGTGGCCCGCTCGCTCTGCCGCTCCATGCCGGAGGGCGGCATCTGTGTGACCGCCGAGGTCGAACGGTTCGCGATCCTCCAGGAGGAGGCCGACGCCCGCGACTGCGAGCTCATCTACGCCGACCCCGAGACCGTGAGCGACGCGGAACTGCGCGGCTTCAGCTGGTTCACCTTCAAGGAGAACGTGGCCATCGCGCTGAAGGTCGCCGAACTGCTCGGCGTGGAGCGGGAGACCGCGCTGAAGGGGATGTACGACGCCCCGCCGGACCCGGGCGTCCTCTCCGTCGAGAGGTATGTGACACCGGACGGCAAGAAGCTGCGCTTCGCCAACGTCTTCGCGGCCAACGACCCCGAGTCGACGCTGATGAACGTCAACCAGCTGCTGGACCTGGGCGCCGTCCACCGCCCGCTGAACGTCGTCATCAACTGCCGCCCTGACCGGGTCGAACGCAACGGCCAGATGGGCGAGATCATCCCCGACCTCCAGCCCGACAAGGTCTTCGTCATCGGCCACCCGGCCAAGAGCGCCATCGACGCGATCCCCGCCGAGTGGCGCGGCCGCGCGGTGGACCTGGGCGGTGACCGGCGCGACCCGGAGGAGTTCATGCGTGAGCTGCTCGGCGGGCTCGGGCCCGACTCGTCACTGATCGCCATCGGCAACATCCACGGCCAGGGCGAACTCCTGCTGGAGCACCTCAGCGAACTCCCGCCCGACGAGACCCCGGACGAGCAGTCCGACCGGGCCCCGGACGAGCAGGCCGAGGAGACCCCGGACGAGCAGGGCACGCAGCCCCCGGACGAGCAGCCGGCCGCGCACACCCCGCACGCCCCGCAGCACATCCGCCACGACGAGACGCTGCCGCTCCAGCAGTACCGGCCGCATCTGGACCCGTACGCGCCCTACCCGGAGGCGTACGAGACCCGCTACCAGCCGCACCCCACGGTCCAGGTCCAGATCCCGGTCCAGACACCGCTCCAGGCACAGGCACCGGTCCAGGCACAGGTCCAGCCTCCGGTCCAGGCACAGGCACCCGTGCCGGCACAGCCCCGGCAGCGCGGCATGTTCGAGCCCGCGCTGCCCCCGGACAGCCAGCCCCCGGAACGCCGGCAGCAGCCGGAACACCAGCAGCACCAGCCGGAACACCAGCACCAGCAGCCGGAACAGCCGGAGCACCACCAGCAACAACCGGAGCACCAGCAGCCCGTACAGCCGTACCAGCACGGGCAGCCGTATCCGCACGGGCAGCAGCCCCCGGGGCAGCAGGGCCCGCCCCAGGCCCCGTACCCGCCGCAGGACCCCTACCAGCAGAGCCGGCAGAACAGCGCAGGAGACCCCCGTTGATCCCCACCGTCCTGACGCCCGAGATCGCCGCCATCGGTATCGCGCTCGGCCTGATGTTCTCCCTGGTCTGCTATCTGACGACCAACCTCTCACCCGGCGGCATGATCACCCCCGGCTGGCTCGCGCTGACCCTCGTCGAGGACCTCCAGCGCGCGGCCATGGTGGTCGGCGTCACCGTCCTCACATACGTCTCCGTGCTGCTGCTCCAGAAGGTCGTCATCCTCTACGGGAAGCGGCTGTTCTCCGCGGTGGTGCTGACCGGAGTCATCCTCCAGGCGACGCTGATGATCGTGCTCCAGGTGGAGTTCCCGCTGATGTACGCCAACCAGACCCTCGGCTTCATCGTCCCGGGTCTCATCGCCTACCAGCTGGTCCGCCAGCCGAAGGGCGCGACGCTGCTGGCCACCGGCTCGGTCTCGCTGCTCGCCTACGTCGTCCTGACCGCCGGCATCCTGCTCGGCGCCCTTCCGTCCGCCTGAGGTGATCTCATGACCGCTCCCCGTACCAAGCAGTCCAAGCGCCCCCGCCAGATCCTGCACGCCGTCACGGTGGTCGCACTGCTCGCCGGCAGCGCGTACTTCACCGTCGAACTCCGCAAGGACGAACAGGCCAAGGCGCCCGCCGTCCAGGCCATCACGGACAAGCCGGCGGGAGCCGCGCTGACGCCCGGGAAGCAGACCTGGGAACGGCTGAACGCACCCGCCCGTACGGTCCTGCGCGACGTCGGCGGCAAGGTGATCGCCACCTTCACCGACCACGCCCGCACCGCCACGCTCACCGGCCCCTCCCGTACCTTCGCCGAACCCACCAGCACCAAGTCCCGGGTGATCACCGAGAACTGGGTGCGGCTGATGCCGGAGAAGTGGAAGAAGGGCTCCGAGAAGCAGCAGTGGTTCAAGGACTGGTTCAAGACCTACTACGGCAGCGAGGAGGACGACCTGTTCGCCTTCGCCTTCCAGTACATCGAAGGGGCGCCGGTCAAGAAGGACGACGAGGGCGTCTCCTACGCCGGGGACGCCCAGTTCGGACCCATCAACCCGGTCGGCAGCGAGGGCAACGACCTGCGCCTGGAGGAGTCGGACTTCTTCGACTACCTGGGCATCCCCTACACCTTCCGCAACGGTGTCACCCGCCAGCCCGACAAGGCCCGTTACCGGGCCATCGACTGCTCGGGCTTCATGCGGACGATCTTCGGCTACCGCGCCCGCTACCCGCTCGCCCCCCTCGACGGCCAGGGCGACGGACTGCCCCGCACCGCCAACGGCATCGGCCGCTCCAAGCTCGGCGCGGACGTCATACCGCTCAAGGGCATCACGCCCGCGGACCGGCCCACCTCGATCGACGTGCTGCAACCGGGCGACCTGGTCTTCTTCAAGCTCGACCAGCGCACCGGCCAGCGGCTGGACCACATCGGCATGTACATGGGCCATGACTCGGAAGGCCACCTGATCTTCGTCTCCAGCCGGGAGGAAGTGAACGGCCCGACGATCGGCGACAAGGGCGGCACCTCACGCCTCGACGGCAACGGCTACTACGCGGCGACCCTGCGCAGCGCGAAGCGGCTCTAGGGACAGGGCGAAGCGGCTCCGGGGAGCGTCCGCAAGCGCACGCGGGGCTGTGCGGAACCACAACGGTTCCGCACAACCCCGGTCCGCCGGCCGGTGCCGCCCTCTACCCTCGGAGCTGCGCGTACGCCCGTGCGCGCGGACCTTCACGACCAGGTATCCAGGAGCAGCCATGTACGCGCCGGGTTATCCGCCGACCGTTCCGCCCAGAGTCCCGGGGCGGGCCTGGATCGTGTCGATGCGGGTGCTGTTCTGCGCGCTCTCGGTGCTCTCCATAGGGATACTGCTCTGGGCCCCGCTGCTCCGGCTGGCGATCGTGCGCCGCAGGGCCTTCGACTGGTGGCTGACCGGCGGCGCGTTCGTGGCCGTCGTCGCGATCATGATGGTCATCGGCCGGGACGAGGGCGAAGCCCACGGCATCGACTTCCTCCTCATCCCCCTGCTGCTCCTGGGCATGGCGGCCGCTCCCGTGTACTACCTCGTCGCGGACATCCGCCACTACGGGCCACGCGGGGCGAAGCAGCACGCCATGGGCGGATACGTGCCACCGGCGCCCGGATACGCGTACGCGACCACCACCCCGGTGACCGCCAAGCCGGGCCCCGCCCCGCAGCCCCCGCACCAGCAGCAGCCCTTCCCGCAGCAGCCCTTCCCGCAACAGCAGTACGAGCAGCAGCCGGCCCCGCCGCACGCCCCGGCCCCGCCGCACACCCCGTACCCGCAGCAGCCCCACCCACAGCCCCAGCGCATCGACCAGGTCCGCGCCGAACTCGACGAGCTGAGCGACTACCTGCGCAAGGAGGAAGGCCGGTGAACGGCCGCCTCATCGGCGGGCGGTACGAGCTGTCGGCCATACTCGGCCAGGGAGGCATGGGGCAGGTCTGGACGGCCTACGACCAGCGACTGGACCGCCGGGTCGCCGTCAAGCTGCTGCGCCCGGACCGGGTCACCGGCCCCATGGGCAGCGAAGCGGCCGCCGAACTGCGCCGCCGCTTCGTCCGCGAATGCCGGGTCACCGCCCAGGTCGACCACCCCGGCCTGGTCACCGTCCACGACGCCGGCAGCGACGGCGACGAGCTCTTCCTCGTCATGAGTTACGTCGAGGGCGCCGACCTCGCCGACCATCTCGCCGAGCACGCCCCGTACCCCTGGCAGTGGTCCGTCGCCGTCGCCGCCCAGCTCTGCGCCGTCCTGAGCGCCGTGCACGCGGTGCCGATCGTCCACCGCGACCTGAAACCCCGCAACGTGATGGTGCGCCCCGAAGGCACCGTCCTCGTCCTGGACCTCGGGGTCGCCTCCGTCCTGGACACCGACACCACCCGCCTCACCCACACCGGCTCACCCATCGGCTCCCCGGCCTACATGGCCCCCGAGCAGGCGATGGGCGGTACCGTCGGCCCCTACACCGACCTGTACGCACTCGGCGTCCTGCTGCACGAACTCCTCAGCGGCGACGTGCCGTTCGCCGGCTCCACCGCCCTGGGCGTGCTCCACCGCCACCTCTACGAAGCACCGGTCCCCGTCCGGCAGATCCGGCGCGACATCCCCGAGGCACTCGAAGCGCTCGTGCTGCGGCTGCTCGCCAAGGACCCGCAGCACCGCCCGTCCGGCGCCCAGGAGGTCTACGAGAGCCTCGCCCCGCTGCTCCCCGTCCGGGGCGACGGACTGCCCGGCGGACCGCTCGACCCGACCCGCCCCTTCCTGCGCCCCCACGCCCCGTGGCCCGACCGCGTCACCACCCCGCCCGCCGGCAGCCCCGCACCGGCGCCCGCGCGGCCCGATGTCGCCGCCGCCGTCGACGAGGTCAAGAAACTGCTCGGCGAGGGCCGGATCACCCACGCCGTCGACCTGCTCGGCGGCATCCTCCCGGCCGCCGCGGAACAGCACGGCGAGAGCTCCCCGGTCGTCCGTATCCTGCGCAAGCAGTACGCGGCGACCCTGATGGACGACGGCCAGTACCGCCGCGCCCTGCCCGAACTGCGCCGCCTCGCGGCCGACCGCGCAGCCGAGGCCGGACCCGCCGACCCGCAGACCCTCCAGTTCCGCCAGGACACCGCGCAGTGCCTGGAGCAACTGGGTGAGCCCGCCGCCGCGCTCGCGGAGTACCGCGCAGTCCTCCCGTACTACGAGAACCGCTACGCGACGGGCGACGACCCGGCCCGCTCCTACGAGATCCGCCACCGCATCGGCCACCTCCTGCTCGCGCTCGGGGACCACGCGGCGGCCATCGGCGGACTCCAGTCGCTGCTCTACGACACCGAGCGCAGCTACGGGCCGAACCACCCGCTGCCCGCCGAACTCCGCCGCCAACTGGACCGCCGCCAAAAGGTCCGGGGCGGCTGAATCCCGGGCGCCACGGACCAGTTCACCCAATGGCCGCCCCCCGGCCACACCCGGCATCCGCTCCCGACATATCGACCGGATGATCTGCATGCGTGCTGATCTCGCTGGTGGTGCCTTGTTTCAACGAGGAAGAGATCCTCGAACGCTTCCATGAACGCGTGACGGACGAGATGACCCGGCTGGGTCACGCGTTCCAGCTCGTGTACGTCGACGACGGGAGCGCGGACCGGACCCTGCCGATCCTGCGGCGGCTGGCCGCCGCCGATCCACGGGCCCGCTACGTCTCCTTCAGCCGCAACTTCGGCAAGGAGGCCGCCATGCTGGCCGGTCTCCAGCACGCCGAGGGCGACGCCGTCGTCATCATGGACGCCGACCTCCAGCACCCGCCGGAGCTCATCGGCCGCATGCTGGAGGAGCACGCGCACGGCCACGACCAGGTGATCGCCCGCCGTACCCGCAAGGGCGACCGCGTCACCCGCACGCTCACCGCCCGCGCCTACTACTGGCTCATCAACCGCCTCGTCGACGTGGAACTCGTCGACGGGGTCGGCGACTTCCGCCTGCTCTCCCGCCGGGCAGCCGACGCCGTACTCGAACTCACCGAATACAACCGGTTCTCCAAGGGCCTCTTCGCCTGGGTCGGATTCCCCACCACGACGTTCAGCTACGAGAACGCCGTCCGCGAGGAGGGCCGGTCCGCCTGGACCTTCGGGAAGCTGCTGAACTACGGACTCGACGGGCTGCTCTCCTTCAACAACAAGCCGCTGCGCGCCGCGCTCTACCTCGGCCTGCTGCTGCTCTCCCTCGCCCTCGTCCACTCCGGGTGGATCGTCGGCGTCGCCCTGGTGAAGGGGGTCGACACCCCCGGATACGTCACCCTCCTCGTCGTCGTCACCGCCCTCGCCGGGGTCCAGATGGTGATGGTCGCAGTGGTCGGGGAGTACGTCGGCCGCATCTACTACGAGGTGAAGCGCCGCCCGCACTACCTGGTGCAGGACACCAACACCCGGCCCCGCGGGCCGGCCCCGGAGCCGGAACCCCTGGAGTTCGTACGCCGATGACGGTCAAGGCACAACTGGCACGCTTCGCACTCGTGGGCGTCGTGAACACCGGCACGTACTACGGCTGCTACCTCGCCCTGCTGACCCGGCTGCCCTACCTGGCGGCGCACGTCGCCGCGTTCGCGCTCAGCATGACCGGGTCGTTCTTCCTCAACAGCTGGTTCACCTACCGGACCCGGCCCACCTGGCGGAAGTTCCTGCTCTTCCCGCTCACCAACGCCGCCAACTTCGTCATCACCACCGGCGGGGTCTACCTGCTGGTCGACCTCGCCGGATTCAGCAGCCGGTACGCCCCACTGGCCGCGGCCGCCGCGGCCGTCCCGATCACCTTCGTGATCTCGCGCACGATCATGCTGCGGCCGGACGTACCGCCGAAAACGACCCTGCCGGCGCGCTGACCGGGGCTCCGGGGAGACCACATCCCCAACTCCTTCCGAATCGTTGGTCGAATCAGTGGCCCGGACCGGTTCTCAATCCTCCGCCTCGCAGCTGCACGCACCCAGACCCGCACCTTTTCCCACCCCCCAAGTGCCGGATGCTCTAGCATCGATCACCGCAAGGCCTTTGTGCACCGCCGCACAATCTCCTCGGGAGGCTCCTTTGCACCGCCGCAGTCGCACCGCGCTCACCGTCTCCGCCGCCGCTCTCCTCGCAGCGCCACTTCTCTCCGCCTGCGGCAGCCAGGCCCACCCCGGCGCGGCAGCCGTCGTGGGCGGGGACCGGATCGCGGTGTCCACCGTGCAGGCCCAGGTGGCGGACGTGCGCGACGCACAGGACAGCTCCGCGCAGTCCGCCCAGGGCGCCGACCAGTCCGGCCAGCTCGGCCGCGCCAAACTGCACGGGATCATCCTGGACCGGGTCCTGGACCGGGCCTCGGCGGACGCCGGGGTCACCGTCAGCCGCGCCGAGATCCAGCAGATGCGCCAGTCGGCCGTCGCCCAGTACAAGGGGGAGAAGGGGCTGCGGGCCGCGGTGCTCCAGGAGCGCTGGATCGCCCCCGGCCAGATCGACTCCTTCCTGCGCGAGCAGATCCAGCTGACCAAGCTCTCCCAGGCACTCGGCGCCGACCCGTCGACCCCGGCCGGCACGAAGATCCTCGGCGACGCGCTGACGAAGGCGTCCAAGGAGCTGAAGGTCGACGTCAACCCGCGCTACGGCACCTGGAACAACAAGCAGATCCAGCTCGCGGACTACAAGGCCCCCTGGATCAACCAGGTCACCAAGCCCGCCCAGCCGGCGGCGGAGGCCGGGGCGTAGCAGCGGCCGGGCGGCCGGGTAGATTCGCAGCGTGAACGCTGAAGACCCCGGCCGTATCGTCCTGCTCACCGCCAGCCACCGGGTCGCGCCGGGACTGCTGTCCTGGCCCGCCTGGCAGACGCTGCACGCCGCCGACCGGGTGCTGTGCGCCGAACCGGACCAGCCACAGCTGCCGTATCTGCGCGAGGCGGGCATCACCGTCGAGCCGGCCGTCCCCGACGCCCAGGAGCTCGTCGGCGCCAGCGCCGGGGGCCGGACCGTGGTGGTGCTCAGCGGCGGCGAGGGGAACCAGCCGCTGACGGACGGCCTGGCGAGGCTGGCGGGTTCGGGGCGGGTACAGATGCCGAACCTGGAGCTGCTGCCCGGCTCGTACGACCTGCCGGGCGCCCGGCTGCTGGATCTGGTCCAGGTCATGGACCGGGTCAGGGCCGAGTGCCCCTGGACCTCGCAGAAGACCCACGAGGGCCTCGCCAAGTACGCCATCGAGGAGGCGTACGAACTCGTCGAGGCGATCGAGGACGGCAACCGCGAGGAACTGCGCGAGGAGCTCGGCGACGTACTGCTCCAGGTCGTCTTCCACGCGCGCATCGCCGAGGAGGACGAGACGGAGCCGTTCTCGGTGGACGACGTCGCCGCCACGCTCGTCGAGAAGCTGATCCACCGCCACCCGCACGTCTTCGGCGACGAGACCGCCGAGACCCCGGAGGACGTCCACGCGCACTGGCTGCGGACCAAGGCGATCGAGAAGCAGCGCGAGTCCGTCACCGACGGGGTGCCGCTCGGCCAGCCCGCCCTGGCACTCGCGGCGAAGCTGGCCGGCCGGGCCCGTACTGCCGGACTCGACGTCCCGCTGCCGCGGCCGCAGCCGCACGGCGAGGACATCGGCTACCGGCTCCTGGAGCTGGCCGTACGCGCGCAGGAGGACGGCATCGACCCGGAGGCCGCCCTGCGGGCCGCGGGCCGCGCCTACCGGGACGCCATCAGGGCGGCGGAGGGCAACGGCTGACGTCCGGGCCGGCGGACACGGTCGTGGGGGTGAACTCCACCGGGAGCGTCCGCAGACCACGCATGATGAGCCCGCCCCTCCACCGCAGGTCGACGGGGTCCACAGCAAGCCGGAGGTCCGGCAGACGGCGGAACAGGGTCTCCAATGCGGTGCTGCCCTCCAAGCGGGCGAGGGGAGCGCCCAGGCAGTAGTGGATGCCGTGCCCGTACCCCAGGTGCTGGTTGTCCCGGCGGGACAGATCCAGCGTGTCCGGCTCCGCGAAACGGGCCGGATCACGGTCAGCCGCTGCGAGGACCACGAGCACTGGATCACCCTCGCGGATCCGCTTTCCTCCGATTTCGAGCGCTTCCGTGGCGTAGCGCCAGGTGGCCAGCTCCACCGGGCCGTCGAAACGCAACAGCTCCTCGACGGCGCTGTCCAGGAGGTGCCTGTCGCCTCGCTGGACCGCGCTCTGGAAAATGGCACGCTGTGGGGGGTTACGGAAGAACGCGTGGGCGCTGTTGCCGATCAGGTTGATGGTGGTCTCGAAACCCGCAAAGAGGATCACGAAACACATCGCCGCGGCTTCGTTCTCGGTGAGGTGCTCGCCGTGGTCGCTGGCCCGGATCAGGCCGGAGATCAGGTCGTCGCCGGGGTTCTGCCGCTTTCTGTGGATCAGCTCGGCAAGGTAGGCGCGGATCTTCTTCACGGACCGGGCGACCCCGCCGCGCGGCCCGCCGCCGTGCCGGATCATCATGCCCGCCCAGTCCCGGAAGTCGTCCTGGTCCTCCTCGGGTACGCCGAGCAGATCACAAATGGCGTAGATGGGGAGCGGGAAGGCGAAGGCGTGGATCAGGTCGGCCTCCCCCTTCTCCGCGAAATCGTCGATGAGCCGATCAGCCAGCTCCTGCACGCGGGGTCCGAAAGCGGCGATCGTCCGGGGCGTGAACGCTTTGGAGACCAGTCGGCGAAGTCGTGTGTGGTCGGGCGGATCGATGTTCAGCAGATGCGTCATGAGGTTGGCGCTGCGCTCGCCCGGGATGCCGGTTTTGCTCTTTCCCTGGGCGTCCTTCGCGTGGTGCGCGGGGTTCTTCGAAAGGCGGCCGTCGGCGAGGGCCTGCCGGGCGTCCGCGTATCGGGTGACGAGCCACGCCTCGACACCGCTGGGCAATATCGTCTGGTGTACGGGACTGTGCTCCCTCAGCCAGGCGTAGGCGGGGTACGGGTCGGTGGCGAACTCCCAGGTGAAGAGTTCTGGCGGCGGGGTGTGGTTCACGTGACGACGGTATCGGGCGTCCGCGGGTCGGCCTGCGCTGCCGCGCTTCTCGCCGGCCGTCGGTATCGGGCCCCATCGGCGGATGCGGCAGCAACACGGACGGCAGGAAGCCGAGGCGTAACCCGGACCCTTGAGCGGCCCTCGGCCGGCACGCCCGCGCCTGCCTGAACCTGCCGCGATCGTGGTGGCGAAGTACGCCCGCGTTTCCACCCTCGACCAGCTCGACGGGTTCGGTCTCGAAGACCAGGAGAAGATCTCCAACGGGTGGCTCGACCGTCATCCAGAGGCCACTGTCCACGACGAGTACGTGGACGAGGCAGTGTCCGGCGCGCTGGAGAGTCGCCCCGAGATGGACCGCCTCGTCCGCGACGCGTATCGGCAGCACTTCAACCGCATCCTTGTCCCCAAGGTGGACCGCATCGGCCGCACGGCCCGTGCCGCCTACCAGTGGGCGTGGGCCATGGCAGACCTCGGTGTCTACTTCATCTCGGTCGGCGAGAACATCGACACCAGCACAGAGTCTGGCTGGTCCCAGTTCATGCAGCACGTCACCTTCTCTGAGATGGAGTGGCGACGCATCAAGGAACGGACCCTCGCCGGACGGGAGTTAAAGATCAGTTACGGTGGCTGGCCCGGCGGACCCGCTCCCTACGGATACAAGATCGCGCAGGACACCTCCGCGGTGGGCGAGCGACGGAAGAAGTTCAGTGTTCTGGTCACCGATGAGCACGAATCAAAAGTGCTCTTCGTCGCCACCGAACTCATCGTCGACCAGGGTATGAACATCTCCGAGGCCTGCGACGAACTCAACAAGCGCTCGCTCCGCACCCGCAGCGGCGTCCCGTGGAGCCCGGCGAACCTCCGTAACCGCCTCCACGGCGACACCATTCACAGCGGCTACGTCGTCTACCGCAAGACCAACCGAGGCACCGGCAAGAACACCACCCGGCGCCGCGAAGACGGCAGCCCGGTCCACGGCGACCAGGTCAGGATCGGCGTCCCGCCCATCCTGTCCGAGGAGCGTGCCGAGCTCCTCATGGGGACGCTCAAGAAGATCGGGTTCCAGAACGGCCGCACCGGCGACCGGATCTACCCCTTGAGCGGACGGATCGACAGCCTCTGTGGCTCGGTCTACGTCGGCTCCGGCAGGCGCGGTGAGAAGGCGCGCTCCTACCGCTGCAAGGGCTTGACCAAGAAGGGGGAGTCCTGCGGAGAGCCGTACTTCAACGCGGCAGAGATCGAAGGCGTCGTCTGGACCGAGCTGGCCGAACTCGTGAAAGACGAATCCCAACTCCTGGTGATGGCGTCCGAGTGGGTCAGCAGCCGGCCGGGGGACAGGGAGAAGTACGAGAAGCGTGTCACCGACTTCGCCGGGAAAATCGCGAAGCAGGAGGACCTCATCCACCGGCAGGTCCCCGCGTACATGAAGGCCGGCGTCGACCCCCTCGTACTCAAGGCGGGGTTGAAGGAGATGCAGCAGGAGCTGGGCCCCCCGACCCGACGGACGAGGAGTGGGAGGCGGTTCTTGCGGTCCTGCGCAAGGCCGTCTCCGGGAAGTCGAAGAATCACTTCACTTCGAAGTACGACATCCGCGCGCAGTTCTCCGGCATGCTCCACAGGCTCCGGCAGGGGCTGTCATGGGTCGACATGCCCCTTACCTGGGGCCCGATCAATCCCATGCGGGAACGCCAGCTCTTCTGGTGGAAGCGAGGTGTCTGGCCCGAGTTCATGACGGTTCTGGGCGCGGACCGCAGGGGAGTGGAGGCGTACCGGCGCCCGACCCTGCCGCAGGTCACAGTCACCGGCCGGTTCCGTGCCGGTCGGCCGGTGGAGGTGCGAAGCGAGGCTCCCAAGGACAAGGGGACGCCGTGACCTCCCAGCGGCTCCAGCGGTCCCTGGCGGCGGGGGAGACGGAGCTGCTGGCCACCGTCGTCGAGGAACTGCTGCGTTACGACGGCCCGGTGGAGCTGGCGACCTGGCGGTTCGCCACCGAGGCGCTGACCACGCTGCTGAAACGCCTTCCGGACCTGCGGCTTGCGGTGGAACCTGCCGATTTGCGCTGGCGTGGCGGGCTCATCATGCGCGGACTGCGCACGCTTCCGGTGGAGTTCACCCCCGGGCCCGTCCTCAGCGAAGGTGACACTCTGTCAACTCTGTGACTTTTACGTGATCTCCGCTGCATCGACTTGTGACACACGTTCGTGTCCCGCTAGGTTCACCGTTCGACTCACCAGTCACTCGTCAGTCACACGGAAGGCATCCCCATGGGCTCCGCGAACGGCAGACACCGTCGCCCTCGGCAGGCACCCGCGATCCTCGTCGCCGCAGGCGTGACCGGCTCGGCCATTGCCATCCCGCTGCTCGGCGCGGCAGGCGCGCACGCCGCCGACGCCTCGACCTGGGACCGGGTGGCGGAGTGCGAGAGCGGCGGCATGTGGAGTGCCGACCTCAGCAACGGCTACTACGGCGGCCTGCAGTTCTCGCAGGAGGTCTGGAAGTCCTACGGCGGCGAGTCCTACGCCCCGCGCGCGGACCTCGCCAGCCGCTCGCAGCAGATCGCCGTGGCGGAGAAGGTCCTGGACGACCAGGGGGCGAAGGCGTGGCCCAGTTGCGCGGTCATCTCCGGCCTCGCCGTGGACGGGTCCCTGCCGGGCGTCGATCCGGGCAGTACTCAGTCCGCCGACCCGGCCGAGAGCGCGGATCCGGCCGCGAGTGCCGATCCGTCAGAGAGCGCCGACCCGTCGGGCGACGCGTCCAAGGACGCGTCCAAGGGCGCGACGAAGACCCCGTCGGACGACGCCACGGCCGACACCGCTGACAAGGACCGTACGCCGGACGCCTCGGCCTCCCCGTCCGCCACGCCCTCGGCATCCGGCTCCTCCGGCGCGACCGACCCCTCGGGCGCCCCGGACGCTCCGGATGCCCCCGACGGGTCCTCCTCGGACGGGGAGACGGGCGGCAGGCACCGCGGCACGCCGGCCCCGGAGGGGGCCGGCGGCGACCGGGACGGAGGGCGGCACGCCTCGCGAGGTGAAGGTGACGCACGCGACAAGGGTGCACCGGCTGCTGACGGTACGTACACCGTCCGGCCGGGCGACAACCTCTGGGCGATTGCTGACGCACAGAAGCTGCCCGGCGGCTGGACCGAGCTGTACGAGGCCAACAAGGTGACGGTCGGTTCCGACCCGGACCTCATCCTTCCTGGCCAGAGCCTCGATCTCGGCGTGAAGGCCGGATGAGAACGGCCGCGGAAACGGTCTGATCAACAGCTGAAAACACCCAGAATTCAGG
This sequence comes from Streptomyces sp. NPDC048671, assembly GCF_055587045.1. Classification (NCBI taxonomy): domain Bacteria; kingdom Bacillati; phylum Actinomycetota; class Actinomycetes; order Kitasatosporales; family Streptomycetaceae; genus Streptomyces; species Streptomyces sp. NPDC048671. The sequence goes on along the minus strand of NZ_JBVJHB010000006.1, from coordinate 128,308 downwards.
GTACTTAAGAGGCCTATGTCCCACTTTTGACTAAGTGAGACATGGGTCTCTTCGTGTGAACTGGCATGTCTTGTCCGGGAGCTCCCTCCGCATCCGTCCCGACCTGCGCAAACATATGTTTTTCAGATGCAAGTAAGAGCTGTTTATCCGGTATGTCCTTCTTTGAATGTGGGGGTTGGGTGTGTTTACGGTCGGAACCGCTCGCACCGCGGGCCCCGTCGATCGTCACGCCGAATCCTGCCGTCGGTCGAAGGGAACAGACGCGTAAAGCGCCGTAGGCAGGAGCGGGGGACCCAGGTAAGTGCCGGGCCCGATCGTCGCAAGACGCATCAGGACCGGCTTGGGGTTAAGTCGTGCGCTAGGACGTGCGACCGGGCAACTCACTTGGCCCGAACCCGACAGCTCACCTCGTAGGCGTCGGTGAGGAGAAGTCTCGATGCTGCTGAACAGCAAGGGCAACAAGCACCGCCGCCCGTCCAAGGCCGTCCGTTTCGCCACGCTCGCCGGTGTGACCGGTGCCGCGATCGCCGTGCCGCTGATGGGTGCCACCGGCGCCTCCGCGGCCTCCGTCTCCACGTGGGACGCGGTCGCCCAGTGCGAGTCCGGCGGCAACTGGTCCATCAACACCGGCAACGGCTACTACGGCGGTCTGCAGTTCTCGCAGTCCAGCTGGGCCGCCGCCGGCGGTACGCAGTACGCGGCCCGCGCCGACCTGGCCAGCAAGTCCCAGCAGATCGCTGTGGCCGAGAAGCTCCTCGACATGCAGGGACCGGGCGCCTGGGCCTGCGCCGGTGCCGGCAACCTGAGCAACGACGGTGTCGACCCGGGCGTCGACACCGGCTCCAAGACCGAGACCGCTCCGAAGCAGGAGTCGGCTCCGGCCCAGCAGGCCGAGCCGAAGAAGGCCGAGCGCACCGAGGCCCCCGCCACCAACCGCTCGGACCGCCCCGAGGCCGGGCAGAAGAAGACCGTCACCACCCCGACCGGCGAGAAGGTCAAGAAGGGTGACGGCGAGTACAAGGTCGTCACCGGCGACTCGCTGAGCCAGATCGCGGCCGACCACGACGTCAAGGGCGGCTGGGAGAAGCTGTTCGAGCTGAACAAGGACATCGTCAAGGACGCCGACATGATCTTCCCGGGTCAGCAGCTCCACCTGGTGAAGTAGTTCGGCACTCTCCTCGCCGAGCGCCCCGGCCCGGCCGCACCTCCCCCCGTGCGGCCGGGCCGGGGCTCACCGCTTTCCCGTGTTGATTGTTCAACTGTTGTAGTTACTGGCCAGTAAATTTCTGGCCGTTTGCCCTGCTGTGCCCGCTCTTGGGTCCTTTTTCGTCCCAGGGGACGGGCGCGCGGCCGACTGAGACGGCCGGGCCGGTTAGGCTCTTGTCGCAAGGCCAAAGTGACCCTGCACAACCAGCGTCATATCCCAGAAGGAGATGCCTCGTGCCGTCCATCGACGTCGTCGTAGCCCGGGAAATCCTCGACTCCCGGGGCAACCCCACGGTCGAGGTCGAGGTTGGCCTCGACGACGGCAGCACGGGTCGTGCTGCCGTTCCGTCCGGAGCCTCCACCGGTGCGTTCGAGGCCATTGAGCTTCGCGACGGTGACCCCAACCGCTACCACGGGAAGGGCGTCGAGAAGGCGGTCCTGGCCGTGATCGAGCAGATCGGCCCGGAGCTCGTCGGCTACGACGCGACCGAGCAGCGGCTGATCGACCAGGCCATGTTCGACCTGGACGCCACCGAGAACAAGGGCTCGCTCGGCGCCAACGCCATCCTCGGCGTCTCGCTCGCCGTCGCCCACGCCGCGTCCGAGGCCTCGGACCTGCCGCTGTTCCGCTACCTCGGTGGCCCGAACGCGCACCTGCTGCCCGTCCCGATGATGAACATCCTCAACGGTGGGTCGCACGCCGACTCCAACGTGGACATCCAGGAGTTCATGATCGCCCCGATCGGCGCGGAGTCCTTCTCCGAGGCCCTGCGCTGGGGCGCCGAGGTCTACCACACGCTGAAGAAGGTCCTGAAGACCAAGGGCCTGTCCACCGGTCTCGGTGACGAGGGCGGCTTCGCGCCGAACCTGGAGTCCAACCGCGCCGCGCTCGACCTCATCCTTGAGGCGATCAAGGAAGCCGGCTACGCCCCGGGCAAGGACATCGCGCTCGCGCTCGACGTCGCCGCGTCCGAGTTCTACAAGGACGGCAAGTACGAGTTCGAGGGCAAGTCCCGCTCGGCCGCCGAGATGACCGAGTACTACGAGGAGCTCGTCGACGCGTACCCGCTGGTCTCCATCGAGGACCCGCTGTACGAGGACGACTGGGCCGGCTGGAAGGTCATCACCGACAAGCTCGGCGCCAAGGTGCAGATCGTCGGCGACGACCTCTTCGTCACCAACCCGGAGCGCCTGGCCCGCGGCATCGAGGAGGGCTCCGCCAACGCCCTGCTTGTCAAGGTCAACCAGATCGGTTCGCTGACCGAGACCCTGGACGCCGTCGAGCTGGCCCAGCGCAACGGCTTCAAGTGCATGATGTCGCACCGTTCCGGCGAGACCGAGGACGTCACCATCGCCGACCTCGCGGTCGCCGTGAACTGCGGCCAGATCAAGACCGGCGCCCCGGCCCGCTCGGACCGTGTCGCCAAGTACAACCAGCTGCTGCGCATCGAGGAGATCCTCGACGACGCCGCGGTGTACGCGGGCCGCTCGGCGTTCCCCCGGTTCCGCTCCGCGAACTGACGAACCCGGCAGGGGCTGACCCGTACGGCAGGACTGACCCGTACGGCAGGGTCCGGCAAGCCCGACGGGGTCCAGCGCCCCGGCCTCCGTCCGTCCCCGCACTCGGTCCCGTACCGTGTGCGGGGACGGACGTGCGTAATGGGGAGGCGGAGACATGGCCGCGAAGGACCGGGACCGGTTCTCCACCGCGACCCGGCTGAGGCTGCTCGGTGAGCAGACCGCAGCCCGTGTCTACAGGTCCCAGAACCGCCGTCAGGCGCACCGCTCCCGGCTCACCGGCCGGGCGGCCTTCCTGGCCCTGATCGTCTGCTCCCTGGTCGTCGCCCTCGCGTACCCGATGCGGCAGTACGTGTCGCAGCGCGACGAGATCGCCGACCAGCAGCGGCTCGCGCAGGAGGCCGAGGCGCGCACCGAGGAACTGCGCGACGAGAAGTCGCGTCTCCAGGACGACGCGTACATCAAGCGGCTGGCCCGCGAGCACCTGCATTACCTTCTTCCGGGAGAGACCGGCTACACGGTGGTCGACCCCGACGCGGTCAAGGAGCGCAACGGAAAGCCGGGCGAGTCCGGCCGGCCGTGGCACTCCAACCTGTGGGACGGCGTCGACAGCGCCGACCGCGGCTGACCCGTATTCCCTCGCTCATCTGCGCGACCGCAGTTCGAGCAGCCCGATCAGAACCTAGGCAGGCATGGAAACGCCCCCTCCCCAGACCGAGTCCACCGCGCCCACCGACGCGGACATCGCCGCGTTCCAGCAGCAGCTGGGGCGCCCGCCGCGCGGGCTGCGGGCCATCGCGCACCGCTGTCCGTGCGGAAACCCGGACGTGGTCGAGACGCAGCCCCGGCTGGAGGACGGCACGCCGTTCCCGACGACGTATTACCTGACGTGCCCGCGTGCGGCGTCCGCGATCGGCACGCTGGAGGCGAACGGGGTCATGCGGGAGATGACCGAGCGCCTCGGTACGGACCCCGAGCTGGCGGCCGCCTACCGGGCGGCGCACGAGGACTACCTCGCGCGGCGTGACGCCATCGAGGTGCTGGAGGGCTTCCCGAGCGCGGGCGGAATGCCGGACCGGGTGAAGTGCCTGCACGTGCTCGTGGGGCACTCGCTGGCCGCGGGTCCTGGGGTGAACCCGCTGGGGGACGAGGCGATCGCGATGCTGCCGCAGTGGTGGCGCAAGGGGCCGTGCGTGTCGCCCTGCGGCGCGCCGGGCGGGGACGAGAGCTGAGGTTCCCCCTCGGGGGCTCCGCCCCCGGACCCCCGATCCTCAATCGCCGGAGAGGCTTGAAGACATGACGCGCGTGGCCGCCATCGACTGCGGTACCAACTCGATCCGTCTGCTGGTGGCGGATGCCGACCCCGGCACCGGGGAGTTCGCCGAGCTCGACCGGCGGATGGAGATCGTCCGGCTCGGGCAGGGCGTCGACCGGACCGGACGGCTCGCCCCCGAAGCGCTGGAGCGGACGTTCGCCGCCTGCCGGCAGTACGCGGCGGTGATCAAGGAGCACGGCGCCGAGAAGGTCCGCTTCGTCGCCACCTCCGCCTCCCGCGACGCGGAGAACAGGGACGAGTTCGTCCAAGGGGTGCTGGACATCCTGGGCGTCGAGCCCGAGGTGATCACCGGTGACCAGGAGGCGGAGTTCTCCTTCGCCGGGGCCACCAAGGAGCTCGCCGGCCGCGACGACCTCGCGAAGCCGTATCTGGTCGTGGACATCGGAGGCGGCTCCACCGAGTTCGTCCTCGGCGACGACCGGGTGCGGGCCGCCCGGTCCGTGGACATCGGCTGCGTCCGGATGACGGAGCGCCATCTCTCGCGGGACGGCGCGGTCGTCGACCCGCCCACGCCGGACGCGGCCGACGCGATCCGCGCGGACGTCGCCGCCGCCCTGGACCTGGCCGGGCAGAGCGTCCCGCTCACCGGGGCGGGCACGCTCGTGGGGCTCGCCGGCACGGTCACCACCGTGGCCGCGATCGCGCTGGGCCTGGAGGAGTACGACTCCGCGGCGATCCACCACTCCCGGGTCTCCCTGGAGCAGGTCCGGGAGATCGCCGGGCGGCTCCTCTCCTCGACCCACGCCGAGCGTGCCGCGATCGGCGCGATGCATCCGGGACGGGTCGATGTGATCGCCTCCGGCGCGCTGATCCTGCTGGCCGTCATGGAGCGGACCGGGGCCCATGAGGTCGTGGTCAGCGAGCACGACATCCTCGACGGGATCGGCTGGTCCATCGCGTAGCGGACCCCTTCGGGGGCCGGGGCCGCACAGCGCCCTTCTGGGGCCCTCGGGCGGGGGCCCCGGGGCCCTGTGCCGGGAGGTGCGGGAACGTCGCTCATACGCATTCCTGCCTGCACCTTTGAGTCGCTGAGGGCCACCCGGGGGACCCGTTCCGGGCCACGTCGCGACGAACTTCGTGAACTTCTTCACAAGGAATTGCGCTCTTGGGAGCGGACTTCTGCTCCGGGCGGGCTTCCGGGAGGGTGTGCGGGGTCACAAGGGGCGGGAACGGGGCGGTTCCGGGGGTGTTGCGTGAGTGTGGACGGAGGGGGTGGTCCACCTCGCCCGGCGGCTCAAGGGCCAGCTCACAGGGGGTGAACAACGTTCGCCACGGTGTCGTGGTTCCCTTCCGGGACCATGACCTGGGTCACGTGGGCGGCGAAGTGTAGCAGAGGGTGGGGCATACCTTGTGAAGGGGCTCACGAGGCCTCCCCCCGGGTGGGGTGGATACTCGATGGCATGAGCACCACGGAGCGTCCCAGGATCCTCGTAGTAGGCGGTGGGTACGTAGGCCTGTACGCAGCTCGGCGCATTCTGAAGAAGATGCGCTACGGAGAGGCGACCGTCACGGTCGTCGACCCCCGTTCGTACATGACCTACCAGCCCTTCCTCCCCGAAGCTGCCGCCGGCAGCATCTCGCCCCGGCATGTCGTCGTCCCGCTGCGGCGCGTGCTGCCGAAGGCCGAGGTCCTCACCGGCCGCGTCACGACCATTGACCAGGACCGCAAGGTCGCCACGGTCGCGCCGCTCGTCGGCGAGGCCTACGAGCTGCCCTTCGACTACCTGATCATCGCGATGGGCGCCGTCTCGCGCACCTTCCCGATCCCCGGCCTGGCCGAACAGGGCATCGGTATGAAGGGCATCGAGGAGGCCATCGGCCTGCGCAACCACGTTCTGGAGCAGCTGGACAAGGCTGACTCGACGACCGATGAGGACGTCCGCCGCAGGGCGCTCACCTTCGTCTTCGTGGGTGGCGGGTTCGCCGGTGCGGAGACCATCGGCGAGGTCGAGGACATGGCGCGCGACGCGGCCAAGTACTACACGAACGTGAAGCGCGAGGACATGCGCTTCGTGCTCGTGGACGCCGCCGACAAGATCCTTCCCGAGGTCGGCCCGAAGCTGGGCGCCTGGGGCCGGGAGCACCTGGAGTCGCGTGGTGTCGAGGTCTTCCTCTCGACCTCCATGGACTCCTGCGTCGACGGTCACGTGGTGCTGAAGAACGGTCTGGAGGTCGACTCCAACACCATCGTGTGGACGGCCGGCGTGAAGCCGAACCCGGCGCTGGCCCGCTTCGGCCTGCCGCTCGGTCCGCGCGGTCACGTGGACACCTCCGAGAAGCTCCAGGTGCAGGGCACCGACTACGTCTGGGCCGCGGGCGACAACGCCCAGGTTCCGGACCTGGTCGGCCGCAAGGCCGGCAACCCGAACGCCTGGTGCCCGCCGAACGCCCAGCACGCACTGCGTCAGGCCAAGGTCCTCGGTGACAACGTCATCTCCGGGATGCGCGGCTTCCCGCAGGCCGACTACAGCCACGCCAACAAGGGCGCGGTCGCCGGTCTGGGCCTGCACAAGGGCGTCGCGATGATCGTCGTCGGCAAGATGAAGATCAAGTTCAAGGGCCGCCTCGCCTGGTACATGCACCGTGGCTACCACGGCATGGCGATGCCGACCTGGAACCGCAAGATCCGGATCTTCGCCGACTGGACCCTCGCGATGTTCCTCAAGCGCGAGGTCGTCTCGCTCGGCGCCATGGAGACGCCGCGCGAGGAGTTCTACGAGGCCGCCAAGCCGGCTCCGGCCCCCGCCGCAGCCCAGCCGGTGGCCGAGACGGCCAAGGCCTCCTAGGGCCTCTCGTTTGGATCATGCTGGGCTCGCGGGGTCCAAACGAAAGACCCTAGCGCGCACCCGGGACCGGAGGCCCAACACCTCCCGGTCCGCCCGCGGATACCCGTATCCGCGCGGAGCAGTCGTACAACGCCCGAAGGGGCCGTCCGCCATCCGTGGTGCGGGCGGCCCCTTCGGCGTATCGGCGCGGCGCGGGGCGGGGCACAGTACAGGGGGACCGGGACCAGTGGCCCGGCGGATGCATGGTTCGTACAGGTATTTTGCCGTTCCATTGCGCGGTAGCGGGATGGCCCGGCCGCCGGAAACTGTTGAGGGGGGTGTACCTCGCCGCGGTGCCAACGGGTGCCGGGGCGTGGTCCGAGACATGTGTGGGCATGTCTGGGCACGTTGGGAAACACCATCACGGAGGTGTGCGCCATGGCAGACGCCGCGTTGCGGCTGACCGCTCTCGCCCAGGAGTTGCTGGGAGAACCCCTACCGGTCCGCATCCGGGCCTGGGACGGCAGCGAATCCGGACCGCCCGATGCTCCCGCCCTCGTCATCAGGAACCGTCGCGCCCTGCGCCGGCTGCTGTGGAAGCCGGGCGAACTGGGCCTCGCCCGCGCCTGGGTGGCCGGGGAGCTGGACATCGAGGGCGATCTGTACGAGGCCCTGGACCTGGTGGCCGGGCTGATCTGGGACCGCGGTGCGGAGGCGAAGGACAGCGTCCACCCGGTCCGCGACCCGAAGGTGCGAGCAGCGGCCAAGGGGCTGCTGCAACTGGCCGGACCCTGGCCGCCGCCCCCTCCACCACCGGAGGAGGTACGCCGCCGCACCGGTGCCCTGCACACCAAGCGCCGCGACAAGGAGGCCATCAGCCACCACTACGACGTGGGCAATGACTTCTACGAACTGGTCCTCGGCCCGTCCATGGTCTACTCCTGCGCCTACTGGGAGGACAGCGGGAACCTTGAGGACGCCCAGCGCGACAAGCTCGGCCTGGTCTGCCGCAAGCTGGCTCTCAAGGAGGGGGACCGCCTCCTGGACGTCGGCTGCGGCTGGGGCTCCATGGCCATTCACGCCGCCCGCGAGTACGGCGCCCGGGTCACCGGCGTGACCCTCTCCACCGAACAGGCCGCCTTCGCCAGGAAGCGCATCGCCGAAGAGGGGCTGACCGACCGGATCGAGATCCGGGTCCAGGACTACCGGGACGTCAGGGACGGCCCGTACGACGCCATCTCCTCCATCGGTATGGCGGAACACGTCGGCTCGGTCCGCTACCGCGAGTACGCCGACGACGTCTACGCACTCCTCAAGCCCGGCGGGCGTCTCCTCAACCACCAGATCGCCCGCCGCCCGGAGAAGGACGAGTCCGCGTACCACGTGGACGAGTTCATCGACGCCTATGTCTTCCCGGACGGCGAGCTGGCCCCGCTGGGCCGGACCGTCGCGACCCTCGAAGAGGCCGGTTTCGAGGCCCGCGACGTCGAGTCGCTCCGCGAGCACTACGCGCTGACCCTGCGCCGCTGGGTCGCCAACCTGGAGAAGGAGTGGCCGCGTGCGGTGAAGATGACCTCACCCGGCCGGGCCAGGGTGTGGCGCCTGTACATGGCCGCCTCCGCGCTCTCCTTCGAGCACAACAAGATCGGCGTCAACCAGATCCTGGCCGTGCGGCCGGCGGCGGGCGGTTCCGCCCGGATGCCGCTGCGCGCCCGCGACTGGAAGGCGTCCGCGACCGGCTGAGCCGGACGTGACTCGGCAGAGGGCCGGTACCCGCGGTGGCGGGTACCGGCCCTCTGCCGTGTCTGCGGTCCGGTGCTACTCGGTCTTGATGGCCGTGAGCATGTTGAGCCTGGCGGCGCTGCGGGCCGGCCACATCGCGGCCAGCACCCCCACCAGTCCGGCCAGCAGCAGGAAGAGCGCGATCCGGCCCCACGGCACGACCAGGGCGTACTGCGGGATCTCGGACGACGCGGCCTGACCGATCGCCCAGCCGAGGAACAGGCCGAGCCCGATGCCGACCACCGCGCCGAACAGTGAGATGACCACGGCCTCCAGCCGGATCATGCGCTTGACCTTGCGCCGGTCCAGGCCGATCGCCCGCAGCATGCCGATCTCCTGCTGGCGTTCGAAGACCGACATGGCCAGGGTGTTGACGACCCCGAGCACCGCGATGATCAGGGCCATCGCCAGGAGCCCGTACATGATGTTCATCATCAGGTTGATGGTGCCGCCGAACATGTCCCGGATGTCCTGGCGGTCCATGATGCTCATGCCGGGGTTGTCGCCCAGCGCGTTCACCACGGACCGCTCGTTGGCCGCGCTCGCGCCGCCGTCCGTCTTCACCCAGATCTCGCGGATGTCCGCAAGCTCCTCGTGCGGGGCCACCTTCTCGCGGGGGATCAGCGCCTGCGAGAGGAACTCGTTGTCCTTGTAGAGCGCGCCGACCTTCAGGTTCTCCTTCTTCTTGTCGTCGTAGGTGACCGGGAGGCTGTCCCCGGTCTTCCAGCCGTTCTCCTTCGCGGTCTTCTCCGAGACGGCGATCTCGCCGCTGCCCAGGGAGTCCATCGAGCCCGAGAGGGTGTCGACGTTGAGGACCTTCTGCACATCGCCGGGCGTCACGCCGGACGCCGAGAGACCGGCCTTGCCGACCGTCAGCCAGACGGACTGCTGGGGCGAGACCGCGGTGACGCCGTCGGCCTTCTCCAGGGCGGTGAGCGCCGACTCGTCGAGCGAGTCCCCGCTCGCCATCGACACCATGTAGTCGGCCTTGATGTTGTCCGTCGTCATCCGGTCGACCGCCTGGCCGAGGGTGACGCCGAGGACCGAGATGCCGGTGACGAGGGTGAGGCCGATCGCCAGCGCGGAGGCGGTGGCACCGGTGCGCCGCGGGTTGCGGACCGCGTTCTGCGCGGCGAGCTTGCCGGAGACCCCGAACAGCCGCTGGAGCAGCGGGCGGACCAGCGCGATCACCGGGCGGGACAGCAGCGGGATGAGGATGATGATGCCGATCAGCGCCAGGAAGGCACCGGCCGCGATGACGGCCTGGGCCGTGTTCCCGGACTGTGCCGCACCGGCCACGACCGCCGCCGCGCCGAGCAGGGTGATGACGGCGCCGATCGAGTTGCGCACCACCAGGGACTTCACGGTGGCCGCGGAGTACATGCTGTTCATCGCCGCGACCGGCGGGATCTTCGCGGCCCGGCGGGCGGGCAGCCAGGCGGCCAGCACGGTGATCAGGACGCCGACACCGAAGGCGGTGGCGACGGTGGCCGGGGAGACCACCAGCGGCCCGGCCGGGATCTTGCCGCCGATCAGGCTCATCGCGGAGCGCAGTCCGGTGGCGAGGCCGAGGCCCAGCGCGAATCCGATGACGGAAGCGAGCAGACCGACCACGGCGGCTTCGAGCAGCACCGAGCGCTTGACCTGGCGGCGCGAGGCGCCGATGGCGCGCATGAGCGCCAGTTCCTTGGTGCGCTGGGCGACCAGCATGGTGAAGGTGTTGGCGATCAGGAAGATGCCGACGAAGAGGGCGATGCCCGCGAAGCCGAGCAGCAGCTTGCTCAGGCTGCTCATGCTGGACTCGATCTGCTTGGCCTGCTCGTCGGCGCGCACCTTGCCGGTCTTGGCCTCCGCGTCCTTGGGCAGCAGCGGCTTCACCGCGGCCAGCAGCTGCTGGTCGGAGGCGCCGGCCTCGGCGGTGACGGAGACGTCCTGGAACTGGCCCGGCCTGAGGAACAGCTTCTGGGCGACCTCGGTGTCGAAGAGCACCAGGCTGCCGCCCGCGTTGACCGCGCCGTCCTCGGTGGTGAAGACCCCGGACAGGGTGTACTCCTTCACCGGCCCGTTCGTGGCGACCCGTACCTTGTCGCCGACCTTGTACTCGCCCTTCTCCGCGGTGTCCGCGTCGAGGGCGATCCGGCCGTCCGCGGTCGGTCCGGTGCCGTCGGTGAAGGCGTACTGCGCGTCCTTGCCGCCCTTGCCGGGGGAGAAGTTGGCACCGGTGTTGGACCAGCCGTTGCCGATCAGCTTGCCGTCCGGGTCGGCGACCCCGGCGAAGCCGGAGACCCGGCCGGTGGCGCTCTTCACCCCGTCCAGGGCCCGGATCTTCTTCAGGGTGGCGGTGTCGACGCCGGACGTCTCCGGGTCGCGCGGGCCGGCGTAGGTGTTGACCGCGACGGCGACGTCGTCGTAGTTCTTCGCCGACTGGTTGCGGAAGGCGTTCGAGAGGGTGTCGGTGAAGACCAGGGTGCCGGAGACGAAGGCCACGCCGAGCATCACGGCGAGGACGGTCATCAGCAGCCTGGCCTTGTGCGCGAGCACATTGCGCAGGGCGGTACGGAACATGTCTGTCAGTCCTGGGAGGGGAGAGGTTCCGGAAAGGGCAGGGTTCGGCCGCCGCGCGGCACGGGTGCGGGGCGGTGCGGCGTCGGGGCCCGGGGAGGGGCCAGGGGCTCAGCTGGTGCGGCCCTTGGCGTCGAACGCCTTCATCCGGTCCAGCACCCCGTCCGCGGTGGGGTGCATCATCTGGTCCACGATCGCCCCGTCCGCGAGGAAGATCACCCGGTCCGCGTAGGAGGCGGCCGCCGGGTCGTGGGTCACCATGACCACGGTCTGGCCCAGCTCGCGCACCGAGTTGCGCAGGAAGCCGAGGACCTCGGCGCCGGAGCGCGAGTCCAGGTTCCCGGTCGGCTCGTCACCGAAGATGATCTCCGGCTGCGAGGCCAGGGCGCGGGCCACCGCGACGCGCTGCTGCTGGCCGCCGGAGAGCTCGGTGGGCCGGTGCTTCAGCCGGTCGGAGAGGCCCACCATCTCGATGACCTTGTGCAGCCAGTCCTGGTCGGGCTTGCGGCCGGCGATGTCCATCGGCAGCGTGATGTTCTCCAGCGCCGTCAGCGTCGGCAGCAGGTTGAACGCCTGGAAGATGAAACCGATCTTGTCCCGGCGCAACTGGGTGAGCTGCTTGTCCTTGAGCGACCCCAGCTCCGTCTCGCCGATCCGGACCGAACCGCTGCTGAAGCTGTCGAGGCCGGCCACGCAGTGCATCAGCGTGGACTTGCCGGAACCCGAGGGGCCCATGATCGCGGTGAACTCGCCCTGCGGGAAGTCCACGGAGACCCGGTCCAGCGCGGTCACCTTGGTCTCGCCCTCTCCGTAGACCTTCGACAGTTCCGTGGCGCGGGCAGCCACCGCGGTGGCGCGGTGAGCGGTGGTCATGGTGGTCACGGGAGACTCCAGGGTCGGGTTCGTACGGGAGGGACGGGTCTTCGGTCCGGGTCCGGAGGGAAGGCGCCGCCGGGGGCAGCGCCTCTCGCGAAGGCACTGCTCCATCGTCTCCGCCGCTCCGCCGCGGATCGTCAGTCCCGGTGCCCGTTCCGGGGGCCGCCTTGAGTCGCACCGCGGGGCCCTGGCGTCCTCCTGCGGTATGACACCGCCCCTGAGAGGGGTGACGCCGTCCGTGGGCCCTGGGCCGTGTCCGTGAAGTCCCGTCCGGCGCTCCGGGCGTACGAGGGGACTTCGCGGCCCCGTCCTACCGGGGCGCGGCCGTTGACCCGCGCGGGACCAGCCGGGCCGCCGCGTCCTCGAATCCGTCCGCCGCGCCGTCGGTGACCAGGGTCAGCAGGGTGCGGGCCGCGTGGCCCCCGTACGCCGGGATGTCGCGGCTCAGCGCGGTCAGCGGCGGCCGGACCACCCGGGAGAGCTGGGAGTCGTCCCAGGCGACCAGGGAGAGGTCACCGGGCACGTCCAGCCCCATCTCCTGGGCGACGGAGAGCCCGGCGACGGCCATGATGTCGTTGTCGTAGATGACCGCGGTCGGCCGCTCGGGGGCGCTGATCAGCCGCCGGGTCGCATGCGCCCCGTCCTCGCCGGAGTAGTCGGTGTGGACGATCACCGGCTCACCGAGCCCGAGTTCGGCGCAGACCTCGCGCTGGGCCCGGTCGCGCAGCGCGGTGTGGTTCAGCTCGGGCAGCCCCGCGACCCGGGCGACCGACCGGTGCCCCAGCGCGGTCAGATACGTGAGGGTGTCGCGTACCGCCGCCGTGTCGTCCGACCACACGGAGGTGAGCGGGCCGGCCGCCGACGGATGGCCGATCACCACGGCGGGCAGGCCCAGTTCGGCGATGCCCTCGATCCGCGGGTCGGGGCTGCGCAGATCGGCGAGGAACACCCCGTCCACCCGGCCCTCGCCCCACCAGCGGCGGTAGACCTCCAGCTCCTGGGCCGGGTCGCTGACGACCTGGAGGAGCAGGGCGCAGCCGCGCGGCGAGAGTTCGCTCTCGATGCCGCTGATCAGCTCCATGAAGAACGGCTCCATCCCGAGCAGCCGGGCGGGCCGGCACAGGGCGAGGCCGACCGCGTCGGCCCGCGCCCGGGTGAGGGCGCGGGCCGCGCTGTTGGGCCGCCAGCCGATCTCCTGCGCGATGGCCTTGATCGAGGCGCGGGTCGCCGGGGAGACGCCGGGCCGGTCGTTCAGCGCGTAGGACACCGCGACCTTGGAGACGCCGGCGCGGCGTGCGATATCGGCGATCGTGGGGCGGTGCCTGGGCATGCGACCTCGCTTAACCGGTTCGTGTACGACGGCCATCCTATGCGCCGAAGCTGTCGCGGACGGCTCCGCGTCATGAGGTGATGATCACTCAACTCCCTGTACAGGTAAACGAATGGGAGCGCTCCCGCACTCTTGACAGGCCTTCCGCGCGGCCTTAACTTCACGGCACTTACCCGGTTCAGTAACTCCGTCCGGCAGGTGCGACGGGGAGAAGGAGGGACGATGGGCACGGGATTCCGGGGACGGATCGCGATCACGCTCGCCGTGATCGGACTCGCCGCCACCGCGTGCACGGGGGGCGGCTCCTCGGCGGGCGGCTCGGGCACAAGCGGCGGCGGGGGCGGTGCGCTTCCGCGCAACGAGACGCTCTACACCACCGGTACGCAGTGGGGGCCGCCGGCCAACTACAACCCGCTGCACGACTGGGACCACGCCACCGGCACCAAGGGACTGGTCTACGAGACGCTGTTCCACTTCGCCCCCGACGCGGGCGAGCTGACGCCCTGGCTGGCGGAGTCGGGCAGCTGGACGGGCGACAAGACGTACGAGCTGAAGCTCCGTCCGGGCATCACCTGGTCCGACGGAAAGCCGCTCACCGCCAAGGACGTCGCGTACTCCTACGGGCTCGGCAAGATCGAGGCCTCGTCCTTCCACACGCTGTGGAGCTGGCTGTCGGACGCGAAGGCGGTGGACGCCACGACCGTCCGCTTCACCTTCAAGGAGGCCCGCTACCAGGAGTGGGACTACACCCTCTACGGCCAGCCGATCGTCCCCGAGCACATCTGGGGCAAGCGCTCCGAGAAGGAGATCCTCGACGGCGTCAACGACAAGCCGGTCGGCACCGGCGCGTACACGCTCAAGAGCCACTCCCAGGACCGGGTCGTCTGGCAGCGGCGCGACGACTGGTGGGGAGTCGAGGCGCTCTCCATGAAGCCCGCGCCCCGCTACATCGTCGACGTCTCCAACCCCAGCAACGAGGTCGTCATCGGCCAGCTGGGCCAGGGCCAGCTGGACCTGAGCAACAACTTCCTGCCCGGCGCCGCCTCGCTGGTCAAGAGCAAGAAGGTCGTCTCGTACTACGACAAGCCGCCCTACATGCTCTCCGCCAACACCGCCTGGCTGGTGCCCAACACCACGAAGAAGCCGATGGACGACGCGGCGTTCCGCAGGGCGCTCGCCGCCTCCGTCGACGTCGGGAAGATCGTCAAGGGCGTGTACGGGGAGCTGGTCAAGCCCGCCGACCCGACCGGGCTGCTCCCGCAGTGGAACAAGTTCGTCGACAAGGCCCTGGTGGCCGGTGAAGGCTTCACCTTCGACACCGCCAAGGCGAAGCAGACCCTGGCCGACGCCGGGTACAAGGACACCGACGGCGACGGCCTGGTGGAGAACAAGGACGGCTCGAAGATCAGCCTGAAACTGGCCGTGCCCACCGGCTGGACCGACTGGATGGAGGCGTCCAAGGTCATCGCCTCGTCCGCCAAGGCCGCGGGCATCAGCATCACCACCGAGTTCCCCGACCAGAACGCCCTCAACGAACAGCGCGGCAAGGGCGATTTCGACCTCGTCGTCAACAACGAGCGCCAGCTCTCCAACACCCCGTGGACGTACTACGAGTACATGTTCCAGCTGCCTGTCCAGAAGCAGCAGAACACGGTGAACTTCGGCCGCTACGAGAACAAGGAGGCCTGGAAGCTCGTCCAGCAGCTCGGCGGGGTGAAGACCGACGACACCGAGGGCATGAAGAAGATCATCTCGAAGATCCAGGACATCCAGCTCAAGGAGATGCCGGTCATCCCCCTCTGGTACAACGGCCTCTGGGCCCAGTCCACCACCGGGAGCTGGACGAACTGGCCGTCGGACGCCCCGGGTGCGCCCAAGTACGCACCGGCGCTGTGGCGCAACTGGCTGGAGATGGGCGGCTTCGAGACGCTCACCCAGCTCAAGCCCGCCAAGTGACACGGCGGTTCTGAGAGCCACCGGCCCGTGCCGGCAGCTCCGATTCGATGACCGCCCCGCCGTGTGTGTGCCGCCCTGACCGCTGCCCGCACGGCGGGGCTCTCTCCGGGGAGCCCCCTTGCGCCGCTACTTCGCCCGAAAACTTCTGGTCTACGCACTGACCTTCGTCGTCGCCGTCACCGTCAACTGGATGATCCCGCGCTTCATGCCCGGCGACCCGGTCGCCGCCATGGTGGCCCGCGCCAGGGTCTCCCAGCCCGAGGCCGTCGACGCGATGCGCGCCTACTACAACAACCTCTTCGGCTTCGACGAGCCCGTCTGGCAGCAGTACCTGCACTTCTGGAGCGCCCTGCTCCGGGGCGACTTCGGGCTGTCCATCTGGGTCTTCCCCAAGCCCGTCGCCGACGTACTGCTCGACGCACTCCCGTACACGCTGGGGCTGATGATCCCGGCCGTGCTGCTCAGCTGGTTCGTCGGCAACTGGGCAGGGGCGCTCGCCGCCCGCCGCAAGGTGCTCGACAACACCGTGCTGCCGGCCGGGTACCTGCTGACCGCCATGCCGTACATGTGGATCTCCGTCATCCTCGCCTGGGCGCTCGGCTCCAAGGCGGGGTGGTTCCCGATCTCCGGCGGCTACAGCCTGGACATCCAGCCGAGCTGGTCCACCGCCTTTGCCGTGGACCTGCTCCAGCACTGGGTGCTGCCGTTCCTCTCGCTGTTCCTGGTCGCGCTCGGCGGCTGGGCGATCGGGATGCGCAACATGATCATCTACGAGCTGGAGTCCGACTACTCCTCCTATCTGTCGGCCCTCGGCGCCCCGCAGCGGCTCATCCGCCGCTACGCGTTCCGCAACGCCGTCCTGCCCCAGATCACCGGACTCGCCCTCCAGCTCGGGGTCCTGGTGGCCGGCGCACTCGTCACCGAGATCGTCTTCGCGTACCCGGGGCTCGGCTCGCTGATCCTGGCCGCGATCCAGAACCAGGACTTCTTCCTGCTCCAGGGCGCGTTCCTGTTCATCGTCATCGGCGTACTGATCGCCAACTTCCTCATCGACATCGTGTACGTCGTCGTCGACCCCCGTACCCGTACCGGCATGGCAGGAGGCCAGTCATGAGCACCGCGCCCGACCCGGCCACCGAGCCCGCCGCACCCGTCTCCGCCGCCCGGCCCGGCCGGGAGACGCTCCACTACGCCGTGCGCAACCCCAAGCTGATCATCGGGTTCACCGTCGTCGTGCTGCTCCTGCTCGCCGGCCTCGTCGGACCCCCGCTGCTCGACAGCACCGACCCCAACGAGTACGTCGGCCCGCAGGCGGCGCCGCCGGACGGCACGTACTGGATGGGCACCACCACCTTCGGCCAGGACGTGTACGCGCAGTTCGTGCACGGGCTGCGCGCCACCTTCCTGGTCGGCGTCGTCGGCGGGGCCATCGCCGCCGTCATCGCCATGCTGGTCGGTTTCCTGGCCGGCTACCGCGGGGGAGTCGTCGACGAGATCCTCAACATGCTCACCAACGTGGTGCTGGTGCTGCCCGCCCTGGCGGTCCTGCTGATCATCAACGCCTACCTCGGGGTCCGCTCGGTGCCCGTGCAGGGCCTGTTCATCGGACTCACCTCCTGGCCCTGGGCGGCGCGGGCGATCCGGGCGCAGACCTTCTCGCTGCGCACCCGGGAGTTCGTGGACCTGGCCCGGCTCAGTGGCAGCGGCACCTGGCGGATCGTCTTCCGCGAGATCGCGCCCAACATGAGCTCGTACCTGTTCATGATGTTCATCCTGCTCTTCGGCGGCTCCGTACTGATCGCCTCCTCCCTCGACTTCATCGGGCTCGGCCCCACCGAGGGCGTCTCGCTCGGGCTGATGCTTCAGAGCGCCCAGCAGTGGAGCGCGCTCCAGCTCGGCATGTGGTGGTGGTTCGTCCCGCCGGGCGCCGGGATCACCGCGATCGTCGGCGCGCTGTACGTCGCCAACGTGGGCCTCGACGAGGTCTTCAACCCGAAGCTCCGGGAGGCCTGAGACATGAACGCGAACGTGACCGATCCGGGGGAGGCCCGAGACATGAACGCGAACGTCACCGATCCCGGGGAGGCCTGAGGCATGAAGCTCGAACGTGACCGATCCGGGGGAGGCCTGAGCAGATGACCCTGACCGTGACCGACCTCCGCGTCCACTACCGCACCCTGCGCGGCGAGGTCCGGGCCCTGGACGGCGTCTCCTTCGACCTGGCCGACGGGGAGATCCTGGGCCTGGCGGGCGAGTCCGGCTGCGGCAAGACGACGCTCGGCAAGTCGCTGATCCGCCTCGACGGCCGGATGCGGCACGCCGGCGGCACCGTCACCCTCGACGGCGACGACGTCCCGGTCTCCGACGACCGGGCGATGAACGCCTTCCGCTTCCACCGGATATCGCTCGTCCCGCAGTACTCGATGAGCGCCCTCAACCCGACCCGCCGCATCGGCCGCATGATCCGCGAACTGCTCGCCTCGCGCGGCGTCACCGTGGACACCGCCGAACTGCACCGCAGGCTCGACCTGGTGGGCCTGGACCACGACGTCCTGAACCGCTATCCGATCGAGCTGTCCGGCGGCATGAAACAGCGCGCCGTCATGGTGATCTCCACCCTGCTCGACCCGTCCGTCCTCATCGCCGACGAGGTCACCTCGGCCCTCGACGTCTCCACCCAGCGGGCCGTAGTCGGCGCGCTCACCGGACTCCGGGACAAGGGCCTGGTCACCAGCATGATCTTCGTGACCCACGACCTCGGCCTCACCTCGCACATCGCCGACTCCATCATGGTCATGTACGCGGGCAAGCTGGCCGAGAAGGCGCCCACGCAGGTCCTGACGACCGCACCCCGCCACCCGTACACGAAGCTCCTCCTCGGCTCGCTCCCCGAGGTCGGCGCCCGGTACGCCGACAAGCCCCTCAAGGGCATCGCGGGCGCCCCGCCCTCCCTGCTGAACCCGCCGGCCGGCTGCCGCTTCCGGGACCGCTGCCCGCTCGCCGACGAGCGGTGCGCCGAGGAACCCCCGGTCGTCGAGATCGCCCCCCGTCACTCCGTCGCGTGCTGGAAGGCCTGATGCTGACCCTCGACAACGTCACCAAGACCTACCGCGCCGGAGCCTTCGGCGGCGGTTCGGTCACCGCCGTGGACCGGGTGTCCTTCACCGCCGCACCCGGCGAGGTCGTCTCCCTCATCGGGGAGAGCGGCAGCGGGAAATCCACCATCGGCCGGATGATCCTCGGCCTCACCGGGGTCAGCGGCGGCAGCCTCACCCTGGACGGGCGGGCGGTCCGCCCGGGAAAGGACTTCTACCGCCGGGTCCAGGGCGTCTTCCAGGACCCCTTCTCCTGCTACAACCCGGTCTTCCGGGCCGACCGCGTCTTCGACCTGATCCGCCGCGCCTACCACCCCGGTGTGCCCGACAAGCAGTGGGCCGACCGCGTGGAGAAGGCCGTACGGGACGTACGTCTGGACCCCGGACAGGTACTCGGCCGCTACCCGCACCAGCTCAGTGGCGGCCAGCTGCAACGCCTCCTCATCGCCCGCGCCCTCCTGCTCGACCTGAGCTTCCTGGTCGCCGACGAGATCACCAGCATGCTCGACGCCTCCACCCGCATCGACGTCCTCAACCTCCTCGCCGTCCTCAAGGAACGCGGACTGGGCGTCCTGTACATCACCCACGACCTGGCACTCGGCACCTACCTCGCGGAACGCACCGTGGTGCTGCGCCGCGGCCGGGTGGTGGAACGCGGCGACACCCAGAAGGTGTTCGGCAACCCACTGCACCCCTACACCCGCACCCTGCTGGCCGCCGTGCCCCGTCTGAACACCCCGTGGAACCCGCCCGAACCGCTGGAGTCCTGCGCCTTCCACGAGGGCGGGGCACCCGGCACCACTGACCTGTACGAGACCGAGCCGGACCACTTCGTCGCCTGCGCCCAGCTCCCCGACTGCGGAAGGACCCCCGCGTGACCCTTCGCCACCTGCCCCTGCACGACGGCTGGACGCTCACCGCCGACGGCCCGGTGCCGCTGGGGCTCGCCACCGGGGGCGTCCCCGCCACCGTGCCCGGCTGCGTCCACACCGACCTGCTCGCGGCCGGGCTCATCGACGACCCGTACCTGGACGACAACGAGACCCGGCTCGGCTGGATCGGCCGCACCGACTGGACGTACCGCACCACCTTCGACTGGTCCCCGGACGGCCACGACCACGCCGACCTCCGCTTCGACGGCCTCGACACGGTCGCCACCGTCCTGCTCAACGGCACCGAGGTGGGCCGCACCGCCAACCAGCACCGCAGCTACCGCTTCCCCGTCCGCCCGCTGCTGCGCGAGGGCGCCAACACCCTGGAGGTACGGTTCACCGCCCCGTACACCTACGCCGAGGAGCTGCGCGACCGCCTCGGCGACCGGCCCGGCGCGTACGCGGAGCCGTACGCCTTCATCCGCAAGATGGCCTGCAACTTCGGCTGGGACTGGGGCCCGACCCTGGTCACCTCGGGCATCTGGCGGCCGGTAGCCCTGGAGACGTGGAGCGGTCCGCGGATCGCGTCGGTGAAGCTGCTCCCGGACCTGGACGCGGACGGGGTTCCGCGCCTGACCGTCGAACTGGAGGTCGAACACGACGGCTCCGCGCCGCTGTCGGGCGCGGTCGGGGTGATCGGCGCGGGCGCCGTCTTCATCGCGACGCAGGACGAGCACCGCGTCTCGGTCACCCTCACGGTTCCCGAGGCAGAGGTCTGGTGGCCGCACAGCCACGGCGAACAGCCGCTGTACGACGTCACGGTCCGCGTCGGCGACGACGTCCGGCAGGCCAGGACCGGCTTCCGGGCCGTCACCCTGGAACGCGAGGCGTTCCGCGTCTCGGTCAACGGTGAACCCGTCTTCGTGCGTGGCGTCAACTGGATCCCCGAGGACTGCTTCCCCTCGCGCCTCACCCGGCAGCGGATCTCCGACCGCCTGGACCAGGCGGTCGCCGCGGGCGTCAACCTGGTCCGGGTCTGGGGCGGCGGCCTCTACGAGAGCGACGACTTCTACGAACTGGCCGACGAGAAGGGCCTGCTGGTCTGGCAGGACTTCCCGTTCGCCTGCGCCGCGTACCCGCAGGAGCAGCCGCTGTGGGACGAGGTGGCGGCCGAGGCCCGCGAGAACGTCGCCCGCCTCGCCCCGCACCCCTCCCTGGTGCTGTGGTGCGGCAACAACGAGAACCTGGAGGGTCACGCGGACTGGGGGTGGCAGGAGGAGCTGGGCGACCGCACCTGGGGGCACGGCTACTACCACGAGCTGCTGCCCGGGATCGTCGCCGAGACGGACCCGACGCGCCCCTACTGGCCCGGCTCGCCCTACTCGGGCACCGAGGACGTCCACCCGCAGGACCCGGCGCGCGGCACCATCCACGTCTGGGACGTGTGGAACCGGGCCGACTACTCGGCGTACGCGGACCGGGTACCGCGCTTCGTCGCCGAGTTCGGCTTCCAGGGCCCGCCCGCGTACGCGACCCTGCGCCGCGCCGTCAGCGGCCCGCTCGCCCCCGACGCCCCGCTTCTCGCCCACCACCAGAAGGCCGAGGACGGCAACGCCAAACTGCTCCGGGGCCTGGGCGACCACCTGCCGCAGCCGGGCGCGGACTTCGACGACTGGCACTGGCTCACCCAGCTCAACCAGGCCCGCGCCGTCGCCTTCGGCATCCGCCACTTCCGCTCCCACACCCCGTACTGCATGGGCACGATCCTCTGGCAGCTCAACGACTGCTGGCCGGTCGTCTCCTGGGCGGCCGTCGACGGCGACGGCCGCCGCAAACCCCTCTGGTACGCCCTGCGGGCCGTCTACGCGGACCGCCTGATCGCCGTGCGCGACGGCGCGGTCCACCTGATCAACGACGCCCCCACGCCCTGGACCGGCACCCTGCGGCTGACCCGGCACGGCCTGGACGGCGCGGTACTGGCCGAGGAGGAGGTGGCGGTGAGCACGGCCGCGCGCTCGGCCACCCGCGTCCCGCTGCCGGTCTCCCTCGCCGAACCGGCCGCCCCGGACCGCGAACTGCTGGTCGCCCGCCTCGGCGACGCCAGAACGGTCGAGTTCTACGAGGAGGACACCCGCCTCGCGCTCCCGCCGGCCCGCTACGACGTGACGGTGACGGAGGCGGGGGAGCCGGCGGCCGGGCCCCCCGGCTACCGCGTCGAGGTCACCGCCCGCACCCTCCTGCGGGACCTCGCGCTCTTCCCCGACCGGCTGGACCCGGCGGCCGAGGTGGACGACATGCTCGTCACCCTGCTGCCGGGGGAGAGCACCGTGTTCATGATCACAGGCGCGGTCCTGAAGGACCCGGAGGCCCTGGGCCGGCACCCGGTCCTGCGCTGCGTGAACGACACCGTCACCCGGTAGGGGTGGCGCGCCCCTGGCGATCCGTGGCGCGCCCCTGGCGAATCGGCTGTGTGGGTGCGGCGAATTCACGTCAATTCGGATTGCCGGTCGCCGCGCCCACAACCCCGCAAAGGGTGCGTCTACGCCTCGCGGGTGTGCTGACGCACCCTCAAACGGTCAATAAAATAAGACAACATCGAGCCACTGTTCGGCTGACTGGGGGAGCCCCCCGGATAGGGTCATGTGCCAACGCGGAGCCGCGCGCCAAGCCCGGATGGTGGAATGCAGACACGGCGAGCTTAAACCTCGCTGCCCCTCGGGGGCGTGCCGGTTCGAGTCCGGCTCCGGGCACCACTGCGCGTGGGGGATGACCTGCGGAAAGGCCGATTCCGCCGGTCATCCGCCCGTGGCTTGGGAGCACGGCGGGAGCACCGCTGCCAGGCGGTCCGTCGAAGCCCCGCACCGCGAGGCGGAGAGGCCGGGCCGGCGCCGTCACGGGCCACCGGGTGAAGGGGTACATCGGCGGATTCCGGGCGGCCCCGATCCGGCCGGGGCGAGGTGATGACGGCCCGTCAGCGTCAGTCGACATGCACTGCTTGAACGCGCACGGGCGGAGGCCGTCCATCCTCGGGGGCCGGCAGGCGGAGCGGTTGAGTGGCGATCGGTCAGCCGACCTCTTGTGAAGGCCGTGGACGACGCGGGCCGGCGGTGGCGGGGTGAAGGGTCAGGGGTACATCACCGCGGTCAGTTCATTCACGCCGGCACGGGCATTCAGTGAGTTCGTCAGTCAGGTCGATGGCCACGGAGTGGGGTCGTACCGGCGGATCTTGGGTGTATGCCGTTGGCGAGCCTGCTCGTTAGGCTCCCGGCCATGACCGAATACGTGCAGGTATCCACGGCCACCGAGACGAAGCAGCAGGCGGTCGATCTCGCGGGTGGGGCTGTTCAGCAGCGGCTGGCCGCAGGTGCTCAGGTCGTCGGGCCGGTGGTCAGTGTGTTCTGGCACCTGGGCGAGTACGGCACTGGGGAGGAGTGGCAGCTCCTTCTCAAGACGACGACGGACCGGTACGCGGAGCTGGAAGCCCATCTCCTGAAGCATCACCCGTGGGACAGCCCGGAGGTGTGTGCCGTACCGATCGTCCGGGGTGCCGAACGGTGCTTGCAGTGGATCGCCGACTCTGTGGCAGCGTCCTAGCCCGCCGCGTGTTCCAAGAGATCTCGGACCACGGCGAGGTCCGTGTGGTTGCGCAGCTGGTCGAGTAGCGGAGCGATGCGCTGCCGAGGCCGGATGGACGCGACGCCCATGGAGAGCTCCAGCGCACGGCCGGTCGTCGTGGCCGCTTGCTCGACTTCACCAGCGGTGAAGTAGGCGTTGGCGAGCCAGGAGAGATAGAGCGCTTTGTCGCGCGCGTGGTCGTCGGAGTATCGGTTGAGGGCGTCGGTAAGGACGGGCACGGCGCGGAGCGGGCGGCGGAGCTCCGTCCAGCAGCGGCCGGTCATGATGTCGAGTTCGGTGTCGTCGACCCACGCCGACCAGTCGGGTTGTGGCTCGCCCTCCTGTGCGACGGCAAGGGCCTCGCGGGCGGCGGTGAGGGCGCGATCCGTACTCTGCGGCTGGTTGTCTACGGCGCAGGCCCAGGCGAGCCGTTCGTAGAGGAGAGCCCGGACGGAGGACGGCGTCCGGGCGGTGATCGTTGCGCAGGAGTCCTGCGCGAACACCACGGCGGCTCTCCGGTCGTTCGCGATGGTGCTGTAGGCGAGGAACGCCAGGCTGTTGCCGTAGAGGTCGGTGTCCTGTGCGCTGCGTGCGGCGTCGCGGCTCTCCTCGTACAGGTCCTGGGCATCGTGGGTGTGGCCGCCGTCGAACGCGGCCCACCCCGCTTGCTGGGCCTGCTCGGCGAGGAGAGCGGTGAGTCGCCGGCGCGAGTCGCCGGTGAAGGAGCCCTGGCGGAGGAGGCCCTTGGTGAACTGGACCTCGCCGAGGTACACGTGGTGCGTATCGCCTCCACCGAGGACGTCGTCCAGGCGGCGTAGCCGGGCGGTGCGGGCGCGGAGCCGGTCGACGTAGGAGTCGTCGATGCGTTTCGGGGGAGCGGGCCGGTGAAGGATCGGGAGGGCGGCGGCGAGGCCGGTGGCCGTTGCTGCCTGGAGGATGGTTCGACGACGCACGTATGGTCCGTTCTCTGCGCTGAATGTTCCAGCAGGAGCGGCGCCTTCCTCCCACGGCCGGGGAGCGAGGCCGAGCACGCGTCCGGGGACGCGTAGAGCATCCGCGATGGCGGTGATCTTTTCGAAGGTCGTGACTCTGCCCTGCCCACGCGCGAGCGTCCCGACCCGGTCGGGCTTGATGTCGCATTCGGCAGCGATCTTCGAGTAGCTGATCCCTGCCCGCTCACGCGCGAGGCGGAAGACCTTCCCGAAGTCGTGACCGATCAGCGCACGTTGTATTTCCTCGTCGTTGAGGAGATCCCTGGGTAGGGCCGTGGGGGGCTGGTAGGTCATGCGGCACTCTTCCTGCTCACCTGAGTCTGCGCGGTGGTGGCACCCGGCGTTCTACCCATCATGGGTATACCTCGGGTCGGGAGGCAGAGCTTTCGCGGGAGTACCACTCTGTACGCGAAAGCCCCGGGGGAGCGGTCCAGCCCGCCGGTCCCGGGGCGTGGACGACTGGATGGAGTCGCCGTGCGTGAGCGTACCCAACTCGCCTTCCGCGTAAGGCGGACCATGGAGGACTGTCATCGCCGATCCTTGGGGGTAGCGCGATGAGAGAGAGTGGACCCCTGGGCCTGGCCCCAACCGGTCCCCGAACAGTCGTGACGACCAGAGCCAACCGGACTCTGGCCTCAGGGTATTGGCTGTTGTCGGCCGCTCCACTACCCCCGCAGGCGAAGGCCGAATGGGAGGCGAAGGGGGCTGCCTGGCTGAGGCCCGGAGTCCTGTTCGCCGCCGCGGTGATGCGAGAGGCTGTGGTTCACGCCGCAGTCGGACTGACCAGCCCGCAAGCCTGCGCCGGACCGCTCGCTGATGTCTTCGAGAGCGGCCCGCCGTTTTACAGCGCGAACGGGTTTGGCCAGGAAGGCTCGTACACGGTGCTACTCCCGGCCCGCACGGCGAGGCTAAGGCCTGTGCCAGGTGCGACAGCGCACCCGCAACACGCCTTGCTCCTGGTGCCTGCTCCACACGTCACCGAACGAACCGATGACGGGCCCCGGTGGCTGACGCCCCTCGAAGGGCCGGGGCTGCTGTGTCCACCGGACCGCGTCGCAGCTCTGGCCGGCTTCGGCCGGGATGTCCTCCGGCGGCGTCAGGGGCGGCGGGATGCCTGAGTCGAGCCGTGCGACGGCAACAGCTCCGCCGGACACCTTGAGAGCGATCGGCAGGACGCTGTCCCGGCCCTTGAGTATGGGTTCCTCCATTGCGGTTGAGGGGGACCCGGCCGGAGGGCTGCGTACACCGAGACACTGCCGCGGCTCTGCCTGTGGATCGGCGCCTGCGCCCGGCACGACCTCGCCATATGAGGTAGCTCAGCGCTCTCGCTCACGGATCCACACCACCTGGCAACGCATTCCCACAAGGAGGCCGTCGGTGACCCTCACGACAAGCGAGAACTCAACGGTGAGCGCCACAGCGCTGTACGCCGTTACCCGGCGGGCTATCGCCCGCGCGGTCGAAGACCTATGGCCGGAGCGACAGATCGCCATAGGCGAGCAGTGCCCGAGCGTCACTTCCTACGTCTGCCGAGTCACGGTGGACGGCGAAGAGTTGATCGCCAAGTACAGCTGGCTGGGCATGTCCCTGGTGTCCGTACTACGGGGCGCCGGGGGGACGTGGGACGAGGTCCAACGAGCACAACGCCACTACGTCCACAGCACCGACCTGCTGACCGACCGCGAGAAACAGCACCTGGAGCTGCTTCGGGAACTCGGGAGCCCTCGGGTGTGCGAGACCGCCGGCATCCACAGCGGGGTGCTCTTCACACGGATCGCGCCGGGGAGGTCTCTGGCTGATGTGCTGGCCGACCGTCCGTGGGAGACGGGCGCACTCCTCGACACGGCCCTCCTGGCCCTCGGCGACCTGCACGGCCCGGCCGGTGCGCAGCGCATGCGCCGGGCGGCGCCGATCGGTGAGCGGTCGGTAGTCGGCGTCTTCCGCCGGAAATTCAACGGGGTGAGCGCCGCGGCCTATCTCGGGGTGCTCGGTATGGACAGCGGAGTACCGGAGGACGAGCGCCTGGAGGTCGTGGAGCTGCTTCGGACCGCGGTGTGGCGGCTGGTGCGTATGGCGGGTGCGGTGTCGACCCGTCAGGACACCGTGGTGTTCGGGGATCTCAAACCGGAGCACGTCTACATCGACGGTCCGCGCCTCACCTTCATCGACCCGGCTGTGCAGTGGGCTGCCGGACCTGAACCCGACGTTGCGAAACTGACCGGCCGGGCCCTGCTCCTCGCCCTTGCCCATCCGGAGGCGCGCGCCGGACAGCAGATCGTGCAGGGGGTCGCCTCCACACTCGCCCGGCACGCCGCAGCCGCCTTCCCTGAGCACGAGCGCACGGGACGTCTCCGTGAGGTCATGGTCCTGTGGCTCATGGACACGGTGAACATCCTGAGCACCTGCCTCAGCGCACCGCAGGGTCTCCCGCTGGCCTCCCATCAGCGGGCCCTCGTCGCGCAGGCCCGCGCGGTGGCGCGCGTCGTGGACCGGGCCAGCGCCCTCCTGGTCGGGTCGATGGCCGGGCCCCGCCTCCTGGACGCAGTGTTCTCCGAGGTAGAGCAAACCGCCGGGAGCGCCCGGTGAGCGGCCCGGTGGTGGGGGTCGTCGGTGCGGGTGCCGTCGGGCAGACCCTCGCTGCGGCCCTTGTGGCCGCCGCGCTTCCCGGGAGGCTCCTCGTCGTGTCCCGGCAGCCGGACCAGGCCCAGGGCCTGACCGCCGACCTCCAGGACCTCGCGCTCGCCGCCCGATCACGCACGACGGTTGAGGCCGGCGAGGTCGCTGACCTCCACGGCTGCGACGCGGTGGTGATCGCACTCCGCACCGACTTCAAGAACACCGCCGTGGGGGACATCCGGCGCGGCGGCGCCGCCGCGAACGTGCCCGCTCTCGGCGCGCTTGCGCGGGAGCTGCGCGGGTACAGCGGAACCGTCCTCGTCGTGACGAACCCTGTGGACCTGATGGCCCGCCGCTTCGCCGAAGTGTCCGGAGTGGATCGGGTTTTCGGGATCGGGTCGAACCTCGACTCGGCCCGCTACCGGCTCTTTCTGGCCCGGTATGCCCAGGTGTCTCCGGACCTTGTACGCGGCCACGTGATCGGCGAGCACGGTGACCGCGCCGTCGTGTGCGTGTCCACGACGACCGTCGCCAGTCGGCCGGTCGCGGTCCTGGTGGACGCGGTCGTGGAAGAACTCCAGCGACGGCCGGCCCTGATCCGCAATGGCATCGGCCGTACCCGCTGCGGCCCCGCCGGCGCCGTGCTGTCCACGCTCCGCAAGGTCCTCGGCCTGGTCGACGGTATCGAGGAGCTGTCCGTGCCGTACGGGGACGTCCATCTCGGCGTCCCTCTGCAATTCACGGGCGGCGAGCCCGTTCCGCGCTTGCCCCTGCTCACTCGTACCGAACGCCTATGTCTGGATTCTGCGGCCAGCAGCCTCCGCGACGCCTATGCCCAGCTCCCCGCTCATTCCGAGAGGATCGCCCCATGATCAGCGCTACCCGGCTCGAGGCCGCTACGGCGGCAGTCACCGTGCTCAGTAACCGACCGGAGGTCGCGGGCTGGGCCTTGCGGTACTTCGGCCCGTGGTGGAACGCCGCCACGGTGGACGCAGCCTCGGTGTGTGCCGAAGCGGTGGTGATCGCGGACGTCGACCCGGCCGACTACGAGGAGGTCACCCGTCTCGTCCGTGACGGCCGGTCCACGCAGGAGCTGGACTACGCCAAGCATCCGCTGCTGGTGGCGCATGACGGAGAGGACATCATCGCGACGTCGCCGCAGGAAGGACTCGCGTACCGCAGCACACCGTCCTCCGGTCGCCTCGTCCTTTCCGGCACCGACGCGGAGCCTCTTGCCCTGGCCGCAGCGCGCCTCGCTCGCGAGTCGATCCGCGGCCAGCTCCTCCGAGACGGCTGGGCGGTGCTTCACTCCTCCGCCGTCGTGCGGCCGAGCGACGGCGGCACGATCCTCGCGTTCGGCGACAAGGGCGCTGGAAAGACGAGCACCGCGCTGCTGCTCGCCTCGAATGGCTGGCAGCTCCTCGCCAACGACAGGGTGCTGGTCCGGCCGACCGGCGAGCGGGATGTCGAGGTCGTGCCCTGGCCGTCCGCCGCCGCGCTCGGTCTCGGGCTGCTCCACGCGCTTGGCTGGGACGTCACCGCACGGCAG
This sequence comes from Streptomyces sp. NPDC048671, assembly GCF_055587045.1. Lineage (NCBI taxonomy): Bacteria > Bacillati > Actinomycetota > Actinomycetes > Kitasatosporales > Streptomycetaceae > Streptomyces > Streptomyces sp. NPDC048671. Next base: position 100,238 of record NZ_JBVJHB010000006.1, on the reverse strand, counting down.
CACCTGGAGGCCGGAGGTACCTTCCACCCGACGCAGCACGAATCCGTGACGGAGGCGCTGCTCGCCGGCGACCACACGCCGCTGTGGGAGAACGCGCGGAGGGAGTTGAAGGTCCAGGTGTTCCCGGACCAGTTTCCGGACCTGTTCGACGTACCGCTGGCCACCGGCGGCCGGGCGGCGGCGCTCCTCTTCCCCGAGGTCGACGCCGACGCGGCGCCGGACGTTGTCGACAGCATCCGCACGCTGAGGGAGGCCGACTTCATGTCCGGTGCGACGGAGGACAGGTACCCGGACGTCTTCGGGCAGGCCCACGGGGTGGACGGTGGGGGCCGGAAGAGCGCCCGCGCCGAGGTGGCGTCGCGTCTCGCCGCGCTGCCGCACCGTGCGGTCCGGCTGAGTCACGACATCCCGGCGAGCATTGCCGTGCTGAGTAAGGTCGCGGACACGACCTGACGCCCGTGGCCAGGCCCTTGAGGCTCCGGGAATCGAGTGTGGTGGCCCTTCCCCGGAACGGGGGAGGGCCACTGTTCTGTTGCGGAGGCGGGCTGAGACACGGCCCTGGTGACTGGTTCTGGACACTCGGGCGTTCCGTGCGAATCGCGACAAGTGGTCCGTGCGCCCACGGGCGCACGGGTGCGTGGCGGGACGGGGCTGGATGGGAAAGGACGGGAAGGAACGGTTGGCACGGCCCAGGTCAGATGGGAAGTGCCTGGTCAGAGGGTTGCGTGGGTCCGGTTCGAGTCCGGCTCCGGGCACCACTGCGCGCATGCGGCCTGACCTTTACGTAGGGTTTGTTCCGCATGTCCCCCTTATTCCCCCCCTTCCGGATGCGTGGGTGCGCCGTTGTTCTGCGGCGCCGACGGGGCGTACGTCGCGAGGCGTGAGAACAGGGCCGGCCGGGTCGCGAGCTACTAGGTGACGTGGCGCCAGGACGGTTCCCGAAAGGGGGACTGGCAGGCGGAGCGAGGCGATGACGGACCGTCTGCGGAGATCGTCCAAGGGACTGTTGGCGACGATGGCCGGCCGTGGCCGACGAGCTGGATCGCGTCCCGGACGCGGTGCGTCTGAGGAAGGGGGGCGGGGCTGGGCGTGCCGCGCCCTGGTCCGGCCGACCGGCGAGCGGGACGTCGAGGTCGTGCCCTGGCCGTCCGCCGCCGCCCTCGGTCTCGGCCTGCTCCACTCGCTCGGCTGGGACGTCACCGCGCGGCAGCACCTCCGGGCCGGAGGCACCTTCCACCCGACGCAGCACGAATCCGTGACCGAGGCGCTGCTCGCCGGCGACCACGCGCCTCTGTGGGAGAACGCGAAGCGGGAGCGGAAGGTCCAGGTGTTCCCCGACCAGTTCCCGGACCTGTTCGACGTGCCGCTGGCCACGGGCGGCCGGGCGGCCGGTCTCCTCTTCCCCCAGGTCGACGCCGACGCGGCGCCGGAGGTCGTCGACGGCACCCGCACGCTGGGGGAGGGCGACTTCATGTCGGGTGCGACGGAGGACCGTTACCCGGACGTCTTCGGGCTGGCTCAGGGCGTGGACGGTGGCGGCCGGGAGAGCGCGCGCGCCGACGTGGCGGCGCGGCTCGCCGTACTGCCGCACCGTGCGGTCCGGCTGAGTCACGACATCCCGGCGAGCGTTGCCGTGCTGAGCAAGGTCGCGGACACGATCTGAAGCCCGCAGCCCGGAGAGCTCAACCCGGCTCGACAACCTGACTCGGCTTCCGTGAACCGCAGTGGACCCGCCCGTGTTCACCTTGGAGTGAATGGCCTCAGTCGGACGCCCAAATATCGTCCGAGCGAGTGGTTTTGGGTCTTCAGCACGCTTCCTCCCGGAGCCGGCGCTCACGATGATCCCGTTGCTTCGCAACCCGGACACGTACCCGACGACTGCCGAACCGAGGAACGATGAAGCTGTCCCGCACCCTGTCAACGCTGGCCTCAGCCGCTGTACTGGGCACCCTCTCCGTGGCCGGTCAGGCGGCACCCGCCGCCGCCGACTCCTTCGTGGTCAGTGAAGGCCAGTTCAACCAGATGTTCCCGAACCGGAACTCCTTCTACACCTACAGCGGTCTGGTCGACGCGCTGAGCGCGTACCCGCAGTTCGCCGGCACGGGCAACGACGGCACCCGCAAGCGCGAGGCGGCGGCCTTTCTCGCCAACGTCAGCCACGAGACAGGCGGGCTGAGGTACGTCGTCGAGCAGAACACCGCCAACTACCCGCACTACTGCGACCAGTCGCAGCCCTACGGCTGCCCGGCCGGACAGTCCGCGTACTACGGGCGTGGGCCGTTGCAGCTGAGCTGGAACTACAACTACAAGGCCGCGGGTGACGCCCTTGGCATCAACCTGCTGAACGACCCGTACCAGGTCGAGCGGAACTCGGCTGTCGCCTGGAAGACCGGGCTGTGGTTCTGGGACACACAGTCGGGCGCCGGATCCATGACCCCGCACGACGCCATGGTCAACAGCGCGGGCTTCGGCGAGACCATCCGCAGTATCAACGGCGCTCTGGAGTGCAACGGTCAGAACCCGGGCCAGCGCGACGACCGGATCAACCTGTACAAGCAGTACGTCGGCGTTCTGGGCACCGACGTCGGGGGCGGCAACCTCTCCTGCTGAAGGGGCTGACCGGGGCGGAGCAAAGAGCCGGCCGCCGGACCGGACCGGTTGTCAGCTGACGCGTTGAGTGGCGAACAGTTCCAGGTGCGAGCAGGCCGGGCAGCGGAAGGCGTCGATCTGCCAGTGCGGCCTGCCCACTCTCTTCGCTCCGCCCAACAGGCCGCGCTCCAGGGCGCCCGCGATCCACCGCGCGTATCCGCGGGACCCCTGGCCGGAGTCGTCGACGAAGCCGGGCTCCAGCCCCACCGCACCGCACTGGGTGCACCGTATGTCATTGATCGGGTTCATCGGGGGAGTGTAGTGAGTGGCCGTGGGTGTTCGGGCCCGGCTCCGTGAATCCTCACGCCGTCCCGTGTGGGGCTTCCTCGCCCGTCGTGGCGCGGGCGGCCGGCGTCGGCCGGTCCGCGGTGCGGTGGGTGAGGGCGCAGACCGCGGCGCCCAGGGCGAAGCCGTAAGCGGACACGAGGCCGTGGCCGTTGGACTGGGTGAACCAGACCGCCAGGCCGAGTACGGGCACGCCCACGGCGAGCAGGGTCTCCTTGAGGTTCTCCCGGTCCTTGCGGCGGCCGGTGCGCAAGGTGCGCAGGGCGCGCAGGAGCAGGGCCGCGGACAAGGTCGCCGCGAGGAAGTACGTGGCGCCGGAGCTTCCGGCGAAGTTGCGGGGGTCGGTGCTGTGGCCGTTCTCGCCGAACAGGGCGTCGATGCGCTCGGGCAGCAGGATGCCGGCGAGGAACAGGGCCAGGGTGAGGGGCGCGCCCCAGAACCAGTTGGCCAGGGCTGCGATGACCGCGAGCGTCGCGATGTTCCACGCCCCGCCGAGCAGGCCGCCGTTCTGCATGAACACCGAGGTGTCGGTCCGCCACCAGCCGGACCTGGCCGGGTCGTTGTCGAGGGCGTCCATCGCACCCGGCCAGCAGAGCTGGGTGATCACCCCGGCGACGGCGACCGCGGTCAGTCCCACCGCCGCCCACGGGACGGGGCGGCGTCGCAGGGTGTCCTGGCCCACCAGGGCCAGTCCGCCGTTGAGCATCAACATCATCAGTACCGCCGTGGTCACGTTGAACAGCAGTCCGCCCATCGCCACCACCCCCCTTCTAACACTGTTCGATTCTCGGTGTGACGAGAGTAGACGCACGCCGGATGTTTTTCAAACGCCGTTTGAAAGTCGGTTACAGTGGGTTCCATGAAGCTGAGCAAGGACCGGATCATCGACGCCGGCATGGCGGTGTTCGCCGAGGCCGGCTACCACGGCCTGTCCATGCGGCAGGTGGCGAAGCGGCTCGACGCGCAGGCCGGCAGCATGTACTACCACGTGCCCAACAAGGGCGCCCTGCTCCAGCTGATGGCCGACAGGCTGGCCCAACAGGCGTACGACGCGGGCACCGAGGCACTCGCCGCACTGCCGGAAGGGGCGGACTGGCCGGAGCGGATCGAGGCCCAGGCCGTCTCGCTCCGGAAGAGCCTGCTGAGGCACTCCGGCGGCGCGGTCATGTTCGCCGACAGCCCGAAGGTGCTCAGCTCCGGCGCGCTGTCCCTCATGGAGCGGCTGCTGCTGACGCTGAAGGACGCCGGCATCGACGACGAGCACCTCGGCGTCGCCGGTGACGCGGTGTTCAGCCACATCACCGGATTCGTACTCCAGGAGCAGAGCGAGCCGCCCGTCCTCGACGTCAGCGCCGAGGACGTCGCCGAACTCCGCCGGCGCTTCCCGATGACCCTGGCGGCGGCGGCCTCCCACGAGGAGGACGAGGTCTTCACCCGCGGCGTGCGACTCCTCTGTGCCGGAATCCGGGCGCTCGGTGAGCAGGGGCGTCCGTGAACGACTCGGGGCGGGGCCGGCTTCCCGGCAACCGCCGGAAGGTGTCCCCGAAGACGGCTGCCGGGGTGTCGCGGTGACGGGCGATTCGGCTCCGCGGGACCGTGGCGAGTGCGGACTTCCCCCGGCCCGGCCGTGGCCGGTCACTCTCCGGTGATCACCGTCGGCGCACTGTGGACATCCCGTGGCAGACATGGAGAATGGGCTTTCTCATTCAGTCGCAGTGGGGGGTCGCATGAGTGGTAGTGGTGGAGCTTCAATTGGCGCGTTAGGGCTGATACTCATTCTGCTCGCCTATTTCGTGCCGACCGTGGTCGCTTTCGTGCGAGGGGTGCCGAACAAGGGCTCCGTTCTTGTGATCAATCTGTTTCTGGGCTGGACCCTGGTGGGCTGGGTCGTGTCGCTCGCGATGGCGGCGCGCAGCAATCAGCCGCGCCCGCGCATGTGAACCCGTCAGTCCATCGATTTCCGTGAATGCGGGTTGATTTCCGTGAGGTGGTCCGCCGGGTCTCCCCGGCGGACCGTGCGACCCGGCGGACCGGCGGTGTCGGGCGTCACCCGGGCCGGCGGCCGGCCACTGTGCGTAACGCCGCGTGCGCGCCCCGCCACTCCTCGCCCGCTTTGTCCGCGGGGCGGGCCCGGTTGACCCGGTGGCGTGTCTGAATTGGGACCGGGATTGGGCCCACGGGCCCGTGCCGTACCAGGTGCACCTCTCCTAGCCTCCCTGGCCTAAGGCCATACGGGGAGGAACAAGTCATGCCGCGAACGAGGCACCGGGAGCTCATACCCAGCAGCAGACGGGGTGATCGGGGAGCCACCGCGTTCGAGTACCTCGGGACGATCCTGGTCGTCGTCTCTCTCATCGGCGGTATGGCGGTGGCCGGTCTCGGTGGGCAGATCACCCAGCGGATCCAGTGCCTCGTCGCATCGGTCGGCGGTGGCAGCGGCGGGTGCGACACGGGCAAGGGTGACGAGGCGGGCGGCGATCCCAACGCCGAATTCGAGCCCATCACCTGTGCGACGGTCACGAAGTCCGGTACTCAGGGCGGCAAGATAGGCGTCTCGTTCGAGACGCTCGGTATCGAGTTCGGCGGCGAATTCGGCTTCGAGGAGACGACGTCCAAGGCCAATAAGGACGTCAACAAAGACGGAAAGATCGACGACAAGGACGAGCAGGTCACGCTCACCTTCACGGACGCCGGCTCGGTGAAGGGGACGGAGAAGCCCAAGGGCCGCGTCAAGATCGGCGACGTGGGCAAGGACAAGGTCGAGATCGGCGCCGGGCTCACGGTGACCACGGGCGACACCTGGGTGTTCGACAGCCAGAAGGAAGCCGACCAGTTCCGCAAGGACCTCCAGGAGTACAAGAAGCTCAGCCGGCTGAACAAGCTCTCCAACCTCAGCCCGATCGTGGGCGGCAGCACCGAGATAGCCAGCTGGTTCGGCAAGGGCCCGAAGGCCAAGGAGAGCCGCCTCAAGAAGAACATCGAGGACAAGCTCGGCAACAAGCACATCACCACCCAGAAGCTGAGCCTGGAGGTCGCCGCGCAGGCCGGGTTCCAGTTCGGCGCGGGGCTGAACGCCCCTGACACGACCAACCCCGACGGCACGACCACCCCGGCACCCACGCCGGGCGCCACCATCGAGGCGGGCGTCAAGATCTCCGAGTCCCAGGAGGTCACCCTGACGCAGAACCACATCGACAACACCGACTCGTACACCTACCAGGCCAAGGCCACCGGTGGTGCGTACGCGAAGGGAGAGGCCGGACCGGTCAAGGCCGGCGCCGAGGCGGAAGGCTCGGCGGCGGGTGCGATCACCGTCACGGTCGACAGCAAGACCGGCAAGGTGAAGAGCATCACGATGACGCGGACCCTTGAGGGCAAGGCCGACGCCAACGCCGGTCTCACGGGTGACGTCAGCGGCAGCAAGAAGGGCGGCGGGACGACCACCCAGGTCGTCACGACCACCGTGCCGCTGGACGACAAGAGCCTCTCCAAGGCGGAGTCCGACCGCATCAAGGCCCAGATGTTCTCCGGGCAGGGCATGAACAGTGCGTTCAACTACCTGTTCACCGGCACGCCCGTCCCGACCAAGGACCCCGGTCCCGGCGACCCGTTCGGCCACTACGCGTTCCAGCACGGCCAGGTCAGCAAGCAGGAGTACGACGGTTCCTCCTCGTCCGACGAGATCGGCCTCGACATCAATCTGGAGGTGGCGGGCATCAACGGCGCCTACACCACCTCCGAGAGCGAGAAGAGTCTGCAGAAGGCCGAGTTCCTGGGGGCTCCCACCAACGGGCAGCGTTCCTTCGTCCCGTACAGCTACTGTGCGAACTGATCGATCAGTACAAGGAGACGTGATCATGACCTACCGTTCCCTCCGCCGGACGGTGCAGGCTGTCGCCGTCACGACCGCTGTCCTCACCGCCGGCCTGACGCTCAGCGCCTGCGGCGCCGAGAAGAAGGACGCACCGGCCGCGCCCAGCGGCTGGAAGGAGCTGTCGGGGCCGACCGTGTCGCTCTCCTACCCGGCCGAGCTCACCGAGCAGAGCAAGGCGGAGCTCGGCAAGCTCAACGACGCCGCGGCTCTGCGCACCGAGGGCGACCGGCCCACGGTCAAGGTGTCGATCCAGAGCGGCTTCGCCAACGCCTCGAACGGCGACGACGCGGCCTCCGTAGGGCGGGCCCTCCTCATGGCGACCACCGAGGTGAAGGACACCAAGGACGCCGACATCAAGGGCGCGAAGGGCGCGAAGCGCATCGACTTCAGCTACACGGGTACGGGTGTGCCGCAGTCGCCCCCGAAGGGCGCCAAGGTCAACGGCGTGGTCATCACGGGTGTCGACTCCAAGGGCAAGATCTACTCCGTACGCATCGACGCCCAGGCGGGCAAGCTGAGCGATGCCGACCGGACGAAGATCGTCGACAGCATCGAGGTGAAGTAGTGCCCGAGCGCCGGCCGACGACGAAGAGGCAGCCGAATGTCGCGATTTGACGCCCACCGCGGGTACGCCCCCGCCGGTGACAGGCCGCGGCTGCTCGACCTGATGCTGCCCTGGGCCGCGGGCATCCTGGTGACCCTGATCACGGAGCTGTGCGTCGCGGTGGTCGTGTGGGACTGGGTGGCGGGCGACGACCCGTCGAGCGTGGCCTCGCCCGCCCGTACCATCCTGTTCCTGCACCTGCCGTCCGCCGTCTGCATCGCGCTCGGGACCTGGGCCGCGGCGGCGCTGCACCGCTCGCCGTCACGCGATTCACGCGTACGGCACGGCCTCGCCGCGTTCGCGCCCGCCGTTGCCCTGCAACTGGTGATCTACGTGTCCCAGGGGAGCGACCTCACGGCCATCACCTTCCTGGTCCAGCTGGTGGTTCTGCTGGTGGGCTGTGCGGTGGGCTTCCTCGCCGACCGGCTGCGCAACGGCTAGAGGCATCAGGCAATCAGGGCATCGGGGCATCCGGGCATCCGGGCATCCGGGCATCCGGGCACGGCATCGTCGGGGCACCGCATCAACGGACCAAGGAATCCATGAACACGTCGTACGTACTCATCGGTGTGGTCGCCCTGGCGGCGCTCAGGTCCCTGGGGCGGACCGCCCGGCAACTGCGCGGGGCGCGCTCCGGCGTCTCCGCGCCGGCGCGCTGCATCCGTGTGTACGAGCGCGACGCGGCGACCGGTTCGTCGAACGACCGGCGGGCCTGGCGCGTCTTCGCGTTCACCGCTCGGAACGGGGAGTGGGTCGAGTTTCACGACGGCGGCAGCAGGCGCTACGTCGAGGGCGCGCGGGTCACGGTGCGCTACGACCCCGCCGACCCGAAGCGCACCGCCACACTGGCCGGCAGCCCGCGCGCGGCCCTGGCCGAGGGGGCCGGTGCGCTGGTGCTGATGGGGCTCGTGCTGGTGATGTTCCTGACCGACTTCCCGGAGAATCTGTTCTCCTGACGGCGCGGGGAGCGGTGCGGACGGGCCGGCGCGGACAGCCGTGGTGGAGGTCCGGGGCGGCGGAAGTCAGGGGGCCTCTTCGAGCAGCCGGACGAGAGCGTGCAGCTGGGGCGTCAGTTCGTCCTCGTCCAGCCCGTCCGGCATGGGCGGCCTTTCCGGCACCCCGCTGAACGCGAGGGACTCGTTGGCGGCCCGCCAGGACACGGCCGCCGCGCGGACATCGCCCCCGGCCAGGTCGTCGCGGAGCGGCAGCAGTTCCGCCAGCCACGGACGCGGGTCGTGGTCCAGGTAGGAGCCCTCGCCGTCGGCCTCCTGGCGGTGGAGGTTCAGTACGACATCGTCGCCGAGAACCGCCGTCCTCACCCCGCGACCGCCCGTGTAGGGGGCTGTCCGGTGGGCGAGCGCGGCCGGGAGCCGCAGCCACAGAGTGCGCGATCCCTCCTGGCTGAAGCGGAGACCGGCGTCGAAGTGCCGGGAGAAGATCTCGTCCTCCGCACCGGACACCGGGTGTGCGGTGGGGTCGGACCACTCGTCGAGCACCAGGGAATCGGCGGTGACGTCCGCTCCGGGCAGCTTCGCACGCAGTTCGAGCATCTGACGCTCGATGAGGCTCCGCCCGATCGTCCGGAACTCGTAGTACCAGTGCTTCCCTCCTCGCCGCCGCCGCTCGCTGGGGACCGACGCCAACCGCGGCAGCTGGACCTGGCCGCGTATCCGCTGCCTGAACCACGACCAGCCCATGATGGTCCGGGCCGCGAATCCGGCGCCCGGGGCGATGCCGCACCCCAGGTCCTGTTCCGCCCGGTCGTGGCCCGCGCCGTCGTCGCCGTAGGCGCCTGCCAGGTACCAGCCGAGAAACGCCGCGCGCCGCGCGGCCTGCCGCGCGTGACCCGCCCGCCCGACCTGTGCGTGGACGGCCCGCACCAGCCCGGCGGGGTCGGTGTGCTCCGTCCGCATCCGCGCGAGCTGCACGCGGAAGAGCTGGACGAGCGCCCCGAGATCGCGATCGACCTCGGGGCGGGCCCGGTAGCTGTCGGCGGGGGCGGCCAGCCGCGCCAGCACCGGGGACGTCAGATCGTGCAGCACCCGTGCGCAGGACGCGGACCGCAGCGGCATCCGTCGCAACTCGGCACCGGCGGGCTCCAGCACCAGCAACACCCCCGTCGCCTCGTCCAGCCAGATCCGGTGCCGGACCCCGCCGTGTGCCGTGTGCGCCGCGTCGATCCTGTCCAGGTCTCGCGCGCCGGGATGCTCCTCACGTACCCGCCGCGCGAGGTCGTCGGCGTCGCCGCCGGTCGAGTTGGTTCCGGTCGGCTGGTCCCGCTGCTCCTGGCGCATGGACATCGTCTCCGTCCCGATTCGGGTCCGCTCCGGCCTGTGGGATCCCCATGGTGCCGACTCTCCCGGCATTACGTGGCCCGCGAGCGGTATTCCGTCTCTCCGGCGATCATCCAGGCCCTGCGTTTCCACGTACGGTCCGCAGAGGACTTCGGCCGGGTACCGCCGGGCCACCGCCTCCTTCTCGTGCACCTGGCCGGTGGGGAGGCTGGGCTTGAACCTCGACCTCGTGCACCCGGGAAAGGACCGTCCCGGAAAGATCCTCCCCTGGCACTAGGGAGTTTGTTTTGCCTACCCATTACTCTTGTCCCAAGGCCGCGCTGGGTGGCCATGGAGGAGTGAGATGAGGAGCAGCAACCCGGTCTTCTCGCGACGGGGCTTCAGCCGCGACAACGGTTACGCGAACGTCAACGCGGCACCGCAGGCCGGGGCCCCGGTAGCGGGTGCCAACCCATACGCCACCAACCCCTATGCCCAGCCGGACGCCCAGTTCGGCGCCCCGCAGGCGCCGGCGCGTTCCGGTGTGATGACGATCGACGACGTCGTCACCCGTACGGCGCTGACGCTGGGCACGGTCGTGGCGGGTGCCGCTGTCGCCTGGGCCCTGCTCCCGGTCGACGAGGCCAACCTCAACAAGTCGTACGGCATCGCGATCGGCGCCGCGCTGATCGCGTTCGTGCTGTCGCTCGTCCAGTCCTTCAAGCGCACTCCGGTCCCCGCGCTGATCATCGCGTACGCGGCCTTCGAGGGCGTCTTCCTCGGGGTCATCTCCAGCGCGGTCAGCACGTACATCGGACCGGGCGTCGTGATGCAGGCGGTGATGGGCACCATGTGTGTCTTCGCCGGTGTGCTGTTCGCGTACAAGATGCGCTGGATCCGCGTCACCCGCCGGTTCTACGGCTTCGTGATGGCCGCCGCCATGGGCTTCATGCTCCTGATGGTGGTCAACCTGCTGTTCGCCGCCTTCGGTGGCGGTGACGGCCTCGGCTTCCGCAGCGGCGGCCTCGGCATCCTCTTCGGTGTCGTCGGCATCATCCTCGGCGCGTGCTTCCTGGCACTGGACTTCAAGCAGGTCGAGGACGGCGTCGCGTACGGCGCCCCGCGCGAGGAGTCCTGGCTGGCGGCCTTCGGCCTCACCATGACCCTGGTGTGGATCTACCTGGAGATGCTGCGTCTGCTCTCCATCCTCAGCGGCGACGACTAGGTCGTGCTCTGGACGTCCCGTCTGTGTTGTGGACGTCCCGTCCGTCTCGTGTGAACGGCCCGCAGGCTCCTTCGACGGAGCCTGCGGGCCGTTTCCCGTTCGCGGGGACGGAGGCGCTCCCGAAGCCGTGCCTGGGCGTCGGCCCGTTGGCAACCGTCCCGGAGGGGCGCGTAGGGTCGCGGGGTGCTCGATACGACGCCCCTGATCATCGCCGTGGACCGATTCGCCGACCGGCTGCGCGCCGCCCCGCAGAGCAGGCTGCAACGGGGAGCGGCGGCCGAAGGGCTGGCCGTGGCCAGGCAATTGGCGGTGCGGGCGCAGCGCATCGAGGCGCCCGGACGGGAGCCGATGACCATGCCGGACGCCGGGATCTTCGCGATCGGTGACCAACTCGCGGTCGCGGGGCGGGATCTGGCCGTGGCACTGGAAATGGCCCCGTCAGCGGAGCTGGACGAGGCCGTGCGATTCGTCGATGAAGCGGCCGCGCGGGCGTTCGCCTGAGAGACAGACGGCAGGAGGCAGGCGCCGGACGCTTGGGCGTGCGGGGGTGTTCTGGGCGGCGGCCGGCGAGGGCCGCTGTGCCGGGGAGGCGCCGGACGACCGGTCCGCGGGCTAGAAGCTCGCGATGACGCGGTCGGCCAGTATGTACACGTTCTCCCTGCCGCAGGAGAACGTCAGCGCGTACGCACCGGAGACCCCGGAACCGCCCAGCAGCACCGGGTGCTCACCGGACCGCAGCGACTCGGCCAGACGCTCGGCCGTCTCCCGGTGGCCGGGGGTCATGCAGAGCGTGGTGCCGTCGGCGAAGACGTAGACGTCCAGGGTGCCGAGCGGGCCGGGTCGCACGTCGGAGAGTTCCGTACGGCTGTCGGCGAGCTCTTCCAGACGGTTCACTGTACGCTCGTGGTCGGTGACAACGGGTGTCTGCACCGGCACGAAGTCGGGGTGCGAGGGGTGGCGGCGACGGGCCGCGGCCAGTTCGGGGGAGTCCTCGGCGAACTCCGCGATCTCGGGGAGCTCCGCGATGTCCGCCAGTTCCGTCAGCTCCTCCAGCGCCTCGGTGGCGTCGAGGTCCATCGCCTCCAGGCCGGCGAAGTCAGCCTGGCGCGGCATGAAGAACGGGGCGTCCTCGCCGAGCCCGGCCAGGCCGCCCAGCAGGGACGGGGCGTCGGCGGCGTCGCGCGCTTCCTGCGAGGCCCAGAAGGCCCGCGCCTCGGCGAGCTCGCGCTCGCGCTCCTCGGCCAGGGCCTCGGCGACCGCCGCGCGTATTTCCGCGACAGGGGTGGCGTCGTTACGGCTCTGGGTGGGGACGGCGGCGGCATGGGCGCGGTCGTCGGCCAGCTCACTTCGGAGGGCGGATACCTGCTTACGCAGCCCGTGAGCGGCGTGCAGAGCAGCGGCGCCCACGGCCGTGGCAGCGGCGGTGGTCAGCAACAGGGCAAGAGGCATGGCGCTCACTGACATACTCCCGGTTTCAATCGATCCCCCGACTTCCTACATCAGCTTGGCCTGTACCGGCACCATGTGTCAGTGCATTACGTCACGAATTGGACAGGTCTTTGTGCCTGGGGTTTAGCCCTGATGTGGGTGTGACCTGCGGGAATGACTCTCCCCCAGGAGATAGGTCACATCCTGGGGGAGATTCGGTCACGGTCGGGGCTCGGAACCGGCCATGCCGACCGGTCCGGAAGGCCCGAAAGGCCCGAAGAGCCCCGGCGGGCGGGGCCGGTGACGGGTCTTGTGACGGCTCCCGTGGCGGGTTTTGTGACGGCTCTTGTGCGGCCGTGCCCGGCCGTGCCCGGCCGGTCGCCGCGGTCCTCGGCGGGACGGCGGCGGTCAGCTCAGTCGCTCGATGACCATCGCCATGCCCTGGCCGCCGCCCACGCACATCGTCTCCAGGCCGAACTGCTTGTCATGGAACTGCAGGCTGTTGATCAGCGTGCCGGTGATCCGCGCGCCGGTCATGCCGAAGGGGTGGCCGACGGCGATGGCGCCACCGTTGACGTTGACCTTGTCCAGCGGCAGGCCGAGGTCCCGGTAGGAGGGGATCACCTGGGCGGCGAAGGCCTCGTTGATCTCGGCCAGGTCGATGTCGTCGATGCTCAGCCCGGCCCGCTTCAGCGCCTGCTTGCTCGCCTCGACCGGTCCGTAGCCCATGATCTCGGGGGAGAGGCCGGACACGCCGGTGGAGACGATCCGGGCCAGCGGGGTCAGGCCCAGCTCGCGCGCCTTGGTGTCGGACATGATCACGAGCGCCGCGGCGCCGTCGTTGAGCGGGCAGCAGTTGCCCGCGGTGACCAGGCCGTCGGGCCGGAAGACCGGCTTCAGGCCCTGCACGCCCTCCAGGGTGACGCCCGCGCGCGGGCCGTCGTCCTTGGCGACCACCGTGCCGTCCGGCGTCGTCACCGGGGTGATCTCGCGCTCCCAGAAGCCGTTCTTGAGGGCTTCCTCGGCGAGGTTCTGCGACCGGACGCCGAACTCGTCCATGTCCTGGCGGGTGACGCCCTTGGTCCGGGCCAGGTTCTCCGCGGTCTGCCCCATCGAGATGTACGCGTCCGGCACGAGGCCGTCCTCGCGCGGGTCGTGCCAGCTCGCACCGGACTCCTCGGCGCGGGCCGCGGTGCGGGCCTCGGCGTCGGCGAACAGCGGGTTGTGGGTGTCCGGCCAGCTGTCGGAGTTGCCCTTGGCGAACCGGGACACCATCTCGACACCGGCCGAGATGAACACGTCGCCCTCGCCGGCCTTGATGGCGTGCAGCGCCATGCGGCTGGTCTGCAGGGAGGAGGAGCAGTAGCGGGTGACCGTACAGCCGGGAAGGTGGTCCATCCCCATCTGTACGGCGATGATGCGGCCCAGGTTGTTGCCCTGCTCGCCGCCGGGGAGGCCGCAGCCGAGCATCAGGTCGTCGATGTCCCTGGGGTCCAGCTCGGGGACCTTGGCCAGTGCGGTCTGGATGATCGTGGCGGTCAGGTCGTCCGACCGCAGGTCCTTCAGCGAGCCCTTGAAGGCCCGGCCGATGGGGGAACGGGCAGCAGAGACGATCACGGCTTCGGGCATCACGCGGCTCCATGAGGGCTGGAAGGCTGTCTGGCTGGACTGCTCTGGAAGTTACCCGGACGTACTGCTGAGGTCACCCGACTGTGCGTGTGATGCGGGCCTCTTTTCTAAGCGACCGCTCAGTCAGTCGGCTCAGGCGGTCCGGGACGAGGTACCCGTATCGGTGCCCGGAGGCGGGTCCGCCCGGGTGGACCCGCCCTGCTCCCCGTGCGCCGCCGGGTGCGCATGGGGGTGCGAGTGCGGATGCGGCTCCGTGGCCGCGGGCAGACGCCGCCGCCTGCGGTGCTTGAGGAGCGCCCAGGGCGCACGGGCCCCGGTGACCTCCGTACCGGCCTCCCTGGCCGCCTGGGAGGCCGCCTTGGCCACCGGCAGCATGTCCTCGCGCCGGGCGCCGTCCAGATGATCGGACTCCGGCCACAGCCCCAGCACCGCGCAGACCGTCGGCAGGAGCGCCATCGCGGCCGTCGCGTACCCCTCCGCCGAGGGGTGGTAGTTGTCCGGGCCGAACAGCTCCCGCGGGTTCGCCTCGAACTCCGGGCCCAGCAGGTCGCCCAGCGACACCGTGCGCCCGCCCTGCTCCACCGAACCGATCGTCTGCGCCGCCGCCAGCTGCCGGCTCACCCGCCGGGCCAGGAACCGCAGCGGCTGGTAGACCGGCTCGATCGTGCCCAGGTCCGGGCAGGTGCCGACCACCACCTCGGCCCCCGCCGTACGCAGCCTGCGCACCGCCGTGGTCAGACAGCGCACCGACTGGGTCGCGGGCATCCGGTGCGTCACATCGTTCGCCCCGATCATGATCACGCAGATGTCCGGGACCCCGGACGGATCCGACAGCAGCAGCGACACCTGCCGCTCCAGATCGTCCGACCTGGCTCCCGGCTGCGCGACATTGCGCAGATCCACCGGCCGCTCCGAGACGGCCGCGAGCCCCGAGGCCAGCAGCGCCCCCGGTGTCTGCCCGGCCCGCCGTACGCCCTGCCCGGCCGCCGTGGAATCCCCCAGCATCCCGAGCCGCAGCGGGTCCGCCGGTCCGGCGAACGCCACCCCGTACCGCCCGTCCGCGCTCGGCGGCACCGGTGCGGTGCCGCCGCCCACCAGCCGCTTCGCCAGCTGGACCTCCGCCAGCAGGACCCCTACCGCCGCGGCGCCCAGCAGCCCGACGCTGCCGCCGCCGTAGGCCGCGCCCGCCGCGATCCGCCGTGCCACCCTTGCTCTCGACACAGTCCGGTCCACCTCCTCGTCGCCTTACGACCCCGCCCACGACCGCCGCGGCGTCGCGGCGTCCGCAATCGCGGGTGAGGTCGTCACCGTCGTACACAGAGCTAGTCGTACACAGAGCTAACTGCCCCCAAGGGACCGTTGTTCAATCGCTTCGCCCAATCCCGTCCCCGTACGCATACTCTTGCGGCACCATCTCGGAGACCCCGGAGTACACGGTGCAATTCCACGATTCGATGATCAGCCTCGTAGGCAACACCCCGCTGGTGAGGCTGCGCAGTGTGACGGCAGGCATCCAGGCGACGGTCCTGGCCAAAGTCGAGTACTTCAACCCCGGCGGCTCGGTCAAGGACCGGATCGCCCTTCGCATGATCGAGGCCGCCGAACAGAGCGGCGAGCTGCAGCCCGGAGGAACGATCGTCGAGCCGACGAGCGGCAACACGGGCGTCGGCCTGGCGATCGTCGCGCAGCAGAAGGGCTACAAGTGCATCTTCGTCTGCCCGGACAAGGTGTCCACGGACAAGATCAATGTGCTGCGCGCCTACGGGGCCGAGGTCGTCGTCTGCCCGACGGCGGTCGACCCCGATCACCCGGACTCCTACTACAACGTCTCCGACCGGCTGGTCCGTGAGACGCCCGGAGCCTGGAAGCCCGACCAGTACTCCAACCCGAACAACCCGCGCTCCCACTACGAGACCACCGGTCCCGAACTGTGGGAGCAGACGGACGGGAAGATCACCCATTTCGTGGCGGGGGTCGGCACCGGCGGCACGATCAGCGGCACCGGCCGCTACCTGAAGGAAGCCAGCGGCGGCGCGGTCAAGGTCGTCGGCGCGGACCCGGAGGGCTCGGTCTACTCGGGTGGCTCCGGGCGGCCGTATCTGGTCGAGGGCGTCGGCGAGGACTTCTGGCCGACCGCGTACGACCGGACGGTCACCGACGAGATCGTCGCCGTGTCCGACAAGGACTCCTTCCAGATGACCCGCCGGCTCGCCAAGGAGGAGGGCCTGCTGGTCGGCGGCTCCTGCGGGATGGCGGTCGTCGGCGCCCTGGAGGTCGCGAAGCGGCTCGGGCCGGACGACGTGGTCGTCGTCCTCCTGCCGGACAGCGGGCGCGGCTACCTGAGCAAGATCTTCAACGACGAGTGGATGGCGGACTACGGCTTCCTGGAGGACACCGGCCCCTCCGCACGCGTCGCGGCCGTCCTCGACTACAAGGAGGGCCCGATCCCGACCCTCGTCCACATGCACCCGGAGGAGACCGTCGGCGAGGCGATCGAGGTCCTGCGCGAGTACGGCGTCTCGCAGATGCCGATCGTGAAGCCGGGCGCGGGCCACCCGGACGTGATGGCCGCCGAGGTCATCGGCTCGGTCGTCGAGCGGGAGCTGCTGAACGCGCTCTTCGCCGAGCACGCCTCGCTCTCCGACCCGCTGGAGAAGCACATGTCGCCGCCGCTGCCGCAGGTCGGCTCCGGCGAACCGGTCGAGGACCTGATGGCGGTGCTCGGCGGTGCGGGCGCGGCGGACGCGGCGATCGTGCTGGTGGAGGGCAAGCCGAAGGGCGTGGTCAGCAGGCAGGACCTGCTGGCGTTCCTCGCCAGGGACGCGTCGGCCCCCGGCACCAAGCCGTAGCGCGGGTCCGGCGTACGGGCTTCGCGAAAACGGTACGAGCGCGACACGTACCCGCAGCACCGGCTTAACACGGCTCGGGCAGATTGATGGGTGTCGGCGGGGGAGACCCGCCGGCACCATACGGCGACACGGACTACGGAGCGGCTCCCGGACCTCCACTGTCGCCCGGATGCGAGACCGGCCCTGACCCGGACCGCGTCCCTCGCGGGGACCGCCGTCGTCCCGCCCTCCGGGAAACCGGGGGTGCGGCGGTCCCCGCGACACATCCGTACGCCGGGTTCCCGCGAGCTCCCGCTCTCAGCCGGCGGGTGCGCCCACCGCTCACAGCCGGCGGGTGCCCACCGCTCACAGCCGGCCGGTGCGCCCACCGCTCACAGCCGGCGGGTGCCCACCGCTCTCAGCCGGCGGGTACGCCCACCGCTCTCAGCCGGCCGGTGCGGTCGCCCGGTTCCGGTGGCCGCTCATTCCTCCCAGTCGGACTTCTGCGTTTGCCGCTCGTCGTCCCGGCGCCGGAAGAGCCGCCCGCCGCGGGCGGCCTGGAAGGCGTTGACACCGACGATCCCGAGCCAGGCCACGACCAGCCCCTGGATGCCCGCGTTGGCGACGCCGATGGCCGACAGCGGGATGGCCAGGACCAGCGAGATGATCGCGAATCCGTACCGCTCACCGAAGTGCCCCGCGGGGGGCCGCGGCGGACGGGCCCCCCTGGCGACGACGATCTGCTGCTCCGCGAGATGACGCCTGACCCGCCGGTCCAGCGTGCCGTCGAGCCGCTGCTCGACCTTTTCGAGAAATGACTCGACGAGCGCGGACTCGTACTCGGCCCCCAGCTCACTGCGGGCTTGAAGGGTGGCGTCGAGCTCCTTCTTGAGCTCGGTGTCGGGTGCGTCCATATCCATACGGTACGAAGCCGCGGTGGCCGGGTCAGTGGGGCTAACCCCCCTGTTTGTGCCGGAGCGCGCCCCCGGCGCCGCCGCCGGATCCTCCCTCACCGGTCGGCTGCATATGGACATGCAGACGCCTTGCTGGCTGAATGGATTCGTCGGTGCCGGAGCGCGGCGCGACGGATCTAGCGAGGGGACAGGATGAGCGGGAGCAGCCCGGCCGCGAGGTTGCAGCAGCTGTTCGAGGGGCGCAGGCTCACTCCCACCCAGCGGCGCATCGCGCACTCGATGGTGCGCAGGGCGGGCGACGCCCCGTTCCTGTCCAGCGTCGAACTGGCCGAACTGGCCGGGGTGAGCCAGCCCTCCGTCACCCGGTTCGCCGTGGCGCTCGGCTTCGACGGCTACCCCGCGCTGCGCAGACATCTGCGCGAGGTCTCCCCGGCCGGGCCCGCCGCGGGCGCCGGGGAGGACACGTACAACGAGTACCAGCAGGCGGTGCACGCCGAGATCGAGAACCTGCGCCACCTCGCCGAGCTGCTCGCCGATCCGGGCCCGGTCGAGCGGGCCGGGCGGCTGCTCGCCGCCTCCCGCCCGCTGCCCGTGCTCGGGCTGCGCGCCGCCTCCTCGCAGGCCCGCGGCTTCGGGTACTTCGCCGCCAAGGTCCACCCCGACGTCCGGGTGCTCGACGAGGGCGGCAGCATGCTGCACGACCGGATCGACGCAGCCCGGCGGGCCGGGGCCAGCGCGCTGATCTGCTTCGCGCTGCCGCGCCACCCCCGGGAGGTCGTGGACGCCCTCGCGTACGCGCGGGAACAGGGACTGACCGTGGTGTCGGTCGCGGACTCCGCCTTCGCCCCGGTGGCCGGCCACAGCGACCTCCTGATCCCGGCGGCCGTCGGGACCGGGCTCGCCTTCGACACGGCGTGTGCGCCGATGCTGCTCGGACGGGTGCTGCTGGAGTCCATGTGCGACGCCCTGCCGGACGCGCAGGCGCGGCTGGAGGAGTTCGACGCGAGGGCGGCGGCGCGGGGCCTGTTCGTCGAGTGAACCGCGCGGCATAGAGCCAACCGTGCGGCGCCCCGCCCGTCACGGGCGCGGTGCGCCGCTTCTCAGACTTCGCTCATGTCCGGCCCCTAATCTGCGCCCACGGAACGAGCACAGGGCCCGTCGGAGAGGGGTACGGACGTGGGGCGCGGAGCGCAGTCGTTGGCGAGAGTGGCCGTGATCGTACGGGCCGGCGCGGCGCCGATGTGGTGGCCGGGGCTGCTCGCCGCGGCCATCGGGGCACTGGTGCCGGGGCTCACCGGCCGGCGCATCGGACTGCTGGCCGGGGCCGCGCTGTTCCTGGTCACGATGGCCGTCGTGGCGTCGGCACGCGGCAAGCGGTACGACGGACTCGCGCGGGGTGCCACCCGGGCCGGCCGCACCGACTTCCTCCAGGACCGGGCCGTGACCGTACGCAACTGGCGCCGCGGGCACCGCTGGTGGCTGCTCGGGGCGTTCCTGGTGGCCGTGGCGAGCGCGTTCGTGGTGCCAGGGGCGGGCGGGCTGCTGCTCGCGGGGGCCGGGGCCGGGCTCTGGGCCAAGGCCGTCCGGATCGGGCAGCGGGAGCGCCGGGACGACGTCCTGTACTGGGTCCGTACGGACTGGGTGGAGCGCGGGCGGCCCACCGGCAAGCCGGTCAGGGCGTACCGGACGACGGGGCCGGCGGCCGGGGACGCCGCACCCGGTGGGGCGCGGCGCTCCCGCTGACCGGCCGGTCAGACCTCCAGCTCGGCCTCGATCTTCTTGAGCTGGTGACGGGCCATGGCCAGGTTGGCGCGGCCCGAGTCCAGCACCAGATAGAGGAACAGGCCGTTGTTGCCACGGGTCTTGAGCAGCCGGATCAGGTGGTACTGGGTGCCCAGGGTGATCAGGATGTCCTCGATCTCGTCCTGGATGCCCAGGTGCTCCATGGTGCGGAGCTTGGCGCGTACGACGTCGGTGTTGCCGGCCGCCGCGACCTCCAGGTTGAATTCCTTGCCGCCGCCGAGTGTGCCCAGCGCCATGCCGCTCGTGTAGTCGACGAGGGCGACACCGACGGTGCCCTCGATGGACGTCATCGCTTCCTTCAGTGACGCTTCGGTGTTCGCCATGAGTGCTCGATTCCTTTCCCTGACCGGCCGTGACGACCGGTTCCGTTTTCTGGGTGCGAGAGCTGGGGGGTGGGTCATGTCGTGCGGTGGGGCAGGATGCCCGGCTGCTGCGGGGTGCGTGGCAGCGGCGGGCGTGCGCCGGGCGCGGGCTGCGGGGTGCGTTCCAGTGCGGCGTCGACGAGCTGACCGATCCTGGCGCCGGCCCGGCGGCCCTCCAGATGGAGCCTGCCGACGTTGATCCGGTCCTCGGCCAGCAGGGTCAGTACGGCCGACGACCCCGCGGCGTACGCGGCGATGTAGCCCGTCTCGCCGCGTACGAGGAGTTCACGGAAGCCGCCCCGGCCGGTCGCCTCCGTCATCCGGATCGAGACCCCGAGCGCGGCCGCGGTCAGTGCGGCGACTCCTTCGGCCTCCACTCCCGGGGTGTCATGGGCGAGGACGAGTCCGTCGGTGCTGGCCGCCAGGGCGCCGGCGAGGAGCGGCACCCGCGCCCGCAGCCGCTGGAGTTCGGCCAGGACATCCTGGACTTCGGCCTCGGGCACCATCGGCTGTCTCCTCCCGGCACGCTGTCTGAGCGCGCGTATCACAGGGCCTCCAACGCGTTTCGGAGCCGGCGCAACAGGGCGACGTCGGGGTCGGCCGTGACCTCGGGCAGCTCGATCCGGGCGGCCGGGCCCGTCGGCAGGCGGACCGCTTCCACCAGCCCGGAGGCGGCCAGCCGCCGTAGGTCGACCAGGGTGTGGAACGCCGATCTGCCCAGCTCCTGGGCGATGTCCGTCGCGGTGCACGCCCCGTCCACGCGCTCCAGTACGCGCTGCTGGCGCGGTGGTACGGGGGAGTCGACCGGGCGGCCGGTCCGTACGAGCGGGGCGCTGTCGGTCACCGCCTCGGGCCAGATCCGGTCCAGCAGCTCCCGGCGCCGGAGCGTCTCGCGCTGCACGGCGTCCACGGGCACGGGGCGGACCGGGCCGATCCAGTGGGCGACCCCGTAACGGAAGCGGGCCGGGGTCGCGGTCGGGGCGAGGGCGAAGAACGCCGCGTCGTACAACGCCCCCAGGTGGCACAGCTCCAGCGCGCCGCCCGCCACCCGGCCGCTGTCCACGAGGTAGCGGCCGACCCGCTGTCCGGCGCCCGCCTGGGCGACCGCGTCCCACCAGCCGTCGCGGTGCAGCGCGCCGCCCCGGGTGAGCAGGACGTCGATACCGGGCGTGGCCGGGCTCTCGGCGTGCACCACCTTGCCGTCGGCGAGGTAGAGGGTGCCCCGGTCGCGCATCAGGGCGCCGGTGGCCCGTTCGTCGGCGAGGCGCTGGAGCATGGGCGAGAGCACGGCGGCGGGGGAGGGGGCGGGCGCGGGGGTGGTCGTTCTCATGCCAGGACCAGCCGCTCGGCCATCTCGCCCAGCCGTATCCGGGCCAGGGCCAGATTGCCCTCCGCGCGGTCCAGCCACAGGTGGAGGAAGACGCTGCTGTCGAAGTCCGTCTCGACGAACCGGAGGATGTGGTACCCGGCCCGGGTGGTGACGATGACGTCCTCGACCGGGGACCCCGTCCCCGTGACGCCCCTGCCGACGGCGGTCGGCGGCTGCGGTAACTCCAGGGCGAAGGCGGGCTGCTCGGCCGCCATCCGTGCCACCTCGGCCGTCTCGGCGGCGGTGGCCTCGTGGTCGCCGTTGGGCGAGTCACCGATGGTGCCGAGAGCGAGACCGCTCGTCCAGTCGACCACGGCGGCACCACGGGCACCGGGCAGTCTCATGACGTCGAGCAGGCACTCGTCGATTCCGGGCACACGGACTCCCCTCCGACACTGTGTGCGGCTGTGACCCAGAGGTTACGCAACGTGCTCACGCCTGGTGGAGGTTCTGGCATTTTCCACAGGTACATGCGGGCGGCGGTGGAAAATGCCCTGCCACACACCGGAAGGAGGCCGTCCGGACATCGCAGGGAGGTCGTCCGAACACCGGAAGGGGCGCCGTCCGGGCGTCGTCCTGGTCCGGGTCGCGCCACCCTGTTGACTGGAGGTATTCAGCCGATCAAGATGTGAATAGAAAATTCACAGTCGCGAGGAGGCATTGCCATGTCAGGACCCCGCCCCGTACGGGCACCGCGCGGTACCGAGCTGAGCGCCCTGGGATGGCAGCAGGAAGCCGCGCTGCGGATGCTGCAGAACAACCTGGACCCCGAGGTCGCCGAGCACCCCGACAAGCTCGTCGTCTACGGCGGCACCGGCAAGGCCGCCCGCGACTGGCGCTCGTTCGACGCGATGGTGCGCACGCTCCGGACGCTCAAGCAGGACGAGACGATGCTCGTCCAGTCCGGGCGCCCCGTCGGCGTCATGCAGACGCACGAGTGGGCCCCGCGGGTCCTGATCGCCAACTCCAACCTCGTCGGCGACTGGGCGAACTGGGAGGAGTTCCGCCGCCTGGAGGCGCTCGGGCTCACCATGTACGGCCAGATGACCGCCGGATCGTGGATCTACATCGGCACCCAGGGCATCCTTCAGGGCACGTACGAGACGTTCGCCGCCGTCGCCGCGAAGCTGCACTCGATCGGCAAAGGGGTCGGCGGGACGCTGGCCGGGACGATCACGCTGACCGCCGGGCTCGGCGGCATGGGCGGCGCCCAGCCCCTCGCCGTGACGATGAACGACGGCGTCGCGATCTGTATCGACTGCGACCCGCGCGCCATCGAGCGCCGCATCGAGCACCGCTTCCTGGACGTGCGGGCCGACTCCCTGGAGCACGCGCTCCAGCTCGCGGTCGAGGCACGGGACGCCCGCAAGCCGCTCTCCATCGGGCTGCTCGGCAACGCCGCGGAGCTGCTGCCCCGGATGCTCGCCGAGGGCGCCCCCGTCGACATCGTCACCGACCAGACCAGCGCGCACGACCCGCTCGCCTATCTGCCGCTCGGGGTCGACTTCGACGACATGGCCGACTACGCCACCGAGAAGCCCGCCGACTTCACCCTGCGCGCCCGTGAGTCGATGGCGAAGCACGTCGAGGCGATGGTCGGCTTCATGGACGCGGGCGCCGAGGTCTTCGACTACGGCAACTCCATCCGCGGCGAGGCCAAGCTCGCGGGCTACGGGCGGGCCTTCGACTTCCCGGGCTTCGTGCCCGCGTACATCCGGCCGCTCTTCTGCGAGGGCAAGGGCCCCTTCCGCTGGGCGGCCCTGTCCGGCGAGGCGTCCGACATCCACAAGACCGACAAGGCGATGCTCGAACTCTTCCCGGAGAACGAGTCGCTGCACCGCTGGATCAAGATGGCCGGCGAGCGCGTCCAGTTCCAGGGGCTGCCCGCCCGTATCTGCTGGCTCGGCTACGGCGAGCGGGACCGGGCCGGCGAGCGGTTCAACGACATGGTGGCGAGCGGTGAGCTGGCCGCGCCGCTGGCCATCGGGCGCGACCACCTGGACTGCGGCTCCGTGGCCTCCCCCTACCGGGAGACCGAGGCCATGCTCGACGGGTCCGACGCGATCGCCGACTGGCCGCTGCTGAACGCGATGGTCAACGTGGCGTCGGGGGCGTCCTGGGTCTCCATCCACCACGGCGGCGGCGTGGGCATGGGCCGCTCCATCCACGCGGGCCAGGTGACGGTGGCCGACGGGACGAAGCTGGCCGGCGAGAAGATCCGCCGGGTGCTGACCAACGACCCCGGCATGGGCGTCATCCGGCACGTGGACGCCGGGTACGACATCGCGGAGTCGGTCGCCGCGGACAAGGACGTGCGGGTGCCGATGCGGGAGGGCGAGGCGTGACGGCGCCGCGCGGACCCCGGTCGACCCTGTCCTTCCAGGATATGTGGCGGGAGCTCGCTCCCATCGGACGGCACCCGGACAGCGGCGGCTACCGCCGTTACGCCTGGACCTCCGCCGACACCGACTGCCGTACGTGGTTCCGGGCGCAGGCCGAGGCGCGCGGGCTGGCCCTCGAGACCGACCGCAACGGCAACCAGTGGGCCTGGCTCGGTGACCCCCTGGCCGGGGACGCCGTCGTCACCGGGTCGCACCTCGACTCGGTGCCGGACGGCGGCGCCTTCGACGGGCCGCTCGGTGTCGTCTCCTCCTTCGCCGCGCTCGATGAACTGCGCGGCAGGGGAGTGGAGTTCACCCGGCCGCTGGCGATCACCAACTTCGGTGACGAGGAGGGCGCCCGCTTCGGCCTCGCCTGCGTCGGCTCCCGGCTCGCCGCCGGGCAGCTGACCGTCGAGGCCGCGCACCGGCTCCGGGACGGGGACGGTGTCACGCTCCCGCAGGCCATGGAGGCGGCCGGGTACGACCCCGGCGGCATCGGGCCGGACCCCGAACGGCTCGCCCGGATCGGCGCGTTCGTCGAGCTCCACGTCGAACAGGGCCGCGCCCTCGACCTCACCGGCGACCCCGTAGGCATCGCCTCCGCGATCTGGCCGCACGGACGCTGGCGGTTCGACTTCCGGGGCGAGGCCAACCACGCGGGCACCACCCGGCTCGCCGACCGGCGCGACCCGATGCTCACGTACGCCGAGACGGTGCTGGCTGCCCGCCGGGAGGCGGAGCTGGCCGGCGCCCTCGCCACCTTCGGCAAGATCGCCGTCGAGCCGAACGGCGTCAACGCCATCCCCTCCCTCGTGCGCGGCTGGCTCGACTCCCGGGCCGCCGACCAGGACACCCTGGACACCGTCGTCACCGGGATCGAGCGGGCCGCCCGGGAACACGCCGAACGGGCCGGTATCGATCTCGACGTCGTACGGGAGTCCTTCACGCCGGTGGTGGAGTTCCAGCACGCCCTGCGCGACGAGCTGGGCACGATTTTGAAGGGTGCCGCCACCCGTGGGGACGGCCGCGCCGTCCCCGTACTCGGCACCGGAGCGGGACACGATGCGGGTATTTTGTCCGCTTCGGTCCCTACCGCCATGCTGTTCGTCCGGAACCCCACCGGGATCTCGCACTCGCCGGCCGAGCACGCCGACGAGGACGACTGCGTGGCCGGGGTGATCGCACTCGCCGATGTACTGGAAGGTCTCGCGTGCCGATGACGACGGAGCCGACGAAGGTCCCCGCAACAGGGTCCGCGAAAGTCCCCGCGAAAGTCCCCGAGAAGGTCCCCGCGACGGAGCCGGAAGCCGGGCCGGCGGGCAGGCCCGGCACCGTGACGTACTGGCTCTCCCATGCCTGGCTCGGCACCCATGTCGAACCGGGTGTCGTCCTGGAGGTGGCCGACGGGCTGATCGCCGGGGTGCGGACCGGGGCCGACTCCCCGCCGCCCGGCGCCACCGTGCTGCGCGGGCTCACCCTGCCCGGTCTCGCCAACACCCACTCGCACGCCTTCCACCGCGCCCTGCGCTCCACCGTCCAGGTCGGCTCGGGCACCTTCTGGACCTGGCGCGACACCATGTACCAGATCGCGTCCAGGCTCACCCCCGACACCTACTACGAACTGGCCCGTGCGGTGTACGCCGAGATGGCGCTGGCCGGCATCACCGCGGTGGGCGAATTCCACTATCTGCACCACGCGCCCGGCGGCACCCCGTACAGCGACCCGAACGCGATGGGCGCGGCCCTGATCGCGGCCGCGCGCGAGGCCGGCATCCGGATCACCCTGCTGGACACCGCCTACCTCGCCGCCGGGTTCGGCCGCAGGCCCTCCCAGTACCTGAAACCCGACCACCACCAGCTGCGCTTCTCCGACACCACCGCCGACGCCTGGGCCGAGCGCGCCTCCCTCCTCAAGGGCGACGAGCACGCCCTGATCGGCGCCGCCGTCCACTCCGTGCGCGCCGTGCCCGCGGCCCAGCTCGCCACCGTCGCGGCGTGGGCGCGGGAGAGGCAGGCGCCGCTCCACGTCCACCTCTCCGAGCAGACCGCGGAGAACGACGCCTGCCTCGCCGTCCACGGCTGCACTCCCACCCGGCTCCTCGCCGACCACGGGGTACTCGGCCCGCGTACCACCGGCGTCCACAACACCCATCTCACCGGCGAGGACATCGCGCTGATCGGCTCCACGGCCACCGGCACCTGCATGTGCCCGACCACCGAACGCGATCTCGCCGACGGCATCGGCCCCGCCGTCGCCCTCCAGCGCGCCGGCTCCCCGCTGTCGCTCGGCAGCGACAGCCACGCCGTGATCGACCTCTTCGAGGAGGCCCGCGCGATGGAGCTCAACGAGCGCCTGCGCACCCGGGCCCGCGGCCACTGGACCGCCTCCGCGCTGCTGCGCGCCGCCTCCGTGGACGGCCATGCCGCGCTCGGCCGGCCCGACGCGGGCATCCTCGAACCGGGCGCGCCCGCCGACCTCGCGACCATCGCCCTGGACTCCGTCAGAACAGCGGGGCCGGTCCCCAGGCTGGCCGCCGAGACAGCCGTATTCGCCGCCTCCGCGGCCGATGTGCGCCATACGGTGGTCGCCGGACGGCACATCGTGCGCGACGGACAGCACACGCTGGTCCCCGACGTCCCCGCGGCACTCGCGAAGGCCATCGCGGCCCTGCACCGCTGAGCGCTCCCCGGGAGCCGCCCGGCCCCGCGCCCCCGCCGAAGCCGACACGCAAGGAGAGCAGTCCCCCGATGACGACGACCGCCATCACCCACATCGCCGCGCTGGTCACCAACGACCCCTCCCTCGGTGACGATTCCCCCCTCGGACTGATCCAGGACGCGGCCGTCGTCATCGAGGGCGACCGGGTCGTCTGGACCGGTGAATCCAGCAAAGCACCCGCCACTGACAACGCCGTCGACGCGGCCGGCCGGGCCGTGATCCCGGGCTTCGTCGACTCCCACTCGCACCTCCTCTTCGCGGGCGACCGCACCCAGGAGTTCAACGCCCGGATGTCCGGCCGGGCCTACAGCGCGGGCGGCATCCGCACCACCGTCGCCGCCACCCGCGCCGCCACCGACGAGGAGCTCGACGCCAACGTCGCCCGCTACCTCGGCGAGGCGCTGCGCCAGGGCACCACGACCTTCGAGACCAAGTCCGGCTACGGCCTCACCGTCCAGGACGAGGCCCGCGCCCTGCGCATCGCCGCCCGGCACACCGACGAGGTCACCTTCCTTGGCGCCCACATCGTCTCCCCGGACTACGCGGACGACCCGGCCGGCTATGTCGACCTGGTCACCGGTCCGATGCTCGACGCCTGCGCCCCGTACGCCCGTTGGATCGACGTCTTCTGCGAGAAGGGCGCCTTCGACGGCGACCAGGCGCGTGCCGTCCTCACCGCCGGCCGCGCCAAGGGCCTGCACCCCCGCGTCCACGCCAACCAGCTCGGCCACGGCCCCGGCGTCCAGCTCGCCGTGGAACTCGACGCGGCGTCCGCCGACCACTGCACCCACCTCACCGACGCGGACATCGACGCCCTGGCCCAGTCCGCCACCGTCGCCACGCTGCTTCCGGGCGCCGAGTTCTCCACCCGCGCCGCCTGGCCCGACGCCCGCCGCATCCTCGACGCGGGCGCCACCGTCGCGCTCTCCACCGACTGCAACCCGGGCTCCTCGTTCACCTCGTCCATGCCGTTCTGCATCGCACTCGCCGTGCGCGACATGGGCATGACCCCCGACGAGGCCCTCTGGTCCGCCACCGCGGGCGGCGCCGCGGCGCTGCGGCGTACCGACATCGGGCGCATCGCTCCCGGCGCCCGCGCCGACCTGGTCGTCCTCGACGCACCCAGCCATGTCCACCTCGCCTACCGGCCCGGCGTACCGCTGGTGCACGAGGTCTGGCGGGGCGGCGAGCGCACCGGCGCCCGGCGCCGCGGCTGACTCACCTCGGCAAACGCGGAAGGACCTGCCCTTTTCCGGGGCAGGTCCTTTGTCCGGCAGTCCTCGCGAGCGCGCTGCGAGGTGCCCGCTCATTCCTCCAGTGTCAGGCCCTTGCGGAGCTTGACCAGGGTGCGGGAGAGCAGCCGCGAGACGTGCATCTGCGAGATACCGAGCTCCTCGCCGATCTCCGACTGCGTCATGTTGGCGACGAAGCGGAGCGAGAGGATGGTCCGGTCGCGGCCGGGCAGCGAGGCGATCAGCGGCTTCAGGGACTCGACGTACTCGATGCCTTCGAGTCCGTGGTCCTCGTAGCCGATCCGGTCGGCCAGCGCGCCGTCGTTCTCGTCCTCCTCGGGCTTGGCGTCCAGCGAGCTCGCGGTGTACGCGTTGCTCGCGGCCATGCCTTCGACGACTTCTTCGTTGCTGATGCCCAGGCGGTCGGCGAGCTCGCCCACGGTGGGCGCGCGGTCCAGCTGCTGGGCGAGCTCGTCGCCCGCCTTGGCCAGGTCGAGCCGGAGCTCTTGCAGGCGGCGCGGCACGCGCACGGACCAGCTGGTGTCGCGGAAGAAGCGCTTGATCTCGCCGACGATGGTCGGCATCGCGAAGGTCGGGAACTCGACGCCGCGGCTGAGCTCGAACCGGTCGATCGCCTTGATCAGGCCGATGGTGCCGACCTGGATGATGTCCTCCATCGGTTCGCTGCGGGAGCGGAACCGGGAGGCGGCGAACTTGACCAGGGCCATGTTCAGCTCGACGAGCGTGTTGCGTACGTAGGAGTACTCGTGGGTGCCCTCTTCGAGGGATTCGAGCCGGGCGAAGAGCGTCTTGGAGAGCGCCCTGGCGTCCAGCGGCCCCATCTCGGAGGAGGGCGGGATCTCGGGAAGCTCCGCGAGCTCGCCGGTGGTGCCTTCGGTGTCGCTGTGGTCACTGCTGGTGGTGCTGTCGCGCGTACCGTCCAGGACGGCCGCGGCAGGGGAGTCTGATTCGGTCAGTCCCTGAGGACATGCTGACGTCGCGTTGTGGGTACGCGGTTCGTCGAGCCGGGGTGACATGGTCTCCTCCATCGTTCTCGGCATATGGCTGCCGATGCCCATACGTGTTCCTGCGGTGAAGCGGCGCCTCCAAAGCCGGCCATGTTTTGGGTGTCCCCCTACCCTTACCCGGTCCTTGCGGGTCGTTACAAGCTCCAATTACCGCTATATGTCCGGTTTGTTGAGGTCTTCGGCTACCGCGTGGCGCACGGAACGCGTACTGTTTTAAGAACGTCAGCGACAGGTGCAACACATCTGCACGCACAGTGATGCAGACAGTGACGATCGGTGAAGAGGGACGGGCATGGACCGCGGGACGGTCGGCAGCGCGAACCGGGGTCGGCTTCAGGTCGAGGCCCGGACCGTGGGCCGCAGTGAGGTTGTGACGCCGGTGGGCGAGCTCGATCACCACACGGCCGATCTGCTGCGTGAGCCTCTGGAGAGCGCGGTCGAGCAAGGGCGTGTGCGCCTGGTGGTGGACTGCTCGCAACTCGAATTCTGTGATTCCACCGGGCTGAACGTGCTGCTCGGTGCCCGCCTCAAGGCGGAGGCGGCCGGGGGAGGGGTCCATTTGGCCGGAATGCTGCCAGTGGTGGCGCGGGTATTCGAGATCACCGGGGCCGAGGCGGTTTTCACCGTTCACGGCTCCCTCGAAGAGGCCCTGGACGACTGATCGTGGTGCGTTCCACCACCCCCGCGACCTCATGTGTTGCGCGCGTCACGCGATCCGCGTAGGCGAAGTGGGTGTTGTCACGATTCGGCCGGGCAGGAGACCCCCCGGCGAGCCCTCGGCGAGCCGCACGCTCCGTATCCGTCCGGTGCCTGTATCGGTGTCCGTATCTGTATCTGTATCTGTTCGATGGCGACATGGTGAATCGGTGAGGTGAAGCGCTGATGAGCACCACCCGGCAGCATCCGCCGGGCGACCTCGGCCGCGAGCCGGAGGGCGCAGGCGTGGGTGCACGTACCGACGCGGGCACACGCGCGGACGCGGGCGCCGGCGCTTCCTGCGACGGGTCCGCCGGGCGGCAGTGGCGCACGCTGTCGCTGCGGCAGGTCAGCGGCATCGTGCCGACGGCCCGCGATTTCGCCCGTCAGGCGCTCCACGACTGGGGCTGGCTCCCCGCCTCGACCGCCGACCGCCGTGCGGCCGCCGAGGACGTCCTGCTGGTCGTCTCCGAGCTGGTCACCAACGCGTGCCTGCACGCGGAGGGCCCCGACGAGCTCCGTATCGCGTGCACGCCGAAGGCGCTGCGGGTCGAGGTCGTCGACGGCGGTGCGGGACAGCCCGCGCCGCGTACCCCGCACCGGGCCGGCCGGCCCGGCGGGCACGGCATGTTCATCGTGCAGCGGCTCTGCCTTGACTGGGGAGTCGTACGGGTGCCGGGCGCACCCGGCAAGACCGTCTGGGCGGAGCTGGCCGCCCCCGCATAGCCGCACGCGGGTTTCCCCGCCCGCCCAAGGGCCATACCCCCTGGGCCCCACGCCCCTCGAAGAGCGCGCCGGATCGGCGCGCTCTTTGTCTTCCCTCCACAAGGCGCCGGGCGTACCTTGAGCGCCCAATCTGATGTGTCGTCAGCTATTTGGGCCGCGCGGAAGCGGCGCACGGCGACTCCCGGCATGAGGGGAATTCGAGGTGTCGTACCAGAAGCGAACAGCTCTCGCGCTGGCGTCCGGACTGGCGGGGGCGGTGGTGCTGATGGCCGCGCCCGCCGCTCACGCGACGGTCGTTGACGTCAACTACAAGTGCAAGACCCCGATCGGGGACAAGGCCGCCGTGTCGCCCATCGACATCAAGAGCGTCAAGAGCGGCAGCGCCTACAAGCTCACGATGTCCTTCCAGAAGGGCGTCTCCTCCAGCCCGGTCGAACTGGGCAAGGGGGCGATGAACCCCAGCGCGGTCATCAAGGTGGGCGGCGCCGACCCGGGCCAGGTCCAGGTGGCAGGAGCGGCCAACTCCGCCGCGATCCCCGCCAACAGCCCCATCAAGATCAGTGATCTGTCGGGGACGTACACCCCGAAGAAGAGCGGGAAGGTCGACTTCACCGCCGGAGTGCTGACCATCAAGGCACTCGGTACGACGACGACCTGCACCCCGTCCAACAACCCGGGCCCCTCGCTCTCCCTCGACGTCCAGGCCGCGGGCGGCAGCGCACCGGACACCGGCGGCTCGCTGCCGAAGACCGGCCCGCTCGACTCGGCGGTGGCGCTCGGCACGCTCGGCGGCACGGTGCTGCTGACCGGCGCGGCCGGAGCGCTGTGGCTGACCAGGCGCGGGCAGCGGGCCACGGGCTGACACCCCGCGAACCGCCGCCGCCGTCACGCACCAGGGAGCCGCCCATGCCGCCGTTGACCGGTCACGCCACCCGATCCGCCCTTGCCGTACCGCTGCTCGCCGCCCTGTGGTGGGCCGCCCCCATGACCGCGCCGGCCGGTGCCACCGAGCACCCGGCCGCCCCGGCGTGGACGGCGCAGCCCGCGGCGAACGGGGCCGGCGGCAGACCGTACTTCTACCTGGAGGGCCTGCCCGGCAGCGTCCTCCAGGACCGCCTCTCGGTCACCAACCCGGGTCCGGAGCCGGTGACCGTACGGCTGCGCGGCGCCGACGCGTACAACACCGCGAAGGGCGGCTTCGCGGTACGCGGCGCGCAGGGCTCCACCGGCACCGGGGCCTGGCTGCGGACGGCCACCACCAAGGTGACCGTGCCCGGCCGGACCCGCGCGGAGGTGCCCGTCTCCGTCACCGTGCCCCAGGACGCGCTGCCCGGTGACCACCCGGGCGCGATCGTTGCCGAGAGCGGCGGCCGCTCGGTGGGCGTCCGGGTCCAGCTGCGGGTCGGCGGGCCGACACTGGCCGCGCTCACGGTCGAGGACGTCACGGTGTCCGGGCGGACCATCCACTACACGCTGGTCAACCGGGGCAACGCGGTCCTCGCGCCCCGGCTCGCCGTCAGCGCCGACGGGTTGTTCGGCGCCCTGCTGCGACGCGACGCCCGCACCTTGCCCGTCGAGCTGCTGCCCGGACAGCGGGTACGGCTCACCGAACCGTGGCGGGACACCCCCGCCCTGGACTCCGCCACCGTCCGGCTGCGCGTCACGGCGGCGGGCGGCGCGCACGGCGAGGCCACCGCCTCGGCGCTCTTCGTCCCGTGGGTGCCGGTGACCGGGGGCGCGCTGCTGCTCCTGGCCGCGGCCGCCGCGGGCACGTACGCCCACCGGCGCGGGCGAGGAGCACGGCGGAGCGGGCACGACGACGGGCCCGTCCCGTCCCCTGACCATCAACGGCATTCCGACGAGAGGCACTTGGTGAAGGCGGGAGCGGAATCGTGACTGGACGGACCGGACCGGCGGCACTCCGGAGCGGCGGCCGAGGGCGGGCGGCCCCGCTGTTCGCCGCACTGCTGGCCGCGATACTGCCCGCCCTGCTGCTGACCGCGGCCGGCGCCCACGCCACCGGCCGCAGCGCGGCGGACCCGAAACCGGCGGTCACGCTCTCCGAGAAGCAGGCGGGCAAGGGCGGCGAGATCACCGTCAAGGGCAGCGGCTGGCGGGCGGACACCCTGCTGATGATGCTGGTCTGCGGGCAGTCCAGCCCCGCCCGCGGCGTGATCGGCGGCACCAACTCCTGCGCCAACGCGGACGGCCGCGCCGTCACCACCGACTCCAAGGGCGCGTTCGCCAAGAAGCTTCCGGTCGCGGAGCCGCCCGCGCCCTGCCCCTGCGTGGTGCACGTCGCCACGGTCACCGGGGACCAGGCCGTGGCCGACGCGGTGTTCGTCGTCGCCGGACACCCTGTCGCCGCACTGCCCGAGCAGGACGGCGACGGGAAGCTCGCCGTCCTCGCCACCACCCGGCTGGAGGGCGACAGCG
This sequence comes from Streptomyces sp. NPDC048671, assembly GCF_055587045.1. Classification (NCBI taxonomy): domain Bacteria; kingdom Bacillati; phylum Actinomycetota; class Actinomycetes; order Kitasatosporales; family Streptomycetaceae; genus Streptomyces; species Streptomyces sp. NPDC048671. The sequence goes on along the minus strand of NZ_JBVJHB010000006.1, from coordinate 67,777 downwards.
GGATCCTCACCTGGTTCGGCGCCCCGGCATCGCGCCGTCTCGTCCTCACCGTCGGCAATCTGGGCTCCGCCGCGGTCAAGGACCCGGTCTTCCAGGTCGGCACCGCACACGGCGTCTACGCCCCGCAGTGGGAGGAGCGGCAGTGGCGCGGCACCATCGAGCCCGGCCGCAAGGCGCGGATCGAGCTGCCCGTCGAGCTGACGGCGGGCGCCCACGGCGACTACCAGGTCTCGCTGAAGTACGGCACGAAGGTGCTGGCCGAACAGCCGTGGGGAGTCGGCCGCCCGTGGGGCGTGACGCTCTTCTGGATCCTGCTCTGCCTCGTCGTGCCCGCCGCCGTGTTCCGTATCGGCATGGCGGTCGTCGACAAGGTGCGCCCGCGCTCCGCGCACGCGGCGGCCCGCTCGCGCCGTGGCCCCGACCGGTTCGCCGATGTGACAGCCCGGTTGCCGAGGCTGCGGCGAGCGCCCGCGCCGTCCGAGGGCCCCGCGCCCGCGACGGCCCCGAGCACCACCACGGCCGCGCTGCCGTGGTTCACCCCTGATTCCGCACCGTCAGAGCACAGACCGACGACGAAGGGACATTCGTGAGTACGCAACGCAGGACGGTCGCGGCGGGAGTCGCGATGATGATCGGCGGGGCGGGCATGCTGCTGGCCGCCGGCCCGGCCCAGGCCGCCGACATCTCGTACAAGACGGAGTGCAAACCCCCTGCCATCTCCGGACTGCCGCCCGTCGAGGGCACCACCCAGGTGCAGCTGACCGCACCCGCCGAGGCGAAGGTCGGGGACACCGTCGAGGTGGTGTGGAAGACGGTCAAGGGCGCTTCCGACAACCCCGATGTCCTCGATCTGGAGAAGGACACCGTCAAGCCGACCGGCACCATCAAGCTGGGCGGCGCCGCGACCGGCGACCTGAAGATGGAGGGGCCGCGGGAGAACCCGGCGATCCCCAAGAAGAGTCCGATGATCATGTCGGACATGAAGGGCTCGCTGAAGCTGGAGAAGGCGGGTGATCTGACGCTGACGCCGGACGCGTACAACCTCAACGTCTCCAAGCCGATCTCCACGGACACCAAGTGCACCCCGAAGGAGACGGTCAAGCCGGGCGCGACGATCAAGGTCTCGGACGGCGGCGGAAGCACGGCCGGCGGTACGGACGCCGGGGGGACGACCACCGGAGGTACGACGGCCGGGGGCACGACCGACGGCGGTACGGACGCGGGCGGCACCACGGCCACGGGCGGCACCACGGCCACGGGCGGCACCACGACCTCCGGTGGTACGACAGCCGGTGGTACGGACGCCGGCGGCTCCACCGCGGGCTCCGGCGGCAGCGGCGGCGCCACGGACTTCCCGGGCAAGGAAGTCGTCGTGAACTACACCTGCCAGTCGCCCGGCCCGTCGGACGGCATCGCCACCAAGGTGACGATCAACGCCAAGAAGAACGGCGGGAGTTACGCGCTCACGGTGAAGACCGCCAAGGGTGTGATGGACAGCCCTGCCGACCTGCCCGCGGGCGCGCTCAAACCGTCCATGCAGATCGTCATCGGCGGCTCCGACAAGGGCTCCGTCAAGGCCACCGGGCCGGCGAACCCCGAGCCCCTGAAGATAAACAAGCCGGTCAGCCTGACCGACATGACCGGCACGTACAAGCCGGGCGCCTCCGGCAAGTCCACGCTCACCCCCGGCAATCTGACGATCGACGTCACGCTGGGCACCTCGAAGATCAACATCCCCTGCACGGTCAAGGGCGCCGTGAAGGCGTCACTTGAACTCGACACCACCGCCCAGGAAGGCGGTGCGTCCGGCGGTGACACCGCGGGCTCCGGCGGAGCGGCGGCGGGCGGCGGCACGGCCTCCGGCGGCGGGCTCGCGGCCACCGGCGCCGAGGACAACGGCGCCCTGCGCGCGCTCGGCCTGGTCGCCGGCACGGCGATCCTGCTGGGCGGCGCGGTGTTCACGTTCACCCCGTGGCGCAGGCTGAGGTCCGGCCGGTGAGCTGAGTCCCGCACGGCACGACGCAAGGGGCCTTCGCACCGAACGGCGCGAAGGCCCCTTCCGCATGCATGGAACCGCGAGGTCAGTCATGGAACCGCATGGTCAGTTCGCGTCGCCCATGAGCCTCGTGACCTTCCTGCGGTACATCCAGATGCCGAAGCCGGCGACGACCGCGAGTACCGCCTCGACCGCGACGGCGGCCGAGGTGTTCAGGTTGACGTCGAGCTGCGGGGACGTGAGCAGGCCGGTCAGGGAGTCGCCCGCGGTGACCGCGAGGAACCAGACACCCATCATCTGGGAGCTGTACTTCGCCGGGGCCATCTTCGTGGTGACCGACAGGCCGACCGGCGAGAGGCAGAGCTCCGCGACGGTCTGGATGAAGTAGATCGCCACCAGCCACATCGGGCTGACCCTGCCGCCGTTGGCCGCGGTGTCGATCAGCGGGATCATGAAGACGACGAACGAGATACCGATCAGCGTGAGGCTGGAGGCGAACTTGACGGCGGTGCTCGGCTCCTTGCCGCGCTTGTTCAGCCACAGCCACGCCGAGGCGACCACGGGGGCCGCCGCCATGATGAAGACCGGGTTCAGCGACTGGTACCAGGACGTGGGGAAGTGGAACCCGAACAGGCTGTTCGTGGTCGAGTTCTCACCGAAGATCGACAGGGTCGAGCCGTTCTGGTCGTAGATCATCCAGAAGACGGCGGCGACCACGAAGAACCAGATGTAGCCCGAGAGCTTGGACTGCTCGGTCTCCGTCAGCTCCTTGTCGCGCTTCATCCGGACCAGGACCGCGACCGGGATGACCAGACCGGCGATGGTGATCGGCAGCAGCGCCCAGTCGGCGAAGTTGCCGGTGACGGCGAGCAGACCGTAGAAGACCGTCGCGACGATCAGCCAGACCAGGCCCTTGCGCAGGACGGAGCTCTTCTCCTGCGCCGTCGCCGGAGTGGCGACGACGTCGCTCTCCCGGCTCAGATGGCGCGAGCCGAGCAGGAACTGGGCGAGGCCCAGCGCCATGCCGACCGCGGCGAGCGCGAAGCCGAAGTGCCAGTTGACCTTCTCGCCGATGGTCCCGATGGACAGCGGGGCGAGGAAGGCGCCGAGGTTGATCCCGATGTAGAAGAGCGTGAAGCCACCGTCACGGCGCGGGTCCTTCGGACCGTCGTAGAGGTGGCCGACCATCGTGGAGATGTTCGCCTTGAGCAGGCCGGAGCCGATCGCGACGAGGGCCAGACCCACGAAGAACGTCGCCGGGTTGGGCACAGCAAGCGTGATGTGGCCGAGGATGACGACACCGCCACCGATGGCGACCGTCTTGCGCGGCCCCCAGAAGCGGTCGGCCATCCAGCCGCCGGGCATGGCGAGCAGGTAGACCATCGCCATGTAGACGGAGTAGATCGCCGTCGCCGTGGTGGCACTCATGTGCATGCCGCCGGGGGCGATCAGGTACAGCGGGAGCAGTGCCTTCATGCCGTAGAAGCTGTAGCGCTCCCACATCTCGGTCATGAAGAGCGTGGCCAGGCCGCGGGGGTGGCCGAGGAAGGTCTTCTCTGCACCAGGGGGACTGGAGGGGTCCTTCGTCAGGCTGGACGCCATGATCGATCCTTGCTTGCTCGGGACGCGGCGCCTCGTGCGGCGGTACGCGCCCGGTGGGGGGAGGCCGGCACCGACGCGGGTACGCCCACCACGTCGGGATCCACGCCCGGCGCCTTCATTGGCGTTCCGGGCCCGGCCCACAGGTCATTCACTGAGAACTCCGGACTGGCGGGTACCAGCCCTGCACACAAAAGAGACCCCGGGCGCTAATAGCTGCCCAAAGGTCTTTGAGTAGTGCAACAGGCGTTGAGACACCATACGACACGACAGAACCGGATATGAAAGGACTTGAGACATGAATCACAGGCCAGGGTGGGATCACACTCCCATATTCGAAGGTCCGGTCGTGAGCAGGGCGCAGACCCGCAGGGCTTTTGGATCACCTCACTCCTAGTCCGCTCCGCGGACTACCATCACTCCATGACCCGTGTACTGCTCGCCGAGGACGACGCATCCATCTCGGAGCCATTGGCCCGCGCCCTGCGTCGGGAGGGTTACGAGGTCGAGGTCCGCGAAGACGGTCCGACCGCTCTCGACGCCGGCCTCCAGGGCGGCATCGACCTGGTCGTACTCGACCTGGGGCTGCCCGGGATGGACGGCCTCGAAGTCGCCCGCAGGCTCCGCGCCGAGGGCCACACCGTGCCGGTCCTGGTGTTGACCGCCCGCGCCGACGAGGTCGACACGGTCGTCGGCCTCGACGCCGGCGCCGACGACTACGTCACCAAGCCCTTCCGGCTGGCCGAACTCCTGGCCCGGGTCCGGGCGCTGCTGCGCCGCGGGGCCACCGAGCCCGTCGCGCAGCCCGCCACCCACGGGGTCAGGATCGACGTCGAGTCGCACCGGGCCTGGATGGGCGAGGAGGAACTCCAGCTCACCGCCAAGGAATTCGACCTGCTGCGGGTCCTGGTCCGCGACGCGGGCCGGGTCGTCACCCGCGACCAGCTGATGCGCGAGGTCTGGGACACCACCTGGTGGTCGTCCACCAAGACGCTCGACATGCACATCTCCTGGCTCCGCAAGAAGCTCGGGGACGACGCCGCCAATCCGCGCTACATCGCCACCGTCCGGGGCGTCGGCTTCCGCTTCGAGAAGAGCTGACGTACAGAAGCACTCATGCGCCGACGACTGATCAACTCCACCCTCGCCGTGGTGCTCGTGGTGATCGCCGTCTTCGGCGTCTCCCTCGTCATCGTCGAGGCCCGCACCATCAGCAGCAGCGCCCAGGAGAGCGTGGACTCCGAGGCGCTGCGGGTGATCAGCGTCATCGAGAGCCGGCTCCTGGGCTCCGAGCGGATCAACCCCGACGTGCTGGCCGAACAGGTCGACGACAAGCGCTACGCCCTGGTGAAGATGCCCGGCCGCGCCCCCATCGAAGTGGGCGAGCGCCCCAGCGGCAGCGTGATCAGCGCCACCCAGGTGGGCGTGCACGGCGAGACGGTCACCATCGAGGAGTCCAGCTCCGCCGTCACCCGTGAGCTCGGCCGCACCCTGATGATCATCGGCGCGGTGGCGCTGCTGGCCATCGTCTCCGCCGTACTCCTCGCCGTACGCCAGGCCAACAGGCTGGCCTCGCCGCTCACCGACCTCGCCGAGACCGCGGAACGCCTGGGCTCCGGCGACCCGCGCCCGCGCCACAAGCGGTACGGGGTGCCGGAGCTGGACCGGGTCGCCGATGTCCTGGACTCCTCCGCCGAACGGATCGCCCGGATGCTGACCGCGGAGCGCCGGCTCGCCGCCGACGCCTCCCACCAGCTCCGTACGCCGCTGACCGCGCTCTCCATGCGGATCGAGGAGATCTCCGTCACCGACGACCCGGAGACGGTGAAGGAGGAGGCGAACATCGCCCTCACCCAGGTCGAGCGGCTCACGGACGTGGTGCAGCGGCTGCTGACCAACGCCCGCGACCCGCGGACGGGCTCGGCCGTCGTCTTCGACCTCGACGAGGTCGTCAAGCAGCAGATCGAGGAGTGGCGCCCGGCCTACCGGGGCGAGGGCCGTGCGGTGGTCCGCTCCGGAAAGCAGGGGCTGCGAGCCGTCGGCACGCCGGGCGCGGTCGCTCAGGTGCTGGCCGCGCTGATCGAGAACTCGCTGATGCACGGCGGCGGCACGGTGGCCCTGCGCACCCGGGTCACCGGCAACCAGGCGGTCATCGAGGTGACGGACGAGGGCCCCGGAGTCCCCGCCGACCTGGGGGCCCGGATCTTCGAGCGGACCATCAGCGGCCGCAACTCCACGGGCATCGGCCTCGCGGTCGCCCGGGACCTGGCGGAGGCGGACGGCGGCCGTCTGGAACTGCTCCAGCAGCAGCCCCCGGTCTTCGCCCTGTTTCTCAGCCGAGTGGCCCTGAACAGAAAAGAACCGGAACGCCCGGTGAGGTGAGCCGGGCCCTGCTCAAGCCCGGCCCGTGACGATCCAGCCCGTCCGCCACGATCAAGCCGGGCCCGTCACGATCAAGCCCGGCACAATCAAGCCCGCCCGTCACAATTAGGCCTGGCCCGTCACAATCAGCGCGGCCCGTCACGATCAAGCCGGGCCCGGCACAAATCAAGCCCGTCCGGCGATTGAGGACAAAGCGTCCGCCCGGACGCCCCCGGGCCATCGATCCGATCCGCCCGCTACCCCCGCGCCGCATCCGCCTCGACCCGCGCAGCGGGCAACGGCACAGGCGCCGAACCGGAAGCAGCCGGAGCAACCGCAGCCGGAGCAACCGAGGCCGGACCCGCCGGCGCCGGCGCCGGCACGGCCCCCGCCTCCGCCCCCGCCGCCTCACTCAGCACGCCCCCTTTGTCAGGCAGCGCCTTGAACACCCAGCTCCGGTACGACCAGAAGCGGAACAACGTCGCGACACCGATCCCGACGATCTTGAAGACATTGCTCTGGACCGGGCTGTTCCAGCCGAACCCGTACGTCGCCGCGTACAGCACCCCGGTCTCGATGACCGCCCCCACCGCGCTGAACAGCAGGAACAGCGTCAGCTCCCGGGTCCGGCCGCTCTTGTCGCGGTCCCGGTACGTCCAGTAGCGGAAGCCGACGTAGTTGCAGAGGATGGCGACGAACGTGGCCATCAGGCCCGCCCGGACCGTCGGGATGTCCGTGTAGCGCCACAGCAGGTTGGATACCGCGATATTGACGACCAGACCGACCGCACCGACCACGCCGAACTTGGCGATCTCCCGGGCCAGCACATCCAGCCGGGCCCGCAGTGCGCCCCGTTCACTCATGGTGGTTGCTCAGCCCGTCTGTCGGTTCGTCCGCCGGTTCGTCCGCCGGTTCGTCTTCGGGTTCCGTCAACTCGTCTTCAGGTTCCGTCAACCCGGCCATGCTAACCAGCCCGCACGTCGGCCGCCTGTGAGTACCGGTGCAGGTGTGGCGAGCCTGTGACACCCGCGAGTCTCCCCAGTCTCCGCGCGGGCGCCCGCGCGGGCCGTCGTCGGGCGGCCCCGGGGCGTGCGGATACCCTGGAGGAGTGACGTTTCCGGTAGTCGGCATGGTCGGTGGCGGTCAGCTCGCCCGTATGACCCACGAGGCGGGCATCCCCCTCGGCATCAAGTTCAAGCTCCTCAGTGACACCGCTCAGGACTCGGCGGCCCAGGTCGTGAATGAAGTCGTCGTCGGCGACTATCGCGACCTGGACACGCTGCGTGCCTTCGCGCGCGGCTGTGACGTGATCACCTTCGATCACGAGCACGTGCCGACCGAGCACCTGCGGGCCCTGGAGGCGGACGGCATCCCCGTGCGCCCCGGCCCCGACGCGCTGGTGCACGCCCAGGACAAGGGGGTGATGCGCGCGAAGCTCACCGAGATCGGCGCGCCCTGCCCCCGCCACCGCATCGTGAAGGACCCGGCCGACGCCGCGGCCTTCGCCCACGAGGCCGGCGGCTTCCCCGTCATCCTCAAGACCGTGCGCGGCGGCTACGACGGCAAGGGCGTCTGGGTGGTCCGCTCCGAGGCGGACGCGGCCGACCCCTTCCGGGCCGGTGTCCCGGTCCTCGCGGAGGAGAAGGTCGACTTCGTACGGGAGCTGGCGGCCAACATCGTCCGCTCGCCGCACGGCCAGGCCGTCGCCTACCCGGTCGTCGAGTCGATCCAGGTCGACGGCGTCTGCGACACGGTCATCGCCCCCGCCCCCGAGCTGGACGAGCGCCTCGCGGGCGAGGCCCAGCAGCTCGCGCTGCGGATCGCGGCCGAGCTGGGCGTGGTCGGCCACCTCGCGGTGGAGCTGTTCGAGACCCGCGACGGGCACATCCTCGTCAACGAGCTGGCGATGCGCCCGCACAATTCCGGGCACTGGACGCAGGACGGCGCGATCACCTCGCAGTTCGCCAACCACGTCCGGGCGGTCCTCGACCTCCCGCTCGGCGACCCGCGCCCGCGCGCCACCTGGACGGTCATGAGCAACGTCCTGGGCGGCGACTACCCGGACATGTACCAGGCGTACCTGCACTGCATGGCCCGCGACCCGCAGCTCAAGATCCACATGTACGGAAAGGACGTGAAGCCCGGCCGCAAGGTCGGCCACGTCAACACCTACGGCGACGACCTGGCGGATGTGCGCGAGCGCGCCCGGCACGCGGCCGACTACCTGCGAGGAACGATCACCGAATGACTTCCCCCTCCTCCGCCGCACCGGTCGTCGGCATCGTCATGGGCTCCGACTCCGACTGGCCCGTCATGGAAGCGGCGGCCAAGGCACTCGACGAGTTCGAGATCCCCTTCGAGGTCGACGTCGTCTCCGCCCACCGCATGCCGCACGAGATGATCGCGTACGGCGAGAACGCCGCGGGCCGCGGCCTCAAGACGATCATCGCGGGCGCGGGCGGCGCCGCCCACCTGCCCGGCATGCTCGCCTCGGTCACCCCGCTGCCGGTCATCGGCGTGCCGGTCCCGCTGAAGTACCTGGACGGCATGGACAGCCTGCTCTCCATCGTGCAGATGCCCGCCGGTGTCCCCGTCGCCACCGTCTCGGTCGCCGGCGCCCGCAACGCGGGCCTGCTGGCGGCCCGTATCCTCGCCGCCCACGACAGCGAGCTGCAGGCCCGCATGGCCGAGTTCCAGAAGGAGCTGAACGACCAGGCCACGGAGAAGGGCAAGCGGCTGCGCGCCAAGGTCCAGAGCGGCGACTCCTTCGGCTTCGGAAAGTAGGGCAGTGATGGACCAGCTGGAGCGGGCCCGGGAACTCCTCGCGGAGCACCCCGTCGTCGACGGCCACAACGACCTCCCGTGGGCGCTGCGCGAACAGGTCAACTACGACCTGGACGCCCGCGACATCGCCACCGACCAGTCGGCCCATCTGCACACCGACATCCCGCGGCTGCGCGCCGGCGGCGTCGGCGCCCAGTTCTGGTCCGTCTACGTACGGTCCGACATGGCGGGCGAGGACGCCGTCAGCGCCACCCTGGAGCAGATCGACGCGGTCGCCGAACTGCTGGCCCGCCACCCCGCCGACCTGCGCCGCGCGCTGACGGCCGACGACATGGAGGCGGCTCGGGCCGAGGGCCGTATCGCCTCCCTGATGGGCGCCGAGGGCGGCCACTCCATCAACAACTCGCTGGGCACCCTGCGCGCCCTGCACACCCTCGGCGTCCGCTACATGACGCTGACCCACAACGACAACATCGCCTGGGCGGACTCGGCGACCGACGAACCGGGCGTCGGCGGGCTCTCGCCGTTCGGCCACGAGGTCGTACGGGAGATGAACCGCACCGGGATGCTGGTCGACCTCTCGCACGTCGCGGCCACGACGATGCGCGACGCCCTGCGCACGTCCACCGCGCCGGTGATGTTCTCGCACTCCTCGGCGCGGGCGATCTGCGACCACCCGCGCAACATCCCCGACGACGTCCTGGCGCAGCTCCCGGCCAACGGCGGCATCGCCATGGCGACCTTCGTACCGAAGTTCGTCCTGCCGGAGGCCGTCGACTGGACCCGGTCCGCGGACGAGAACATGCGCGCACAGGGCCTGCACCACCTGGACACCACCGAGCGGGGCATGAAGGTCCACGCCGCGTTCGAGGCGGCGAACCCCCGCCCGATGGCGACCGTGGCGACGATCGCGGACCACCTCGACCACATGCGCGAGGTCGCCGGGATCGACCACATCGGCATCGGCGGCGACTACGACGGCACCGCGTTCCTCCCGCAGGGCCTGGAAGACGTCGCGGGCTACCCGAACCTGATCGCGGAACTGCTCGGCCGCGGCTGGTCCGCCGCCGACCTGGCCAGGCTCACCTGGCAGAACGCGGTACGGGTGCTGCGCGCCGCGCAGGACGTGTCCCGCGACCTGTCCGCCCGCCGCGGCCCGTCGCACGCCACGATCGAACAGCTGGACGGCTGAGCGCCGGGCCGGGCCCTGCGGACCCCTCTGGTGGCCCCTCCTAGCAGGCGCAGAGACAGAACGGGTGCCCCGCCGGATCGGCGTACACCCGGAAGGTCCGCTCCCGGTCCTCCGCTTCGAGCACCGTCGCACCCAGCGCCAGCACCTCCCGCTCCGCCGCGTCCAGATCCTGCACGGTCAGATCCAGATGGAACTGCTGCGAGCCGTCCGGACGCGGCCACCGCGGCGGTACGAAGCCGGGCGCGGCCTGGAAGGCGAGCGGCGTGCCGGCGCCTCCCGTGAGATCCACCCAGTCCTCCTGCTGCTCGACCTTCCCGCCGAGCACCTGGGCGTAGAAACCGGCCAGAGCGACGGGATCGGGGCAGTCCAGGACGACGGCACCCAGTACGGCAATAGCCATGACGTTTCCTCCTCGGGCAGACACGGTCAGTCGGTTACCGGTAGAGCAGCTCAACCAGTAACCGTTACTGCATGCTCCCGTAATGGGGGTAACGTCGCAACCGAGAATCGAGAACCGATGGATGAGAACCGATGGATGAGAGGTACTCCGCCCCCGGCGGACTCGCGCTGATCGAGGCCCTGGTCAACACCCTGGACGTCGAGACGGGCGCGGACACCCTCGACACGGCCGACGGGCGCGCCGAATTCGCCCTCGCCGAGCGGGACGCCCCGGCGGCCCGCGCCCTGCGCGAGGCCCTGCGCACCGTCTGCCTGGTCCACGCAGGCCACCGCCCGCCCGAGGACGACTCGGTGCCCCTGCTCGACCGGCTGCTCGCCGACGCGCCCCTGCGCGTCACCGTGGACGCGACGGGCGACGCGGCGCTGCGCCCCGTCGAGGAGCCGCCCGGACTGACGGCCCGGGTCGCGGCGGCCATCGCCACCGCGTCGGCGGACGGGACCTGGGACCGGCTCAAGGCGTGCGAGGCGGCGGACTGCCGCTGCGTGTACTACGACCGCAGCCCGGCGGGACGCCGTCGCTGGTGCTCGATGTCGGTGTGCGGTGCCCGCGCGAAGATGCGCACGTACCGCGCGAAGCGCGGCTGAGGGCGGCTGGGCGCGGCTGAGGGCGGCCGAGGAAGGGCCCGGACGTCTCCGGGCCCCGGCGGGGGTCAGGCCTTCGGCCGTCCCATCGCCCGGAACGTCCACCCGGCCTCGCGCCACACCGCGGGGTCCAGTGCGTTGCGCCCGTCCAGGATGATCCGGCGGCCGGCGGCCTCGCCCAGCACCGCCGGGTCCAGCTCACGGAACTCGCTCCACTCGGTCAGGTGCAGCACCACATCGGCGCCGCGCACCGCGTCCAGGGCCGTGTCCGCGTAACCGAGCGTGGGGAAGAGGCGGCGGGCGTTGTCCATGCCCTTCGGGTCGAAGACCGTTACCTGGCCGCCCTGGAGATGGATCTGACCGGCGACGTTCAGGGCCGGTGAGTCGCGTACGTCGTCCGAGTCCGGCTTGAAGGTGGCGCCCAGGACGCCCACCCGCTTGCCGAGGAAGGAGTCGCCGCCGACGGCCTCCCTGGCGAGCTCAACCATGTGGCCGCGGCGCCGCATGTTGATGGAGTCGACCTCGCGGAGGAAGGTCAGCGCCTGGTCGGCGCCCAGCTCACCGGCGCGCGCCATGAAGGCGCGGATGTCCTTGGGCAGGCAGCCGCCGCCGAACCCGATCCCGGCCCGCAGGAACTTCTTCCCGATCCGCTCGTCGTGGCCGATCGCCTCGGCCAGCTTCACGACGTCGCCGTCGGCGGCCTCGCAGACCTCCGCCATGGCGTTGATGAAGGAGATCTTGGTGGCCAGGAAGGAGTTGGCCGAGGTCTTCACCAGCTCGGCGGTCGGGAAGTCCGTCACGACGAACGGGGACCCCTCCGCGACCGGTGTGGCGTACACCTCGCGCAGCACCTTCTCGGCCCGCTCGCTCTCCACCCCGACGACGATCCGGTCCGGGTGCAGCGTGTCGTTGACGGCGAAGCCCTCGCGGAGGAACTCCGGGTTCCACGCCAGCTCGGCCGCGTCGCCCGCGGGTGCGAGCTCGACGAGCCGCGCCGCGAGCCGGGCCGCGGAGCCGACGGGCACGGTGGACTTGCCGACCACCAGGGCGGGCCTGGTCAGAAGGGGTGCGAGCGAATCGAAGGCGCTGTCCACGTAGCTCATGTCGCAGGCGTACTCACCGTGCTTCTGCGGGGTGTTCACGCAGACGAAGTGCACATCACCGAATTCGGCCACCTCCTCCCACGAGGTGGTGAAGCGCAGCCGCCCGCTGGCGCCCTCGATGCCCGCGACATGCTTCTTCAGGATCTCTTCGAGCCCCGGCTCGTACATCGGGACCCGGCCGGCCGACAGCAGCTCGACCTTCTCGGGCACGACATCGAGCCCCAGCACCTCGAAGCCCAGCTCCGCCATGGCCGCGGCATGGGTGGCGCCGAGGTAGCCGGTGCCGATCACAGTGATCCTGAGGGCCATGTAGTGCTCCTGTGAGATGCGGACAGACGTGCGGTCAACGAGCATAGTCCTGCCTCTGAAACGCTCCATTCCGGCTGTCGCGAAGCTCACGGCTCCAGCTCGTATGCCTTTCCCGGGGCGGGCGCCTAAAATTGTGTTACTTAACGGTAGTTAGCATCCTGGGGAGTGAGAGTCTTGGCGGGTTCGACCGATTTCGACCTGTACCGTCCGGCCGAGGAGCACGACATGCTCCGTGAGACGGTGCGTGCGCTCGCCGAGGCGAAGATCGCCCCGTACGCGGCCGCGGTCGACGAGGAGGCCCGCTTCCCGCAGGAGGCGCTGGACGCCCTGACCGCCGCGGACCTGCACGCCGTCCACGTACCGGAGGAGTACGGCGGCTCCGGCGCCGACGCGCTCGCCACGGTCATCGTGATCGAGGAGGTGGCCCGTGCCTGCGTCTCCTCCTCCCTCATCCCGGCCGTGAACAAGCTCGGCTCGCTCCCGGTGATCATGTCCGGCTCCGAGGACCTGAAGAAGAAGTACCTGGGCCCGCTCGCCAAGGGCGACGCGATGTTCTCCTACGCACTCTCGGAGCCCGACGCGGGCTCCGACGCCGCCGGCATGAAGACCAAGGCCGTCCGCGACGGCGACTTCTGGGTCCTCAACGGCGTGAAGCGCTGGATCACCAACGCGGGCGTCTCCGAGTACTACACGGTCATGGCGGTCACCGACCCGACGAAGCGCTCCAAGGGTATCTCGGCGTTCGTCGTCGAGAAGTCGGACGAGGGCGTCTCCTTCGGCGCCCCGGAGAAGAAGCTCGGCATCAAGGGCTCCCCGACCCGCGAGGTCTACTTCGACAACGTCCGCATCCCCGCCGACCGCATGATCGGCGAGGAGGGCACCGGCTTCGCCACCGCGATGAAGACCCTGGACCACACCCGCATCACGATCGCCGCCCAGGCCCTCGGCGTCGCGCAGGGCGCGCTGGACTACGCCAAGGGCTACGTCCAGGAGCGCAAGCAGTTCGGCAAGCCGATCGGCGACTTCCAGGGCATCCAGTTCATGCTCGCCGACATGGCCATGAAGCTGGAGGCGGCCCGCCAGCTCACCTACTCGGCCGCCGCCAAGTCCGAGCGCCTCGACAGCGACCTCACCTTCTTCGGCGCCGCGGCCAAGTGCTTCGCCTCCGACGTCGCGATGGAGGTCACCACGGACGCGGTCCAGCTGCTGGGCGGCTACGGCTACACGCGGGACTACCCGGTGGAGCGGATGATGCGGGACGCGAAGATCACCCAGATCTACGAGGGCACGAACCAGGTCCAGCGGATCGTCATGGCCCGCAACCTGCCGTAACAGGGTTTTAGCAGGTCAGCGGCTATTTTCGATGGCTCCCGGACTGTGATCGGCTTTCGGGTCCGGCTCGGGTCCGGTTCGGGCTGATCATGGGCGTCATGCTGGGGGGAACCCTGGGCTGACGCTGGGCTCTGGATCGCTTCTGGCCTGTACAAACACGACGGCCCCCGGCGTGAGGCGAATTCGAGGGGCCGTTCGCATGGTCTCTGCCAGGCGGCTTGCGCCTGTCCTTCTGCGGGGTCGTCCGCGCCGGGCGTCAGCATGCTTGCGATGGCCGCCCGACCGCGCTGCTCGGCTCCTTCGAAGATGTAGTGGTAGTGCTCCCTGAGCACGTCCGTGGAGCTGTGACCCATTCAGTCGGCCACATCGTTCTCCGGGACGCCCGCGTACAGCAGGCGCGATCCGTAGTAGTGCCGCATGGAATGCGGCTTGCAGTACGGAACCCCTCCCTTACTCAAAGCCACCATCCAGATCTGCTGGTAGAAGTACGAGGTGTACACGTACCCGGTCCGCGTCACGTTGGGGAACAGCAAGCGCTCCGGCCCCCGCACGCCGTGGTTCTTGATGTGCCGCCGAAGCTCGAACGCGACGTTGGGCGGCAGGGGCACGGTGCGCCCCGGCTCCTCCTCATCACGCGCCTTGATGTGCCGACGTTGCAGGGCGCTGTTCTTGCCGGACTCTGACTCGCCGTCCTCAGCGATCTGGAAATCCACTCGCAAGACCTCGGCCTTGAAGTCGATCTGATCCCGAGAGACGGCCACGGCTTCACCGATACGGAGTCCGCATCCGGCCATCAGCCAGAGCATCGCCCGGTAGCGGGTAGGAGCCCCGTCGAGCATCGCCAAGACTTCCCGCGTCGTCAGCCGTCGAGCCTTGCTCTTGTGCTCGCGTATCTCCTTGGCGCGACTGCCCGCGTGCTTGATCTTCTTGCACGGGTTGCGGCCGATGATCTCGTTGACGACGGCCCAGTCCATCATCCCGGAGAAGAACGAGAACCGCTGACGGCGAGTGCGCGCGGACAGCTTGCGGTCCGTCTCCATCCACAAGAGCCACTGCTCAATGTCTGCCACCTTCAGGGACACGATGGACCGGGCCTTAAGGAACACCCCCGCCAGTTCCAGCTGGGGTGTTCGCATGTCCAGGAGATCAGCGTTTTACGCTGCGTACGATCAGGGTTCCGATGTGTCCCCCGGTGGGAGCGTCCAGGACGGTTGCGTCGATGTCCTGGAAGCCACTCTTGGCGAGAAGCGCGGACCACTTGCGGGGTGTGAAGCTGTACCGGTAGGTGAACATGGCCTTGCCCGCGAAGCCGCCTTTGTACATGCCCTGGGGGCCGTAGGCCCCTGGGATGGCCGGAGGTTGGGAGAAGACCAACGTGCCACCAGGGTTGAGCCGCTTGGCGATCAGCGGGAAGAGCTTCACCGGGTCGGTGAACCAAACCGCGCCGAAGATTGAGTAGATGGCGTCGTACGTCTCCGTGCTCGCCGCGAGGTGCTCAAGCACTTCCGCACAAATGAACTCCGCCCCCGTAGGCCCCCAGCGTTCGGTCAGGTGCTTGACGGCGACCGGAGACAGGTCCAAGCCCGTGACCTCGACTCCCTGGTTCAGGAGGAACGCCAATGCTCGCCCGGTACCGCAGCCGATTTCCAGTGCCGTTCTTGGTGAACCCAGGAGTTCAGGCCCTGGGCCGTGTCCGGCGTACTGCGTCCAGCAGAGCACCGGTTCAGCCTCCAGGGCCTTGTCCTTCGTGTTCTCGGCGAAGGTGTCCCAGAGTTCGCGTTCAGAGTCGATGTTGTGCTGAGCGGGCAACTGTCGTCCTCAGTTCCACGTTGGTTCGGTGCCCCGCCCTGGGGAGGGCGGGGCACCCCGTACAGGGCGCGGCTAGTGGCTGTCGGGCACCTTGTTGTCGCACGGCGAGCACTCCGCCGCGTCCATGTCCCACAGCTCATCGTCTACGGCGAATCCGTTGTCCCGCAGGATGTCGGCCGTCCGCGTCACGGTGCCGTCGCAGCGCCGCTGGATCAGGGGAGCGTGGTGCTTGTACTGGCCGCTGTTGTATTCGTCGCACAGGGCGAAGTACAGCGGAGTGTCCAGGATCAGGGCGTGAACGGCCACGTCCACCGTGTAGCCGACGCCCATGTCCACGCCCTTCCGCTCCATGGCGGTGATCGTGTAGGCGATGGCCTGGCCCAGCAGCCGTTCGGCGGTGTTACGGGTCATGACGCTGTTGTCGCGAAGCAGGAGAGCGATTTCTCGATCCCACAGCGTCGGTTCGGTGTCGGTGATCAGGTGGGGCACTCGATGGGCCAGTGCGTTGAGGATGATCTGCGGCTCACGGGTGCGGGTCTGAACGGCTGTGCTCATTGTGCGTGCCTCCAGGGAGAAGGGTTGCGTGGAGCGTGCGGGCCGGCCAGTTGTGTTCAGACGCTGTCCCGGATGCGGCGCTCGCTCTCGGGAGCGCATCTGTTGTCCGCGTGAACGGGGCAGCGACACAGCGGGAAGCGGTTCGACGCGGAAGGCTCTGAAGCGGGTGCCACCTCATGTTTTGGAACCCGCTCTGTGATGCCGTCCCTCGTCACTCGATAGACCGCGATGGTCATCGCCATGCTTGCCTCCGGCTGTCAACTGGCTGTGCCAAGAACGGTAGGAAGAGGGGCAGCCAGGCAGGGCGGATGTTGCATGGTGTTGTAAGTCTTCATTCCTCGGTAGCGTCGAGGGCCTTCCTGATCAAGGCTTTGGCATTCGAGCCGTACACAGCGGCTCGTGCCATCTGAGCGAACGCGCTCAGGTACACGTCGATCTCGGCTCGATTCGTCACCCGGACCATGGCGGTCAGGGTTTCCACCTGAACTTCGCGATCATCGAATGCGTAGAAGGATTCGATGGGCCATACCGGGCGGCGTGACATGTGGGGGATGATTCCGAAAGCCAAGTTGGGGTGCCCGATGACGGACATGAAGTGTTCCAGTTGTTGCGCATGCTGCGGAGGGTCGGTCATCGGCATGTACAGGGCCGATTCTTCGATGAGGACGGACACTTGATTGCCTCGCAGAGTGGCGGCCGAGCGCTCCAGACGCGCCTGTACGGCGTCCTCAACGTCGTCGGGAAGACTCCTGAAGCGACGGATCTTACGGAGAATGCCCCGCGCGTACGCCTCCGTCTGGAGCATCCCGGGGAGGACCCCGCAGCTATATACCCGGAAGGAACGTGTCTCCTGGTAGATGCCGCTGCGTTGGGCCTTGCTGAGGCCGCCCTTCAGGTACTGGGTCCACTGGACGTACAGGGTCTTGGCCGTGCGCGTGGTCTCTATCAGTGCTTCAGCTTCTTCGGGCCTTCCGCATGCCGTGCACCATGCGCGGATGTCGGCGGGCTTGGGGATCGTCTTCCGGTGCGTGATCCGGTGAGTCTTGGAACGGTCCCAGCCGCACAGAGCGGCCAGCCGGGCCCCCGATAGATCGGCGTCTTCCATCATGCGAGTAAGCCGGTCGGCAACTGCCTTATGGGCCTCTTCAGCCGTCGACAGAGGTGAGGTCATGGACTGGCCGCTGTTCTGTTAGACGTTGTACTTGTTGTGCGGGACAGCTCGCTCCCAAACCGCCTCGAACATGTCAGCACACCGTGCCGCTACGCCCGCGTCTTCTGTGAAGTCCGTGTGCATCCAACGGCCGTCACCGTCAAAGACGTTGAACTGGACTAGCTTGCCGTCGAAGAGCCAGAAGTCGTTCCCGGGCAACAGCAGGTCGGATGCCTGCCGACGCGGCAGCCACCGGACGTCCTCCCCGCAAGCGACGTTGCCATACGTGACGTTGTGCTCCCACTTGATGTAATCCGAGGCCGGCTCACCCACCACCCTCGCGCGGCGCACCGTCACACCTCGGGCGGTGATGTTCTGGATGAGGCCGTGCCAGTCATCGCGCCACCACGACGAACGGTCGTCCCAGTCCTTGCGCTCCCCTGCTAGCCAGGCGTCGAAGGCAGGGTGTTCCCCGGGGACGGCATACGCGTCGCGGGTCTCAAGGTGGACTGCTGAGTGCTCACACTGCCTGAGCAGCTTGGCGAACTCAGCCAGACTCTGCGACACGGATAGCCTCCTTGAGAAGCGGGATCATCCTCGGTTCCAGAACGATCAGCGTCTCATCCTCGGCTCGCGGCGAGTCGGCCACCGTCCGAGCCTTAACGTCTTCCCCGGCGCGCCGCCCCTGTACGAGTAGCCGTCGGTCGTCATCCACCCAAACCGCCGGGCACCCGTTCACGTCGGACTCGGGATCTTTGCCGATGAAGGTGTAACCCATGGTGCGCCCTCCTGCTGCGTGCGTTGCACTGCGTTGCAGTCTGTTACATGACCCTCACCCTTTGGGTTGATGAGGTCAAGAGGGCGGTTGTCGGGTCCGCGAGCACGACGAGGCGCGCGCCCGTCATCGCAGCATCCTGACCAGCGGTTGGTCCCGCGTGATCATGGGGAAATGCTGGGGGAGACCCCCTGGAAGGAGGTGTTCGTGCAGGTCAGAGCGATAGAGGCTGTAAAGCACCCAGATCTACGAGGGCACGAACCAGGTCCAGCGGATCGTCATGGCCCGCAACCCGCCGTAGCGGCGGACACACGGATCAGCGATCACGGCCCCCGGCACGCTTGCCGGGGGCCGTGGTGTGGCTCCGGCGGCGGTCCGGCGCGGTGTGTGATCGGCGCACGGCTGCGAAATGCCCGGTCAAAGCCCCTCCTGGCCGAGTGGCTTGTGCGACAACGCAGCCAGGGACGCGCTCGCGGAGCGCGCGAGACGCCGCTGGTATGGTCCGCAAAGGTTTTGTGCGACGTGATGGAGTTGGTTCGGTGAAGCTGCTCCCGCTGTTCCTCCGGCGGCCGATAGAAGCGGTGTACGAGCGGCGACTGGCCGCCACCCTCGTGGGGTTGCCGCGCCCGCAGCACGTCGGGATCATGCTCGACGGCAACCGGCGCTGGGCCCGGCAGGCGGGCCACACGGATCTCCGGGAGGGGTACCGGGCGGGCGGCGCGAAGGCGACCGAGTTCCTGGACTGGTGCGCGGCCGCCGGAATCGAGCGTGTGACCCTCTTCATGCTCTCCGACGACAACCTCGGGCGCCCCGCCGAACAGCTCGGCCCGCTGATCGAGATCATCAAAGAGACCATCCAGGACATCACGGCCGTCGGCCGCCCCTGGGAGGTCCAGGTGATCGGCTCGCTCGATCTGCTGCCCGGCACCACTGCCCAGGCGCTCAAGGAGGCCACCGCCGCGACGGCCGGGCGCAGCGGGCTCAAGGTGGATATCGCGGTCGGCTACGGCGGCCGACGAGAGATCGTCGATGCGGTGAAGAGCGCCTTCGAGGAACACAGAGCGGCCGGTGGCGACCTGGCCGAACTGGTCGAGCGGTTCGATGTCGAGGACATCTCCCGGCATCTGTACTCGCCGACCGCTGACCACACCGACTTCATCATCCGGACCTCCGGCGAGCAGCGTCTGTCGGGTTTCCTGCTCTGGCAGTCCGCGTACGCCGAGATGCACTGGGTGGACTGCTACTGGCCGGCGTTCCGCCGCGTGGACTTCCTGCGCGCCATTCGCTCCTACGCACATCGGCAACGACGATTCGGTAAATGACTGCCGTCGGGCGCACGGGCCCGCGCCCGACGGTCGATCAGTCGACGTTCGACGTTCGAAGGCAATCGCCAACGGGGCACGATCAGCTCCCGAGCCGGCCATTCCGCCTGACGATTCAGCCGCCGCGTCCCCCGTGCCGCGAGACATGTCCGGGGCCGTCCGCGTGCACCGTGCTCCCAGCCGTGTCCGGGACGACCGGGAACGGCTGGGACAGCGGCGATAACCGTCCGGGCGGGCGTAGTTACCCAGCCAGGGCTACTTACTTGCGAAGACTTCCTCCGCAGTGGTGGCCGTGGCGGCACGTTGGATCCACTGGTGCAGGAGCTGGGGGTCGGTGCAGGTGGTGATCTTTTCGCGGGTCTCGTCGGTGAGGGCGATGCCGCGTGCTTCGAGGACGAGCCGGATGCCTTCGGCCTGGCCCGTTGCCTGGCCTTCTGCTCGGCCTTCTGCTCGGCCTTGGGCTCGGCCTTGGGCTCGGCCTTCTGCTCGGCCTTGGGCTCGTCCTTCGTCGCGGATTTCTTCTGACATGAAGGATTTGTAGAAAGAGGTATCCACGGCTACCAGGTTCCTCGATTGTTGTGCGGCTGGGTGAGGGTGGCGGTCAGACGGCGGCTGCGTGCAGGTCTTGGTGTGTGTCGGTGCGGCAGTCGCGGCAGTGGCCGGGGGTGGTGGAGCGGAAGGCGCGTTCGCAGGTGTCGCAGTTCTGGAGCGGGATGACGGTGGTCTTGCGGTGGGGTGGGGTGAGGGCTGTGGTGTCGGGGAGTGGGGGTGGCAGGAGGGTGGTGATGCGGTGGCGGAGGAGCTTGGCCGGGTGTTTGACGGGGTTGGGGAGGTCGCTGGTGAGGGTGTGGCGGATGGTGTCGGGGTGGGTGTCGCGTTCGAGCCAGGTGGCGATGCCGGGGGTGAGGGTGGTGATGTCGCTCTCGGTGAGGGTGAGTTGGGGTGCGTGACGGCGTAGGTCGGCCAGGAGCGCGGAGGCGGCCCGGTGCAGTTCCTCGGTGGGTGCGTGCGGCTGGGGGAGCGGCTGGGGAGGTGTCCGGGCGGCCGTTGGCGCCGGTACGAAGACCGGGGAGGGCAGCGGTGCGGGCTGTGGCTCGGGTGCCGGGGCGGGCGGGGGCGGAACCGGGGCGGGCTGCGGTTCAGGGGGTGTCGCTCGCGGCGGGGCGGTCGGCCGGGGCTGTGGCGCGGGGACCGTCGAGGCGTCGGTGCGCGGCTGGTTGTACGACACCGTACGGGTCACCACCCGGCCCTCCGGGAGGCGTACGCGGCTCCGGTGCAGGTAGCCCTTCTCCTCCAACTCCCGTAAAGCGGCGGCGATACGCGCTTCGCTCTCCGGGAAGCGGTCGGTGAGGATCTTGATGCCGACCTTCGCCCCGGCGGGCAGCGACTGGATGTACACGGCGAGCCCGATCGCGACGAGGGTGAGTTCGTGGTGCTGGGCGAGGTGGTTGCCGATGACCACGAAGCCGGAGACGTGGCGGGTGGTGACGTGAATGACACCGGATGTCGGTGTGACGTCGCGCGGGGAGCCGGAGAGGCTGGGGGAGCCGGGCGGGGCGCACGGGGGCGCGGTAATCTGCGGGGTATCCATCAGGAAGCTCTTCTTCCTCGTGGTCAGGCCCCGCTCGGGATTCTCAGTCCCGGCCGGGGCCGTCTCGTGTCTGTGGTTGTCGCGGCGAGCATATGCCAGCCAACCCGTGCCAAATCCAGCTGAGTTGCCATTTGTCACCCGCGCGAGTGATGGGCGTTCGGACGGGGGCGGGGTTGGGTTTGGTTCGGTTATTTCCCTTGGTTCTTTAAAAGCCTTTAGACGTCGTGGGCAGCCGCGTCGCGGCTCACCGGGTCGTGGCCGCGTAGGTCGTGGGCGTCCACGACCCGGTGAGCCGCGACGCGGTACGAGGCCGAGTTCCGCCGGGAGGCCGGCGTTCCACCCGGCACACCGGGCGTCTACGGACATTCCCGCGGGGCGACGACGGCTGAATCACCAAATCCGTTTCTTCGTAACGAAGTTGACGCACATTCTCGTGGGCGGAAGCTGATTACGGGAACAAAGCTGGGGTAGGTGCGGCAGCTGAGCCGTTGGAGACAAGCATGAACAGGACCCCGTCTGTGTCTGATCCCATACCGGCGTTACCCGGCCACGACGTCCTCGACGCGTACGTCGACCGGTACGGCCCCCGCCTTCTGCTGTGGGTCTGGGACAGGGCGGAGGGCGGGCTGTACCGGCACGTTTCCTGCGCCGGGTTCGGCTCTCTCCAGAGCATCCCCATGAGCGCGGTCAGGCTCATCGTCGACCACCTGTGCGCCGAGGAGCTGATCGACGCCGTCAGCGGGCCGGGGCCCGAGACCGGGGCTCCCGTGGTCACCCTGCGGGCCGCCGGGGCGGCCCGCGCCCGCCGGCTCCAGGCCCTGCGCGCGAATGCCGCCGAGCGGACCCGCCACGCGGCACGGGCCGTACTGCACTGGATCCACGCCAATACGCACCGGCAGCCGTTGCGGATCAGCGGTTTCCTCGACTCGCCGGACGTCTTCTTCCTCGGCGACGCCCTCTCCCGGAGTGAGGTCGCCCGAGCCCTCACCTATCTGGCCGCCGAGGAACTGATCACCTGTGAGGGACCGCCGTTCCACCATGACGTCGGCTCACACGTGGCGCTCACCTCGCAGGGCGTGTCGGTCGTGCTCGCCGGCGCGACGGACATCGGCGCGTATGTGGCACGGCAGCGTGAGTACCGTCGGCCCACCCAGCACACTCACATAGAGGCCGGGACGATCGAGCACCTCACGCAGGGCGACTCCGACCACAGCGTGCACACCTCGATCGAGATGCACACCGCGCTCCCGCCCGCCGGTCTCGCCAGGCTCATCGCGGAGCTGGCACCGGCCCTCGACCTCGATCCGGAGTCGCTCGCGGCCCTGATGCGGAGCGCGAATTCGCTGGCGGGCGGCGGTGCCCCCGACGACGAGCCGCCCCCGGACCGGCAGCGCGGCCTGATGGAGCGGATTCGGCACAGCCTCGCCTCCGCTCCCGACACGGTCGGCCGACAGCTCCTCCTGGACGCGGTCGGCCAGGCACTGGGCAGGATGCTCGGCGGCTGACGCCTCCTCACGGGCCGGGCCCGTGGCGCGGGGGCCGCACAGGACGCAGAAGGACGGCGGAACGGCTGAACGGGGGGATGGGCGATGCGGACGCCTTTGTACGCACGGGATCCGATCTTGCGAGGACTGGTTCCCCGGCTGGTGGGCATGGCGCCCGACCGGCGGGAACTGGTGCCTCAGGAACACCGGGACGACCTTCCCGTGACGCTGCTCTCCGGCAGGCACGGAATGGGCAGGACCGCGGTCCTCGACGCCCTGGAGGAGTCCTACCGCGGGCGGATCCCGCTCGGCAGGGTCGATGCCGCACAGGTCGAACAGGCACACCGGTCAGGACCCGCGGCGGCCAACACGTCGGCGGTGGTCGAGATCCTGGAGCACCTGGCCTGTGGACTCGCGCCGGCCGTACCGGGAGCGGTGCGGCTCCGCTTCTCCCGCCTGCTGCCGGGGCTGTTCGCCGTGTCCAGCTGGCACCGCGGTGACGAGGAGCAGCAGGCACTGGCCCGAGACCGGATCGCGCGCCTGCTCGTCGCCTGCGGCCTGACGAAGGGCACGGGGGGAACCGAGGGGGACGGGACCGACTGGACGTACGACGTCAGCGAGCGCCTCGCGGACCCGGACCGGCGGCAGCACGATCTGGCCCCTGTCACCGAGGCGGTCGTCCAGCAGTACTTCGGGCGGCACACACGGACCCGCGCCGAGAGGTCGGTGCAGCAGTGGTACCAGAGCCGTTCCAGCGGCTCCGACGACGCGGAGGCCGCCCTGATCCGGCTGAGCCTGCGCTTCCACCAGGGCGGTGACTTCCAGGACGCCGTCGAGCGCACCCTGACCGCGGCCTTCCTCGAAGACCTCGCCGACGCCTACGGACGCTGGCAGCGCGTCAACCGGGCACCCCGGCCGCTGGTCATGCTGGACAACGCGCACACCGCGGCCGGGCGGCGTTTCCTCGGCCTGCTGCTCGACCACCGGGCCGCGCCCGGATCCGGCGTCCAGGACCCCCTGGTCGTCGTGGCGACCCGACTGGGCGGCGGCGCGGCCCTCTACCCGGACGCGACGGCCCGGGAGCTGCCCGAGCTCACCCACGAGTCCGGCTGGGAACGCACCGTCGCCTCGTCGCCGTCGGCCGGAATGCTCACGGTCGCGCTGCCCCCGCTGGGCCGCGGAGACCTGCTGCTGATGCTCGACGCGGCTCAGGGGCCGTTGCCCCGCCATCTTCCGTCCGCCCTGTACTCCCTCACCCGCGGGCATCCGGAGGGCAGCCGGGTGCTGTGCGAGGCGGTCGTCCGCGCCCAGCACGTCGTCGCCCCCGAGGCTCTGCTCGACCTGCCCGTGGGGGAGGGCCGGCCGGCCGGCGAGGTGCTGCTGGAGCGGCTCGTGCCCCAGCCCCAGCTGCGCGCCCATCTGGCACCGCTCGCCCTGGCACGTGACCGGGCCGCCGCACAGGTCCTGACCACGGCGGCCGTGCTCGCCGACGGCGGACTCCCCGGCGCCGGGCTTCCCACGGCGGCCCGGTATCTGGTGGAGGAGCACTGGACCGACGGTGCGCCGGCCGAGGCGAGCGGGGACGGGCCCGGTGCGGAAGCCGGATTCGTGGCCGACCCCTTCCTGCGGGCCCTGCTGGTCCACGAGGCGCGCAGGACCTGCGCCGCGGCCGGGCTGGGACGGCGCTGGGCGGACCTGCACGGCCTCCTGCGACAGCATCACGAGGAGCGCGGAGCCGGTCACGAGCCGGACGTCCTGCGGCACTTGCTCGCCGTCGGGGACGCGGAACCGGTGGTGAGCACGCTGACGGAGTACTTCGGGAGCTGGCCGGCCGACCGCTGGCTCACGGCCCTGCCCCATGTCGCCTCGGCCCCGCACCCACCTCGGGCGGAGTGGACCGATCACCGTGCCGAGATCGCCCGGGGCGCCCATGACCACCTGCACGAGGAGGCCGACGACATACACCGGTCCGTCAACCGGCTGCTGCACGCTCTCTGGTACCTGTCCGAGACGTACGCGGAACCGATGGACGACCTGTGCGAGGACATCGGCTCCGAGCTGGCTTTTCTGTCGATGCGTCATCCGTCGGGCCGCGTGGTGCTCAACGAGGCGGCACGCTCCTGGCCGGCCGCCGTACGCGAGCGGAGGCCCTGCCCGACGTACGGACCGGACTACGGACGCGGCCCTCTCCGCGGCGAGGAGTGAGAACTGTGCTGGACCGTTTCAGAAACCGGGCCATGGGCCCGGCAGACAAGGCCATCGCCCTGACCGTGGGCGTCCTCCTGCTCGCGGCAGCCGCCTTCGCGGTCGTACGGATGCTGCCGGAGAAATGCGGTGACGGTTTCGAGGAGGCGGCGAAGCAATGTGTCGGCGTCACCGCGGGCGTCCTGGACGGTGACCCGGAACTGGATGGCCTGATACGCGCGGTGGCGGACGAGAACGCCCGCGTCGAGAAGGGCTGGAAGGACCCGGAGAACGGCCGGGCGCGCATCCCCTACGTGCGCATCGCCCTGATGATGCCGTTCACCACGGACGCCACCAGCGCCATGAGCAAGGCGCAGATCGCCCGCGCCCTGGCGGGCGCCCATGTGGCGCAGCTCCGGGCGAACGCGCAGGCCGGACCCCGGTACGAGCTGCTTCTGGCCAACGACGGGAAGGACCTCGACCACTGGCGGCCCGTCGTCGACCGGCTTGTGCCGATGGCCGCCGACGAGGAGTCACCGCTGGTCGGCGTATTCGGCATGCCCAACAGCATTCCGGACACACTCGCAGCGGCCAAGGCCCTTTCCGAGCACCGGATTCCGACGGTGGGCCCCATTCTCACGTCGACCACGATGCAGGCCGGCTACTTCTTCAAGACCTCACCGTCCAACGACCTCCTGGTGCAGGCGCTGGGTGCGTATCTGGAGAAGCATCCGGGAGACGTGAACGGCTTCCTGGTGTCCGACCGGCGAGAGCAGGACAGCTACTCCACCGACCTGAGGGACGTCTTCCTCAAGCACTTCGGCAAGAAGTACGGACTGAAGCAGCGCCAGGCGTCCTACCTGGGACTCATCGGTGACGACAAGGGCGTCCCCCAGCGCTTCGCCGACGTGGCCAGGAGCATCTGCCAGACCAAGGCGGACACGGTCTTCTTCGCGGGCCGCGATCACGACCTGCCCCATCTGGTGAACCGGCTGGCGAGCGAGCCCCTCTGCACTCACGCCAAGCCGACACGCATCCTCAAGGTGGGGATCGGCATGGATCCGGAGTCCACTGGGTCGACGATCACCGCACACCTGCGTGAATCCCGGATCACCCTCGTCGGCGCGGCCTCGGTCGACACCCTGTCCTGGAAGAAGAACGCCGCGCAGCTCCCGGCCGGGCCCCGGGACTTCCTGGAGTACTTCGAGAAGCTTCAGAAGACCATGCCGGACAAGCCGGTATGGGGCGCGAAGCCCCTGGACGACGGCTACGCGGTCATGTACCACGACGCCTTCACCGTGCTCGCCCAGGCCACCGACCGGGCGTACGACGACATCAACGGCGAAGGGGGAGAGGAGGCGGGAGAGGACCGGCAGGTGAAGCCCGGGGCCATCGACCTGCCGAACCACGACGACGTGTACAACACCGTCGTCAACATGAACATCCTGGGCACCGACACTGGTGCGAGCTGCGTCAACTGCATGCGCGGAGCCAGCGGCACCTTCGGTTTCGACGACTCCCCGGACACCCGCAAGTGGGCCGTCTGCAAGCCCGTGCCCGTCATCGAGTACCCAGCCGCGCCCCCGGCCGGCAAGGACAAGAAGGCCGACCGGGTCTACCGCACCTACGAGGACAACTTCGACGGCTCCTGCCCCTGAGGCGCTGTCGCGTGACACCGGCTCCTGGGGCGGGAGGACTACTCCTCGGCGAAGACTTCCTCGGCCGAGGTCGCGGTGGCGGCGCGCTGGAGCCACTGCTGCAGGAGCCGGGGGTCGGTGCAGGTGGTGATCTTCTCGCGGGTCTCGTCGGTGAGGGCGATACCGCGTGCTTCGAGGACGAGCCGGAGGCCTTCGGCCTGGCCTTCTGCGCGTCCTTCGTCGCGGATTTCTTCTGACATGAAGGATTTGTAGAAAGAGGTATCCACGGCCACCAGGTTCCTCCATTGTTGTGCGGCTGGGCGGTTGCCCAGGCCTTGTGCGGTGAGTTCGACGATGGGGTCTGTGATGTTGTCGGGTGCTTCGCGTAGTGCGGCGGAGAGTGTTTTCAGTATGGCACCGACGTCCGGATTGTCGGCGTGTGTGATGGCGGCGAGGGTGGCGAGTGCGAGGTCTTTGCGGGCTTCGGCGATGTCGGTGATGACGGGCATGTTGTGGGGGCCTGCGACGAGGGGGTTGAGGGTGAGGGTGGGCCATTGGGGGAGGCCGATGGTGAGGGGGCGGGAGGCCCATTGGGCGGTGGTGTGGTCTTGGCAGACGACGAGGAGGAGGACGGGGAGGCCGTTGTATCGGTTGTGGAGGTAGCTGACGTAGTAGGGCCAGCTGGTTGTTTTGCGTGGGTCTTTTTTGCCTTGGGCTTCGATGGCGAGGAGGAAGGGTTCGTTGGTCTCTGTTTCGATGCGGAGGAGGGTGTCGACGCGGCGTTCGACGGGTTTGGCTTCGGTGAGGTCGGTGGGCAGGACGGTGGCTGAGGTGGGTTGTGGGATGTCGATGCCGAGGACTTCGGAGACGCGGGAGAAGAGGCCGGGGTACTCCTGGAAGATGCGGTGCATTGCCTCGTGCGGTGAGCTGACCATGCAGGTCCGTTCGGGGTTGAGGGTGGGTGCGGCTGCGGCCGTGGTGGTGGCGCGGCGAGTGGTGGTGCGGCCGTGCCTGGCCGGTCTTACGAGACCGTGCGGGTGATGGCCCGGCAATCCAGGAGCCGTACGCGGCTGTGCGCCGGGCGAAGTGGTTGCCGACGCCTCTGGACTTCGCCACGAGCATATGCCAGCCAACCCATCGTAAAACCAGCCCAGTTGTCATTTATCACCCGTGTGAGTGATGAGGGCCGGGGCGAGGCGGGAATGGGCCGGGTCTGTTTTGGGAAGCTCTTCCCGCCCGGCCGGTGGCTCGTCGTACCGCTGCCCGGGGACGAGACGTACAGGGAACTCGTCCCGCGCGGCACCCTCAGCCCGTGGCTCGCCCGGAACATCCGTGGCCAGGAAGTGTCCGCGAAGCCGGCGCTGCTCCGACGTGCCCTTTGAGGCAGTAGGCCGTTAGGGGTGTCGCGGACGCGCTCGGCGTCCCGTCCGGAAGGATGCTTGATGTACACGAAGCGCGTTGCCCGCCGTCTGCTGGTGCTGACAGCCACGGTGGCCACCGGTACCGGTGCGTTGAGCGTTCCGGCCGTCGCGAACACGAACATTCTGTCGGCCGGCAATGCCGCTTACGACACCACGATGATCAACAAGGAGCGTGAGATCGGGGCGGCCGGCGTGACGGCGTACGGCAGTGGAGTGGGCAGCGGTCTGTTCCAACTGCCGGTGAGCAGCCCGGAGAACCGCGGTGGTGGCGGCAGCCTGCTCTTCTCGGATCGTGGGCTGAAGACCGAGGTGACCGCGGTGGTCTGGGAGCGATGAACTACCGGCGGTTGAGAGGGGCCTTGGCCGGGGTGAGGACGTCGGTCCTGGCCAGGAGGCGCCTGCGGCGGGGTGCTTCCGCGGCCGGCCGGGCGTCCGATGCCGTGTCGGGTGCGGTGTGCGGCAGCGGTCCGGTCAACGGGTACCAGGTGCTGGAGCAGGTGGTGCGGCTGCCGGTCAGCACGTGGCGGTACCACTGGGACCCGCCACACGTACGCCACCTGGGGCCCATGGCGCAGGACTGGTGGAAAGCGTTCGGGGTCGGTGAGAACGACCGGACGATCTGCTGCACCGATGCCAACGGAGTGGCCGTCGTCGCCATCCAGGCACTGCACCGGGAACTGACCGAGCTGCGCGGCGAAGTCGCGGCCCTACGGGCCCAGAGTTCACCGGCACACCACCCCGGCGGTCCCCGAGCCGCCGACCCGGGACGAAGGGCCGTCCCGGAGCAGGCGGGGGTACGTGTCGACGGGGAGGCGGGAAGCGGCGTCGGAGAGGGCGGTGACGGGGGTGGCGACAGCTGACAGGGGGCAGGACCCCCGTTCAGGCACCGGTGCGGGATGCCCGGCCGTCACGCGCGCCGGACAGGCCCGAGTGTCCCGCCCGCCGGCCTGACCTCTCGGCACCGCCACCCGGCACCAGCCGCTCGCCCAGCAGGACCGCGCAGCCCGCGACGGTCAGCAGGCCGCCCATCAGGAACGTGCCCCGTACGTCGGACAGCGACAGGACCAGTCCGCCGAGCGCGGCGCCCGCCGCGATACCGGCGTTGTAGGCGCCGGAGTTGGCCGCGAGAGCCATGTCCGTGCGGCCGGGGGCGCAGTGCAGCATTTCGTTCTGGGTGGCCATGAACACCGGGCCGAGCGCGGCGCCGGTCAGGGCCAGGAACACCACCGCCGCGACCGGATCGCCGCCGGCCGTGTACAGGCCGAGCATGCCGACCGCCTGAGTCGCGATGGCGGTGGCCAGTACGGAGTTCGGGAAGCGGTCAAGCAGCACCCCGGTGAGGGTCACCCCGGCCAGGCACGCGACGCCGAAAGCCACCAGCAGGGCGTTGACCGCGCCCCCGGAGAACCCGCTCACGTCGCCCAGGAACTTCACGACGTACGTGTATCCCGCGAACGCGCCGGTGGCGGAGAGGACCCCGGCCGCCAGTACGGTGCCGAAGCGGCGGGCGTCGGGGCGGGTGCCGTACGCCGCGTGTCCCTCCTCCGGGCGGGAGGTCGGCAGCAGGACGGCGATCGTCACCAGGGAGACGAACCCCAGCGCCGCCACCCCCGCGACCGGCACCGGCCAGCCGCTCTGCCGGCCCAGCCAGGTCCCGACGGGCACCCCGAGCACGAGGGCGAGCGAACCGGCGACGGACAGCGCCCCGATCACCCGCCCACGGATCTCGGGCCGGAACAGCCCCACCGCGACCGGCCCCATCACCGCCCAGAACAGCGCCTGGGCGAGCGCAGTCAGCAGCCGGGCCCCGAGCAGCAGCCAGTAGGAGCCGGCCAGCGCCGCGACCAGACTGGACACGACGAGTGCGGTCAACAGGGCTGTGAGCACGTGGCGTCGGGGCATCGTCCGCGTGAAGTGGGCCAGCGGCAAGGACGCGACGGCGACCGTCACGCCGTAACCGGTGACCAGGTAGCCGACCGACGGCAGGGACACGTGCAGGCCGTCGGCGATGAGCTCCAGGAGACCGATCGGCAGGTTCTCCGCGGTGTTGAACGTGAAGGCGGCCAGCATCAGTGCGCCGAGTACCGCCGGCCCCCGTTGCCTTGCGGCGAGCTCGACGATCACTCGAACAGTATGGCAGACAGGGCGAACGCCGTCCGGTCCGAACGTAAGACCCCCGGGCGGTAGTGGTTCCGCCGTGCCGGGGCCGGTGGCGTACCTTCCCTTTCCATGACGGACATCGACGAGCTGCCCGAGCTGACCGGCCTGTTCGAAGCGCTGGGTGCCGACGACGCGGCGGGCTGGGCCGAGTCGGAGGCCGAGGAGAACATTCCTCAGCTGGCCAGGTACCGGTTCCTGCGCATGGTCTGGCAGGACATCGACGCCTGGAGCACGGCGGCGCCCGACTGGGTCGAGGCCTACCGCAAGGGCGCACTGGCGGGCGGGGCCGTCGAGCGGGCGCTGCGGCTCGGGCTGACCCCGGGTGAACTGGGCGAGATAGCCCGCGAGATCGCGAAGGAGACCGCGTTCGGCCTGCTCTACGGGCTGGCCGACCCGGCGGACGGCAGCCTCCCGCCCGAGACCGAGGCGAGGCTGCCCGGCTGGTGTCTGGCCGAACTGTCGCCGGAGGGCAGACCCACCGGGCGGATCCTGGACGCGCTCTACGAGGACTTGGACGAAGCGGAGCCGCAAGGCCCGACCGGAGGTGCCACATGACAGCGTTCGACGTGAGCGAGCGGCGGATCTGGGACGGGCGGGCCGAGAGCTACGCCCGGACCTTCGCCCGCCTCTGCGCCCGTACGGTGCCCGCCCTGCTGGACGCAGCCGCCGTGGACCGCGGGACCCGGCTGCTCGACGTGGGGTGCGGCAGCGGCAGTGTGACGGTCGCCGCCGCCGGCCGGGGCGCTGTCGTACGGGCCGTGGACGCCGAACCCGGCATGGCCGCGGCCACCCGGCGGGCGGCGCCCGGCGTCGAGGTCCGTACCGGATCGCTGCCCCAGCTGCCCTACCCCGACGGGGAGTTCGACGCGGTCGCGGCGAACTTCGTGCTCAACCACGTGGGCCGTCCGCTGGACGCGCTCGTCGAGCTGCGCCGGATCACCCGCCCCGGGGGCCGGGTCGCCGTCACCATCTGGCAGGTACCCGGCGGCGCCGGACAGGCCCTGGTCGGACGGGCGGCGGAGGCTGCCGGACTGACCCGTCCCGGATGGCTGGCCACGGTCGACGAGGAGCACAACTTCCCGCGCACCCAGGAGGGGTTGAGCGCCCTGCTGACCGGGGCCGGGCTCGGGGACGTACGGAGCGAGCCGCTGTCCTGGGACCACCACGCGGACCCGGAGGACTGGTGGGCAGGGCCTGCGGCCGGGGTCGCCGCGATCGGGCAGCTGGTCAACAGCCGGGGACCGGAGGGGGTGGCGGCGGCGAAGCGGGAGTACGACGTGCTGTGCGAGGAATTCGCCTCGGAGGACGGGGAGCTGGTGCTGCCGCACCGCGCCCTGCTGGCGCAGGGCCGGGTGTAGCGGCCGCACATGCGACAGGGCCCGGACGGCGAACCGTCCGGGCCCTGTCACATGATCGCCGTCAGTTGTCGGAGACGGTGACCTTCTCGTCGTTGTTGAGCTGCTCGACCAGCTGCTTGACCTTGGCCTTGTCCCAGACCAGGTTGCCGCCGGTGGAGCCGGAGATCGGCATGTTCATCGACTTGCCGTCGCCGCCCGTGACGCCCTTCATGGCGAAGAACATCTTGCCCAGGGACCAGAGCGACATGTCCTTGTCGACGACGAGGGTGTCCAGGCCGGCGCCCATCGTCGGGTACAGCTTGAACGGGTTGAGGATCGTCGACGGCGTCGCCGTCTGGCTCGCCAGCGCCGCGAGGAACTTCTGCTGGTTCTTCGTACGGTCCAGGTCGCTGCCCGCGAAGGCGTACCGGGTCCGGACGAAGGCGAGGGACTCCTCGCCGTTCAGCGTCTGCTTGCCCGCCTTGAAGTCCGCGCCGGAGTTCTTGTCCTTGAACGCCTTGGGGATGTCGAGCTCCACCCCGCCGATCGCGTCCACGATCTTGGCGAAGCCGCCGAAGCCGATCTCCACGTAGTGGTCGATCCGCAGGCCGGTGTTGAACTCGACGGTACGGACGAGGAGTTCGGGGCCGTCCTCGGCGTACGCGGCGTTCAGCTTGGTCGTGCGGCCCTTGCCCTCGTACCTCTTGCCGGAATCGGAGCCGACGAACGACGGGATCTCGACGTTCGAGTCACGCGGCAGCGAGACCAGCGTCGGGCCGTTGCCGCCGTCGTGCAGGATCATCATCGAGTCGGTCCGCTTGCCCTCGGCGGAACCGGTGTGAAGCTTCTTCTTGTCCTCGGCGGTCATGCCCTCGCGGCTGTCCGACCCGACGATCAGGTAGTTCGTGCCGTCGCCGCCCTTCGGCCGCTCGATGACCTTGGAGAGGTCGACTTCGCGCTTCAGCTTGGAGTCGGCCCAGAAGTACGTGCCGATGGAGACGGCGAGCACCACGACCACCAGGACCAGTGCGCCGATCTTGATCCGGCGGCGCCAGTCCGGTGCGGCCGGCGGATGGCCCTGGACGTATCCGTCGTCACCCGGTCCGCCGCCCTGGCCTCCACCGCGGCCGCCGCCGTTGCCACCGCCGTAGACCTGGCCCGTGTTGTAGCCGCTGTCGTACTGCGAGCCGTCGTCGTAGCCGCCGGACTGCTGCGGCACCTGCGGCTGCCGCGGCGGTGCGGGGCGCCGCTGCGACGGGGCGGGCTGCTGGGACGGGACGGGGCGCTGGACGTGCGGCATCGCGCGGGCGCTCTCGGGCCGGTCGCTCGCGCTTCCCTGCCCGTAGCGGTTGCCGCGGCGGTTGTCGTCGTTCCGGCCCTCGGGCCAATCGTTCATGCGATCCAGTGTGCAGGCCCGGACCACTGCTATTACAGGGTGTAAGTGAAATCGGACCTGGGCTGTTGCGAAGCTGATGCATTGCGACGGGCCCGAAGCCCCCGCATAAGGTGGAGGGCATGACAGATCAGGCCCCGCGCCCGGAGGGCGACATTCCGGGCAAGCCGACCGCGGCCTCCCGGACCACCCTCAGCCACATCATGACCGGCAGCGACACCAATCTGCTGGGCACGGTGCACGGCGGCGTGATCATGAAGCTGGTCGACGACGCGGCGGGCGCGGTGGCCGGCCGGCACTCCGGCGGTCCCGCGGTGACGGCCTCGATGGACGAGATGGTCTTCCTGGAGCCGGTCCGCGTGGGTGACCTCGTTCACGTCCGCGCCCAGGTGAACTGGACCGGCCGCTCCTCGATGGAGGTCGGCGTCCGGGTCATGGCCGAGCGGTGGAACGAGTCGACCCCGGCCCAGCAGGTGGGCAGCGCGTACCTGGTGTTCGCCGCGGTCGACGCGGACGGCCGCCCGCGCGCCGTACCCCCGGTGATCCCGGAGACCGAACGCGACAACCGGCGCTACCAGGAGGCGCAGATCCGCCGTACGCACCGGCTGGCCCGGCGCCGCGCGATCAGGGAACTGCGCGAGAAGCGCGTCGCCGACGGCATCGAGGACTGAGACCCGAGGGCTGGGGGCTGATACCCGAGGGCTGACACCCGAGAGCTGAGAGCCGAGGGCCGGTGCGCGGCGCTCCCGGCCCTGTCGCCTACGGGCACACCACCTCGTCGCCCGTGACCGCGCCGAACCTCCCCTGCTCGGGCTCCTCCGCCCGCACCCGCTCCACCTTCGCGTAGTCCGCGCCCGCGATCACCTTCATCGTGGCGCCCTGGCCGTTCACCGCCTTCAGCTCCGCCCCCGGCAGCGCCGCCGCCAGTGACTTGGCGGACCGGTCCCAGCGCGGGTCGTACGTGACCAGGGTGTGCTTGAGATCGCGCTGCTCCCCGTTGAGCGGGGCCCTGGTGGTGTCGAAGCCGGTGCCGTGCAGCGCGGTGTCGACCGTGCCGCCGAGGCCGTCCTTCGGGGTCCCGTTGTAGACCTGGACCCGGATCTGCTGGGGCGGCACGTCCACCTTCTTCGCGGGCGGCTGGTCGGCCCTCTTCACCGTGAGCGGCTTGTCCTCGCGCAGCGCCTGGAACAGCTGCTTCGACTTCTTCGGGTCCCACTTCACCGTCGAGCCGATGCCCTTGACCTGGTAGGCGACATCGCCCATCGGCACCGAGGCGAATTCGGACGAGGCGGCGGAGAAGCCCCGCATCGCCTGGCCGAGGTCCAGCATCAGCTGGGTACCGAAGCCCTTGTCCGCCCGTACCGACTTCAGCATCGTCGAGGCGACCTCGCGGAACTTCACCGGGTTCAGCAGCACCCCGCTGCTGGTCGTCTGCTTGATCAGCGAGGCGAGGAACTTCTGCTGGCGCTGCATCCGTCCCAGGTCGGCGGCGCCGTCGATGTGCCGGGAGCGTACGTACTGGAGCGCCTGGCCACCGTCCAGCTCGTGGGTGCCCGCCGCGAGGTCGAGACCGGTGTACGAGTCCTTCATCGGCCGGGTGGTGCAGATCCGCACCCCGCCCAGGGTGTCCACCGTCGTCATGAAGCTGGTGAAGTCGACCTCCAGATAGTGGTCGACCTTGACGCCCGTCATGTGCTCGACGGTCCGCA
This sequence comes from Streptomyces sp. NPDC048671, assembly GCF_055587045.1. NCBI lineage: Bacteria > Bacillati > Actinomycetota > Actinomycetes > Kitasatosporales > Streptomycetaceae > Streptomyces > Streptomyces sp. NPDC048671. Next base: position 33,533 of record NZ_JBVJHB010000006.1, on the reverse strand, counting down.
CGGTCAGACCGGGCCCGCCCTCGGCATAGGCGGCGTTCAGCTTCACCGGGTGGGCCGCGTGCTTCTCGCCGGTGGTCTGGTCCCGGTGCTCGGGGATCTCGGCGTAGCTGTCGCGCGGCAGGCTGACGATGCTGGCGCGCTGCTTGTCCGCAGACAGGTGCACCAGCATGATCGTGTCGGTGCAGTGGCAGGGCTCACCGCCCAGCCGGTACTTCTCCTTCTCCTCCTTGGTGATCTTGTCGCGGCCGTCGGTGCCGACCAGCAGCAGGTTCATGCCGTGACCGCCCGCGGGCCGGTTCTTCATGTCCTTGAACGGGTCGATCCGGTCGATCCCGGCCTCCAGGTTGGTCACGACGGCATGACCGATGCCGCCGGCGCCGAGGACCAGTACGGACAGCCCGGTCGCCATCCGCATCCCCCAGCGCGGTCTCTCGTCCTGCTTTCTGGGCCGCCTGCGCTGCGGGGGAGCGGCGCGGGGCCGCGGTGGACGGGGGGAGCGTGGCGGCGTGGGCACGGGGGGACCTCCGCGGTGCAAGGGGGACCTGTCGCACGGTAGGCCCATACGATCTGCATCCCGGTCCGCGACCCGGCGGCGCGCACCCGGTTCCCCCATTCGCGGTAACGTGGCGGCCGAATGACGCCGCCTGGTGGGGTTCGGACCCCCGGCGCCCCCGAGGACCCCCCGAGGACCACATGTCTGCCGCGCAGCACCCCGCCGTCTCCGTGATCATGCCGGTGCTCAATGAGGAGCGCCATCTCAGGAACTCCGTCCGGCACATCCTGGAGCAGGAGTACTCCGGTGAGATGGAGGTGGTGATCGCGCTCGGCCCGTCCACGGACCGTACCGACGAGATCGCCGCCGAACTGGTCGCGGAGGACCCCCGGGTCCACACCGTGCCGAATCCGACCGGCCGCACCCCCGCCGCGCTCAACGCCGCGATCAAGGCGTCCAGCCACCCGGTCGTGGTGCGCGTGGACGGCCACGGCATGCTCTCGCCGAACTACATCGCGACCGCCGTCCGGCTCCTGGAGGAGACGGGCGCGCAGAACGTCGGCGGCATCATGCAGGCCGAGGGCGAGAACGCCTGGGAGGACGCCGTCGCCGCGGCCATGACGTCGAAGATCGGTGTCGGCAACGCGGCCTTCCACACCGGCGGCGAGGCGGGACCGGCCGAGACCGTGTTCCTTGGCGTCTTCCGCCGGGAGGCCCTGGAGAAGGCCGACGGGTACAACATCGAGTTCATCCGCGCCCAGGACTGGGAGCTGAACTTCCGCATCCGCGAGGCCGGCGGCCTGATCTGGTTCTCGCCCGAGCTGCGGGTGCAGTACCGCCCCCGCCCCTCCGTCCGGGCGCTCGCCAAGCAGTACAAGGACTACGGCCGCTGGCGCCACGTCGTCGCCCGCTACCACTCCGGCTCGATCAACCTGCGCTACCTGGCCCCGCCGACCGCCGTCGTCGCGATCGCGGCGGGCATCGTCGTCGGCGCCGCCGTCACCCCGTGGGCCCTGCTCGTCCCGGCCGGGTACATCGCGGCCATCGTCGCCGGATCGCTCCCGGCCGGCAAGGGACTGCCGCTGAAGGCGCGGGCGCTGATCCCGGTGGCGCTGGCCACCATGCACATGTCGTGGGGGTACGGCTTCCTGACCAGCCCGCGCTCGCTGGCGAGGAAGGTCATCGCCAGCCGCCGCCCGGCGGTCAGCGAGGAGCCGGGCGCTCCGGTGGCCTGACCAGGAGCTCGTACGACGCAGAGGGGGATGCCCGGTTCGCACCGGGCATCCCCCTCCGTCGTGTCTCCGAGGCGCCGCTACATCTGCCGGTACGGCCAGTACACGTCCATGCAGCCCGCCTTGGCGCCGTTGACCGCCTCGGTGCCCTCCAGCGGGTCGCTGTCGTCCTTCGCGGCCTTCGGGAACGTGGACCCCGTCCGCCAGTCCGAGCCGACCGTGAGCGTCAGCCTGTCCCCGTCCGGCACCTCCTTGACGACGCTGGTCGGCATCGACATCGCCTTGGCGATGGAGAGCGCGTCCGACCTGCCCTGGGCGCCGGAGCTCTTCGGATAGGTCAGCTCGGTCGTCAGCGCCGATCCGGGATCGGTCGAGGTGGCCGCCTCGGTGAAGCCCTTGGCCCGCAGCAGGTCCCGGACGCCACCGGCACGGTTGCTGGTGGGCGCCTGGCCGTCGGCCGCCGTCCCGTTGACGACGCTCACGCCGATCGACGCGGGAGCGCCGGCGGCCGGACCGGTCTCCTTCTTCTTCTTGTTCTTGGCCCGGTCCTTCGGGTCGAGCGACTGGTCGTCGCGGAGCAGCGCCCAGAGCTTGTCGGCGGCGCCCGGCTTCGCCAGCACGTGGTTGTCGTCCTGGGGGTCGGGAATCCTCGGCATCGTCAGCATGTTCATCTTGTCCATCGGCACGCCCTTGAGCTGCATGCCGAGGTCGAACAGCTTCTTCACCGTACCGATCTCCTCGGAGACCTGGAGCGACTTGGTCGCGGTCTCGGCGAGACCCATCAACCGTCCCGTGTCCGAGAACGCGTCCTGGTCCTTCAGCTCACGGATGACGGAGTTCATGTACATGTGCTGGGCCTTGGAGCGGCCGAAGTCGCTCTCGAAGGCGTGCCGGGTGCGCAGCCACTGGAGGGCCTGCTTGCCCTTGACCTTGTGCGTGCCGGCCGTCAGCCTCAGGCCGGAGCCACCGGGCACGTTGGGCTTGGGCACGTCGTTGACGTTCTGCTTCACACACACGTCCGCACCGCCCACCGCGTCCGCCATGTCCACCACGCCCGCGAAGTCGACCATCATCCAGTGGTCGATGTAGACCCCGGTGAGCTTCTCCCAGGTGTCCAGCGTGCAGCCGGGGCCGCCGCGGCCGAGCGTCTCGTTGATGAGGGTGTTGGTGGCGGGGTACTTCTTGCCGTTGTCGGGGTCCTCGCAGGCCGGGATGTCCACCCGGGTGTCGCGAGGGATGCTGATGACCGAGGCGTTCTTCCGGTCGGCCGACACATGGAGCAGCATCTGCACGTCGGCGAGCGGGATCCCGCCGACGCTCGACTTCGAGCCGCCGAGCTTGAGGTTCTCCGCGGTGTTCCGGCTGTCGGACCCGATCAGCAGGATGTTCAGCGGGGTCTGGCCCGCCGAGTTCGGCGCGGTCTTCTTCGCCGCGCTGTTGCCCGCACTGCGGTGGCCCTTGCGGAGGTTGCCGTTGAGGTGCTCGTACCAGAGATAACCGGCCGCGCCGGTTCCGAGTATCAGCACCGCGAGCGAGAGGGCTGCCCAGCGCAGTATTCGGTGCTTCTTCCGCTTCCCGGCCCGGTGCGGACGGCCCCGGCGCCCGCCGCCGTGGCCCGCGCCGCGGCGGGCGGCGTCCCCGTCCCCGCTCCCGTCCGGCCTGGGGGCGCCGGCCTTGGCGTCCTCGTAGAGGCCGTCGTCCCAGCCGAGTTGACCGGCATGCCGGACCCGTGGTCGCGTCCCCTCCCCTGGCGTACTGCTCCGTCCCACCGGACCCCCCTGCTGCTCAGACTCGCGGTACGGCGCAGTGACCCGGTGTCACTTGGCGCACTCTGCCTTGTCGGCACTGGCCTTCGGAATGTCGATCTCGGCCGGCCCCGTGATCGGGGTGCCCGCCCCCTCGAAGTCCGCCCCGAGCGTCAGCACCATCGCCTGCAGCCCCTCGGCGTCGGTGGTGCCCTTCTTGAGCGCCGATCCGGGGAGCCCCATCATCTCGGCGAGGGCACGGGCCTGGTCGGCCTGGTTCGGCGCGTACTCCAGCGTCGTCCTGGCGGCCTTCGCCGGGGCGTTGGCCTTGTTCGTGGACTTGAGGACGCCCTTGGTGTTCTGCAGCCAGGTGACGGTCTGCTGAGCCCCGCCGGCGATCTTGCCACCGTTGTAGACATCGACGCGTACGTCGGCGGCGGCGGCCTTGGTGCCCTTGAGGAGAGCGTTCTGCTTGCTCTTCGCCGCCTTCTTCTGCGCGGCCACCTCGGTCAGTGAGGTGTCCTTGCGCATCATCGAGAACAGCTGGGGCGCCTTCACCGGATCCACGACCACCGTGATCGGCTTGGGCTCGGCCGGGTTGTCGATCACCGGCACCGTGACGAAGGTGATGTTCTTCGTGTCGATCTTGGTGAGTTCCTTGGCGAGCGTGGTCAGCTTCGGTACCGAGCTGATGGCCTTGTCGACCGTCAGGGCCTTCGTCGCCGAGTCCGCCAGCTTGAAGAGCTTCGTGGGGCTGGTCAGCGTGTCGTCCGACTTCATCTGCCGGATCATCGAGCCGATGAACTGCTGCTGGACCTTGATCCGGTCCAGGTCGCTCCCGTTGGCGAAGCTGTGCCGGGTCCGGACGAACGCCAGCGCGTCCTCGCCCTGGATCTTGTGCTTGCCCGCCGACAGGTCCAGATGGGAGTCCGCGTCCTTGACGGGCTTCGCGAGGCAGACCTCCACGCCACCGACCGCCGTGGACAGCTCCTTGACCGCGTTGAAGTCGACCATCATGAAGTGGTCGACCTTCAGACCGGTGATCTCCTTGACGGTGTTCATCGTGCAGCCCGGGTCGCGGCCCTCCTGGCCGAGGCTGACGTTGAACCGGATGTTCTCCGTGCCCGGGATGACCTTGTCCGTGCCGTCCGGCTGCTTGGTCTTGCAGTCCGGGATGTCGGTGATGAGGTCGCGGGGGATGCTCAGCGCGGTGGCGTTGGTGCGGTCCTTGGAGACGTGGAACAGGATGTTGGTGTCGGCGTGGCCGGTACTGCCCTTGTCGCCGTAGCCCTCGTTGCCCTTGCCGGTCCGCTTGTCCGTACCGATGACCAATATGTTGAGGGGCGCGTTGGCGGTGACGACGTCCTTGTTGCCGGCGTCGCCGATGTCCACGGAGCTCAGGTTGCCGTTGAAGTGCTGGTACAGCAGGTAACCGCCGACCGAGACACCGACGAGCAGGAACGCCATCACACCGCCCGTCCAGATCAGCGCCTTCTTGCGGCGGGCCTTCGGGGCCTTGCGCTTGCGACGGCCGGTGCCGCTCTCGTTCGCGGACGAACCGGAGGACGAGCGCGTGGACGAGCCCGAGCGCGTGGACGGACCCGGACCCTCCTGGCCGCGGGCCGAACGGCGACCGCCCTGTCTGGGCACCTCACGGCCGGGTCCGGCACCACGTCCGGCGCCGTCGCGCGGGGAGCCCTGTCGCCGCCCCCCGTCCTCATGGCCGGCGTCTCTGCGCCGGGAGCCGCGCGGGGCCGAAGTGCTCGGGCCGCCGCCCGAATCCCCTCCGGATTGGTTCAGTCGCAGTTCGTAGTCGCCGGTGTCCGGGTTGAGGACCCATTGGTCTGCGGGATCGATATCTTCCGCCCGCCCACGGCCTTGTGCATCCACGGTTGCTTGAGTCCTCCGTCGGTGCCACGCGAGGCGCCTCCCCCGATAAGGCGCTCAATTTTTCACTCCGGAAGTGCTCGGCCCGAGGGCCGAAGGTAACCGGATCGCGTCACACTATCCGTCCGGTTCGGCGCCGAGCGATGAGCGTGACACATTCCACGGCCCTTACAACCGGGCATTCTTCCCATTGCACGCCGAACGTTGATGTCCGCTTGGCAATTGCTTTACTGCTTGCACAGGTCGGTCGCCGCGTTGTTACCCGAATAGGTGGGTGTGGGGCTGGGGCCCGGAGCGCCCGTGGCACCCGATTCCCCGTCCGGGGACCCCTCGCCGGACCGGCTGTCGCTGTCTTCATCCTGTGAATGTTCCGAACCCTCCCCGTGTCCGGTGTTCTTGCCGTCGTCACCGTTGAGCTGATCCGCCGGAACCACCGTGAGCGGCTTGTCGTCGCGCAGTTGCTTGAAGAGCTTGTCCGCATCAGGTTGTACGAGTTCGTCCCGGTTCCGGTTCGCGGCGTAAGGCTGCCGGGGGACGGTCAGGAACTGAACCTTGTCGGTCGGTACGTTGCGCATGCCGCGTACGAGTTCGTAGAGGTCCTTCAGGGTGTCCAGCCCCGGGTCCGTGGTGAGCGCCTTCGTCGCCGCGTCCAGCACCGGGTAGAGCCGGGTCGGATTGAGCAGGACGCCGTTGCTCTGCACCTTGTTGACGAGTGCGCCCAGGAACTGCTGCTGGCGGTCCATCCGTTCGGTGTCGCTGCCGTTGCCGATCGACTTGCGGACCCGTACATACCCCAGCGCCTGCTCGCCGTCGAGCTTCTGGCGGCCCGCCGGGAGCTTGAGGTGGGCCGCGGTGTCGTTGATCGGTTCCTTGAGGCAGATCTCGACGCCGTTCACGGCGTCGACCATGTCCTTGAAACCGTTGAAGTCGACGACCATGTAGTGGTCGATGCGGACTCCGGTCATCTTCTCGACGGTACGGATGGTGCAGGCGGTTCCACCAAACTCGAAAGCCCAGTTGAACTGGGAGAATTGCGGCTTGCTGACAGTTTTGTCCGGCTTGTGGCAGGTCGGGATGTTCGCCATCAGGTCGCGCGGGATGGACATCGCGGTGGCGCTTTTCCGGTTCGCGGCCAGGTGCAGCAGGATCGTGGTGTCCGAGCGCTGGCTGCCGCCGTCGTCGCGGCCGTACTTGCCGTTGTCCCCGGCCCGGCTGTCGGAGCCGATGAGGAGGATGTTCTCCGCGTCATGGACGACGGACGCGGGGCGCTCCTTCTCGTACGTCTTGAGCTCGGCGGCCGCCGAGGTGTCCGTCTTGATGTTGCCGTCGAGCCTCTTGTACAGCCACCAGCCGGCGCCCGCGGCGACGAGGACGACGAACGAGGCCCCGAGCGCGGTCCAACGCAGCCAGTGCCGCTTGCGCTTGACGGTGATGTCGAGGGTCGGACCCGGCCCCGGGTCCGGGGGCGGCGCCCCGCCCGAAGATCCGCTGTCCGATCCGTTGCCGGATCCGTTGCCCGATCCGCTGCGCGTCTCGCCGCCCGGGGTGTTCCCGGGAGCACTCGCAGGGGTGTCCTCCGGGATCTTCTCCGAGGCGTCCTTCGAGGTGTCGTTCGGGGCGTCCTCCGAGGCGTCCTTCGAGGTGCTTTCCGGCGCGGGCTTCTCGCCGCGCTCCGCACCGGGCGACCCGTCCGGCGTCTGGTCCTCGCCCGCGGCCGAGTCGTCGGGGTCGGCCGGAGTGCCGGCACTTTCGGTCACGTCTGCGTCCATCCTTCACGTTCGGCGGCGCGATGGGCCGCCGGTTGCAGAAGTAGACGGCTGAACCTCACGCTTGGTTGTGCCTTGAGTGGTCTGTACCGCAGATCATGTACCGGAGTTGACGTATCGCCCGGAGGGCTCGGCCCACGATGGGCCGGACGGGTGGTCCACGGACCGCTTGTCGTACCGCGGCGCCCCGCTGTCGCGCGGAGCGCCGCCGCGCGGGCCGCTGTCACACGGTCAGGGTGACCCGCTCGCTCTCGACGCGCTGCGCCAGCCCGTCCTCGCCCAGCTCCCCGAGGTGCCGGCACAGGACCACCGAACCCCCGGTCGCCAGCGGCGCGAAGAGCCCGGCGCTGAGGCCGTCCCAGGTGTCGTACGTACGCCCCGAGAGCAGCCGCGATCCGGCACCCAGGCCCAGCGCGGCACCGTCCTCGCGGGCCCGCGCGACCAGCCGCGCCGAGCTGAGGGCGACCTCGCCCACGGTCAGCGCCGGGGCGTCCGGGTCCACCGGGGCGAACGGGGCGAACCGGTCGCCCTGGCCCGGCACCTCCACCGCGTAGTCCGCGAAACCCTCGGGCGGCTGCGGGAACCTGCCGCCCATCGGGCGCAGCGCCAGCGCGATCCGCTCACCGCGGCAGGCCCGCGCGGCCTCCAGCGTGTCCGGTCCGGTGACGACGAGGTCGGCGGCCGCCGGGTCACCCCCCACCTCGGCGACGACGCCGACCGAGGAGCAGGCGAGCAGCCAGACCGCGGACTGCCAGTGCGCGGGGAGCAGCAGCGCGAGCCGGTCGCCGGGCTCCGCGGCGAGATCGCCCTGAAGCAGGTTGGCGGTCTTGGCCACCCAATTGGCGAAGGTGGCCACCGACAGTTCGACGCGTTCTCCGGTGGCGTCGTCGTAGAAAGTGACCATGGGGCGGGCCGGGTCCGCGGCAAGCGCGGAACGCAGCAGGTCGGCAGGGGTGCGGTCGCTGGCGTTCATCCGCGCAAGGGTACGTGGCGGTGGCGGGCCGGGCCGGGCGCCGCGGGTGCCCTCGTACACCGGTTCGGCAGACGGGCCGTCAAATACCGGACGAATCACCGGTCGCCGGAGTCGTCTGATTGTGCGAAGGATCATCTGTATGCGTGCCTTCATTGCATCCGCCATTGGTGTCACCTGCGCGGCAGCTCTCCTGCTGCCGCTCGCCGCGCCCGCGGGCGCCGCCCCCGACACCCCCGCCCACTCGACTGCCACGGGCTCCGTGCCCGCCGAGGCGTCCGAACCCGCCGCGCTGCCCGGTTCGACGCGGTCGCTGGCCCTGTCGCCGCTGTCCGCCGCCGCGCGGGCCACCGGTGAACCCGTCCCGGCAGTCGCGGGACAAGGGCTGACCGAGCTCGACGTCCACGCGTTCTCCATGGTCGGCGTCGTCTGGGACGACGTGAACACCGAACTCCACGGCACCGCCCAGGTCCGTACCCGCTCCACCGGCACCGGCCGCTGGTCCGGCTGGCAGGACCTGGAGACGCACAACGCCGAGCACTCCGCCGACCCCGGCACCCCCGAGCGCGAGTCGGCCGCCGTCCGCGGCTCCACCGCCCCGCTCTGGGTCGGCGCGTCCGACGGGGTCGAGGTCCGGGTGAACCCCGAGGCCCCCGGCACCCGGGACGCCTCCGCCACCCCCGTACCGCTGCCCGCCGGACTGCACCTCGAACTCGTCGACCCCGGCAAGGACCCGCAGGAGCCGCCCGCCACCGGCGCCGCCGGCGCCGACCGCGCCGCACCGCAGGGCGCCACCGCGCTCCCCGCCCTGAGCAGGTCCGCGACCGACGCGGCCGCCGGATACGCGCCGGCCGCCAAGCCGTACATCGGACCCCGCCCGCGCATCATCACCCGCAAGGGCTGGGGCGCCGACGAGAAGATCCGCGAGAGCGCCTTCGCGTACACCAAGACCGTCAAGGCGGCCTTCGTCCACCACAGCGCCACCGGCAACAACTACACCTGCTCCCAGGCGCCCTCGGTGCTGCGCGGCATCTACCGGTACCACGTCAAGAGCAACGGCTGGCGCGACATCGGCTACAACTTCGCCGTCGACAAGTGCGGAAACATCTACGAGGGCCGGGCCGGCGGCGTGACGAAGGCCGTCATGGGCGCGCACACCCTCGGCTTCAACACCAACACCATGGGCGTCGTGGTGCTCGGTACCTACAGCAGCTCCAACCCACCCTCCGCGGCGGTCAACGCCGTCGCGAAGCTGACCGCCTGGAAGCTCGGCCTCTTCAAGGCCAACCCGAAGGGCAAGGTGACCCTGGTCTCCGGCGGGAGCAACAAGTACAAGAAGGGAAAGAAGGTCAAACTCAACGTCATCTCCGGCCACCGGGACGGTTTCGCAACCGAATGCCCCGGAGCACGTCTCTACAAGAAGCTCGGCACGACCCGGACCAGCTCGGCCCGGCTCCAGGGCCGCTGACACGGAAGGAACCGAAGGGCGCCGAGGGTGCCCGGCGCCTGCTGCGGGCTGCTGACCAAGGACACCCCGTCCGGTCTGCATACACTGGCCAGCCGATACCAGGCCCGGCCCCAGCAGGAAGCAGAGACAGTGCTGTGACAGAGGCAAAAGAAGCGATTCTCCTGGTCGGCGGCAAGGGAACCCGGTTGCGCCCGCTCACGGTGCACACCCCGAAACCCATGGTTCCGGCAGCAGGCGTCCCCTTCCTCACGCACCAGTTGGCGCGTGCACGGGCCGCCGGGGTCGAGCACATCGTCCTCGCGACGTCGTACCTGGCGGAGGTCTTCGAGCCGCACTTCGGTGACGGTTCGGAACTCGGCCTCCACATCGAGTACGTCACCGAACGCGAACCGCTCGGCACCGGCGGCGCCATCCGCAACGTCGCCGCACGGCTCGACTCCGGCCCGGACGAACCGGTCCTCATCTTCAACGGAGACATCCTCACCGGCCTCGACATCCGGGCGCTGGTCACCTCGCACGCGGACTCCGGGGCCGATGTCTCGCTCCACCTCACCCGGGTCGACGACCCGCGCGCCTTCGGCCTCGTACCGACGGACGACACGGGCCGGGTCACCGCGTTCCTGGAGAAGCCGCAGACCCCCGAGGAGATCGTCACCGACCAGGTGAACGCGGGGGCGTACATCTTCCGCCGGTCGGTCATCGACACCATTCCGGCCGGCCGCCCGGTCTCCGTGGAGCGCGAGACCTTCCCCGGACTGCTCGCCTCCGGCGCACATCTCCAGGGCATGGTCGACTCCACGTACTGGCTGGATCTCGGTACCCCGCAGGCGTTCATACGCGGCTCCGCCGACCTGGTGCTGGGCCGTGCCCCCTCGCCGGCCGTCCCCGGCCGGTGCGGCGACCGGCTCGTGCTGCCGACCGCCTCCGTCGCCCCCGACGCCAAACTCACCGGCGGTACGGTCATCGGCGCCGACGCGGTCATCGGCGCGGGCGCCAGGATCGAGGGTTCCACCGTGCTGGCGGGCGCGATCGTCGAACCCGGAGCGGTGATCACGGACTCCCTGGTCGGAGCGGGTGCCAGGATCGGCAGCCGTACGGTGCTGGCCGGCGCGGTCATCGGCGACGGGGCCAAGGTCGGCGCCGACAACGAACTGCGCGACGGCATCCGGATCTGGTGCGGGGCACACCTGCCCGCCGCGTCGGTGCGCTTCTCCTCGGACGAATGACCGGGGCGAGCCGCTCCTCCCGGACGTCCGCACTGGCCGGAATCAGCCGTACCCTCGACAGGCACCCCCGACTACCGAGGACCTCACCCGTGGCAGGACGATTCGCTCCCCGCAGCGCCCCGCACACGGCTGTCCCGCGCCAGGTGACGACGCCCGAACCGGCGGCGCTGACCCGCGACTGGACGCCGCCGGGCCCGTTCGACCTGCGGCTCGTCCTCGGCCCGCTGCGACGGGGCCCCGCCGACCCCACCTTCCGGATGTCCGCGGACGGCTCAGTGCGCCGGGCCAGCCGCACCCCCGCCGGTCCCGGCACCCTCCATGTCGTCGCCCGCGAGGGCCGGATCGAGGCGGCCGCCTGGGGGCCCGGCGCGTCCTGGCTGCTGGACCAGCTGCCGACGCTGCTGGGCGCGGCGGACGAACCGGAGGCCTTCACCCCGCGCCACCGGCTGCTCGCGGTGACCCACCACCGCCGGCCGGGACTGCGGCTGCTGCGCACCGGCCTGGTGATGGAGTCCCTGATCCCGTCGGTCCTGGAACAGAAGGTCACCACGGACGAGGCGTACCGGGCCTGGCGCCTCCTGGTCCGCAAGTACGGGGAGCCCGCGCCGGGCCCGCAGGAGTACGGCCTGTACGTCATGCCGGACGCCCGGACCTGGTCGCTGATCCCGTCCTGGGAGTGGCACCGCGCGGGCGTCGACAGCAAGCGCTCGGCGACGATCCTGCGCGCGGTCCGGGTGGCCCGCCGCATGGAGGAGGCCGCCGCCATGGAGCTGGCCGAGGCGATGGCCCGGCTCCAGGCGATCCCGGGCATCGGCCCCTGGACCGCCGCCGAGACCCTGCAACGGGCGAACGGCGCCCCGGACGCGGTGACGGTCGGCGACCTCCACCTGCCCGGCATCGTCGGCCACGCGCTGGCCGGCAACCGGAACGCCGACGACGAGGAGATGCTGACCCTGCTCTCCCCCTACGAGGGCCAACGCCACCGGGCCACCCGCCTGATCATGCTCTCCGGCAACACCCCGCCCCGCCACGCCCCGAGAATGACGCCACGCAACATCGCCCAGCTGTAAAGGCGGGCCGAACTCAAGCCCACCGTCCCGCACGTTTCCACCGGGCCCGGCGCTGATTCAAGCCTGTCCGGCGATTGAGGGCCGGGGTCCGGGGCAGAGCCCCGAAACCCGCCCCGGCCCCCTCACCGCACCGCGACAAACGACTCCGCGTCACGAACCCCCCGCGCCGGAGGTGCCACCGCGGCCCGCCCCACCGCCACCGCCCCCAACGGATCCCACGACGCCGGCAGCGACAGCACCTCCCGCACCACATCGCGGCAGAACATCGTCGAGGACACCCACGCCGACCCCAGCCGCTCACCGGCCAGCGCGACCAGGAAGTTCTGGATCCCGGCGCCCGCGGCGACCACGAACATCTCGCGCTCCGCCGTGTCCCGCCGCTCGTCCCCGTACGTGTGGGAGCCGTCCATCACCAGACACGGCACCACCAGATACGGCGCCCGGCGCAGCACATCGCCCCGCCGCACCCGCTTGGCGACCGACTCCTCGCTCTTCCCGTCACGCCGCAGATCCGCGATCCACGCATCGCGCATCGCGTCCAGCAGCCGGGTCCGCACGTCCTCGGACTCCAGCAGCACGAACCGCCACGGCGTCGTGTGATGCGGCGCGGGCGCCGTCACCGCCGCGGCCACGGCCCGCCGCACCGCACCCGGGTCCACCGGGTCGTCGGTGAACTCGCGCACCGTGCGCCGCTGGGTCATCGCCTCCCGTACCGCCTCGGACGTCCCCAGCCGGAACATGTCGTCGGCCGCGACCCGGACCATCGCCCGTGCGCCCCCGGCCTCGGCCGGGTCCACGACATGGCCGAGGCCGCGCACCACCGCCACCGGCAGCCCGTTCGCCTTGCCCTTGACCAGATCGCCGGCCGCGGCCAGCTCGTCGGCGGTGGCGACGACGGTCGCGCTCAGCGGATTGCCGTACGCGTCGCTCCCGCCCCGCAGATCGTCCAGCACCCGCACCCCGGCCGCCCCGATCGCGACATCGGTCAGCCCGCTGCGCCACGGGCGCCCGAAGGTGTCCGTGACGATGACGCCGACCTCGACGCCGAGCGTGTCCCGCAGCCCCTCCCGGATCGTCCGCGCCGACGCGTCGGCGTCCTCGGGCAGCAGCAGGACCGTTCCGGCGGGGGTGTTGGAGGCGTCGACCCCGGCGGCGGCCATGACCAGGCCCTGCCGGTTCTCGACGATCCGCAGCGTGCCGCGCCGCGCGACCACCCGTACCGTCTCGGCGTCGATCGCCGCCTCCCGGTCGGTGGCCTCGACGATCCGGCCCTCCGCCTTGGAGACGATCTTCGAGGTGACGAGGAGCACGTCACCGTCGACGAGACCGGGCCCGGTGGCGGCGATCAGCTTCGCGAGATCGTCCCCGGCCCGCACCTCGGGCATTCCGGGCAGCGCCCAAACCCGGAACGAGGGCGCGGCGTCCGGGGCCGCGCTCATGCCCGTACCTCTTCGGCGAGCACCAGTGCCTGCCGCGCCATCTCGGCCGTGGTGGCGACATCGGTCATCATCAGCGGTACGGAACGGCAGCGGACGCCCGCGGACTCCACCTCGTCCACCGTGCCCGCGTCCACGGTGTCGACGAGCCAGCCGTCGAGCAGCCCGGAGCCGTAGTGCTGGGCGACCGCCGCGGCCGTCGACTCGACGCCCACCGCGGCGAGCACCTTGTCCGCCATCCCGCGCACCGGTGCGTCACCGACGATGGGGGAGAGGCCGACGACCGGTACCCCGGCCTCGGCGATGGCTTCCCGGATGCCGGGCACGGCGAGGATGGTCCCGATGGACACGACGGGGTTCGACGGCGGGAAGAGGATGACGTCGGCCGAGGCGATCGCCTCCAGGACGCCCGGCGCCGGCTTGGCCTGCTCGGCACCGACGGGCACGATCGCCCGAGCCGGGACGGAGGCGCGCAGCTTCACCCAGTACTCCTGGAAGTGGATGGCTCTGCTCTCGCCGTCGACATCGACCGCCACATGCGTCTCGATCCGGTCGTCGGACATCGGCAGCAGCCGGACCCCCGGCTTCCAGCGCGCACAGAGCGCCTCCGTGACGGCGCTCAGGGGATAGCCCGCGCCGAGCATCTGCGTACGGACGATATGGGTCGCGAAGTCACGGTCGCCGAGCCCGAACCACTCGGGCCCCACGCCGTAGGCCGCGAGTTCCTCCTTGACGTGGAAACTCTCGTCGGTCCGCCCCCAGCCCTGGTCCTCGTTGATGCCACCGCCGAGGGTGTACATCACGGTGTCGAGGTCGGGGCAGACCTTGAGTCCGAACAGATGGATGTCGTCACCGGTGTTGCCGATCACCGTGATGTCCGCGTCGGGCGCGGCCTCCTTGAGGCCACGCAGAAAACGAGCACCACCGATACCGCCGGCCAGAACCACAATGCGCATGCGAAACAGTCTGTCAGGCGAAGCCTGATCATTGTCGGGGTGGTGGCGGGAGACGGGTGGGGCTGTCAGGCGAGGCCTGATCGTTGTCGGGGTGGTGGCGGGAGACGGGTGGGACTGTCAGGCGAGGCGCGGTGTCCGGCGGCGGGCCGTCAGACGGTGGCCGCGGCCGGGGCGCACTGGGTGGAGTGCATCGGCATGTCGGTCAGGCCCGGGTAGTAGACGTGCAGGCTGACGGCCGGTTCGAGGGAGTCGTTGACCACCTCGTGGACGTAGCCGGGGGCGAAGACGCGCTGGGTGCCGGAGCCCAGCGTCCGCTTCCCGCGGTCCGTACGTTCTGTCAGTTCGCCGTCCAGCACGGTCAGTACGCCGGATGACAGGCCGTGGTCGTGCAGCCCGCTGCCCTGGCCCGGGATCCAGCTGAGCAGCCAGACGTCGTATCCGGGTCGGCTGAGCAGCCGGTGGTACCAGCGGGTGGTGGCGTCGTACCGGACGAGCGGGGCCCACCGGGAGCGGTCGCCGGCGATGGAGCGGGCGAGCCCGACGAACTCCGCCACCGTGGCGGGGTGCTCACGGGCGGGGCGCAGGAGGTGCTGGACCTCAAGGAGGTCGCCGGCGATCTGGAGGTCGCTGTCGCTGTTCATGGGTGCGGTGGTTCCTCGGCAGGAGTGCACGGGAGTGCGGGTGCGGATGCAGGGGTGTCGCGAGGACCGCGGGACCGGGTGACCATGAGCCGCGAGGGCCGCAGGGGAGGGTCCGGAGGTCCGGGATGAGCTGTGTCGGGCTGGAGCGCGAGGGCTTCAACAGCTGAGACAGCTGGAACAGCAACAGCGAGCCTGGACAGCGCTACGGAACCCACGGATGTGGGTGACGCGCATCGCTGAGGTCGCTGGCATGACATCAAGGAGAACCGGAGAACCTCCGACTGTCAACCCAATGACCGATTTGGGGCTATTGTTTCACCTCATCCGGTTACTCCGGACGGAGAAAGGTTTGTGCAGCGCTCACTGCGGAGATGTGGCGCAGCAGACGCACCCGCAAACGTGGTCGCGGGTCCGTGACCCGACTGTGATCTTGATCGCTTCGGTGATCGAATCGCAACGTGTCCGCCCTCCGGGGAGTTCCTCCTTGTGGCGGATGCATGTGGAATGAAGCCCATGGCATATGTCAGGTTTTTGGTGATTTGAACACTTTCCGCATACGCTTGGTGCCGCAGAGTGAATACCGGGCCCAATAGCAGATCTGCGCTTGACTGGCACTGAGCTACACACTTGTAATTTCACTCGTGTCGTTCGGCCGATTCGATAACGGCCGCATCACGGGGACGCAAGAGACAGACGAGGGGCGCACATGACCGAGCTGTTCCAGCAACTGCTGGTCGAGGACGCGGACGAGGAACTCGGCTGGCAGGAGCGCGCACTGTGCGCCCAGACCGATCCCGAGTCCTTTT
The DNA here is from genome assembly GCF_055587045.1 of Streptomyces sp. NPDC048671. NCBI lineage: Bacteria > Bacillati > Actinomycetota > Actinomycetes > Kitasatosporales > Streptomycetaceae > Streptomyces > Streptomyces sp. NPDC048671. Next base: position 17,837 of record NZ_JBVJHB010000006.1, on the reverse strand, counting down.
TTCCTGAGAAGGGCGGGTCCACCCGCGAGGCGAAGAAGGTCTGCCTCGCCTGTGAAGTCCGGTCCGAATGCCTTGAGTACGCCCTTTCCAAAGACGAGCGGTTCGGCATCTGGGGCGGTCTTTCCGAGCGCGAGCGACGCCGTCTGAAGAAGGCCGCGATCTGACGCGCGCCTGGGGGCCCCGGCCTGCGGGCGCCTGACCCGGCGAACCCGACGAGCCCAGCGAACCCGACGAACCCGACGAGCCCAGCGAACCCGGCCCGAAGGCGCCGGACTCCGAGGCGCGGCCCGCTCCCCGGCCCGCTCCCCGGCCCGCTCCCGGCCCCGGTCGCCCATGGCCCGCCGCCTGCACCCTGCCCGCAGGCGGCGGGCCATTGCCGTGTCCGCCGCCCGCGCGCGGCCACCGCTGCCCCGGGGCCCGGCTCCGGCCCCCAGCTCCTCCGGTCCGACCCGGCCCGCTGCCCTCCGCCGCTGTGCCATTGCCCTCGTTCAACCGGTCCGCGCCATTGCGGTTATCCGTACCGTTAGTGTGGGGCCCCGTCCGAGACGCGCCAACGACCCGACAGAGCGCGCGTGTACACCGATGCAGCCCCCGGGGGGAATGTCCCCCGGATCCGGCCGGAGGGCCCGTACCTCGATGTCCGTGCACAGCCATTCGACGGCGCCGTACGCGGCCGCCGCCGCCCCAGAGTTCCCCCGGCACGTCGTCACCGCCGTGCTCGTCTCCCACGACGGCGCACGCTGGCTGCCCGGCGCACTCGCCGGGCTGCTCGGGCAGGAACGCCCCGTGCAGAGCGTCGTCGCCGCCGACACCGGCAGCGCCGACGACTCCGCGCGGCTGGTCACCGAGGCGCTCGGCGCCGACCGCGTCCTGCACCTCGCGCGACGTACGGGCTTCGGCACCGCCGTCGACGAGGCGAGCCGCACCGCCGCGGTCCTCACCCCGGACGACCTGCCGTACCTGAAGCGCCCCAGCGGCTGGGACCCGGTCACCCGGTCCTGGCGCGACGACGCCTACGACCTGCCCGAACTGCCGCACGGCGAACCGGTGCAGTGGCTCTGGCTGCTCCACGACGACTGCGCGCCCGAGCCCGACGCACTCACCGAGATGCTCCGCGTCGTCGACAACGACCCGCACGCCGCGATCGTCGGCCCCAAGCTCCGCGGCTGGTACGACCGCAAGCAGCTCCTCGAAGTCGGGGTCTCCATCGCCAACAGCGGGCGACGCTGGACCGGACTCGACCGGCGCGAGCAGGACCAGGGCCAGCACGACCAGGTCCGTACCGTCCTGTCCGTCTCCACCGCGGGCATGCTGATCCGCCGTGACGTGTGGGAGGAGCTCGGCGGGTTCGACCGCAGGCTCCCCCTGATGCGTGACGACGTCGATCTGTGCTGGCGGGCCCACATGGCCGGGCACCGGGTGCTGATCGCCCCCGACGCCGTCCTGCGGCACGCCGAGGCGTCCGCCCGCGAACGCCGTCCCATCGACTGCGCCGGGCGTTCCGTCTCCAGCCCGCACCGCGTCGACAAGGCCGGCGCCGTCTACACGATGCTCGTCAACGCCCGCGGCAAGCTGCTGCTCTGGGCGCTGCTCCGGCTGGTGCTCGGCACCCTGCTGCGTACGCTCGCCTACCTCGTCGGCAAGGTGCCCGGCCAGGCGGTCGACGAGGTTGCCGGACTCCTCGGCACCCTGCTGCGGCCCGGACGGATCCTCGCGGCCCGCCGCCAACGCGGCAAGGGGGTCATCGACCCGGCCGAGCTGCGCGGGCTCTTCCCGGCTCCCGGCGCCACCGTCCGCGCCACCGTGGAACAGGTCGCAGGGAACTTCGGCGGCTCCGCGGAGGCCGAGTCCGGCGGCTCGCGGCACGGCGCCGTCGAGTCCGGACCGGGCGGCGACGACGCCGACTTCCTGGAGATCGACCAGTTCGCGAAGTTGAAGCGGGTCGGGCGCAAGCCGGGACCGGTGCTCTTCGCCGTCCTGCTCCTGGTCTCCCTCGTCGCCTGCCGCAGCCTCATCGGCGGCGGCGCGCTGGCCGGCGGCGCCCTGCTGCCCGCACCCGGCGACGTCTCCGAGCTGTGGAGCCGGTACGCGGACGGCTGGCACACCGTGGGCACCGGCGGCACCCAGACCGCACCGCCCTACCTGGGCATGATCTCCGCGCTGTCCGCGCTGTTCCTCGGCTCCACCGGATTCGCGCTCACCCTGCTGCTGGTCTGCTCGGTCCCGCTCGCCGGACTCACCGCGTACTTCGTCTCCCGCCCGCTGATCCCCTCGCGGCTGCTGCGGGCCTGGGCGAGCGTCGCGTACGCCTTCCTGCCCGCCGCGACCGGCGCCCTGGCGACCGGCCGCCTCGGCACCGCCGTCCTGCTCGTCCTGCTGCCCCTGATCGCCCGCGCGGCCGTCTCCGCACACGGGATGCGCGGCAGCGGCGACAGCCGCGGCAGCTGGCGCGCGACCTGGGCGTACACCCTGCTCCTCACCTTCACGACGGCGTTCACCCCCATCGTGTGGCCGCTCGCCGTGGTGCTCGGCGTCGGGGTCCTGGCGCTGCGCCGCAAGGACATCACGGCCTACGGGCTCCGCTTCCTCGCCGCCGTCGGCACCCCGATGCTCGTCCTGGCGCCGTGGTCGCTCTCGCTCCTGACCAGCCCCGCGTCCTTCCTGAAGGAAGCGGGCCTGGAGACCGGTACGGGATCGGCCTCCGCCCTCGACCTGCTCGGGATCAGCCCCGGCGGGCCCAAGGCGGCGGGCGGCGTCCTGCTGCTCGGCATCGTGCTCGCGGCGCTGGCCGCGCTGCTGCGCGGGGAGCGGCAGTTCGCGGTCCGGACCGCCTGGGCCGTCGCCCTGGTGGGCCTGGCCTTCGCCGGGCTCGCCAACGGCTCGGGCTGGGCGGGACCGGCCACCCTCGTCTACGGCGCCGCGCTCATCGCCGCCGCGCTGGTCGGCGCCGACGGTGCCCGGGTACGCGTCGCGGAGCTCAGCTTCGGCTGGCGCCAGCCGGTCGCCGTCCTGATCGCGCTCGCCGCGGGGATCGCGCCCGTGCTGGCCGCCGCCGGCTGGATGATCGGCGGCGCGGCGGGCCCGCTGGAGCGGCGCGACCCGGTGCAGGTGCCCGCGTTCGTCGCGGAGGAGAGCAGCACCCGCGACCAGCCGCGCACCCTGGTCCTCGGCGGCACGTCGCCCTCCTCCGTCGCGTACACCCTGGTCCGAGGCTCCGGCGCACGCCTCGGTGACGCCGAACTGGCCGCGGCCGGCGGCGGCAACAGCCACCTCGACAAGGTCGTCGCCAACCTGGTCGCGGGCTCCGGCGCCGACCAGGGCAGCCAGCTCAGCGGCTTCGCGATCCGTTACGTCCTCGTGCGGGACGGGGCGCCGAAGCAGATGAGCCGGGTGCTCGACGCGACGCCCGGCCTCAGCCGGCTCAGCCAGCTCGACGGCAGCGCGCTCTGGCGGGTCGACCGCCAGGTCGCCCGGATCATGATCGTCCCGCCCGCCGCCGGTGCCGAGTCGCTCCCGGTCGGCTCCGGCCGGGTCGAGGCACACACCAAGATCCCGGCGGGCGGCGCGGGCCGGGTGCTGCGGATCGCCGACGCGGCCGACCCCGGCTGGCAGGCCACGCTCGACGGGCGGGCGCTGACCCGCAAGACCGTCGACGGCTGGGCCCAGGGCTTCGAGCTCCCCACCGAGGGCGGCTCGCTTGACCTCACGTACGAGGCGTCCTTCACGCACTCCGCGTGGATCTGGGCGCAGGCCGCGTTCGCCGTGGTCCTGCTGGTCCTGGCCCTGCCGGGCCGGCGCCGGGAGATCGACGACGACCTGCCCGAGGAGACCGTGCCGGTCCCCGCCGAGCCGGTCGCGGGCGAGGGCCGCCGGGCGCGCAGGCTGCGCGCGGCCGCCCAGGTGGACGGAGAGGAGGACGGCGAGGACGTCGACATGGGCGAGGAGCGGGCGGAGTACGCCCCGGCCCACCAGCCGGCCGAACCGGAACAGCCGGAACAGCCGGCCACCGACGACCAGGACGTCTTCGTCCCGCAGCAGGCTGAGAGCGACACGGGTCAGTACGCGGCGATGCCGCAGCAGGCTGAGGGCGACACCGGCCAGTACGCCGCGGTGCCACAGCAGGCCGAAGGCGACACCGGCCAGTACGCCGCGGTCCCCCAGCAGCAGTACGGGGAATGGGACGCCCAGCAGTACCAGGGCGCCGACTACCCGCAGTACCAGGACGGTCAGTACCAGGACGGTCAGTACCAGGACGGTCAGTATCAGGACGGTCAGTATCAGGACGGCCAGTACCAGGAGGGTCAGTACCAGGGCGGCCAGTACGGGGACGGGCAGCAGCAGAACCCCGCCGGCGGGTACGACCAGTACGGCTATCCGCAGCAGCAGGACGGCTACACCGCGTACGGCCAGGGCCAGTACACCAACGCCCCGTACGACGCTGCGAACCCGCAGTACGACCCCAACGCCCAGTACGAACCCAACGCCCCGTACGACGCGAACGCGCAGTACGACCCCAACGCCCAGTACGGTGCGGGCCAGTACGGCGACCAGCCGCCGTACGACCCGCAGAACCCCGGCCCCGCCCCCCATCCCGCCAACACCCCCGACGAGAATCCCGACGAGAACCCCGCCCCGGGCCAGAACCCGTGGCCGACCGGTAACGCATCGCGAGGCGAGTCCGAGTGAAGTCCACCAGCCTGTCCCTCATCGCGGGGGCCGTGGCCCTCGCCGCAGTCACCGGATTCGCCGCGCTCACCGTGCCGGGGGACGGGGGTGCGACGGAGGCCGGGGCGGCGTCCCGGCTGCCCGTGGAGCGGTCCAGCCTGCTCTGCCCGGCACCCGGTCTCTCGGATCTCGCGGAGACGACGTACACGTCCTTCACCCCCGTCTCGAAGAGCGACGGCGAGGCGGGCGCGGCCGAACTGAAGTCACCCACGGCCGCCAAGAAGGCTGAAGACAAGGAAAAGACCGCCAAGGACAAGCCCGCGAAGGACAAGGACAAGAGCAAGAGCAAGGACACGGACAAGGCGGCCGACGCGGACAAGCCCGTCGTCGCTCTCAAGGAGCCCGGCAAGCCGGCCACCGCCGACGTGTCCGGTTCCGACGCCCCCGCCCTCGTCGGCACCGCCACCGGCCGGCTGGCCCCCGGCTGGACCGCCCAGCAGACCACCACCGTCGAGGCGGGCGACGCCCGAGGCCTGCTCGGGGTCAGCTGCACGGCACCCGACACCGACTTCTGGTTCCCGGCCGCGAGCACCGCGAAGACCCGCGAGGACTACGTCAACCTCACCAACCCGGACGACACCGCCGCGGTCGCCGACATCGAGCTGTACGGTCCGGACGGCACGCTCAAATCCGATGTGGGCGAGGGCATCACGGTCCCCGCCGGATCCGGCGTCCGGGTCCTGATCTCGACCCTGACCAGCAAGGCGGCCGACGACGTGACCGTCCACGTCACCACCCGCACCGGACGGGTCGGCGCGGTCGTCAGGACCGCGGACAGCAAGACCGGCAGCGACTGGCTCGCCGCCTCCGCCGCCCCGGCGGGCACCCTGGTGCTGCCCGGCATCCCGGCGGACGCGACCTCGGTCCGGCTGGTGGCCTTCGCCCCCGGCGAGGACGACGCGGACCTGAACGTGAAGCTGCTCGGCAAGACGGGCGCGTTCGCCCCGGTGGGCAACGAGGATCTCCACGTCAAGTCGCGGATGACGGCCGGGGTCGACCTGAAGAACATCACCCGGGGCGAGGCGGGCTCCCTGCTGCTGACCCCGGTCCAGAAGAACAGGGCGACCCCGGTGGTGGCCGCGCTGCGAGTGGTCCGGGGCAAGGGCGACAAGCAGGAGGTCGGGTACATCCCGGCGACCGGCCCGGTGGGCGCGCAGGCGACCGCGGCCGACAACCGGGCGAAGGGCTCGGTCCTCTCGCTCACCGCCCCGGGCGCCGCCGGCACCGTGAAGGTCACGGCGTCCGCGGGCAGCAAGGGCGGCACCCCGGTCAGCAAGACGTACAAGGTCGCCGCGGGCACGACGGCCGCGGTCACCCCGCCGGTCCCGGCGGGCCTCAAGGGCACGTACGCGCTGACGGTCGAGACGCTGTCGGGCGGCCCGGTCCACGCCGCCCGCACGCTCACTCTTCCGCAGGACGGCATCCCGATGTTCACGGTGCAGACGCTGCCGGACGACGGCGGAACGGTCGAGGTGCCGACGGCCGAACAGGACCTGTCGGTCCTGGACGACTGAACGTGGGCGAGGGCCGGAGGGAGGGGGCCGATGAACGAGGCGTCCGCCTCCGCCCGGCCTCTCCGCCCTGCCTCGCGCCCGCTACTCCTGCCCGCTACTCCTGCCCGTACCGGGGGTCGACCGACTCCGGGGCGAGCCCGAGCAGATCCGCGACCTGCTCCACCACGACCTCGTGCACCAGCAGCGCACGCTCGTCGCGGTTCTTGGTGCGGATCTCGACGGGACGCCGGTAGATGACGATCTGCGCCGGCCGTTCCTTCTCGGCGGACAACGCGTTCCCGAGCGGAACGGTCTCCTCCCCGGTGCTCGGCACATCGAGGACCACGAAGTCGACCTCGGCCAGCTGCGGCCAGCGCCGCTCCAGCCGCTCCACGGAGTCCTGCACGAGATCACGGAAGCTGTCCGCACGGCTGGCCGAGAGCGGCACCTGGGGCGGGGCGACGGGCCCACGCATACCTCGGCCGTGTCGGTCTCGGCGTCGCGGTCGCGGCTCGGACGGGTGGGGCGGTACGGGACTGTCCATCACCGACGCAGCGTAACGCTCCGCGGGGCGAGCGGAGGCGGCTGCCCGGAGACGCACCGGCCGGTCCGTGGGCTGCCCGTGGCCTGTCCGCTCTTGAGTGATCCGGCCACGAGGCAGCCCGTTTCAGGCCCTGCTCATGACCGCTCGACTTCTGCCTTATGACCGTTTTTAGGGCGAGTGGTGACCGGAATCCCTGCCGTCACGACCTGCGACCTTCTGATGCCGCGCAGGTCAGCGGGAGTTCCCCCGGAGGGAGCCGGACCCCGGGTCACAGGGCGACACGGAGGGGTGAGCTGAGGGAGAGTCGTCGCAGCCCGCTCAAGAGTGCGGTAGCGTCCAACATCGTGAGCCCTGTACGTCGCTGTTCGCGCACCGCGTGCGGCCGCCCTGCCGTCGCGACACTGACGTACGTCTATGCCGACTCGACTGCGGTCCTCGGCCCGCTCGCCACCTACGCCGAGCCCCACTGCTACGACCTCTGCGCCGAGCACAGTGAGCGGCTGACCGCGCCACGCGGCTGGGAGGTCGTCCGGCTCTCCGACCCCTCCGTGCCCGTCCGCCCCAGCGGTGACGACCTCGAAGCGCTCGCCAACGCCGTACGGGAAGCGGCCCGTCCGCAGGACCGCGGCGGCGACCGGCCCAGGGGCGGCGGTCCGCGTACCGCGGATCCGGCGGAGGTCGCCCGCAGGGGCCACCTGCGCGTACTGCGCTCGCCCGACTCCTGAGCCGGCGGCCGTCCGTAGGGCACGAGCCGTGCCGCTCCCCGTCCCCGGAGCGTGAGGTGACCTGGGCCGCCGGGTAGTTTGGCGGTCCGAAGAAACCCTCAGGAGGACCGTCCCGTGACTGCAGACCTGTCGCAGCTCGTGAAGGCGTACGACGTTCGCGGAGTGGTGCCCGACCAGTGGGACGAAGCCCTGGCCGAGCAGTTCGGGGCGGCGTTCGTCGAGGTGACGGCCGCGGCCGCGATCGTGATCGGCCACGACATGCGCCCCACGTCCCCCGCCCTCTCGGGAGCCTTCGCCCGGGGCGCGGCGGCCCGAGGCGCGGACGTCACGATGATCGGTCTGTGCTCGACGGACCAGCTGTACTACGCGTCGGGGTCGCTGGACCTGCCGGGCGCGATGTTCACGGCCTCGCACAACCCGGCGCGGTACAACGGCATCAAGATGTGCCGTGCCGGCGCCGCACCGGTGGGCCAGGACACCGGCCTCGCCGAGATCCGCACCCTGGTCGAGCAGTGGTCCGTGACCGGCACCCCGCAGTCGGCCGCCACTCCCGGCACGATCACCGCACGGGACACGCTCACCGACTACGCCGCGTACCTGCTGTCGCTGGTGGACCTGTCCGCGATCCGGCCGCTGAAGGTCGTCGTGGACGCGGGCAACGGCATGGGCGGCCACACGGTCCCCACGGTCTTCGCGGACCTGCCCGTCGATCTCGTCCCGATGTACTTCGAGCTGGACGGCATGTTCCCGAACCACGAGGCCAACCCCCTGGACCCCAGGAACATCGTCGACCTCCAGGCCCGGGTGCTGGCCGAGGGCGCCGATCTGGGCCTGGCCTTCGACGGGGACGCGGACCGCTGCTTCGTCGTGGACGAGCGGGGCGAGGGGGTCTCCCCGTCGGCGATCACCGCCCTGGTCGCGGCCAGGGAACTGGCGCGCAACGGCGGCCGGGGCACGGTCATCCACAACCTGATCACGTCCCATTCGGTCCCGGAGGTCGTACGCGAGAACGGCGGCACCCCGGTCCGGACCCGGGTGGGCCACTCCTTCATCAAGGCGGAGATGGCCGCACACGGGGCGATCTTCGGCGGCGAGCACTCGGCGCACTACTACTTCCGCGACTTCTGGAACGCGGATACGGGCATGCTCGCCGCCCTCCACGTCCTGGCTGCCCTGGGCAGCGGGCCCGAACCCCTCTCCGCCCTGGTCGCCCAGTACGACCGCTACACCGGCTCCGGCGAGATCAACTCCACGGTCGACGACCAGCCGGCCCGCACGGCGCAGGTGCGGGCGGCGTTCGCCGACCGCGAGGGCGTGAGCACCGACGACCTGGACGGCCTGACGGTCACGGCCCCGGACTGGTGGTTCAACCTCCGGGCCTCCAACACCGAACCGCTGCTGCGCCTGAACGTCGAGGCCCGCGACGAAGAGACGATGAAGGCCGTACGGGACGAAGCCCTGTCCTTGATCCGGAGCCCCGATTCCAGTCCCTCCCCTGCCGGCCCCTCCGGCGTTTGAGGAGCGGGGTCCGGGGCGGAGCCCCGGTTACGGGAAGGGGCGGGGAGGGGACAAGCCCCGCCGCAGGCGCACCCACCCGCGCCCACCCGTACCCGCCCCCACCACACCTCTCCACAAGAGCCCCCGGCCGGGCCGCGCCCCCGCCACCCCAGCGGTAGGCTGACGTCGCCCGATCCAAGAAGTCACCCGATCCGAGAACACGCACTCGCGCCCGCCCGAAGGGACCCACCCCATGCCGCTCGAAGCCGGCCTCCTGGAGATCCTGGCCTGCCCGGCCTGCCATTCCCCCCTCGACGACCGGTCGGCGGCCGACAGCCCCGAACTGGTCTGCACGGGCAAGGACTGCGGACTGGCCTACCCGGTACGGGACGGCATTCCCGTCCTCCTCGTCGACGAGGCCCGCCGCCCCGCGTAACCGGGCCCCACACCTCGCACGGTGATCAGCGCGTGATCGGAGGACCGTCCCCATGCTCGACGAGTCGTTGCTCGACGCCCCGGAAGCCCTGGCCCGAGCCGACCGCCGCGGTCTGCTGCGCGGCGCCGCCGAGGCCGGGGCGAGAGTCCGTACCGCCGCCCGGCACGCGACGGAGGCCGGAATCCCCGCGCTGAACCCGGAGGGCCGCCCGCGCGCCGTCCTGGTCGCGGGCTCCGGCACCGCCGCATCCGGCGTCGCCGACCTGATCGCCGCCCTCGCCGGGGCCTCCGCGCCGGTCACGCGCATCCACCCCACCGGCGTCGCCCCCGCCGCGGGCGCGATGCGCTGGACGCTGCCCGGCTGGGCCGGCTCCCTCGACCTGCTGCTCATCGCCACGGCGGACGGCTCCGAACCCGGCCTGGCCCTCATCGCCGAGCAGGCCTACCGCCGAGGCTGCACCGTCGTGGCCGTCGCACCCCGGCAGTCACCGCTGCGCGAGGCGGTCGACGGCGTGCACGGCCTCGTCGTACCGATGGCCTCCGCGCCGTACGGCGAGTACGACGCCGAGACGTCGGCCGCGGGACCGGGCACCCTCTGGGCCCTGTTCACCCCGCTGCTCGCGCTGCTCGACCGCGTCGGCCTGGTCACCGCGCCCCCGGAGACGCTGCAGAGCGTCGCCGACCGCCTGGACCGCACGGCGGAACGCTGTGGGCCGGCCATCGCCACGTACAGCAATCCGGCCAAGACCCTGGCCGCCGAACTCGCGGACAGCCTGCCTCTCGTCTGGACCGAGGGCGAGGCGGCGGCCCCGGTCGGACGCCGGTTCGCCGCGGTCCTGGCCGAGCTCTCGGGCCGCCCGGCCCTCGCGGCCGAACTCCCCGAGGCGCTCCCCGCTCACGGGGGACTGCTGGCCGGGGCCTTCGCCGCCGGAGCGGACCCCGACGAGTTCTTCCGCGACCGGGTCGACGAGCCGGAGGCCCTGCGCGCCCGGGTCGTCCTGCTCCGGGACCGGCCCACCGGCGGGCTGAGCGCTGCCCCCGCGGCCCGCGAACTCGCCCTGGGCCACGAGACACCGATCAGCGAACTCGAACCGGAGGAGGGCAGCAAGCTCGAAGCCCTCGCCGAGCTCCTCGCGGTCACCGACTTCGCGGCCGTCTACCTGTCCCTCGCCTCGGAAGCCCGCGCCTGAACCACCGACGCAAGGGGCGGCACAGCAGGAGACCAGACCTCACGCCCGCCGCAGGGCCCACGCACCCCGGAGCTCCAAGCTCCGTATCGCACCCCAAGCACCACGCACCCCAAGCTCCCTGTCGCACCCCAAGAACCACGCACCCCCAAGCTCCCGATCGCACCCCAAGAACCACGCACCCCCAAGCTCCCGATCGCACCCCAAGAACCACGTATCCCACAAAGCACGAGGACGAACTCCATGGACCGGCTCTCCAACACCGTGCGCCCGTACGCCTGGGGCTCCACCACCGCCATCCCCGCCCTGCTGGGTGTCGCCCCCACCGGCGAGCCCCAGGCCGAGATGTGGATGGGGGCCCACCCCGGAGCCCCCTCCCGCATAACCCGCACCGGCCCCGGCGCGGCCCCCGGCACCCCGCAGCCCGCCACCGAGCACCCCCTCACCGACGTCATCGCCGCCGACCCCGTCGGTGAGCTCGGCGCGGCCACCGTGGACAAGTTCGGCCCCCGACTTCCCTTCCTCCTCAAGCTGCTCGCCGCCGGAGCCCCGCTCTCCCTCCAGGTCCACCCCGACCTCGCCCAGGCACAGCAGGGTTACGCGGACGAGGAGCGCCGGTCCGTCCCGATCGACGCACCCCACCGCACGTACAAGGACGCCAACCACAAGCCCGAGCTGATCTGCGCGCTCACCCCCTTCGACGGCCTGTGCGGCTTCCGCAAGCCCATCGAGGCGGCCGAGGCGATGGAGGCGCTGGGCGTCGACTCCCTCAAGCCGTACGCCGATCTGCTCCGCGCCCACCCCGAGGAGGCCGCGCTGCGCGAGGTCCTCACGGCGATCCTCACCGCGGACCCGGCGCAGATGGCGGAGACGGTGACCGCCGCGGCCGCCGCGGCGGAACGGCTCGGCGGCGCGTTCGCCCCGTACGCGCGCATCGCCCACCACTTCCCGGGCGACGCGGGCGTCATCGCGGCCATGCTGCTGAACTACGTACAACTCCAGCCCGGCGAGGCGCTGTTCCTCGGCGCCGGGGTCCCGCACGCCTACCTCGACGGCCTCGGCGTCGAAATCATGGCGAACTCGGACAACGTGCTGCGCTGCGGACTGACGCCCAAGCACATCGACGTACCCGAACTCCTGCGCATCGTCCGCTTCGAGGCGACCGATCCCGGGGTCCTGCGGCCCGAGGCGTCCCCGTCCGGCGAGGAGCTCTACGAGACGCCGGCCGACGAGTTCCGGCTCTCCCGCTTCGACCTCTCACCGGGCGCCGAACCCGTCGACCTGACCGCGGCCACACCGCAGATCCTGCTCTGCACGGCGGGCGCACCCCGGACCGGCGAGCTCGGCCTCGTACCCGGCGACTCGGTCTTCGTACCGGCCGGGGGGAAGGCCGAAGTGTCCGGTGCGGGCACGCTGTTCCGTGCCACGGTGGTGGCCTGACGTACCGTCCGCTCCAAGGACTGCAACAATGTCCGGCCGTACCGCGGCCGCCGGAGCCGCAGCACCGAACGAAGGGACACCAGGCACCCATGAGTGCGTCAGGCGGAACCAAGGCGATCGTGGCGGCGCTCGGCGCCAACCTCGCGATCGCAGTGGCCAAATTCGTGGCGTTCCTGTTCAGTGGCTCGTCGTCGATGCTCGCGGAGAGCGTCCACTCGCTCGCCGACTCGGGCAATCAGGGACTGCTGCTGCTCGGCGGCAAGAAGGCCAAGCGCGAGGCCACCCCCCAGCACCCCTTCGGGTACGGGCGCGAGCGCTACATCTACGCCTTCCTCGTCTCCATCGTGCTGTTCTCGGTCGGCGGCATGTTCGCTGTGTACGAGGGCTACGAGAAGATCAAGCATCCGCACCAGATCGAGGCCTGGTACTGGCCGGTCGGGGTCCTGGTCTTCGCGATCATCGCCGAGGGCTTCTCCTTCCGTACGGCCATCAAGGAGTCGAACCAGACCCGCGGCGCACTGTCCTGGACCGAGTTCATCCGCCGCGCGAAGGCCCCCGAACTCCCCGTCGTGCTGCTGGAGGACTTCGGCGCGCTCATCGGTCTGGTGCTCGCACTCGCCGGCGTGGGCCTGGCCGTCGGCACCGGTGACGGGGTGTGGGACGGCATCGGCACCCTCTGCATCGGCATCCTGCTGATCGTGATCGCGATCGTCCTGGCCGCCGAGACCAAGTCCCTGCTGCTCGGCGAGGCCGCCGGCACCGACCAGGTCGAGAAGATCAAGGCCGCGGTCGTGGACGGCGACACCGTCACCGCCATCATCCACATGCGTACGCTCCACCTCGGCCCGGAGGAACTGCTGGTCGCCGCCAAGATCGCGGTCCAGCACGACGACACGGCCACCGAGGTCGCCAACGCCATCAACGCCGCCGAGTCCCGCATCCGCGAGGCGGTCCCGATCGCGCGGGTCATCTACCTGGAACCGGACATCTACAACGAAGCCGCGGCCCGGTCCGGCACCAACCCGGCCAAGGACCCGGCCAAGGACCCGGCCAAGGACCCGGCCAAGGACCCGGCCAACGGATCGGGCGGATCAACCGCCGTAGCCACCGAGCCCACTGCCACCGAACCCACCGCCACCGAACCCACCGCCACCGAACCCACCGCCGCGACACCCACAGCCACCACCCCCGACGAGGCCCCCGACACCCCGGCCGACCCGACGGAATCCGGTCATTGAACGCACCCGACGCGCCCTCGAGGCCGCTTTCGGACCCGGTGGGCTGGGAGCGGCTGGGCCGTTCGGTGTAGATTCGACTGCAGTGCCAGACGTCGCTGCTGATGGCGGTCGATCGGTCCGTATCACGGACCGGCCGAGGGAGAGAGGGCCTCCGACGGACTGCGCTGCGAGCCGCTCGGGCATTCGTATGCCCGGCGCCGCAGAGCCGCCCACCCACCCTCGACCCATCACGAGGAGCAGCCCGTTATGACGACGGTCGCCAATCGCCAGGACTTCAAGGTCGCCGACCTCTCCCTCGCAGCCTTCGGCCGCAAGGAGATCAACCTCGCCGAGCACGAGATGCCCGGCCTGATGTCGATCCGCAAGGAGTACGCCGCCACGCAGCCGCTGGCCGGTGCCCGCATCACCGGTTCGCTGCACATGACCGTGCAGACCGCCGTGCTGATCGAGACCCTGGTCGCCCTCGGCGCCGAGGTCCGCTGGGCCTCCTGCAACATCTTCTCGACCCAGGACCACGCGGCCGCAGCCATCGCGGTCGGTCCGAACGGCACCCCGGACGCCCCCGCCGGCGTCCCGGTCTTCGCCTGGAAGGGCGAGTCGCTCGCCGAGTACTGGTGGTGCACGGAGCAGGCCCTGACCTGGCCGAACACCCCCACCGGCGGACCGAACATGATCCTCGACGACGGTGGTGACGCCACCCTCCTCGTCCACAAGGGCGTGGAGTTCGAGAAGGTCGGGGCGGCCCCGGACCCGTCGACCGCGGACAGCGAGGAGTACGCCAACATCCTCACCCTGCTGAACCGCACCCTCGGCGAGGCCCCGCAGAAGTGGACCCAGCTGGCGTCCGAGATCCGCGGTGTCACCGAGGAGACCACCACCGGTGTGCACCGGCTGTACGAGATGCACCGTGACGGCACCCTCCTGTTCCCGGCGATCAACGTCAACGACGCGGTCACCAAGTCGAAGTTCGACAACAAGTACGGCTGCCGCCACTCGCTGATCGACGGCATCAACCGCGCCACCGACGTCCTGATCGGCGGCAAGACCGCCGTCGTCTGCGGCTACGGCGACGTGGGCAAGGGCTGCGCGGAGTCCCTGCGCGGCCAGGGCGCCCGGGTGATCATCACGGAGATCGACCCGATCTGCGCCCTTCAGGCGGCGATGGACGGCTACCAGGTGGCCACCCTCGACGACGTCGTGGAGCAGGGCGACATCTTCGTCACCACGACGGGCAACAAGGACATCATCATGGCCGCTGACATGGCCCGGATGAAGCACCAGGCCATCGTCGGGAACATCGGCCACTTCGACAACGAGATCGACATGGCGGGCCTCGCCGCCATTGACGGCATCGTCAAGGACGAGGTCAAGCCGCAGGTCCACACCTGGACGTTCTCCGACGGCAAGGTCCTCATCGTGCTGTCCGAGGGCCGTCTGCTGAACCTGGGCAACGCCACGGGCCACCCCTCGTTCGTCATGTCCAACTCGTTCGCGGACCAGACCCTGGCCCAGATCGAGCTGTTCACGAAGCCCGAGGAGTACCCGACCGAGGTCTACGTGCTGCCCAAGCACCTCGACGAGAAGGTCGCCCGCCTCCACCTCGCCGCGCTCGGAGTGAGGCTCACGACGCTCCGTCCCGAGCAGGCCGCCTACATCGGCGTCGAGGTCGACGGCCCGTACAAGACCGACCACTACCGCTACTGATCCCGTGACCACGGCGGCCCACCGGTGACCGGTCACAGTCACCACCGGTCAGTGACGACCGGCCACCGGCGGGCCCCGCGGCCCCGGACCCCGAGCGTGCGGACGCGACAGCGTCAGCAGGCCCGGTGACTCAGCAGCACAGCGCAGCAGCTACGAACGCAGGCCCCCGCACCCCCGTGTCGGGGGCCTGCGTCGTACCGCACCCCGCACAGCCCGAGGAACCCGAAGGACCCCATGCCCCGCGGCCGTTATTCGCTCCACGATCTCCACGACCACACCCCCCTCGGTGAAGAGCACTTCCACTGCGCCCCCGGCCCCTCCGGCTGGCGCTATGTCTCCCAGACGACCGCCCCGTCCGGCGACCACCTCGGATCCATCGATCTCACCCTGGACGAACTCGGCCGCCCGATCCGTCTCGAACTCCACGCCGCGAGCTGGCAGGTCCGCGGCGCCGCCCTCGAAGGCGTCACCTGGGTCCGCTCCGATCCGACCGGCACGCACGCCGACGAAGGCAATGTCCGCGCCCACACCTTCACCGGCACTTCCCCCGCCTTCCTCATCGCGACCGCACGCCTGTTGCGCCTCACCCCCGATTCCCCCGCGACCCGTCTCCGCGTCGTCGCCTTCACGGATCCGGTCCTCGCACCCCGTACCGTCGACCAGTCCTGGGCCCTGGTGAACAGTGAAACGCACGCCACTGACAACGGACCGCTGACCGTGGACGAATACCAGGTCAACGCCTTGGACACCGGCGAGCAGCACACCCTCCACATCGCCGGCGACGTGGTCCTCTCGGCCCCGGGCATCGAGCTCGAAGAGCTGGAATCCCCGCCCTCGACCCGCTAGGCGGGCGGAGCGAACCCGGTCGTGGGCGGCCGCGCCCGATCCGCCCCGGGAGCCGCCACACCCCTGGCCCCCGCAGGCACCACAGGCACCGCCGGAGGCGCTGAACCCGTGCCGGGAGACCGAGGCGGCCTGCCCGTACCGCCGGGGCCGTCAGCGGCGGTACGGGAAGCGGCGAACATCCGGTGCGTATCCCGAGCCTGCCGTTCGTTCACCACGGCCGCCAGGTACGCGGCGGCGGGTACGCCCACCGGAGCCGGAACCCCGGTCCACCCGGCGAGCTCTCCGGCCGGCCGCCCCGCCATGGCCCGGCCCACGTCGGCGTCCAGCTGGTGCATCCGCGTCAGGTACTGCCGTACCGCCAGCCACAGTCCGTCCGGAACCGCCGACAGGTCCAGCCCGGCGAAGCGTCCCACCAGCCAGGGAGGCGGAGGCGCAACAGCGGCGGCCCGGCCCGCCGGCAGCCGCTCCCGTACGACGAGCGTCCCCGCGAAGACGTCCCCGAGCCCGCCTCCCGCGCGCCGACACCAGCAACGCGACGGAGGCGACCACCCCGAGTGTCATGAGGATCTCCGCGACACCCATCGCCCCACGCACCAGCGCGTGCCGGAACCGGATCGGCCCCCGTCGTCCCGCACCACCCGCAGCCCGCACGCCAGCTTCCCCAGTTAACGGCCGTGGCTGAGCGTTTCCACCGCTATCGGCGCTCCACCAGGACCAGCAGGAACGTCGCGACGGAGATGGCGGCGGATGCCGCCCCGTCCAGTGCGGCCGTCGCCATGGTCAGTCCGACCGACGCCAGGACGAACACCGTTCCCACTGCCACCAGATCGATGGCCAGAGCCAGCGCACGGCTCGGCAATTTCGCCGGCCGCAGCCCCAGCAGCGCGACCGCGTCCCCGGTCACGAGCTCACTCATCGCCGCCCACCCTTCGGCGACCATCCACATCGGGCTGATGTCCTCGGCCGGCCGGCTCGACACCTTCCTCGGTCTGATCCTTCCGCACGGACTGCTTGAACTCACGGCCGTCTTCGTGGCGGCCGTCACCGGCCTGCGTCTGGGCTGGACGGTCATCGACCCCGGTCCCTACACCCGGCGCACAGCCCTGGCGCAGCAGGGCCGCGCCGCACTCGGCATGGCCAGTGGGCTGGCCCTGATCCTGTTCGTCTCGGGTGTCATCGAAGGCTTCGTCACCCCCTCCGGCCTCCCGACCTGGGCCCGTATCGCCATCGGAATGGCCGCCGAGCTGGCCTTTCGCGCCTACGTCTACATCCTGGGCGGCCGCGCGGCCCGGACCGGCGACGCCGACGACATCGCAGATGCCGAACGCAGCGCCGAACTTCCGGTAGCCGCCTGATGTGCGTCCGGCTCTCCTGACCTGCTAGTCTCCTCCTCGCCCCAAAAAAACCGTTGACACGGCGGACTGGGGGAGGTAGATTCAAACGGTTGCCTCGAACTGGACAAGTTCGGGCCCAGCAGTTAGCGTCATCTCGCTCTCACCGGAAATTGAATTTCCGCAGAGCCATTGATTCCCACTCTCTGGACCATGAAGCCGGTTAGTTCGGCCGAACTGTTCTGATAAAGTCGAATCAGCCGAAAGGCAAGGCCCCTTCAACGGCCACCGGAAATCAAATTCGAACCGGAAACGGAACGAAATTGAGTCTGGTAAGGTTGGAATCGCTGGAAAGGGAAAGCGCGAAAGCGAAGAACTGGAAAGCGAAAATTGCGAGGCCCGCTTCGACCGGGAATCGGACACGAAAGAGTCTGATAGAGTCGGAAACGCAAGACCGAAGGGAAGCGCCCGGAGGAAAGCCCCAGAAAATGTTCTGGTGCGAGTACAAAGGAAGCGTCCGTTCCTTGAGAACTCAACAGCGTGCCAAAAGTCAACGCCAGATATGTTGATACCCCGACCTGCTTCGGCAGGTTCGAGGTTCCTTTGAAAGTCCTGGCAGACCACTTAGCGGGTCTACCAGGCAATGCACACAGCGAGGACACAGTGGACGAT